>NZ_JBXAFZ010000001.1:0-285688 GCF_058793615.1 Niveispirillum sp. GW835-FHT14G11
GTCCGCGCTATCGCGCTTACGCAAAGACTCCCAGCTACCGACCACCAAACACAAGGCGGCTCACACCGGACGCGTACGGCCCAAGGCGCAGGCCAGCCAGCTCTTGCCGACCCCGGCGGGCCCGGTGATGATCAGGTTCTGGTGGTCGCGGATCCAGTTGCTGGTTGCCAGATGCAGGAACAGGCTGCGGTCCAGGCCGCGGGCGGCACGGTAATCGACATCTTCGACGCAGGCATCATGACGGAGCTTGGCCCGCCTGGCCCTTGCCTCGAACCGTTTCTGGTTGCGGGCGGTGATCTCCTGGTCGAGCAGCAGGCCGAGCCATTCGGCATGGCCGAGGGTGGCCGCCTCGGGATTGGCCGACAGGGCCTTGAACCCTTTCGCCATGCCGGGCAAGCCCAGCTCATGCAGCAGGTCGATGGTGGGATGGGACAGCATCAGGAATCTCCTCAGTGGTAATAGCCGGGGCCGCGCAGATTGCTGTGCAGCAGCGGCATTGTGTCGTCAGCCGGCTTGGCCGCTGGACGGTCGAGATTGTTGTCGAGGATGGAGGCGATGCTCCGGTAGGCCAGGGCGCCGATCTCCAGCGCCCTGGCGGAGACCGCCTCGGCCCGCACGCTTCCGGCCCCGCGATAAAGCCGCAGGATACCCAGGCAATTGCGGAAGGCCTGTTCGGGATGGCGCCGTTGCGCCAGGATGGCGGTGAACAGCACGGCCGTGTTCGGCCCGATCCGGCCGGCCTCGGTCAGGAACCGCTCGGCCGACCAGTCGGCATAATGGCGATGATGGGCCGGCATATGGTCGGGATCGGTCCCATGCCGGGGGCCGCCATAACGGCGGGCATGGGCGGCAACCCGCCGGCCGCCGTGGAATATCTCCACCGTCCGCGCCGTCAGCCGCACATCCACCTGCTGGCGGATCAGCACATGGGGGACCGAGTAATAGAAATGCTCGATGTCGACATGGTAATCGACCCCGACCCGGGCCAGCTTCCATTCGGCATATTCATAGGGTTCGGTCGGCAGGGGCGTCAGCGCCGGCCGCTCCACCGTTTCGAACAGGTGCCGGCGGCTGACACCGATCCGGCGCATGACATGGCCGTTCATCCGATCCAGCATCTCGCCGATCGCGGCATTGGCCTCGGCCAGCGAGAAGAATGTCCGGTGGCGCAGCCGGCCCAGAATATAGGTCTGGGCGAACCGCACCCCGGCCTCCACCTTCGCCTTGTCCTTCGGGCGCGACGGCCGGGCCGGCAGCACGCTGAACCCGTAATGCGCCGCCAGACGACCGTAGGTGCGGTTGATCTCCGGATCATAGAAGGACGCCTTGTGGACGCCGGACTTCAGATTGTCAGGGACCAACAGCCGAGGTACCCCGCCCAGGAACGACAACAGCCGGACATGCGCTCCGATCCAGTCCGGCAAAGCCTGGGTCCAGCAGGCCTCCGCATAGGTGAAGTTCGAGGCGCCCAGCACCGCCACGAACAGTTCCGCGTCCTTGACCTCGCCCGTCACAGGATCGGCGATCGGCACCCGCTTACCCGAGAAATCCACGAACAGCTTGTCGCCGGCCACATGATGCTGGCGCATCGTCGGCGCCAGCCGGCGCTCGAATTCCCGGTAAAGCTCGCAGAACCGGCTATAGCCGTACCCGGAGGGCTCGGCCGCACGGTATTCCTCCCACAGGATCAGCAGCGTCACGCCGGGCCGCCGCATCTCCCCGCCAGATGCGCCCAGTCCGGCTCAACGCGCCGCCGCGCGCCAGGCTTGAAACCTGCCCGCACGAACAGAAGCTGCTCCAGGACGGCGTCGGTAACGTCGTCGGGCAACGGCCAGCTCAGTCCCGCCGCCGACAACCGCTCCAGATAGTCCGTCATCGTGCTGCGCGCGACGCCAATCCGCTGAGCCAAGGCCCGGTCACTCATGCCGCCGGCAGACTTCAGCCGCAGCAGCTCTCTTATCTTCCGCATCGTCAGCCTCTTCGCCGGCATCCAAACCCTCCAATCCAAAAGGGCAAGGATGCGCCAGGGGTGCTGACACAAGGGCAATCTCAACCCAGCAAACTGATCGAATTCACGTCGGAAAATGGCCCGACTTCAAATCGGAACGGTGGACCGGCTTCAAATCGGAATCATGGCCGCTTTCGTGTCGGAATGCTGGCCCGACTTGCGTCGGAATCCGCAGATGGAGCGTTGAGGAGAAGCTGGGCATTCTGGCGGAAGCGATGGCGCCGGGGGCCCTGGTGTCGGCTGTATGCCGGCGGCATGGCGTTGGCAGCGGGCAATTCTACACGTGGCGGGGCCAGTTGCGCCGCGGTGAGTTGACGGGGTTCGCGCCGGTGGTTGTCGAGCGGGATGCCCTTGCCTTGCCGCAGCCAGCATCGGTGCCGCCCGTGGCACCACCCTGTCCGTCCTCTGCTGTGCCGACAGCGGATAGCGGGGGCGATGGCATGATTGAGCTTGTGCTGCCATCGGGTGTGGTGGTGCGGCTGCGCGGTGCTGTCGATCTGTCGCTGCTGGGTGGGGTGCTGACGGTGCTGGAGCGATGATCGGGCCATCCGGCCCGGTCCGGGTCTATCTGGCGTGCGGTGTGACGGACATGTGCAAGGGGATGGATGGCTTGGCGGCGCAGGTTCAGACGATGCTGCGACTGGATCCGCATGGCGGTGCGCTCTACGCGTTCCGGGGGCGCAGTGGCGACCGGGTGAAGCTTCTCTGGTGGGATGGCCAGGGTTTGTGTCTGTTTGCCAAGCGGCTGGAGAAGGGCCGGTTTGTCTGGCCGCGGGCGGTTGACGGGACGGTATCGCTGTCCCCGGCCCAGTTATCGATGCTGCTGGAGGGGATCGACTGGCGGAACCCGTTGCGCAGCTGGTCGCCCGAGGCGGCGTGCTGAGGACCGTGGCGATCTGACTCAGGGCGGATGGGGCCCTGCGGAATGCCTGGCAAACGGCGCTTTGGTATACTGCCCGGATGATACAGGACAGCGCCCAGGAGATTGCCCGGCTGCGGGCGGCATTGGCGGAGCGGGAGGCGGAACTGGCCTCCGCGCGGGCGGAATTGACGGGTGCGAAGCTGCTGATCGAGCGGTATCGGCTGGAACTGGCCGCGTTGCGGCGCCAGCGGTTTGGCGCCTCGTCGGAGAAGCTGGACGGTCGGATCACGCAGCTGGAACTGCTGCTGGAGGATCTGGAGGAAGGCGAGGCCGCGGCCCCGGTACAGAGCGGGTCAGACAAGCCCCGCCCGGAACGGCCCCGGATACAGCCGGTGCGCCAGCCCTTGCCGCCGCATCTGCCGCGTGAGGATGTGGTGCATGCACCGGGCGATGTCTGTCCTGGTTGCGGCGGGCGGCATTTCTCGCCCCTGGGCGAGGATGTGACCGAAATTCTGGAGAAGGTCCCGGCCCGCCTGAAGGTGATCCGGCATGTGCGGCCGAAACTGTCCTGCCGGACCTGTTCCACCATTGTGCAGGCCCCGTCGCCCGATCTGCCGATCACGCGCGGGCGGCCGGGTCCGGGGCTGATCGCCCAGGTGGTGGTGGCCAAATATCTGGATGGTCTGCCGCTTTATCGGCAATCGGCGATGCTGGCCCGTGAGGGCATTGAGATCGAACGCACCACCCTGGCCGACTGGGTTGGGCACGCGGCCTGGTGGGTGGCGCCGCTGGCCGAGCGGATCGGGGCCTATGTGCGGGGTGGCCCGGTCATCCATACCGACGACACGCCGGTGGCGATGCTGGCACCGGGACAGGGGCGTACCCGGACGGGTCGGCTCTGGACCTATCTGGTGGATGAGCGACCCTGGTGCGGGGACCGGGCGCCGGCGGCCTGGTACCGGTTCAGCCCGGACCGCAAGGGCGAACGCCCGCGCGAACATCTGGCCGATTACAAGGGGGTGATCCAGGCCGATGCGTTCAGCGGCTATATTGCCTTGACCCGCGCGCCGCCCGATCCCGTGTCCGGGTTGCAGGACGGGGAGCCCGCCATCCGGCATGCGGCCTGCTGGGCCCATGCGCGGCGCAAATTCCATGAATTGTTCGAGGCGACGGGCTCCCCGGTCGCGGGCGAGGCGCTGGCGCGGATCGCCGCCCTCTATGTCATCGAGGCGGAGATCACCGGACAGAAGGCCGAGGAGCGCCGAGATACCCGCCAACGCCTGGCCGTGCCGCTGCTGGCCGACCTGAAGGCGTGGCTGGAAAACCAAGCTGGCCGCCTGTCGGCAAAGACCGCCCTGGCCAAGGCCATCCAATACGCGCTCGGTCGCTGGACGGCATTGCTGCTCTATACCGGGGATGGCCGGATCGGCATCGACAACAATCCGGCCGAACGCAGCCTGCGCACCATCGCCCTGACGCGGAAGAATTTTCTGTTCCTGGGCTCCGAGGCCGGCGGCAAGCGGGCGGCCGACCTTTACACCGTGCTGGAGACGGCCCGGCTCAACGGGCTGAACCCGGAGGCCTGGCTGGCCGATACCATCGACCGCATGGCCAGGGGCCATCCGATCAACCGCCTGGACGAACTTCTCCCCTGGAACTGGCAGGATCCGGCGCTACAATCGCCGACATGAGCCAGGCCGCCCCATCCCCCGGTACCACATCCTTCCACGAGATCGCCACCCTGCGCATCGAGTTGAAGGATAGCGATCCCCTGATCTGGCGTGAACTGGAGGTGCCCACCTCCGTCACGTTGAAGGTGTTGCACGACATCGTCCAGGTCGCCATGGGCTGGTTCGATTATCATCTCTGGGAATTCACCCTGGACGACCGGCGCTATGGCCTGCCATCCGACGAGGATTGGGGAACCGCTCGCCTTTATGACGCTACCAAGGTCCGCCTGCGCGATATCCTGAAACCCCGCCGCACCCGCATCGATTATCTCTATGATTTCGGGGACAATTGGGAACACCGGCTGATCATCACCCGCATCCGTCAAGGCGATCTCGGCCTGGGATATCCCCGCTATCTCGGCGGTGAACGCAATGCGCCGCCAGAGGATTGCGGCGGCATCCCAGGGTTCTACGACATGCTCGCCATCCTGGCCGACACAGACCATCCCGATCATGCCGAAATCGCCGAATGGCTCGACGAGTATGATCCCAACACCATCGACGAAATCCCGATGCAGTACGCCCTCAGCCGCATCGCAAACCGCAGAAACGCCGCCGCCAAACGCCTCAAAAACAAAAAAGACGCGGGGAAAAGCTGACGCTTACGGTTCACCGCCATCCCCTCCCGGGCCAGCAGACAGCCCAGACGCCGGTAGCCAAACCGCCGCCGCTCCGATGCCAGTTCCCGCAGCCTTTGCCGCAAGGCACCGTCATCCCCCCGACGCGACCGGTAGCGGATCGTCCGGCGATGCACCTTCAGAACAGAGCAGGCCCGCCGCTCACTCACCCCGAACGTCGCCCGCAGATGGGCGACCGTCCGGCGCTGTGCGGCGGGCCTCACCACTTTTTTCCCGCTACCTCCCGCAGCATGGCGTTGTCCAGCATCGCTTCGGCCAGAAGCTTCTTCAGACGGCTGTTCTCATCCTCCAAGCCCTTCAGGCGCTTGGCCTCAGACACCTCCAACCCGCCATATTTCGATTTCCAGGCGTAGAATGTCGCCTCTGATATCCCGTGCCGACGGCAGATATCCGCCGTCTTATGACCGGCCTCCTGCTCCCGCAGGATCCCGATGATCTGCTCCTCGCTGAAACGGCTCTTCTTCATCTCATAGCCCTCCTCGGTCAGGAGGACTCTACTTCACATCGGACACATTTCCAGGGAGCAGGTCAGGGGAAGCTGATCTTCCAATCGGCGTGCGGCTGTCCACGATCTCGATCGCGGCATGGGCGGAGGCGACGGCAGCGGCCACCTGTTCCGGCCCCGTATCGGGATCGGTCAGGCCGTTGCTCAGGACCAGCGCCACCTCCGCTTCGGCCTTGGGCTGCAAGGTGCGGGCGGGGTCCAGGCGGCCGCCATCGGGGATACGCATGTCGTCGAACAGCACACCGAAATCCGGCTGGTCGACGCCCAGCTGTGTCTGCACGGCCCTGGCCGTCAGGCCCGCCTTGCGGCCGACGATGCGCCGCCCCTGCGCCTGCCAGAACCGGGTGTTGATGGTTTGCACCGCGTAGGCGCCGGTGGCGTTCAGCGGGTCCAGTCCGTCGCGCAGCGGCGGCACCGCGCCGCTCCCATAGGCGTCCGCAGACGCCGTGCCAGATCTTCATAGGTGGGAGAGGCCATGGATTGGGGTTCCTTGAAGGGGGAAGGATCAGCCGCCGGCCACCCAGCTTCGTTCGTGGGGCAGCAGATGGCCCCAGATGCGGGTGGTGTTGTAGGTCTTCACCTGCCAGTTCGCGTCATCCACCAGAATACCGCCCGAACCCAGCTCGATGCCCATCCCGGAGGGGCAGACGAAATAGAAGGATGTCGTGGCGTCATTGCTGTGCCGGCCCAGACTCATGATCACCGGATCACCGTGGCGCAGCACCCGGTCATAGGCGCGGCCGACATCGTCAAGGCTGGCATATTCCAGCATCACATGGTTCGTCTCCCCACTGCCCATGCCCAGAGATTCGTTCAGGAGGGCCAGACTGTGATGACGGGGATTGCAGCGCAGGAAGGTGCCGTCCATATCGGCCCAGACGATGCGGTCGGATATCCGGAAGCCCAGAATATCGACATAGAATTCCACCATCTCCCGATAGCGCCGACAATGCCGCACGATATGGCCCAAACCCAGGTCCCCCGCCGTGAAGCCGGAAACAGGCAGGCTGGGGCGCAGCGGGTCGGTGACATGCGCCGGCCCCAGATACAGCTCGTTGGCATAGCCTTCCGGGTCCTTGAAACGCACCAGCCGGTCCACCCGCCGGTCGACGCAGTCCGACGGGCTGCCTTCCTGCGGGTCCGCCGCCGCCGCCGCCAGGCCGGCGACCAACCGGTCCATCTCCCGCGCGCTTTCCACCTGCCAGCCGGCATAGAGCACGTCGTCATGGTCGCAGGGGCGGATGGCAAGCCGGTGATGCATGCTGTCAATGCGCAGGCGCATCGCATCGTCACCCGGAGCCGTGTCCAGGATTTCCGCCCCGATGACGCCCGTGACCGTTTCGCGCCAGGCCTCCATCTGCGTGGTGCCGATACCGACATATCCCAGCTGTGTGACGGCCATTCCTGCCTCCCTTGCTTGTGATCCGCCCCAGGTTTGTAGGATCGGGCGCGGATGCGGCAAAGGGTGGGAACGGGATATGGAACCGCAATTTTGCCGGATCACGATCATCCCTTCCCGGACCTGTTAGCGGCCCGCCGCCACCCGCCGATACAGTATCCCCCGTGACAAAGGCCAAGGGCGGAACAGGCGATGAGCGGCGAGCGCGATTGGGACAGGTTGATCCAGGCGGATCGGGTGCATCGGTCCATCTATACCGACCCCTCCTTCTTCGAAGATGAGATGCGCAAGCTGTTCGGGGGGACCTGGACCTATCTCTGCCATGCCTCGGAACTGCCGGAGCCCAACAGCTTCAAGCGGGTGCGGATGGGGTTGCGGCCGCTGATCGTCACCCGCGATGCCCAAGGTATCGTGCATGCGCTGTATAACCGCTGCGAGCACCGGGCGGCGACGGTCTGTCAGGCGGCCAGCGGGACTGCCAGCCGCTTTACCTGCGCCTATCATGGCTGGACCTACCGCAATAATGGCGATCTGCTGGCCGCTCCGTTCGCCGACGCCTATGGTGCGCCGCCGGACAAGCGGGGTCGGGGTCTGCGGCGTATCCCGCGCGTTGAGATTTATCGTGGCTTCATCTTTGGCACGCTGAACCCCGACATGCCGTCGCTGACGGAATATCTGGGCGGCGCGGCGGAGTATCTGGACCGGTTCATCGACCGGGCCCCGGGCCGGGATCTGATCGTGCGGTCAGGCGCCTATCGCGGCACCTATCATGGCAACTGGAAGCTGGCCTGGGACAATGCCGCCGACGGCTATCACCCCGCCTTCGGCCACCGGTCGCTGTTCGAGATGACGCGCATCCGCAACGGCACGGGCAAGGGCGGGTCACATTTCGCCCGCAACCCGGACGAAAGCCCCATGTATTGCCGCACCTTCCCGTTCGGTCACGGGGTCCTGCACCAGCGGCCGGGCATGGGCCCGTCGCTGTGGGAGCGGGCGCGGCCCACGCCGGGCGGCGAACATCTGGCGGGGGCGCTGGTGGAGCGGCTTGGGCAGGACGGCGCACATCTGGCGCTGGAAGGGGCACCCGGTGCCGGCATCAACCTGAACATCTTCCCCAACCTGCTGATCATCGGCAACCAGATCCAGGTGGTGGAGCCACTGGCCCATGATCGCACGCAGCTGACCTGGTACGCCACGGTACTGGCCGGTGCCGAGCCGGAGGTGAACGAGCTGCGCATGCGTATCGCCGAGGATTTCCCTAATTTCGGCGAGGTGGACGACATGGAATCGTTCGAGCGCTGCTGGGAAGGGTTGCAGGCGCCGGAATCGGAATGGGTGTTCATGGATCGTGGCCTGCATCTGGGCGTCGCGGACGGGCAGGGCACCCCGGTGCGGCCCACCGACGAGGGGCCGATGCGCAATTACCTGATGGCCTATCGCCACATCATGGAAAACGAGGTGAAGCTTGTCGTCGAATGATCAAGCCGTGGTGGCCTGCCAACAGAACGGGATCGATTATGCCGCGCTGCTGCGCTGGCGGATGGAAGGGGCGGCGCTGGGGCCGGCCACGGATGCCGGTCTGACCGCCGAATGCGCCGCTTTCCTCCATCATGAGGCGCGGCTGCTGGACCGGCGGGATTTCACCGGCTGGCTGTCGCTGGTCGCCGATGACGGTATCTACTGGGTGCCGATGGATGATGCGGCGGACCCGCGCGGTACCGTGAATATCGCTTTTGACGACCGCCGCCGGCTGGAAGACCGCATTGCCCGTCTGCGCACCGGCTTCGCCCATAATCAGGAACCCGACCGGCGCATGCGGCACCTGATCAGCAATGTGGAGGCCTGGGCCATGGGCGAGGACCGGCGGGTGATGGCCAATGCCCATGTCTTTGAGCACCGCACCGGGCGGCCGATGGTGGATTATGTCGTCGCTCTGGATTACTGGCTGACGCCGTCGGCCCAGGGATGGCGGATCAAGGTGAAGCGGGCGGTGCTGCTGAACAGCCTGGATGGGATCGAACTGCCGACTTTGCTGTAGGACCGGGGGCGTAGTTGCTACGCCCCCGGTGGCCCCTCCCGTTGCAGTCGTTCAAGCAGGTCCAGGGCGCGCTCGGTGTCGGCCACCATGATCGGCATCAGGCGGCGCAGGACCGCGAAATCAGCCGCCGTCAGAGACCCGAAATGGACGTCATTGACGGGCTGCTGCACCCGTGACAGCTCCGCCAGCCGCTGTCGTCCAGTCGGTGTGGTCATCAGCAGGACGCGGCGGTTGTCATTGGTGTCGCGCAGCTTGCGCACCAAACCCTTGGTCACCAGCTTATTGACCTCGGTCGTGACGAAAGTGCCCGACAGGCTTAGATGCTCGGCCACAGTCTTGACATTGACATCGCCCAGTTCCTGCAGATGGTCGATGGAGACCAGGATCGTGTATTGCGGCCCGGTCAGCCCGATCAGCCGCCCGAACCCATCGCGCACCGCCGTCAACCGGCTGCTGAAGGCCAATGCTGAATGTACGAAGGCCCGGAACGCGTCGTCGCGCCCGTCCAGCAGCAGTTCGCCGCGCGTCACCGTGGCTGCCGCAGTCATCGGGCCTTCATCCTTCCGGCCACCATTTTCCACCGTCCGTTGATCCATCCGCCGTTACACCTTTTTCGCCTTATATCGTTCACAGCCCCTTCATTGTGCAAGTGCCGGCGATCATTTCGCCGGCACCTCACCCGTATCGCCTGTGCCCATGACGCTATCGAGCAAGGCTCCCGCCCCCTGCCAGTCATAGGTGCGGAAGCTGTGACCGCGCGTCACGAACTGCGCGCCGGCATAGAACATCTCATATTGCAGATGCCGGCTGGCGAATTCCGATCCCAGCGCGTCCCAGGCCAGTTTAAGAAACCGCACCCGCTGGCGCGGGGTGCAGGCCACTGACTGCTGGATATGGTCGATGGTGGCGGCCAGGGCCGGGTCGCCATAATCGGCCGCCGAGGAGGGCAGCATGATCAGCGATCCGCCCGCCAGTTCCCGGATCATGTCGATGAAGCGGGGATAGAGTTCCTGGGTGAAAACCTGGGCGGCATAGAGCATGTGGCGGTTGGGCAGCCAGGCCCCGCCTGCCTCTTCGCCCCCCGCCTCTATGCCGGCCACGAAGGCCTCCACCGCCGCCGCATCGGACGCCAGCTTGCCCAGGATCGACTGTACCGGTGGCAGGGAGGTGGTGCCTAAGGTATCGGTCAGCCGCCGCGCCACGCCGACCAGGAATTTCAGCTTCACCATCAGGCGGATCTGCGCCTGGTAATTCTGGAAGATGTGACCCGGCGTGCCATGGAACTGGTCACGCGCCATGTCGGTGTCGCGGTAGACGAACACCCTGTCCCAGGGCACATGCACATCCTCGAACCAGATCAGTGCATCATTCTCATCGAAACGGCTGGCCAGCGGATTGTCGAAACCGCTGACGGCATGCGCCTCATAGGACTTGCGGGAGAGAATCTTCAGGCCGTTCGTGTCCATGGGGATGGCGAAGGAGACAGCGTAGTCTTCCTCCCCCTTGCGCAGGGGCTGCAGATTGGCCACGAACAGCTCGTTTGACATGATGGTGCCGGTTCCCATCATCTTGGCCCCGCGCACAGTGATGCCGCTGCTGTCCTCGTCCACCACCCGCATGATCACATCGTCGAAGGCCTGATCGCCGGTCGTCTTGGAGCGGTCCAGTTGCGGGTTGATGATGACGTAGGACAGGTAATGGTCGGCATCGCGCGCCTGTTCGTAATAGGCGGCGAAATTGGCGGCCAGACGGGGGTTGGCCGCGCGAAACCGGTCCAGCCCCATATATTGCCCGGTCAGGGCCGACGCGACATGGTCGGGCGACCGGCCCATGAAGCCGCCATGCATCCGCGCCCATTCCACCAGCGCCTGCCGCCGTTCCACCATTTCCCGGTGGTTGCGGGGTATCTGCCAGGCCCGCCCCACCCGCCCGCCGGAAGTGGGGGAGGTGAAGGTCATCCGCTCCACATTCTCCGGCAGGGCCTGCATGTCATAGAGGGCGGCGGCGGAGCGCACGGCATTGCGGAAGGCCGGATGCTGCGTGACATCGCCCACCACCGTTCCGTCCAGATGGACCGTGCGGCCGTCGCGCAGGCTGTTGATATGGCGGTCGCCATCCTTGATCGCTTTCATGCTTCGTATCCTTCAAGCGGGAGGGGAGGCCGGGGCAGGGCATGATAGCCGCCGCCATAGAACAGCAGCGGGCGGCCTTCCCTGGCATGGCCGCCATCCAGCAGCCGGCCGATGAACAAGGTGTGGGTGTCGGTCGTCCATTGGTCATGGCGCGTGCAGGCCATCCAGGCCAGACTGTCGGCCAGGACGGGCACGCCGGCCCGTTCGACGAAGCGCGGGGTGAGGCCCGGCACGGGCTGACCCGCGAAATGTCGGGACAGGTCGCCCTGATCCTCCGCCAGCACCGAAATGCCGAAATGGGGCTCGGCCCGCATCCGTTCATGCATCCGCGCTTCCCGCCTGATGCCGATCAGCAGCAGGGGCGGGGAGAGCGAGACGGAGACGAAGGAATTCGCCGTCATGCCATGGACCTCCGTTCCGCCGCCGCAGGTGACGACCACCACGCCGCTGGCGAAACGGCCGAAAAGGGTACGCAGGGCACGCGGGTCATCCGGCGGGTTCATGCGGATCTCTCCCTTTTTAAAGATGGCTTTCTAACAAAGCTATCAAGGCGAGCGTCAATGGCCGGCGCCCGACAGGTCCAGCGGCAGGCTGCACCGGGCCACCAGAGGCATGCGCGTCGGCGCCGGGGTGTTGCGGCTGCGGCCCACGAAGCGGGGGATGCCAGCGGTGACGACGGCGCCGATACCGGGCGGATCACCATTCTTCATGGCGGCAAGGGCGGTATCGGTCGTGGCGCCGACGGGGGCATCCATGATCACCAGATCGGCATCGCGCCCGGGCCGCAGGCGGCCGCAATTCAGGCGATAGATGTCCGCGACATTGCCTGTGGAGGCTGCAATGAACCATTCCGGCGGCATGTCGGTCAGCGAGGCCAGATTGATCATGGTGTAGATCATGCCCAGGGGCATGATGCCGCTGCCGGTTGGGGTGTCGGTGGCGATGAGGAAGCGGTGGAACTGATCGTGCCGCCGCGCCAGTTCCGCGCACACAATCGTGGTGCGCAGATTGCCGGCGGTGCAGACCTGCAGGGCGATGTCGCTTTCCCGCGTCAGCAGTTCATATTCCGCATCGGGCAGGGCCACCGGCCCGCCATTGACGTGGAAGGAGACGTGTGGACGCATGGCCAGGAGGTGGGCGGCGCGAATGGGGGAGGAGCCGGGGATGGAGGCCCCGCCTGTATGGACGGTGGTGATCATCCCCGCCGCCCGCGCCCAGCCGATCAGGGGGGCATAGTCGAAGGGGCTGGGGAAATTGCCGAACCCGGCCTTGGCCAGCCAGACGCCGTCGCGGCGCAGCTCCTTGAAATCGGCCTCTACCAGCCCCGGTTCCAGGATCACCGAACCGGCATGCACGCGCATGCCGCCCGGCCGGTAATGCTCGAAGCATTTATGGGCCGCCAGGGCCAGGGCCTTGACCCCCGCCGGGTCGCGGGGACGGCCCGGCACATGCACCTCGCTGGCGCTGATGCTGGTGGTGGTGCCGCCATGGACATAGCTTTCCAGGAACCCCACGGTCTTCTGACGGGGCGTATAGTCGCCGAAGGTGTTGTGCACCTGGCTGTCAATGAAGCCGGGGCAGACGGTGCCGCCGCGCGCGTCGATGACGATATCCGCCGCTTCCACGGCGGCGGCATCGGCCGTGCTGACGGAACGGATCAGCCCGTCCTCGCACAGGATCGTGTCACCAGCCACGAAGGGGTCGCGGTAATCACCACTGACGATGGTGGCGATATTGACGATGGCGAGTTTCATGCCCCGGTCTCCTTTAGACTTGTTCCTCAGTCGCCGGCGCCGCCATCCGGCGGCTTGGCTACGCCGCATGTGCGGCGCGGCGGCAGTCGCCGCCGGAGCTGCTTCCGGTTACCCGGAAACAGCTCTATCTCAGCCCATCCAGACCCTTGGCTTCTTCCTTCTTCACACCGCCCACCCGCTGGTTCAGCCGGCCGCGATTGGCAAAGCCGCAGATCACGGCAATCTGGCTGGGCAGGGGGGCGGAATGCAGCGTCACGCTCATCGCGTCGTAGTGGGAGCGGACATAGAGCGCATCCTTGTAGGCCAGGGGGATGTCGATGCTGGTGCCCGGCCCGCCGATCTTGGTGGCAGACGATACCCAGGCCGCACCACCACCCACGGCATCACGCATGATGTCCCCGAAGATGGTGGTGAGCATGGCGACGCCATGCTCCTGCTCCCCGGCCAGGCCGACAATGGCCCCCTTGCCGTAGCTTTCCACCCTCTCCGTCCCCATCAGTTCAACGCCGCGCCGCGTGATGGCGTGGCCGACAGCGTGGCTGCCCTCGATCAGGATGGACAGGTCCTGCTGGAAAGGCCGGCCGGCATAGGGATTTTCCACGATGCCGGCCACCACCACCTTGCGCAGCAGCCGGTCGGCGTCCTGGCCGGCCTCAACGAAGCTTTCTTCGATAAAGCTCAACAGTTTGATGATCTTCATGGGCTTCCTCCGCGTCAGAAGCGCTTGCGGACGGACAACGACCATTCGCGGCCACGGTCGAGAACCAGTTCGGTCAGGCCGAGGCTGATATCGTCGCTGAAGGCGCCGGAGATGAAGCGTTTGTCCCCGATGTTGCGAACCCGGGCCAGCACCGTCCAGCCGGCATCCTCGTTATCGACGGCGATGCCGGCATCAACGAGGTGGTAGCCGGGCTGATAGGCCTGGGGCGAGTTGATGGAGTTGTTTTGAACACCGGAGCGGTAGGACCAGTCCAGGCGCGGGGTCACGGTCCAGTCCGTGCCCGTCTGGAAGGCGTAGGAGACGGCACCGGTCAGGCTCCATTCCGGGGTCTTGATCAGCTTGCTGTCCGCCGTCACCTGGGCGCCTGGGGCTGTTTCCTTGTAGTCGGCGTCGGTGTAGCCGATGGAGCCCTCGATCTGCAGCCCCTCCACGGGCACCGCTGTCAATTCCAGCTCGCCCCCGGCGATACGGGCCTTGGCGGCGTTCAGGATGATGGGAGCCACCGAGACGTTCTGTACCGTCACCTGCACATCGCGGTAGATGGTGTGGAACAGGGCGCCGTTCAGCCGCAGGCGCTTGCCGGCCAGATCGGATTTGAAGCCCACCTCCTTCACCTTGGCGATTTCCGGCGCGAAGGAGGGGATGACCTCGCGCGGGTCCTGGCCCGGTGCCGGAGCGATGGGCGGGAACACGCGCTGGGTGAAGCCGCCGGATTTGAAACCTTCCGAATAGGTCGCATAGGTCATCAATTCCTCGTCCCAGCGGTAGGCGAGGTTGACCATGGGGGTCCATTTCTTGAACACCCGCTCCACCTCCACATTCGGCAGCAGAGGCGTGCCGGCGGGAATGCCGATCTGAGTGCTGATCACATACTGGTTGGGCAGGAAGCGCTTGGCGTCGCGGGTGAAGCGGATGCCGCCCGTCAGGCTCAACCTTTCGGCCAGTTGCGCCGTGCTCTGCGCGAAGAAGGCGATGCTGTCATTGTCGATGGAACCGCCGCTCTGGAAATCCGCCACGGGGAAGGTGACATGCTCCAGGCTGGTGCCCTTCTCCTTGAAGTAGAAGGCGCCGAACAGGTAGTTCAGCCGGTCATCGAAGGCCTTGCCCAACAGTTGCAGCTCCTCGCTGAACTGCCACTGATTGCTGAGCGTATCGACATAGGCGATATCGACGGGTGTGTGGTCCTGGTCAATATTGTAGGCGCTTTCCACGTCGCGGTAGGCGGTGATGGAGCGCAGTTCAACGGCGTCCAGATCCCAGCTGACATTGACCGAGCCGCCCCAGATATCCAGGTCGGAATTGGGTTTACGGGTCGCATAGTCACGGTTCAGTCCGGGCGACACCCAGTGCTGGCCGAAACATTGCGCCAGGGCCGGCGGGTTGGTGGCGGGCGGCACGCCGCCGGCGCAGGTGGCACCATTCAGCACGACATTGTGGAAGAAGGGGAACAGGCCCGCCTTCTGGTCGGCCGGGAACGGCGTGGGCACGCCATCCGGCCCCTGCGGATAGAAGCCGGCGGCGTTGGCGTCGGACAGGACATAAGCAGCACCATTGGTCCGTTCGCGCGTCACGTCGAAGGCGGCATCAATGGTCAGGGTGTCGGACGGCTGCGCCCGCAGCGCCAGGCGGCCGGTAGACCGGTCCTTGTCGCCCGTGCTGGTGCCGCTGTCATGTTTCACATAGCCATTCTGCACCTCCCGCGCCGCCGACAGCTTGGCCGCCACGTCGTTGGCTAGGGGGACATTGACGCTGCCCTTGGCCACAATATGGTCGTCGGTGCCATAGAGCAGGCTGACGCTGCCGCCGGCTTCATAGTCGGGCTTGGCCGTGGTGATGCTGATAGCGCCGCCGATGGTGTTGCGGCCGAACAGGGTGCCCTGCGGACCGCGCAGCACCTCCACCCGTTCCACATCCAGCAGATCGACCACACCGCCCACCGACCGGGCCAGATAGACGCCATCGACATACAGGCCGACACCCAGATCGACCGTCGGGATGGATTCAACCTGGCCGATGCCGCGGATGAACATCACGGCCACGGCGCTGTTGCCGGAAATGGGGGCTGCCGTTTCAAAGGTCAGGTTGGGGGTGAACTGCGCGATGGAGGCAATCTGCTGCACCTGCCGCGCCTCGATCCCCGCTTCGCTGAAGGCGGCGATCGAGATCGGGGTGTCTTGCATCTTCTCCACCCGCTTGCGGGCAGTGACGACGATCTCCTCTAGCAGCAGCTCACCATCCCCCCCATCCTGGGCCATCGCCGGAGCCGCCATTGCAAGGGCAAGGGCGGAGGCCAGCAGGGCGGGGCCGGAACGGTGCCAGGCAAGGCGGCCGAAATCTCGCGTGGGTTTGTTGATCATCCTCATGGTTCCGTTCGGGTCTATCGTGTTGATTGCCATTGCCCGTCCGCCGGACGCACCAAGCCCCGTGCCCGCTTCGTGATGGTGGCGGGTTGGCGGGCATGGTCTGGAACTGGAGCTGGCGGCGGTCGTTGCGGGCTGCGGTGTCCTCCGTCGCCCTGGAAGATTGCGCGTTTGCTGCCGGAAGGGAATTACGCGATCACGCCAGTTTGACACGCCCCGGCAGCGGTTAGCGCAATCCGGTACCAAACCGTCCCGGCCCGTCATCCGCCGATTGCGCGGGTCCCCGGCCAGTGGCTCTTGTGGCGGCGACGGGTCCGGCAATGCCACCCGCACCCCCCTTCAATCCATCCGAGGAAGACAGCATGACCATCGCGCCCGCATCGCGTCCTGGCCGGACGGTCGCCATCGCCGACGGCAACAGCATCGAGGCCGCGCGCCCGCAAAGCCGCTATCTGGATGCCGGCGGTATCCTGACCCATTATGTCGAGATGGGCGAAGGCGTGCCGACCATCCTGATCCATGGCGGCGGGGCCGGGGCTGATGGCTGGGGCAACTGGCGCGCCTGTCTGCCGCTGTTCGCCAGACAGTGCCGCGCCATCGCCATAGATCTGGTCGGGTTCGGGCGCAGTGACGTGCCCGATCCCGTCCATTTCACCTATTCCCAGGATGCGCGCGACCGGCAATTGGCCGATTTTATCAAGGCGCTGGGCAGCGGCCCGGTCAATCTGGTGGGCAATTCCACGGGCGGGCTGACGGCAATCGGCGCGGCACAGCTGGTGCCCGATCTGGTGAACAAGGTCATCCTGATGGGCAGCGCCGGCATCAAGACCGGCATCGTGGCCCCGTTGCGCGCCCTGACCGAGTATGATTTCACGGTGGACGGTATCCGCCGCATCATCGGGTCGCTGGCCAATCCCGATTTCAACCCGCCCGAAGACCTGATCCATTACCGCCACCAGCTTTCCATTGATCCCGAGGTGCGGCGCGGCTACTCGGCGTTCATGGGCTGGATCAAGCAGGAGGGCGGGCTGCACCGGCCCGACGCGTTCATCGCCCGGCTGAAGCATCCGGCCCTTGTCCTGCATGGCAAGCAGGACGCGGTCGTGCCGCTGTCCAGCGCCCATCGCCTGCTGGAGCTGATCGAGAACAGCGCGGGATACATCATGCCCCATTGCGGCCACTGGGCCATGATGGAGTATCCCGAGGCGTTCACGCGCATCTCGCTCGACTATCTGTTCAACAACTGAACGGCGGAGACGGCGATGAAGCTGGAGCTGGCAAGCGGTGGCATGCTGGTGCGAACCATCGCGGACGCGCCGCGCGTGGCCGCATTGCAGGACCCGGCCGTCGAAAACGCGGTACGGGTCCTGGGTGAGTTCGCGCGCCTGCTGATGGCCGCCCGCCTGCCGGAGGAGGCCGTGCCCGCCACGCGCTTTCAGCCATGATGGCCACGGCCAGCGCCTTGTCGACGGCCAAGGCCAGCATCCTGTCAGGCAAGGGTTGGGTGGGCCGGCTGATGCCGGCCCGCGCCGCCCGGGATGCCGGGGGGACGGGGCCGTTGGCTGGCGTGCCATACTTCGCCAAGGATCTGTTCGATATCGAGGGGGAACCGACGGTCGCGGCCTCTCCACCCCGATTCCGGACGCGGGCGGCGGTGCGCGATGCCACCCTGGTGGCACGGCTGCGGGCGGCGGGCGCCGTGCTGCTGGGCACCAGCAACATGGACGCGCTGGCCTATGGCTTCGCCACCAGCACAGCCTGCTATGGCATCGCGCTGAACCCGCACGACCCGTCGCGGCTGTGCGGCGGATCGTCGGGCGGGTCGGCGGCGTTGGTGGCGGCGGGCGTGGTGCCGTTCGCGCTGGGCAGCGACACCAATGGCTCCATCCGGGTCCCGGCGGCCCTGTGCGGTGTCTGGGGCCTGAAGCCCACTTATGGACGGCTGAGCCGTACCGGCTGCTGGCCGCTATCGCATGATCTGGACCATACAGGCCTGCTGGCCCGTGACCTGGACATGCTGGAGCGGGTGTTCGCCGTTTTGGACGGGTTCGATGCCACCGATCCGGCCAGTGCCGCCGCCCCGGATTTGCCCACCGTCCGGCCAAGGCGGCCGCGCGTCGCGCTGGCCGGCGGCTATTTCAACCAGTGCCTGGAGCCGGCGGTGACCCTGGCCCTGACCGACACGGCGCGGCGATTGGACGCCGTGGGCCTGATCGATCTGCCGCTGGCGGCGGAGGCGCGGGCGGGCGCCTATGTCCTGACGGCGGCGCAGGGGGCGTGCGTCAACCGCGCCGAACTGACCGACGATTATGCCAGCATGGACCCGGCCTGCCGCGCCCGGCTGGCGGCGGGACTCGCCGTTCCCTATGAATGGGTGGACCGGGCACAGCGGCTGCGTCGGCACTATGCCCGCCGCCTGACCTCCATCTTTGCCGATATCGACATCATCCTGGCGCCCGCCGTGCCCTGTCTGGCACCGCCCATCGATCAGCAGGAAATGCGGCTGGGCGATACGGTGCTGCCGATGCGGGCGGCGTTGGGCTTGTTCACGCAGCCCATTTCCTTCGCCGGATTGCCGGTACTGACGGTGCCGGTGGATACAGTGGGGGGGCTGCCCACCGGGATGCAACTGATCGCCGCACCCTGGCGGGAGGACCTGCTGTTCGCGGCCGCCCGCCTATTGCTGTGAACGCGGCAGACGGACCAGCAGCCCATCCAGCGCCGCCGTCAGCGTGATCTGGCAGGACAGGCGGGCCGTGGGGCCGGGTTCGGTGACATAATCCAGCAATTCCACCTCGCCGCCCGCCGCTGGCGTCAACGCGCCCATCCAGGCCGGATCGACATGGACATGGCAGGTGGCGCAGGCGCAGGCCCCGCCGCATTCGGCCAGGATTTCCTCAATCCCCGCCCCGCGCGCCGCCTCCATCAGGGTTTCGCCCTCGCCAGCATCCAGGGTTCGGATCTGCCCGTCGCTGTTGATGAAGGTGACGCGTGGCATGGGTCGGACACTCCGGCTGATGGGGATGTCCTGACTTGCCACCGGGCAGGGCGGGCTTGAAGGGGCTGTCTCTGGCTTGAGGACAGATGGCTGCCTGATCCCGTCCGGTGCTGCCGGAACGCGTTAGAGCGCACCCCTGTCCGCCCCGTACAGTGCCCTGGTCGCCGTTCCCCCTTTGGCGCGGCCCGCCCCCCCGACAGGATGGACATGATGGCAGAGACGATGTCGCCCAACCCTTATCGCCCGGGATCGATCCCCGTGAATTACGACGGCCCGACCGACCATACCGACCTGCGCGAAGGCGTGTTCGAACGGGTGCTGGAACGGTTCGGCTTCAGCGGCCGGCCGGAACCGACACGTGAAACGCTGGACCGGGTCATGAAGGAATGGGCGCGCCGTGTCGGCTATGACAATGTCCAGAAGCGCATCCATATCGCGCAGGAACGCACGGGCGCCTTCCCAGTCCAGGACCCCAATGATTTCTTCGAAGGCTTCCTGCGCCATGGCACATCGGGTGGATGCTGGCCGTCATCGGAGGCGCTGTTCGGCCTGCTGCGGTTGATCGGGTTCGAGGCGGAGCGCATCGCCGGCACCATGCCGGAAGTGCCCGACCCGATGAGTCCGGCCCATGGGGCCGTGGATGTGCATATTGACGGGCGGCTGTTTCGCGCCGATCCGTCGCTGGGTGCGGAGGCGGCGCTGGAACTGATCGACGGCGTGGCCACGGCCCAGGACAGTCCCGCCCATGGCATCTGGTCACCCGGCGATGGCAGCGTGGGCTGGCGGCCCGGCCATTCGCGCAATCCGCTGACGGTGGTGATCTGGCTGCGGGGGTTGAGCGGCGCCTTCTTCGCCTATCGCAACGAGGCGACGAAGCGGTTCAGCATCTTCAACAACGCGCTTTATATCCGCAAGAACCGCGATGACGGGGTGTGGACCTATGGCCGGGGCAAGCTGTGCAAGGTTGACGCGGCGGGCACCCTGATGGCCACGGACGTGGATCAGGCCGACCTGCCGACACTGCTGGTGGAGGGGTTCGGCCTGTCGGCGGAGATCGTGGACCAGATGCCCCAGCAAGACGCCGCGGGCAGCAATTTCTGAGCCGTCAGTTGCGATGACGGCGCAGGGTCTCGCAAGGTTTGATCCCGTAGCGGCGGCGATAAAGGCTGGCGAAATGCGACAGATGCTGAAAACCGATGCGGTTGGCGACATCAGTTACCGTTGTCGTGGCCCGCGCCACCGTCAGCTCCTCATGCGCCCGCTCCAGGCGCAGATTGGTGAAATAGGCCATGGGGCTGGCGCCCCGGAATTCACGAAAGCCGTTGGTCAACGAGCGGGGGCTGACGCCGACATGATCCGCCAGATCGGCCAGGGTCAGCGGCTGCTGGATGTTGGCCAGCATGAATTCCTCCGCCCGCTTCACATAGCGCGGGGCCGCCGGCGACAGCGGCCGGTTCACCAGATCCTGATGCGAACCGGGCTGGCCCATCAGCAGGGTGGTCATCAGCAGGCCCGCCAGCTGCCCGGCTCCGGCCCGGCTGGACCAGAGGCCATCCGGCTGCCGGCTGTCCTGGTCGATGAAGTTCAACAGCGACAACCAGCGCATGCCCTGGGGGGTGCCGTGATCCAGTTCCGGTTCGAACTCAATCTCCCGCTGCACCGGCAGGCCGGTCATGGCCTGGAAATGCTGATTCAGGGCCTGCTTGTCGATGCGGACGGCCAGCACCCGGCTGTCGGGGCGCCAGCGGAAGCGCGTGGGACGGGACGGGGAGCAGAGGAAGGTGCGGCCGCTGGCCGCCACGATCTCTTTGTTTCGGTACTGGATGCCGCATTCCCCCTCCAGGTTCATGTGCAGCAGGTGGAAATCGTTCATGGGGCCCGGTTCCACCACCATGTTCGACCCGTAGTGCAGATAGACCAGCGAGACATCCGCCAGCTTCAGGCAGTTCAGGCGCGTCTTGTGGTCCCGCGTCCGGTCCAGACAGCGCATGTCGTGCTTTTTCAGCACCTTGGCCACCGTGGCCTGCGCACAGTCCAGGTCGTAGGTGTCCAGCAGCGTGGAGGATTGAAGGGGAATGTCTGGGATCGCGTGCATCTCTTGCCCCCACCTGTCGCCATTGCCACCCGTTCCGCCGGCTCTTGCGACCGTTACTGCGGTTCCGGCCAGGACCGGCAGGGGAGCACGTGAATATGGTTAAGATAATAGCTTTGTTACAAAGCAATGTAAACACCAGATAAGTGTCATAGACGCGTGGGGGCAAGGATGATGGAGCATGGCACGGGGCCGGTCGTGGTGGCTGGGGCGGGGCAGGCGGCGGCGCAGTTGGCGCAGTCGCTGCGCCAGGGCGGATATGCGGGGCCGATCGTGATGATCGGGGATGAGCCGATACCGCCCTATGAGCGCCCGCCTTTAACCAAGGATTATCTGGCCGGCAAGCGCGAGGCGGCGCGGCTGCTGCTTCGCAAGCCGGAATTCTGGGCGGAGCGCGGGGTGGAGATGCGGCTGGGCCAGGCCGTGACCGCCGTGGACAGGGTGGGGCGGGTCGTGATGCTGGAAGGCGGGGACGCCGTTGCCTATGGCACCCTTGTCTGGGCGGCGGGCGGACGGCCCCGTCGCCTCTCCTGTCCGGGCGCGGGGCTGCGGCGGGTGCATCATGTGCGTGCGGTGGCGGATATCGACCGGATCAAGGCTGACCTCACCCAAGCGGGACAGCGGGTAGTCATTGTCGGCGGCGGCTATATCGGGCTGGAAGCGGCGGCGGTGCTGCGCGGCATGGGGCATGGCGTCACCATTCTGGAGATGCAGGAACGGCTGCTGGCCCGCGTGACGTCCCCCGTTGTTTCAGGCTTCTTTCTTGATCTGCATCACCACCATGGGGTGGAGGTGCGGCTGGCCACGGGTGTGGTGGAACTGACCGGCCGAGACGGGCGGGTCACGGGCGTCGTCCTGTCCGACGGTGATATCATCGGGGCGGATCTGGTCATTGTCGGCATCGGCATCATTCCCAATGTTGAGCCACTGCGCGAGGCCGGCCTGCATTGCCCCAACGGGGTACGGGTGGACGCATTCTGCCGGACGGCCGATTCGCAGGTGATGGCCATCGGTGATTGCGCCCTGCATCCCAACAATCATGCGGAGGCCAAAATCCGCCTGGAATCGGTGCAGAGCGCCATCGACCAAGCCAAGACAGCGGCGGAGGTCATTCTGGGCCGGCCGCAGCCCTATAACGCCCTGCCATGGTTCTGGTCGAACCAGTATGGGGTGAAGATGCAGACGGCGGGGCTTTGCGCCGGTCACGACTGCGTCGTGGTGCGGGGGCGGGCCGGGGCAACTCCCCTGACCGCCGCCTATCTGAGGCAGGGGCGGCTGATCGCGCTGGATTGCCTGGGCGCACCGAAGGATTTCATGCAGGGCCGCGCGCTGGTGGCCGCCGGGGCCAGGGTTGATCCCGACATGCTCGTTGATCCAGAGGTAGAATTGTTGGCGTCAGTCTTGTCTTGATGGTGGCGCCTTCATTGCCCTTTTGCAGTGATATGGAGATGTGGGCCTCGTTTGCCGTCGGTGTGGCATCTCACGACCGACGCTACGCCAATGGCGGCGCCGCCACCAGACTGATGGCAAGGCTGGTTTGGTCGAGCGCGGGGGCGGCCCACACTGACATGTTACCCAGAAGGATTCTGCTGATGCCGCCGAGATCGACCGCCCGCGCGCCAAGATCGGCCAGATGGTGGTGGGGCGGGATCCCGGATCGAGTCCGGGACAAGCTATTTGCGCAAGATCTCCGGTAGATGAGCCCTTGTCGGAGGCGTGAGATCGTGGATCGGTCACATCCCGGCTTCTTGGTGGTCCGGCGATGCGCGCTGTTGTTGATCAGCCGGTCGCATTATTCCGGGCCGGTACGGGGCGAGAGTGCTGAGAGCCTGACGCTGATGCACTTGATCAATGCCAAGTTCCTGGAGACGCCCTGGTATGGCAGTCAGCAGATGACCCATCATCTGCGGCGCCAGGGTCAAGTCGTCAATCGCAAACGGGAGCGCCGGCTGATGGGCCGTCCGGTATCCTATTGCGAACGCAAAAACCCGCTCGTCCGTTTCTGGCCCCCAATCCGACGGAGTTTGCTATCAGAGAAGATGGCGTGTAGAAAATATCCAGTTAGATCAATGTGGTAAGCTTATTATAACGTCGGTCGAGGCGAGCCCCCGCATCCATGGCTAAGCCGTTGATCTCCAAAAGAGATCAACGGCTTTCGTCGTTCTGGGGCCAACCTACCTCTTACCCCGCAGGTAACATATAGGTAACAACAGAGAGTGAAAATGGGCGTAGGTAGCGGCGATCCAGCACCGCCAGATGCTCATGAACGAGGGGCTGGAACATGGGGTGTTGCGGCTCTCAGGGGCTCAAACCCGACACCACATCTCAAACATACCCCTTGTTCAAACAGGGCCGTCCACACATGGTATCAGTACATGGCGGCAAGAACCATGTCTCCAAAGCTGGACGCTTTTTCAACATGCCGATCGTCGGCCATCACACCGGCCATCAGCAGGCTGAACGCGACGTCGCGCTTCGGGTCGACCCAGAAGCAGGTTGATCCCGCCCCCCATCCACCGAAGGAGCGGGGTGACGCCAAGGTCGAGAAGGGGCCGTGGGTGGGTTTGTCGCCGCGCAGAATGAAGCCAATGCCCGTGCCATTGGGGTAGAGCGTCCAATCGCGGGTCTCCGCAGCGTAGGCGAGCAGCCCGTTGGAGGCCAAGCCGGTATGGTCGCGGGTGCACCATTCCAGCATGGCCGGTGACAGGAACCGGAAGCCGTCGATCTCGCCGCCGCGGCGCAGCATAGTGGCAAACCGGTGCAGGTCTGGGGAGCAGGTAAGGTAGCCGGCGGCGGGAATTTCCGCCCCTTCGGTCTTGTAGAGCATGTTAATCGCATTGATGCGCTCCGGCTGGAACGCACCCGGCTCCTTGAAGCGGGCGACGATCGGCGCCATCCGTGCTGCCAGATCGGCGCGTCCACCTAGTGCAGTGCTGGTCATGCCCACAGGTTGGAAAAGCTCCTCATGCATAAGTTGGGCAAGGCCGCGTCGGCGCCCGTCGACCTCCAGCAGCATCTCCGCCAGGACAGCGTGACCGGCGACCATGGAATAATTGATCCGCTCGCCGGGCTGAAATTCCAGCCGCTCCTTGCAGACATAGTCGAAGATCGCACGGTTCGACACTGCTTGCGCCACCGGCAGAGGCGGGGATTGCGCCATGATGCCGCTGGTATTCGTCAGAATATGGAAAGGCGTAACCCGGCCTTTGCCCCGTTGCCCGAACGCCGGCAGCAATTCGGCCACCGGGGCCATCAGGTTGAGCAGGCCACGTTCGACATAATGCAGGAATAGCGTGGCCAGAAAATTCTTGCCGGTCGACATCGAGGCAAAGACGGTCGTCGCATCGACGGGCGTACCGGTCGCCCGATCGGCATAACCGCGCTGGATATCGATCACCAGTTCGTCGCCGATGGAGACCTTCAGCGCCACGCCGTCATAGGCGAGAGCGTCGATATCGCGGTCCATGATCTCGACCAATCGCGCCACGCGCGACGGATCGATGGAAAGTGGACGCCGGATGGGAAAGGATGGGGTGCAGGTCATGGAGCGGTCCTTCGATTGGATCCGGGGCGGCAACACTGGCGCGATCACAGCGCCTCGATGATGGTGACGTTGGCGATGCCGCCCCCTTCGCACATTGTCTGCAGACCCCATTTCTTGCGGCGGGCATGCAGTGCGTGGACAAGCGTCGTCATCAGTTTGGTCCCCGACGCCCCCAACGGATGGCCCAGGGCAATGGCGCCGCCATTCACGTTCAGCCGGGCGTGATCGACACCAAGTGCCTTCATCCAGGCCAGCGGTACTGAGGCGAAGGCTTCATTGACCTCGAACAGGTCGATATCGTCCAGGTGCATGCGGGCGCGGGCCAGGGCCTTGCGGGTTGCCGGGATCGGTTCCTCAAGCATGATGACGGGATCTCCCGCCGTCACGGTGAGGTTGTGGATCCGCGCCAGCGGCCTCAGGTCGAAACGCTTCATCCCCGCCTCGCTCGCCACCAGGATCGCTGACGCACCATCGGTCATCTGGCTGGCATTGGCAGCGGTGATGGTTCCCCCCTCGGTAATGGGCTTCACGGTGGCCATCACCTCCATCGAGGCGTCGAAGCGCACCCCTTCATCCTGTATAAAAAGCCCGGTTTCGGTGGCAACGGGGATGATCTCGTGGGAGAAGGCGCCGGCCCCGATGGCGCTGGCGGCGCGGCGATGGCTCTCCAGTGCGAAGGCGTCCATCTCTTCGCGGCTGAAGCCGTACTTGTCGGCCATGGCCTGCGCGCCATGGAACTGGCTGAAGCTGGAAACACCGTAACGGTTCCGGATCGCCGGGCTCCACGGGCCTTTGCCCAAACCCGCCTGGGTATGCAGGGTCATGTTGGACAGCATCGGCACCCGTGTCATGCTTTCGGCACCGGCTGCGATGACGATATCCTGAGTGCCGGACATCACGGCCTGGGCGGCGAAATGCAGGGCCTGCTGGGAACTGCCGCATTGCCGGTCGATCGTCACCGCCGGCACGCTGTCTGGCAGGCGCGATGCCATCACCATGTTGCGGCCGAAGGCGAAGGCCTGTTCGCCTGCCTGCGTCACGCAGCCGACAATCACATCCTCCACCGCGGCGGGGTCGATGTCGGTCCGGTCGACAAGGGCATTCAGAACGGTGGCGCCCAGATCGGCCGGATGTAGTCCGGCCAAGGTACCCTTGCGCTTGCCGCCCGGCGTGCGGACGGCCTCCACGATATAGGCTTCGGGCATCGGTCGAACTCCCATGCTGTTTTTTGGAGGGCGGCGCGGACGCTCACAGGCTCCGGCCGATGACTTCCTTCATGATCTCGCTGGTGCCGCCATAGATCCGGGTCACCCGGGCGTCGCGGTAAAGCCGGGCGATCATGTATTCGTTCATGTAACCGGCGCCGCCATGCAGTTGCAGGGCGGCATCGACGACGCGACCCTGCAGCTCCGTATGCCAGAGCTTGGCAGCCGACGCGGCGGCAGCATCCAACTCTCCGGCCACATGCCGGGCGATGGCCCAGTCCAGATGCGCCCAGCCGACCTGGAGTTCGGCTTTCAGCCCTGCCAGCACGAAGCGGGTGTTCTGGAAATCGAAGATACGCTGTCCGAACGCCTGCCGCCCCTTGGTAAAGGCAAGCGCCTCGTCGAAGGCGCGCTGCGCCGCCGCCTGGGCCGCAACCGCCACCGACAGCCGCTCCTGTGCCAGTTGCGTCAGCAGATAGCCGAAGGCGGCGTTCTCCGCGCCCAACAGGCTGTCGGCGGGCACGCGCATATCCGAGAAGAACAGCTCGGCTGTGTCGCCGGAGCGCTGTCCGATCTTGTCCAGCTTGCGGCCGCGCGTGAAGCCAGGCGTATCCGTCTCCACCAGGAACAGCGACAGACCGCCGGCACCGCGCGCCGTGTCGGTCTTGGCGGCCAGGATCACCAGATCCGCGTTGCAGCCATTGGTAATGTAGATCTTGGACCCGTTGATGACGAAATCGGTGCCGTCGCGCCTGGCATTCGTGCGAATGGCCTTCAGGTCCGAACCGGCCGAAGGCTCCGTCATGGCGATGGCGGTGATACAATTGCCGCTAACCATCCGGGGCAGATAGCGCTGCTTCTGCGCTTCCGATCCATAGGCCTGGATATAGTCGGCGGTAATGTCGTTCTGGATGATCAGCCCGGCATGCGACCCGGCATAGGACAGTTCCTCCTGCACGATGGCGTTATAGGTGAAGTCCAGGCCGAGCCCGCCATAGGCCGAATCGACGGTCAGGCAAAGCAGGCCAGCCTCACCACATTGTCGCCAGAAATCCCGCCCGACGATGCCATCGCGTTCATGATCGTCCAGAAAGGGGAGCAGCACGCGATCGAACAGCTTGCGCACGCTATCGCGGAAGATGGCATGTTCTTCGCTGAAGATGGTTCGTGTGGTTGTGTCCAGCATGGATGCTTCCGCTTTCTTGCGTGCTGTCAGATCGGTTTGGGGTCGTCGGCGCCCAGGATTTCATGATTATGCTGCCCCAGACGGGGCGGCAGGCGGACAGGGGGCCGTTCTCCGTTGAACAGCACCGGTACACCCGGCAGGCGCACTGTGCCCAAAGCAGGATCATGCAGGGTCGAGAAGAAGCCTACCGCCTTGAGGTGCGGGTCGCTGATCACGTCGTCCAGCGAAAGGACAGGGGAGGCGGGAACGCCGATCCGTTCACAGGCGGCGAGCCAATGGTCGTTGTCATGCTTCGCCACCAGATCGGCGACCAGTTCATAGAGTGCATCAATGTGTGCCGTGCGCGCCGCCATGGTGGCGAAGCGCGGGTCATCGGCATGCTGGGCGGCACCGGCCTCTGTGAAGAAGGCCCGCCAATGGGCATCGGTGTAGGGCAGCATGCAGATGAAGCCGTCGCGCGTGCGATAGGGGTGTCGGTGAGGTGACAGCACGCGCGGATAGCCGGTGTCACCCCGAGGCGGTTCAAACTGCCGGCCATAGAGGTGCTCAACCAGATTGAAACCCGCCATGCACTCGAACATCGGCACTTCCACCACCGTGCCGCGACCGCTGGTCGCGCGCCCGGTCAGCGCTGCCAGGATGGCCATCGCCGCGATCAGGCCTGTGGTCTTGTCGGCGGTGATGGTCGGAAAATAGCGCGGCTCGCCCGATTGTCGCCGCATCAGGTCGGCACAGCCCGACAGGCCCTGGATGATGTCGTCATAGGCGGGCCGTCCGCCATAGGGTCCCGCCTCGCCAAAGCCCAGCAGTCCCGCATAGATCAGCCGTGGGTTCCGCACCATCAGCCTTTCCGGCTCAAGCCCCAGCTTCGCCAGCTTCTGCGGCCGGATATTATGCATGAAGACGTCGGCCCCATCGATCAGCCGGGCCAGCGCTTCGCGCCCTTCCGGCCGGGTCAGGTCCAGTTCTACGCTGCGCTTGTTGCGATTGGTGCTGAGGAACAGGGCGGCCATGCCCGGTTCAATCGCCGGCCCGGTCTGGCGGGTGCTGTCACCGCCTGGTGCCTCCACCTTAATCACGTCGGCACCGAAATCGCCCAGCCACTGGCTGGCCAGCGGCCCCATGGCAACGGTCGTAAGGTCTATGACCCTGATATTCTGAAGCGGCAGCATCAGGTTATTCCGCCCCCGGCCGTCCGGCGATCAGCCGGCGTGAGCTGTAGCGCATGACCGGTTCGGTTCGCTGGTTGATGATGGTGATGGTGGAATCCACGATGGCGCGGTTTCCGGTCGAGGTGGGGCGCGCGCCGGTGAATTCGATGATGGCATGCACGGTGTCGCCGACATGCACGGGGGCCACCGGTTCCAGCGTGTAGCCGAGCATGGCCAGACCCGTGCCCCGGATCAGCGACTGGATGATGAAGCCTTCAATGATCGACAGGGTCAGTACGCCCGGTACCGGGCGTCCGCCCATCGGCCCCACCAGCGTCGCGTCCAGGAAGGCGCTGTCGGTCATGCCGGTCAGTGTCACGAAGGTGACAAGGTCGGTTTCAGTGATCGTGCGCGTATAGGTGCGGAAAGTGGCACCGACCCGCATGTCCTGCCAGAACAGGCCCTGGCCCAGCAGAGTGGCGCCGCCATCCGTCGCGGTTGGTTCAGGTTGCATCTGGATATCCCCTCCATACGGGCGCGCATCCCCCGGCGGTTACGGGCGGGGGTGGTAAAGCGTGGTTACAGCGCGGTGATGACCGTTTTCAGCTCGGTAAAGCTGTTGATGCCGTCGCTACCGTTCTCGCGGCCCCAGCCTGATTGCTTGAAGCCACCGAAGGGCAGGTTCGGGCCGGCCACGGACCCGGTATTGATGTTGATGGTCCCGGCCTTGATCTTGCGCGCCAGCTTGTAGGCAGTGGAGATGTCGCGCGTCCAGATGCTGGCGGACAGGCCATAGACGGTGTCGTTGGCCAGGGCGGCCAGTTCATCCAGGTCGGCAACCGGGGTTACGACCAGCACGGGGCCGAAAATCTCTTCCCGCACCACGCGCATGTCCGGGGTCACGTCACTGATGATCGTCGGTTCGACGAAATAGCCGCGGTCGCTTGCCACCTTGCCGCCAGTGACCACACGGGCCCCTTCGGCGCGGGCGCTGTCGATATAGTCCATGACCCGCTGCTGCTGCGTGGCGGAGACCAGGGGGCCCAGGGTCGTGGTGGGATCAAGGCCGGGACCCAGTTTGAAGCTCGCCGCGACCTTCACCAGCCCTTCCAGCACCTGATCGAATTTCTCCTGCGCGACATACAGGCGGGAGCCGGCCACGCAGATCTGGCCGCTGTTCAAGAAGATGGATTGGGCGGTGCCGACAATGGCTTTCTTCAGGTCGGCGTCGGGCAGGATGATTGTCGGCGACTTGCCCCCCAGTTCCAGCGTCAGGCGCTTCAGGTTGCCGCGCGCAGCCCCGATCAGCGACTTGCCAACGGCGGTGGAGCCGGTGAAGGATATCTTGTCGACGCCGTCATGTTCGGCCAGCGCGGCGCCGGCGACGCTGCCCAGGCCGCTCACGATATTGACCACGCCGGGCGGAAAGCCCGCTTCTAGGATCGCTTCGCCCAGGCGAAGGGCGGTCATGGAGGTCTGCTCGGCCGGTTTCAGGACCACGGTGCAGCCGGCCGCCAGCGCCGGCCCCAGCTTTGACACCGCCGACATCAGCGGGAAGTTCCAGGGGGTGATCAGGCCGACGACTCCGACCGGTTCCCGCAGCGTCATGGCCAGGAATTCACCCGGCATGTCGACGGATCGCGTCTCCCCGGTGATCTTCCCGCACCAGCCCGACCAATAGCGAAGGGCGGCGACGGAGGCGGGGACATCCACCCATTTCGCCATGGTGATCGGCTTGCCATTGTCCAGCGTTTCCAGTTCCGCGAATTCCTCCTTGCGGGCCTCGATCAGGTCGGCCAGGCGCCAGAGCAGGCGGGCGCGCTCAGCAGCGGGCAGGCCGGCCCAGGGGCCGCTTTCAAACGCCCGCCGGGCGGCGGCAACGGCCCGATCGATATCCCGTGCACTACCGGCCGGGATGCTGGCGATGACGCCGCCATCGGCGGGGTTGACGACGTCAAGTCGTTCACCGCCATCCGGGTCCGTCCAACGGCCATCGATCAGCAATTGGAACGGACGGGCCAGGCTGGCCCGGGTTTTCTCCGTCACATCAATTGAAAGGGCCATGCTGGGTTCCTCGTCTCTAATTGGCCAAGATCATGTCGGCGACCTTTTCGCCGATCATCACCGACGGCGCATTGGTGTGACCGCCGATCAGCCGGGGCATGATTGAAGCGTCCGCGATCCGCAGGCCGCTGATACCGTGCACCCGCAACTGCGGGTCGACGACAGCGTCATCGCCGATGCCCATCTTGCAGGTGCTGGTGGGGTGGTGGGCCGTGGCCACCGTCTTGCGGATATAGGCATCCAGGGCCGCATCCTGGTCCAGGGTGGCACCGGGAAAGGTTTCCGCGCCCACAAATTCCGCCAGCGCCCCCTGCCGGACAAAGTCGCGGGTCCAACGCAGCGAATGGCGAAGCAGGCGCAGGTCGTCGGGATCCTGCAGCAGGTTGAACTGAATGCGCGGCAAGGCCAGCGGGTCGTCCGAGCGCAATTTGACGAACCCCCGGCTGCCCGGTCGCAGCACGACATTCAGCGTCGTCAGCATGTCTGGATGTTTCTTGCGAAAGCCTGGGAACCAGACCTTGGCCATCATGTTCGCCGCCATGAACACGGTTTCCAGATCGGGCCGGGACAGGTCGGGCTGCGACTTATGATAGGCGATGCTGCTCAACGGCACGGTCGCCGGCAATCCCCGTCCCGTCAGCAGCCAGTTGAGCACGGACAGCGTCAGCCGGTCGGCGCGCAGCGCTTGGCCGAAGGCAAGCGGCTTTTTGGTGACGAAGCCCATGGGCACCAGCGGGTGCTCCTGCAGGTCCTGTCCGACGCCAGCCAGATCCAACTCGACCTTGATGCCGAGCCCACGCAGATGATCCGCCGGGCCGATGCCCGACAGCATCAGGATCTGCGGCGAGGCATAGGCGCCGCCGGACAGAACGATCTCGCCATCGGCATGGACCGTCTGCCTGCCACCATCCTTGGCATATTCCACGCCTGTGGCGCGGCCCCTTTCTGTCAGGATGCGGGTGACATGGGCACCGGTGACGACCGTCAGGTTCGGCCGGTTCCGGATGGGTGCAAGGAAGGCCTGCGACGTGCTGGCCCGCCGACCGCGACGGATCGTGCTGTCGGGAAGGGCGAAGCCTTCCGGGTCGCCGGCCTCGAAATCGTCCAGCAGGCGGTAATTCAGGCCCTGTGCCGTGTCGCGGATCGCCTTGGTGATCGGTTCGTCACTGGTATAGGGGATCACGTTCAGCGGCCCGCTGCCGCCATGGTTCGGCCCTTCACCACGCCAATTGCGCTCCGATTTCTTGAAATAGGGCAGCACCTCTTCGTGGGACCAGCCTTCGGCCCCCATCTGCGCCCATTCGTCGTAGTCGCTTGGGTGGCCCCGCGAATACATCATTCCATTGATGGATGAGGAGCCGCCCAGGACCTTTCCCCGCGGCGCCTTGATCTTGCGGTTACCAGCAAAGGGCTCCGGGTCGGTCCACAGACCCCAATCAAGCGACGGGTGGTATTGCAGCATGGTGAAGACCAGCGGCATCTTCACCATGATATCCTTGTCGGTGCCGCCGGATTCAAGCAGCAGAACCTTGTTCTCCGGGCGCTCGCTCAGCCGTGCGGCGACCACGCAGCCCGCCGACCCTGCGCCGATAACGACGTAGTCATAGGTCATGGTTGCCATTCATGGCCTCCGCCGCATCCGTCGTGCCGTGCCGGGAAATGTCGCTGCAGAAAGGAGAGCACGCCCGCGCTGAACATGTCGTTCTGATCTCCGGCCACCATGTGGCCAGCGGCGGGGACCTCATAGATTTCCGTCTGCGGAACCAGACGCTGCATCTCTTCGACGCCCTCGTCATTGACGATGTCGCTGCGCCCCCCGCGGATCGCCAGCGTCGGCACGGTGACCCGATGGCTGACCGACAGCAGTGCGTCGATGCGTGAAGGCGGTTCGCTGCCGGCCGGTATTTTCAGCATTCGCGGGTCCCAGTGCCAGTACAGCCGGCCATCCTCCCCCTGCCGCAGGTTCTTGCGCAGGCCGGATGTGTCCTTCGGGGCCGGCCGATCCGGATTATAGGCGGCAACGGCCAGACGAGCTTCTTCCAGGTCGGCGAAACCCTGGTCGTGACCCTGCATGAAGCGGCGGATGCGCTGTCCGCCTTCCTGCGCGATGCTGAGGACGATATCGACCATGACCAGGACTTGGGCCAGGGGTGGTTCACTGGTGCCAATGGCATAGAAGCTGGTCATGCCGCCCATCGAGGCACCGACAAGGGCGACAGGGCCCTGTACGGTCTCACGGACGGTGCGCAGATCGGCTGCCAATGCCTGGATCGTGTAGTTCGCCACCGGCGACCAGGCGCTGTCCCCATGTCCGCGGGCATCATAATTGATGACGCCGTAACCATGGCTGACCAGGCGATGCATCGTCCTTGTCCAGGAATGACGCGTCTGCCCACCGCCATGCAGAAGAATGACGGTCGGTGCATGCGAGGGACCGACGCGGTCCCCGACAAGCGTCAGTCCATCCGGGGTGGTGAAATGCTGAAGGGAACTGCCTGTCACGCTCATATCCTTGCTGTCGGCCGGGCAGTGCATGCCCCTGCGGCAGGCCTGACGGCGGGCCGTTGAGCGACCGCGCCGTCAGGCATCGCCCCCTGTGGTCCGGCCTCGCGTCGCAACGTGCCGGATCCGGCGATGACGTCGCGATATCAGGCCTTTTCCAGGATGTGCACGACGCAGGACGATCCCAGCCCGGTCATCCCGCCGACCACATGGGTCAGGCCGATGCTTGCCTTCTCAACCTGACGGGCACCGGCCTCGCCGCGCAGATGCAGCGATATCTCATAGATGTTGGCGATGCCGGTGGCGCCCAGCGGGTGCCCCTTGGACAGAAGGCCGCCCGACAGGTTGACAGGGATCTTGCCACCGATGGCGGTGAAACCCGTATCGATCAGGCGGCCGGCTTCGCCTTCGCCGCATAGGCCGAGATTTTCGTAATGGACCATCTCGGCCGTGGCGAAGCAGTCGTGCAGCTCCACCAGATGCAGATCCTGCGGCCCCAGGCCCGCACGCTCATAGGCGGCATTGGCGCAGTTGCGCGTCACCAGATTGAAATCGACAATGGCGTCCTGGCGTGGGGTATAGGGATTGCTGGTCATCTCCGATGCCCGCACGCGGATCGCTCGCCCCATCAGGCCCAACTGCCGGACCTTCCTTTCGGAGGCGATGATGGCCGCTGCCGCGCCATCAACATTGATGGAGCACATCAGCTTCGTGTTGGGATAGGAGATCATCTCCGCTGCCATCACCTCTTCCAGCGGCGTCTCCCGCCGGCTCATGGCCTTGGGATTGAAGGTGGAATGGTGATGGTTCTTGACCGCGATCTTGGCGAACTGCTCGAACGTGGTGCCATATTTGCGCTGATGCTCCATGCCGACCTGAGAGAACATGGCCGGCGTCGTCATCGACCCAATAATCCCCTCTTCGATGAAGCCATCGGTGCGGCCGCCGCCGGCGGCGCCCAGCAGTCCCTTGCCCAACTGTTCCGTACCAACGGCCAGGACCAGGTCATAAATGCCGCCCTTCACCGCGATATAGCCTTCGCGGAAGGCCGTGCCGCCGCTGGCACAGGCATTGGCGGTATTGACCACCGGAATCCCGGTCTCTCCGATCTCGTGCAGGATCTGCTGACCGACCATGCCGAAGGCCCGCATCTGGTTGCCGCAATAAAGCGCCTGCATGTCCTGGATGGTAAGCCCGCAATCCTGAAGGGCAAGCAGTGCGGCTTCCGCCCCCAACCGTGCCACGGTGCGCTGCGGATAGCGGCCGAACGGGATCATGTCGATCCCGATAATGTAGACGTCTTCGCTCATCTTGCCTCTCCCTGGGCGGGTACGAATACATAGCTCACGAACGGCTTGCCCTCCGGGTTGGTCTGGCCGGTGTCACGGAAGACGACATCGACAGGCATGTTCCAGGGCAGTTGCGCTGGATCGGGCGCCACCTCTGCCAAGGTGCCGCGCAGCGAACCGCCGCCTTCCAGGTCGATGATGGCCGACACGAACGGCACCTTCACACCGGGATAGGAGCGGTGGACGATCGTGTAATTGTAGAGGGTACCCTTGCTGCCCAGCCGCACGGGCTCCAGCATCTCGCGCTTGCCGCAGGAGGCACAGGCCATCCGCTCTCCTGGCACCGTCTCACCACAGTTGCGACAATGGCTGCCCGCGATATAGGCCTTGCCGTCGTCATCGATCCTGATCATGGGGATGGCGGGCAGGAACCCGCTGAAATCATTCGTCATCGACGCTCACTCCCTTTCAACTTGTCGCTCCAGGCTGGTCCTTCGCGTCACGTTCCATTGGCACCGGCGGTCCTGGTTCCACCGGCGATACCGATCTTTGGTGCGAAAGACCCGGCCTCCATGCAGGCGCGCTGTGTGTGTTCTTCCAAACGGATAACCGATGTCAGGTCCTCGATCCCGGCTGCACGGCCCATGACCTCCTTGGTCTTGCGCAGGCCCAGGGGGGAAGTGGCCAGCAGATCGCCGATCAGCGTGCGCGCGGCCTCTTCCAGTCGTTCATCGTCCACGACATCCGAAACCAGCCCCACGGCCAGCGCGCGATCGGCATGGATGAAGCGGCCCGTCATCATGAGTTCCGCGGCCACGGCCGTCCCTACCATGCGTGGCAGGAAATAGCTGGTTCCCAGTTCGCAGCCGGAAAGCCCAAGCTTGATGAAAGCCACATTCATCTTGGCGCTGCGGCCCGCGATGCGGATATCAGAGGCAAGGGCGAAGTTGAAACCGCCGCCGCAGGCCGCACCATGGACCAGCGATATGATGATCTGCGGACAGGACCGCATCGTCAGGATGATATCGGAGAGCGAGGGGGCAGGTCCGTCTTCGGTGGCACCCTTTGGCATGCCCTCGGTCGAACTGCTGTACCAGAGAAGGTCCAGCCCGGCACAGAATGCCCGCCCGGCGCCCCGCAGGACCACAATCCGGCGGGTATAATCGGATTGGACGTTCTGGAAATAATCCCAGAGCTCCCGCACCATGGTGCCATTCAGCGCATTAAGACGTTCCGGTCGATTGAGCGTCAACCAGTCGACGGCGCCATCCTGCACGACATTGATCGTCGTATAGTCGTTCATCTGATCCCTTGCTCTCATGGCCATCGGGCTTCCGCTGCCAGTAGTAGAGGGACGAACACGGCAGAAGAAATTCTTAACCGGCGGGAGGGATGCCCCGGGGGCATATCACAGAGGGTCCCTATTCCCGGCAGGTCGGCAAAGCCGAGTGTAAGCCGGAACTATTCCTGGCGTTCATGGGTCCCGCCCATTTGTCCAACCATGATGCGCGCTGCCCTCTGTTAGTGTCGCGGGAAAGACGGGCAGAACCGTGATGCGGGCTTCAAGGCCGGTGCATCCCCAGGAGAGGAGCGTCGAGGTGCAGAACGATCAGGTGAAGATGGCACAGGGCGAGACCGCGCCCATGCCGATCGGGGAACTGCTTGCCTATCACGCCGGCAAGGACCCGATGCGTCCGGCCGTCACCTATCATGACGTGACGATCACCTATGCCGAACTGGACGCCAGATCGAACCGCAAGGCGCGCCACCTGGCGGCGCTGGGCGTTGGTGAGGGGGATCTGGTGACCCTGGCCGTACCGAACAGCCCCGAATTCTATGAGACCGCCTTCGCGGTATGGAAACTGGGCGCGACCGTTGGCATCGTATCCTCCAAACTGCCGGCGGCGGAGCTGCGGGCCATCGCGGAACTGGGGCAGCCCCGCCTGATCATCGCCGAAGAAAGTGCCAGGGTTGAGGGGTGGAACTTCCTGCCCGTCTGCTCGCATCCGGCGGATGATCTGTCTGCCGGCCCGCTGCCGGTGAAGATCGCCCCGCGCTGGAAGATTCATACCAGTGGCGGATCGACCGGCCGGCCCAAGCTGATTGTGGACAGGCAAGCGGGCATTCATGATCCGGGCAAGCCTCCCGGCGGCCAGCGTCTTGGCGACACGATGCTTAATCCGGGCCCGCTTTACCATAACGCCCCCTTCGTCGGCGTCTTCCACTGCCTGTTCTCCGGCGGGCATGTCGTGGAAATGGGCAAGTTCGACCCGCTGCTGGCGCTGCAACTGATCGAGCGCTACCGTGTCAACTGGGTCAATTTTGTACCGACCATGATGAGCCGTATCTGGCGCTTGCCGGAAGAACAGCGCCTGGCCTTTGACATGTCTAGCCTTCGCACGGTGTTCCATATGGCGTCGGTCTGCCCGCAATGGCTGAAACAGGCCTGGATCGACTGGTTGGGTCCGGACAGGATCATCGAAGTCTATGGCGGTACCGAACTGATCGGCGGCACGGCCATCACCGGGCGGGAATGGCTCGCGCACAAGGGATCGGTCGGAAAGCCTGGACCGGGATCACAGATGCGCATCCTGAATGAGCAGGGCGATGAATGCGCCCCCGGTGAAATCGGGGAGATCTATTTCCTGCCCGTGCGGGGGCGAAATTCGACCTACGAATATATTGGCGCTCAGGCCAAGGCCAAAGGTGACTGGGAAACCTATGGTGACCTCGGCTATGTCGATGCGGATGGCTATCTCTATATTGCCGACCGGCGTACCGACATGATCGTGTCGGGCGGTGCCAACATCTTCCCGGCGGAGGTCGAGGCAGCACTTGACCAGCATCCGGATGTTCAGTCCTCCATCGTGATCGGTCTGCCCGACGCGGATCTGGGCCAGCGGGCCCATGCCATCGTGCAGATGCGGGGCGAGGCGCGCACCCGGACCAACGAAGACGCATTGCGCGCCTTCTTGTCGGACAAGCTGGTCCGATACAAGATTCCACGCACTTTCGAGTTCACAGACGAGAACTTGCGCGATGATGCCGGTAAGGCCCGCCGGTCGAAATTGCGGGACGACAGGGTGACGGCGGTATCATAATCTTGAAATTGCCACCCACTTGAAGTGCGCTCTGCATGGAGGTCTCCATTGTCGCTGGGCAGTCAGGTGTCATCCGTAGGTAGGAAGAGTGCATGACTGACCGACGCCTGCAATATGTCGTTTCTACCGCGCGATATGGATCGTTCACCGCGGCAGCGGAACGGGTGGGTGTCACCCAGTCGGCCATTACCAAAAGTGTGGCTGATCTTGAACAGCAACTGGGCTACGCAATCTTCAATCGAACGGCTCGCGGCGTCATCCTGACGGAGGAAGGGCGCAGTTTTGTTGAACGGGCATCGCGCGTTCTTGAAGAGACGGATGATCTGCTGCGCGGTGCCGCCGTGGGGTCGGATCATTATGCGGGCCTGCTCCGGATCGGGGTGTGTCCCCCATCGCTCGAATGGCTGCTGGTTGAGCCCTTGTCGACGCTGGTTTCCCGGCATCCCAGCATCCGGCTCAATATTGTCGGCGGAAATTACGACCGGATCGTGCAGCAGTTGCGTGTGGGCACGATCGATGTCGCGCTGGGATACGAGGCTGCGTTCAAGGAACAGCCCGACTTCCGGTGCGAACAGATGGCACCGATGCAGACGACATTCTTTGCCAGGCGGGGGCATCCCATCCTGGACTGCCCCGATGTGACGAAGGCGGAGATCGCCAAGTATGATCTGATATCGCCCTCCGGCGCTTCGCCCTACAATTTCATCTGGCGGCAGATCTATGAGGATTGCGGTGTCGACGTTCAGGAACGGCTGCATACCGTCGATTATTTCCCGATCGTGGCTCGGCTGATACGCAACACCAACGCCATCAGCGTCGCGTCGATCCATTATACGCAGACCAGCATTTTCAGGAAACACTTTGCGGTGGTGCCGTTCACGCTGCCGCCATCGGCGCTGTGCTGCGCCACGCGCCTTCGCTGGAGTCCCCGGCCCGCGGTGCGCGCCTTTATCAAGGCTTGCCGCGAGCGGCTGCCCTCATCCGAAGCGTTGGATGGCGTGTAGCGGGAGCCCGTTTCGCATCCATCCTTTTCTGGCGGACATATTCCATACGGGCATGGCTTCGTTGGGGAATGAATTTGATGATCCGGCCCGATAAGCCGGACATTGCGCCCAGGTTCCGTCGGTTTGAAGAGATCGTGATGCAAGGGGGCGGTTACGGCCCGGCCGTCCATCGGCATCTTTGATGACGGTTGGACAGCGGCGCTCCGCTGGGCGCTGATGCAGGCATCTGCGTCAAAACATCATACAAGAAAAAGGTTCACAAAATGCGGATGCAGGATATGGGGGAAACGTTGCCGCCCGCGACAATCGGTGCCGTGCTGGAAGCAGGTGAAGACAAATCTTCCCCGCGACCGGCGCGTCTGCCACTGGGCCGCAAGACCGGGTATGGGGCAGGGCAGCTTGTCGAGATGATCGTCGAAAGCATGCTCAACATCTTCGTGCTGTTCTATGCCACGGCGGTTTGTGGCCTGCCGGGCGCTTTGGCCGGGCTGGCGATCGGTGCCGGCATTGTGGTGGATGCCGTCGCAAATCCGCTGATCGGTTCCCTCTCGGATGCCTGGCGTTCACGCTTCGGTCAGCGGGTGCCCTTCATGGCCCTGTCGCTGGTCCCGATCATCCTGACATTCAACCTGATCTTCTCGCTTCCTGTCGGGCTTGGACAGACGCCCCTGTTCCTCTGGTTGACCCTGCTCTCGGTGTCGCTGCGCATCTCGCTGTCGATATTCACTGTTCCTTATCAGGCGCTGGGGGCCCAACTCACCGATGATTATGGCGAACGTTCATCGGTGGCCGCATGGCGCTGGGGTATCGGCATCCTGGGAACGGTGGCCGTGATCTTCCTGGGTTATGGCGTATTCCTGGCGGGGCCGGGTGGGGTGTCGCAGCGCGACGCCTACATGCCCTTCACCTTGACGCTGAGTGCGCTGCTGCTGACCGGGGCCTTGATCGCCATCCGGCAGGGGCTGGCGGTACGGCAGCAGCCGCACGGACCTGAAACGCCGACCGGGCCGATCCATCGTCGGCTATGGGGCGAAATGCGCGAGATTGCCCGCAACCGCACTTTCCGCATCCTTTTCGTGGCGGGTTTGCTGTTCAACATCGAGAACGGGGTGCATCAGGCGCTGGGCCTGCATGTGGTGACCTTCTTCTGGCAACTGACCCCCGGACATATCCAGGGATTGGGCATGGCGGCGGTTCTCGGCCTGGTCCTTGGCGCCCCCCTTGCGGGCCCTTTCGGAAAACGGGTGGAAAAACGCACAATGCTGCTGATCAGTATGACCGGCATGGTGGTCTGTCACGGATTACCGGCGACCCTGAAGCTACTCGGCCTGATGCAATTGACGGGTGGGGCGTTGATCGGCTTCCTGGGCTTCCTTGCGTTCTCGGGCGGTGCGATGATGGCGCTGACCATGATCGCTTTCGTATCGATCATTCCCGACGCGGCGGACGAGCATGAGCACCTGTTCGGCACGCCCCGCCAGGGGCTCTATTTCGCGGGCTGGTCATTTGCCACCAAGACGGCCACGGGAGCCGGCGTCCTGATCGCGGGCACGGTCCTGCAACTGATCGATTTCCCGGTCAATCTGGTTGAACAGGATCCCGGTATGGTACTGCCGGCGCACATGACGGCTTGGCTGGCCATTGCCCATGGACCGGGAGCGGGAGTGCTGTCGGTCATCGGGATAGCGCTGGTGTTGCTCTACCGGATCGACAAGAAGGCCCATGCCAGGATCATGGCGGACCTGACAGTGCGCCGGCGTGCCCCCTGACCTGCCGCTTAGCGGTTTCCACGACGAGGTATTACTTCATCTCATGCCTGGCGGTGCGTTGGAATTGGACGCTGGTGCATGAAAAGGGAAAGCTTCCGAAACAACCCGCCACGACAGCCTTGGAAGGCGCGTAGGTGCCGGCAAAGCAGGGAGAAATGAATATGGCCTCAGGAGGTCGCGACTATCAGCAACTGATTTACGAAGAACCCGCGCCGAAGGTGGCGCGTATCGTGATGAACCGGCCCGGCCGGCGCAATGCCCAGGGTATCACGATGACCTATGAACTGGACGATGCGCTGAAGCGCGCCTGCCATGACGACAAGATCAACGTGATCATCCTGGCTGCGACCGGCGACCATTGGAATTCCGGCCACGATATCAGCGGCGACGAGGCACGCATGCCACCGCCGGAACAGATCGTGGGCCTGTGGGGCGATTATGGTGGCAAGGGGTGGCAGGGCTATTACGCCCGCGAGCGTGAAATCTATCTGGAGATTACGGAGCGCTGGCGCAATGCCCCGAAGCCGGTTATTGCCGAGATTCAGGGTTCCGTGATCTCTGGTGGCATCATTCTGACCTGGATGTGCGACCTGATCGTTTGTTCAGACGATGCCCGCTTCCGTGACGCGACCGCCGCCGAGATGGGCATCGCCGGCGTGGAATTCTGGCAACATCCCTTCGAGATGAGCGTCCGTCAGGCCAAGGAATGGCTGATGACGGGCGAATGGATGACGGCGCAGGAGGCAAAACAGCGGGGCATGGTCAACCATGTCGTACCCCGCGACCAGTTGACGGCACGTGCCCTGCAACTGGCGGAGACGATCGCCGCCCGCAATCCGTTCACCATGCAACTTGTCAAGCAGGCCATGAATTTCGCCCAGGACCAGATGGGGCGCAAGGCGTCGGTGGATTTCGGTTTCCACCTGCATCAGATCGGTCACATGCAGGCCATGCTGGCCAATGGTTTCCCCATTGATCTCGACAGCATGCCGCCGGCCATGCGCGCCAATATCGAAAAACTGCTGGCCGCGCGCCAAGCCGCCACCAGCTAGCCTTCGGATTGGAACTCACATGACCGACATTGCAAATCGTACGGCTTTCATCACCGGTGGCGCCAATGGCATCGGCCTGGGAATCGCCCGGTCCCTGGCCCGTGCCGGGGCCAGACTGGCGCTGGTTGACCTGGACGCCGATGGACTGGCCCGGGCGAAGGCCGAGTTGGATGAGGTTACGGAGGTCTTCACGGCTGTTCTGGATGTCCGCGACCGGACGGCCTATGCAAGCGTGGCCGCCGCTGCCGAAGCACAACTGGGGCCCGTCTCGATCCTGGTGAATAATGCCGGTGTCGCCGGCGGGGCGCCTGCGCACAAGTTGAGCTATGACCTGTGGGACTGGGGCATGGGGATCAACCTGGACGGGGTGATCAACGGCATCCAGACCTTCCTGCCCGGTATCTCTGCCCGCGGTGGCGGTGGGCACATCGTCAATACGGCGTCGGGCGCGGGCCTGGTGGCACGGACGGGAGGCGTTCTTTACTGCACTGCCAAATTCGCCGTCGTGGGGATGAGTGAGGCGCTGGCCCTTGAACTTCCGTCACAGGGTATCGGCGTGACAGTCCTCTGCCCCGGTCCGGTTGCAACCGACATCGTGACGCGGACACAGGCCGCGCAGCCGGTGACGGCAAGGAGACCACTGTCGGCTGCACAGCAGGCAAGGATTGAGGAAACATCGAAATATCTGGCGAAGGGCACCTCACCCGACGCTGTCGGCGACATGGTGCGGGACGCGATCCGGGAAAACCGGCTCTATGTCCACACCGATCGTCTTGCCATGGAGATGATCGTGGAGCGGAGCAAGGCACTGCTTGATGCCATGCCGCCGGCGGCTTGAGCTGAAACGGCGACTTTGAGGATCGGGTGCGACAGCATCGCCGCTGATCCTGATTAACGACGAATACGAAGCGTGATCAGCGCAGCCCGGTGACCGGGCTCGCGTCGGGGAGAGGTGTGCGCTCCCCTGTTGCCATGATTTTCGGGTATGACCTGCCGGGATGGGGATTTGACTTGCCTCTCCGTGCAGACATGACGGTAACAACAATGAAAGTCCGGGGAGGACGGTTACGATGAAGGCGAGAATAGTCAAAACACTCACGTCGCTGTTGGTGATTACAGCTGCCGCCAGCGCCTACGCACAGAATCCCGCCACGACACCAGCGGCGTCGCCGGTTGCCGGCGACAGTTTGCAGGAAATCAGCCTGGACTATATCGTGGTGACGGCGCAGCGCCGGTCTCAGCGGCTGGTGGATGTTCCGATCTCGATTACCACCGCCACGGCGGAGGATCTTGAGCGCATAGGTCCCGCTTCGTTGGAGAATCTGACCAAGGCGGCACCGGGCGTATATCTGCAGCGCAATATCTATGGTCTGTCGCCGACGATCCGCGGTATCGGCTCGACGCTTGCCGCCTCGGGCGGCGAGCAGAACGTTTCCGTCTATGTGGATGAGATCTACTATCCCACACCGTCGGGCAATATCTTCGATCTGGCCAGCATCGCCGGCGTGGAGGTGCTGAAGGGCCCGCAAGGGACGCTGTTTGGGCGCAACGCCACTGGCGGCGCTGTCTTGCTGCGTACACTCGACCCCGGCTCGACGGTGGAGGGCCGTTTCAACGCCTCCTACGAACGTTTCGATCAGGTGCGCACCAGCGCCTATCTCAATGTTCCGCTGGATGACAAGGTCGCCGTCAACGGCTCCGTGGCTTATCGTTACGCCAACGGCTATGTCCGTGACCTGAAGACGGACAAGATCACCAACCAGGGCGATAGTTTCACGGCGCGCGGCAAGCTGCTTGTGGAACCAACGGATGACCTGTCGGTCGTCTTCACGGTGGCCCATGCGGATTTCGACGATCCGTCGGGCAGCGATACCAAGAATATCCGACCGGCCCGGCTTGTCGCCGCCATGGGCGGGCCGATCGCTCAGGATCGTTACCATTCGTCCAACAATACCGAGCAGTACATCAAGACCGAAACCGACGAATATAGCGCCCGCGCCAGGCTTGATGTCTGGGGTGGCACGCTGTCGTCCTTCACGGCATTCCTTCGTAACGATCTTGCGGCGCGCAATGAGATCGACCTCAGCTATCTGAACCAGGATGTCGCGCTGAAGGTCGCGACCAAGACCTTCTCCCAGGAAGTGAATTTTGCATCGGCCGAGAACGAGCCCTTCACCTATGTCGCCGGTGTCTACTACTTCCGAAGCCGGAGCAAAGTGCCTATCCTGACGTCCACCGGCACGCCGCTGTCCAATTCCGCCGGCCGTTTGAATTCCATTGCCGGCTATGCGGATGGCACCTACAGGATCGGTGATTTCTCAATCATCGGCGGCATCCGCTACAGTGATGAGGATCGTGGAAATTCCAGCGCCATGGGCGTCCTGGCGCCGTCCCCTTATACCCGCATCCAGAAACAGACTGACCGGCAATGGACGCCGCGCGTCGGCGTCAGCTATGCGCTTACCGAGGAAACCAAGGTCTACACGACCTACAGCAAGGGGTTCAAAAGCGGCGTGTTCGATGCGACGTCGGCAAACGGACCCAGCGTCTCGCCGGAGAAGGTGGATGCGTTCGAGATTGGCCTGAAGTCAGCAACGCGCGATATCTCCTTCAACGCCGCTGCCTTCTATTATGATTACAAAGACACGCAGGTGAATGCGACAATCTCCGGCCAGAACGGCGCGGTGTTCAACCAGTTGTTCAATGTGCCGAAGTCCCGCATCTATGGCGTGGAGGCCGATGTTACGGCGCATCTCAGCGAGGCCTTCGATCTGCGCACCGCCGTGGCCTATACCCATGCGCGCTATGTCGATTTCAAATCCGCACCGGGCTATGTGGATAATCCGAGGCTTCCGGCGACGGCGGGCGGCTTGCTCTACGCCAATGTCAGCCTGGATGTCAGTGGTGCCACCATGGTGCGGGCACCGGAATTCACGGCCAGTTCGACGCTGACCTATTATGCGTCCTTGGATGCAAACAAGGAGCTGACGGTGGCGCTGTCGCCTTATTACAGCAGCCGCGTCTACTTCACCTTCGATAACAGCCTCAGCCAGCCCGGCTATGTGGCGCTCGACGGTTCTGTGACCTTGACGGTGGATGATAACATGACCTTCTCGGTCTATGGGCGCAACCTCACCGATGCCAAATACAAGATCAGCATGAGCCAGAATGCGCTGTCGCTGGAAGCCGTGCGCTATGTCCAGCCGCGGGTCTTCGGCGCGTCGTTCGGGTACTCCTTCTGATCCGGCGGGGCCGGTTCTCCGACCCTGATTTCCGTTCGGGCAGCGATGACGAAACCGTCATCGCTGCCCGAACCCGTTTACAGGGTCAGCGGCCTTTCCATTCTGGTGTCCGCTTCTCGGCAAAGGCGGCGGGGCCTTCGACATAGTCCCGCGAGTTCAGCATTGCCTTCATGGCAGGGTATTCCCATTGTCCGGCAATGCCCTCCGCCACGGTTGTGTCACGACCGCGCAGGGTAGCTTCCTTGATGGCCCGAAGGGACAGGGGACCGCAGGCCAGCATGTCGCCGGCCCAGCGGCGGGCGGTGTCCAGAACGTCAGCTTCCGCCACTTCGTTCACGAAACCGAGTGCTGCGCCCTCTGCAGCGCCGATCCGGCGACCTGTCAGCATCAGCCCCATGGCGCGATGAAGCCCGATGCTGTGCGGCAGTCGTTGTATGCCGCCCGCCAGCGGGGCAAGGCCGACCCGGGGCTCGGGAAGTGCGAAGACGGCATGGGCCGCCGCCACGATCACGTCGCACGCCAGCGCGATTTCAAACCCACCCCCCATCGCGACGCCATTCACGGCGGCGATGACCGGTTTGGTGAGATCGAAGCGGGAGGTAAGGCCGGCGAAGCCCGTCGGCGGCAGTTGCAGCCCGCCACCGGCCGCCTGCTGCTTCAAGTCATGGCCGGCGCAGAATGCTTTGGTGCCGGACCCTGTGATAATGGCAACCCATTGCTCATCATCGGCGGCGAAGGCATCGAAAACCGCCTCCAGTTCCAGGTGGGCGTCGAGGTTCAGCGCATTGTGCGCCACGGGCCGGTTGAGGGTGACAATGGTGAGCCGCCCTTTGCGGCTCACATCGACATATTGATGGCTCATGAGCTGGTTTCCTGATCGGACAAGGGGCAGCGTTATTTCGGCGCCATGCGGATGCAGCCATCCAGGCGGATGGTCTCGCCATTCAGCATCGGATTGTCGATGATCGCTGCCACCATGCGGGCAAACTCATCGGGGTGGCCCAGGCGGCTTGGGAATGGTGCCTGCCTGCCCAGGGATTCCTGTGCCTCTTGCGGCAGCGATGCCAGCAGCGGGGTCAGGAACAGGCCCGGTGCGACGGTGACCACGCGGATACCGTACCGCGCCAGTTCCCGCGCGATCGGCAGGGTCATGCCGACAACACCACCCTTGGAGGCTGCATAGGCGGCCTGGCCGATCTGGCCATCAAAGGCGGCGACGCTGGCCGTATTCACGATAACGCCCCGTTCCTCCGGGCCGATCATTTCCGCTTCATGGATGCGGGCGGCAAATTTTGACAGTACGTTGAAACTTCCGATCAGGTTGATGTTGATGATCTTTGAAAATGCGGCAAGGGGCAGCGCCTTGCCGTCGCGCCCGATCATTTTTGCCGGGGGGCCGATACCCGCGCAGTTCACGAGGATACGAGCCCTGCCATTCAGGCCCTCCGCCTCCTGAATTGCGGCTTCCACAGCATTTTCGTCCGTCACATCGACCGGGATGAAATGACCACCGATCTGCCGGGCGTGGGCCGCGCCAAGTTCGGCATTGAGGTCGAAGATGGTGACTTTCGCGCCGGCCTTGGCCAGAAGCGCCGCTGTGGCGCCGCCCAGTCCCGATGCGCCGCCGGTGACGATGGCGCCAACTCCATTGATGTTCATTACAATCTCTCTGTCGGTTGATCTGAAGGCCTGTGGCTTCATGAGGCGCAAGCGCGGGGAAGCGACGTTTTGCCCCCGCGATTATGCGATCTGGATGCATGGCACAGGTGAAGCCGCCGGCATTCCGCCTTGGGCCAATGTGAAGATTATAGGGGGTGGGGCAGGTTGAGGACCGACTAAGCGGCCGCAGCTATTCCCCCAGGGCATTGCCCGGCTCCCCTTTGCATTTGGTGTTCATGGGGTCGTACCCTAGCGTTGGAGCGAATTCATCCAGGCCAATTGCCTGCAGGGACATGGGTGCAGAGGGTACAGCCCCGCGCCCATGGTCGTTCTGTTCAGGCGGCGAGAAGACATGAAGGCTAGGGAGACACTGAATGACCGACGTACAGGGGCGGACCGCCTTTATCACCGGCGGCGGCAACGGTATCGGGTTGGGAATTGCGCGCAGCTTGGCGCGGGCCGGGGCCAAGCTGGCCCTGGTCGACCTGGATGCCGATGCCCTGGCCCGCGCCAAGGCGGAACTGGAGCAGATCACCTCAGTGGAGACCTTCCGGCTTGATGTGCGTGACCGCGCCGCCTACGCCGCTGTTGCGGCAGAGGTCGAGCAGTCGCTCGGACCGGTATCGCTGCTGTTCAACAATGCCGGGGTCGCGGGTGGCGCGCCGGTGGCGAAGCTGACCTACGATCTCTGGGATTGGGGGATCGGGATCAATCTCCATGGCGTCATCAATGGCATCCAGACATTTCTGCCGGGAATGGTTGCGCGGGGTCTGGGCGGCCACATCGTGAATACCGCATCTGGCGCCGGGCTGGCGGCGACTAGTTCCGGGGTGCTGTACAGCACGGCCAAGTTCGGGGTGGTGGGCATGTCAGAGGCGCTCAATGCCGAACTGGGGGCTGCCGGTATCGGCGTCACGGTGCTGTGCCCCGGTCCTGTGGCCACGGGGATCATCCAGCGATCGGCCGGCACATCGCCCAAGGCGGGTCTGACCCTGACGGAGGAGCAGAAACGGGCGAGCGCGGAACGGATCGCCATCATGACGGAGGCCCTGAAGCAGGGTGTCGGCATCGATGACGTCGGCGAGATGGTGCTCAAGGCCGTGCGCGAGAACAGCCTCTACGTCCATACCGACCGTGTGATGGAAGCACCCATCAAGGCCCGGACCAAAGCCCTGCTGGATGCCATGCCCGCCCCGGCTGCCTGACCGGTTACGCAACAATGGTCCCGGCCGGGAGGCACCACCGGCCAGGTTGGGATATGACGTCAGGAGAGATCGGATGACTGACATACGGGGGCGCACGGCCTTCATCACAGGTGGCGCCAATGGCATCGGCCTTGGCATCGCCCGGACCTTCGCACGCGCTGGGGCCAAGTTGGCCCTGGCAGATCTGGATAGTGAGGGTCTTGCCCGTGCCAAGGCGGAGTTGCAGGAGATCACCCAGGTCGAGACCTATCGGTTGGATGTCCGCGACCGCGATGCCTATGCTGCCACGGCGGACGCGGCCGAAACAGCACTTGGCCCTGTGTCCCTGCTGTTCAACAATGCCGGTGTCATTGTGGCGGAAACACCGGGGAAACTGACCTATGCCCTGTGGGATTTCGCCATCGGCATCAACCTTCATGGTGTCATCAACGGCATCCAGACGTTCGTGCCCAGGATGCTGCTGAATGGCCAGGGTGGTCACATTGTGAACACCTCTTCCGGTGCGGGTCTGGTGGCGACCGGGTCGGGCGTCCTTTACTGCACGGCCAAGTTTGCCGTGGTGGGAATGTCTGAATCGCTCAATCTGGAACTGGCGCCGGCAGGAATTGGTGTCAGCGTTCTGTGCCCCGGCCCCGTTGCGACCAATGTGATCCATCGCTCGCAGGAAGGCGCGCCCAAGGGGGCGGAGCCCTTGTCGGAGGCCCAGGAAGCACGGCGTGCGGAGCGGCGGGAACTGCTGAACCAGGCGCTGCAGCAGGGGACCGGTATTGACGAGGTCGGTCGGATGGTCTTGACCGCGGTGGAACAGAACAAGCTGTACATCCACACCGATCGCATCATGGAAGAGCCCATTAAGGTCCGCACCCGGGCGCTGCTCGATGCGCTGCCTGGATAAGGACGCCATTCAGCCGGCTCTTACCAGCGTACCCGACCATCGGAACGGAAATGGAAAACATGTCCTTCAAGTCCATGTCGTCGATAATCCAGGACCACGCCAAGCGGAGGGGGGAGGCGCCCGCCGTTACCTATCCCGACGGTTCGCTGACCTGGCAGGAACTTGATCGGCGCTCGAACCGGCGGGCCCGGCTGCTGGCATCGCTGGGTGTCCGGCACAATGATCGGGTGGTTGTCATGCTGCCCAACGGTGCGGAGTTCCATGAGGCGGTGGCCGGTGTCTGGAAAGCCGGTGCGACCCCGTGCCTGATGCCATCCAAGCTGCCCGACCGTGAAGCTGGCGAGATGATTGCGTTGGCATCCCCCGCCGCCGTCATCGGTGACGCCAATTTCACCTATGCCGGTCCCAGGATACCAGCCGGCTGTGCCTTGGAAGCTTTCAGCGATGCGCCTGTGCCCGACGTCGGCGCTGACAGTTGGAAGGCCATCGCCAGTGGCGGTTCCAGCGGGCGTCCGAAGATCGTCGTCGATACGATGCCGGCCTTCATCAACATTGCCGCTCCACTCTATGCGCCGCTCGGTATGACCGAGGACACGGTGGTACTCAACCCCGGCCCGCTCTACCACAATATGCCGTTCCTGTTCACCTCTCTGGCCCTGCTGGCAGGTGCGCATGTCGTCGGCATGACCCGTTTCAATCCCGAGGAGTTCCTGCGTCTGGTGCAGGTCCACAAGGCCGGTTTCGTCGCCATGGTGCCGACGATGATGCAGCGCATCTGTGCGTTGCCGGACAATGTTCGCGCATCCTATGACATGTCCTCGCTGAAAAGCGTCTGGCACATGTCGGCGCCATGCCCGCCCTGGGTCAAGCGCGCCTGGATCGACTGGCTGGGTCCGGATCGGATTTTTGAGGCCTATGGCGGCACCGAAGGCAGCGGCACCGCCATCGGCGGGCGGGACTGGCTGCGCAAACCGGGTTCGGTGGGCAAGGTGGCGCCCGGGACGGTCCGCATCCTGCGCGAAGATGGCAGTGAGGCGGATATCGGTGAAGTGGGCGAGGTTCATTTCCCTGCGGCGGGAGCGGCCCGGTTCCGCTATATCGGCGCGGAACAGAGCCGGGACGCGTCCGGCGGGTTCTGGATCGGCGACCTTGGCCATATCGATGCGGATGGTTACCTGTTCCTGGCGGATCGCCGGTCGGACCTGATCATCCGTGGCGGGGCCAATGTCTATCCGGCCGAAATCGAAGCGGCGCTGGACGAACATCCCCTCATCGCATCCTCGGCTGTGATCGGGCTGCCCGACGATGATCTGGGCCAACGCGTCCATGCCATCATCCAGTTGCGCGAAGGAAGGCAGTTCGACCTTGCGGCCGTTGACGCCCATGTCGAGGAGAGACTGGCTAAATATAAATGGCCGGCAAGCTATGAGTTGAGCGCGACGCCCTTGCGGGATGACGCTGGCAAGGTCCGGCGGACGGCGCTGAAGGCCGAGCGCGAGGCATGGCTGGAGGCAGGGCAGGAGTTCGAAATCAGGCAGCATTGATGTCCGACAGGGGATCGCGGCGGGAGATCGGGCATGAATTTCGACTTTTCAGATGACCAGAAATACCTGAAGCGGGAGGCACGCCGGTTTCTTCAGGCGTGCTGTCCGGTGGCGGTGACGCGTGGGGTTCTTGATGATGACAGCCGGTCCTTTGATCTTGACCTTTGGACAGCGGTTGTTGCGATGGGGTGGACCGGTACGGCCATTCCGGAAAGATGGGGCGGCGCCGGCTTCGGCCATATCGAACTTTGCGCGATTGCCGAGGAATTGGGCCGTGTTGTCGCCCCCATCCCCTTCGCCTCCACAGTTTATATCTTTGCCGAAGCCATCCTGACCTTCGGCAGCGATGCACAGCGGGACGCGCTGTTGCCCGGTATTGCCGCCGGCCGTGTGATGGGCTGCCTTGCTGCCGCCGGGCATCCGGGGGTGCAGGGTTCAGCGTCCAAGGGAACTCGTGTCTCCGCCGGCAGGCTGACCGGCACCAAGGTCCCCGTAACCGGTGGCGATATCGCGACCCATGCGATCGTGGCGGCGCAGGATGCGGCGGGACCAGGCCTTTTCATCGTCGATCTGGCGGATGATGGCGTGGCGCGGACATGGGTACGGACGCTGGACCCCACCCGCAGCGCCGCACAGCTCACGTTTGACAATGTGCCGTGTGAACGGCTGGGCGCGGAAGGTGCGGGGGCGGCGACGCTTTCCGTTATTCTTGACCGGGCGGCCGTGCTGTTCGCGTTCGAGCAGGTCGGCGGGGCGGATCGCTGCCTGGAGGCTGCGACGGAGTATGCCCAGGAGCGCCATGCCTTCGGGCGGGTGATCGGCAGTTATCAGGCGATCAAGCACAAGCTGGCGGATATCTACATCAGGAACGAACTGGCCCGTTCCAACGCCTACTATGGAGCCTGGGCGTTGAATTCCGGTGCCACGGAACTGCCCCAAGCCGCAGCGGCAGCCAGGATCGCCGCCAGTCAGGCCTATGATTTCGCGGCCAGGGAGAACCTGCACATCCATGGCGGGACCGGGTTCACCTGGGAGGCGGACTGTCACCTGTACCTGCGCCGTGCCCGCCAACTGGCGCTGGCGCTGGGCGGGCCGCCCTTCTGGCGCGAACGGCTGGTTTGCGCGCTTGAACTGCGCGCCGTCGCCTGACCGGGGGAAGAGGGATGGACTTTCACGACAGTCCGGAAGAGGCCGCATACCGCGCCCAGGTCCGTGAATGGCTTGCGGCCAATGCCCCGATATCGCGCATCATCGTCTTACACGGGCAAGAGAACGTCCGGTCGATTGCTGCGGACAAGGACTGGCAGGTCCGCAAGGCCGATGCCGGCTATGCCTGCATCCATTGGCCCGCGCAATGGGGCGGCCCCGGGGGGACATTGATGCAGAGCATCATCTTTGGCGAGGAGGAGATGAAGCTCGGCCTGGGCTCGGCCATATTTGGTGTGGGTCTTGGCATGTGCCTGCCCACGATCATGACCGCCGGCAACGAAGCAGATAAACAGCGGTTCGTGCGCCCCGCGATAAAGGGAGAGGAGATCTGGTGCCAACTCTTCTCCGAACCATCGGCGGGTTCCGACATGGCGGCCAGCCGGACGCGCGCAGTTCCGGTTGCGGACGGGACGGGGGACTGGATCATCAATGGTCAGAAGGTCTGGACATCGGGTGCCCATTTCGCCGATTTCGGCCTGCTGCTGACCCGCACCGACAGCCATGTTCCCAAGCACAAGGGGCTGACGATGTTCTGGGTCGACATGAAGTCGCCGGGGATCGAGATACGCCCCCTGCATCAGGCGGACGGGGGCCGGGGCTTCAACGAGGTTTATTTCGTCGATGTGCGGGTGAAGGATGCCCAGCGGGTGGGAGAGGTTGGCAGGGGCTGGGATGTCGCCCTGGTGACCTTGATGAATGAGCGCCTGTCGGTTGGTGGGGGAGCGGGCCCGAACTGGGCGGCCTTGATGGCGCTGGCCAGCCGGTTACCCAGCGTGGAGGGCCATGGTTCGGCCCTGCGCGATGGCGGCTTCCGTCGGGTGCTGGCCGATTGGTATGTGGCCGCCGAAGGGCTGCGGCTGACGAGGCTGCGCAGCCAGACGGCGCTGAGCCGTGGCGGTACGCCAGGGCCGGAAGCCGCCATCGGCAAGATCGTTTCCGCTCGCCAGATGCAGGATCTGGCGACAGAGGCGCTGGACCTGTTGGATGCCCATGGCATCGTCGCGGATGACGATATGACGGCGCCCGCCGGTGGTTTCCAGCGCAATTTCTTCTGGGGTGCCGCCATGCGGATCGCGGGCGGTACTGATGAGATATTGAAGAATATCATCGCCGAACGCGTGCTCGGTCTGCCGCCGGACATTCGTGTCGATCGCGATATCCCTTTCAATGACCTGCCGGTTGGAGTGTGAAATGCCGGATGATGACGCCAATCCAGTCCAACTGGAGTGCCGGGGTGCGGTGGCCTTTATCACGCTCAACCGTCCGGATGTCGGCAATGCCTTCAATGTGCCGCTGGCGCGGGGTCTGCTGGCTGCGGTGAAATCCGTGGAGCGGGATGCCGCGGTCCGCTGCGTAGTTGTCCGTGCCAATGGTCGGATGTTCTGTGCCGGCGGTGATGTCAAGGCCCTGCATGCGGCCGGCGACGCGCTGCCCGCACTGCTTCGGGAAATCCTGTCCTATCTGCATCCGGCGATTGCCGGTCTTGCCATGATGAAGAAGCCGGTGATCACCGCCATCCAGGGGCCGGCGGCGGGGGCGGGCATCGGACTGGCGGCCGTTGGCGATATCGCGCTTGCCGAACCCGAGGCCCATTTCACCATGGCCTATTCGCGGATCGGGTTGACGCCCGATGGCGGGGCGACATGGCTGCTGCCAAAGCTGATCGGACTTCGCCGCACCCAGGAACTGACCCTAACAAATCGCCGGGTCCCGGCGCAGGATGCTGCTTCCATAGGCCTCATAACGCGGGTTGTCGCCAGCGGGAGTCTCGCGCATGAAGTGTCGGCATTGGCAGACGAACTGGCCGATGGCGCAACGGGGGCGCTCGGAAGGTCCAAGCGATTGCTTCTGACGGGTGCCAATACCGGTTTGAAAATGCAGCTTGATGCAGAATGTGAACAGATCGCCGAACAAGCTGCGACCTCGGAACGCGCCGTTGGGTTGGCGGCCTTCGCAGAGCGTCGGAAGCCGGATTTTCAGTGAGCAGACACATAAAAGGACAGCGCTGTCTGGTCTTCGGCGCGCGCGTGTCGACCGACATGTCAATCAGCATTGAAGTTTGGCTCTGTATAGGCGTCGAAAAGTTGACCCAGCTTTGGTTTGTGTTTGGCGGTCGTGCAGGTAGTCCATAGGAGGGCCCCGCGCGCGGGGCGGCGTGCCCCCACGAGGCTGACGCGGCGTCGCGCGCGGGAGGAACCTGTGGGCCCACCTGTACGATCCGCCAGGGGTGGGGGTCCGGGGGCGGTGATCTCACCATGGCCCGCCTGATGGACAATGGCAGCGCCGATTTCGCCGGCGGCTGCAACGGATCCAAGTGTCCGCTGTGCTCGTTCTTCGGGGATCGACATGCGAGGCATATTGGCGTCCTCCTGGGGGCGTGTCGCACTTTGCGTGCCGGCCCCTTTTTCTATGCGGGCAATGTTCGCCGGATATCCTGCCACGGCCCGTTGATGGCCAGGGTCAGGCCAGGGCGCTGGATATTCACAAACAAGGTGGAGGCATCGGGGGCGAAGCAGATACCCGTAAACTCCCCATTATCCTTGTGCATGTTGGTGGCAAACGGGACCAGATCGCCGCGCCGGCTCAGGATCTGGATATGGTTGCGCACGCCCCTGTTCCCGACGGGCCGGTCCTCGCACAGGATCAGCCCCCCCCAAGGCGCCACGGTCAGGTTGTCGCCGGCTTCCATCGCCTGTTCACCGGGGCTTTCATAGAACAGCTCCAGCTCGCCGGTGCTGCCCTGTTCGCTGGCCTGCCCTTCACTAGGCGAAGGGTGGTAGCGCCAGACCTGACCCACCTGGGCCGCACCGGCATCGGTTGTGGTGAAGTAGATCTCGGGCCGTCCTTCGGGCGAGCGGCCAAAGATGATGCCTTCGCCCCGGCTGAACAGCGCAGCCCCGTTGGCGGCCCCGCGTTGGTTCAGGTCGCCATCGGGCACCTCGACGCGGTCCAGGTCGATCCAGTCGACTTTCATGCGCTGCCCCGGCTTTACCGTGCCTGCACCCCATCCGGGTTCGCTGTCCACGGGCCAGTTGCGCAGGTCGGCCATCCGGTGACCCCGGAGGGCAAGGGCCTGTAACCGCCCGCCCTTTGCCAGTTCGCCCCGTGCATCGGGCAGGTAGCGGTAGAACAGGCAGCGCGGTTCGTCCTGGGTCAGATAGACGATGCCGGTGGCAGGATCGACGGCGGCGGCTTCGTGCATGAAGCGGCCCATGGCCTTGATGGGCACCGGCGTGACGGGCGATGTGGCCGCCGCCGGCACCTCGAACACAAAGCCGTGATCCTTGCCGGTCAGGGGGCCGGCCCTGTCCGCCCGCTCCTCACAGGTCAGCCAGCTTCCCCAAGGGGTGGCCCCGCCGGCGCAGTTCTGGGTGGTGCCCGCCAATGACAGGTTGGATTGTTCGATACGCCCTGTACGCAGATTATAGGTGAAGCTGCTGGTCCCGCCCAGCAGCGGGCGCCCGTCCGGTGCATGGTCATAGATCAGATCGGCGGACAGGCGGCGGGCCAGAGCATGATCCGGGCCGAAGGCGCCCCGGTCGGTGACGGTGGGGTTCAGTTCATGATTGCGCACCAGCCGACAGCGGTCCGGGTCACCGGGGATGGGAAAGGCGGCCATGCCGTCCGGTGCGCCCGGCGTCAGGAAGCCGTCGGTCATCTCATCGCCTGTGCGGGAGATGATGCGATATGAGAATCCCCGCGGCAGATCCAGCAGGCCCACCGGGTCCTGTTCCAGGGGCAGGGAAAGCGGCGCTGTCCCGCCGCGTGCCGCAAAGGCGGCCAGGCCGGCAAAACCAAGGGAAGCGGCAGTGGCGTTCTTCAGCCATTGGCGACGGGACAGCATGGGATGCAAGCTCCGGAACGGGGGCGTGACGGTTGGGAATGATGGATCAGAACTTGGCCCGCAGACCCAGCGAGAAGGTCCGGCCATAATAGTCGTAGCGGGAGAACAGATCGTCGGCCACGAATTGCCACTGCGCTTCGTCGGTGATGTTCATCGCCTCGGCCACCAGAGTCAGGTTGTCGTTGATCTGCCAGGTGACATTGCCGTCCAGGGAACCAAACGCCTTGTCATTCGCGTTTTCCAGCCCGTTGGTGCCGACCTGGGCCAGCACGTCGCCGCGCCAGCTATAGGACAGGCGGATACCAATCGGCCCCTTTTCATAAAAGCCGGTCAGGTTGAAACTGTGGCGGGCCACATTTTCAAGATCATCCTTGATGGTCCGGGTGCCATCGAAATAGGTGGCCTCGGTATCGGTGAACGTATAGTTGGCCAGTATGCCCAGCCCGTCGAACGGTTCCGGCAACATGTCGAAGGTCTGCTGATAGGCGATTTCAACGCCCTTGATGCTGGCATCACCGCCATTGACACGGGCCGACAGTTCATAATCCACGCCGTCCACCACCAGCGTGGATTTGCGGGTGGTCATGAAGGTGCCAATATCCTTGTAGAACAGGCCGCCGATCAGGGCGCTGCTGGGCGCGAAATACCATTCCAGCGTGGCGTCATATTGCCAGGCCTCGAACGGTTCCAGGTTGGGATTACCGCCCACCGCCGTGAAAATCCTGTCCGACGAATTCAGGGTCAGGCGCGGGGCCAGATCGGCCAGCGACGGGCGGGTGATGACCTTGGCCACCGATACCCGGCTCACCAGATCATCGGTCAGGTCCACAGCCAGATTGGCCGAGGGCAGGATGTCGGCATAGTCCTTTTCAAACCGCACCGGGTCCGCCTTCCGGCCATCATCGGCATGGCCGGCGGAGACCTGTTTGGTGCCTGCCACCCGCACGCCGGCATTGCCGCGCACCGGCAGGCCCGCCACCTCGCTGTCCAGATCGGCCATGACATAGGCGGACTTGATCTTTTCGGTGATGCGGTAGGAATTGCGCAGGTCGGCGCGGGCCAGCGGCTGATTGATCAGGGCCGGGTCCATCAGTTCAAAGAACTTGTCGCCGCTGGGGACAACCCATTCACGCGGCAGGGTGGCGCCCGTCTGACCCAGGAAATCATCGACCAGAAAATCCGTCTCGTAATATTCGGGGCCATAGAAGGTGCCGGTGATGGATCGGCCATTGCGGTCGCGCGTGATGGTCAGGTCGCGGCGATCATAATCGCGCAGGCGGTCGCGATACTTCACCCCGGCCTTCACCGCCGATACCGGCCCCCATTCCAGCTCCCTCTCCAGATCGATCTGGGCGGCCTTTTCGGTGTCCAGGCTGTCATTGACGCGCCATTCCAGGCGGCGACCCGGCAGGGTGGCGGGGCTGTTCAGGTCGGCGGTCAGGAAGCGCAGATTATGCACTTGGTCGCCGGCGGGGAAATATTCAAAGGCGACATTGCCGACGGGACCCAGCACGCGCGAACGGCGGATGGGCGTGGGCGTATCGCTATAGGCGCGGGAATAGGCGGTGTCCGCCGTCAGCGTCCAGCCATCACCGAAGCGGAAGGTCCCGTTCAGGCCGGCCTGCAGGTTCTCATGCGCCAATTCCGACTGTTCGCGCCCGATCTGGCTGGAAGCACCCACCGTGCCGGCCACCAGTACACCGTCGCGGATCACGGCGGTATTCGGGACCAACTGCGCCCAGTTGAAGTCCGCCGAATAGGTCAGTTCATCATACTTGATATCGAGATCGGTATAGGCGAGGTCCAGATTGATGTCGATGTCCGGCGTGGGAAACCACTGCAACGCACCCGACAGGCCGATCCGTTCACGTTCTTCCTGCTCCAGTGTGGGGCGGGTACTGGCGGAACGGTAGATGGGGCCGCTATCGGCCACCCGGTCGCCATTGGTGTCGATCCCGGCGGGCAGATAGGACCAGCCGCCATTCATGGCCCGGTCCTGGCGCATGGAGCGCTGGTCATAGACGGCGGCCAGCAGCACACCGAAGGTCCGCTCCTCATTGCGCCAACTGGTCAGGCCGGAAAAGCGCGTATCCAGCTTATCCGCCAGTTCGGGATAGGACAGGGTGGCGGAGAAGGCGTGCTCGGTATCCTTCAGGTCCAGCGGACGAAAGGTGCGGACATCGACAATGCCGCCAATGGCGCCTTCATCCAGGGCCGCTGTCGGGCTTTTGATCACATCAACGCGGGACACCAGCTCGGATGGCAGCGTGTCGAAGCGGAACTGCCGCCCGCTCTGACCGCTGTCACGTACATTTTCGTTCACGGCGGCGCTGCGCCCGTTCAGGGTCGTCGTCTGGAAATTGGCACCCAGGCCGCGTACCCGCACGAACAGCCCTTCGCCCCGGTCGCGCACGATGGAGATGCCGGGCACGCGCTGCAGCGCCTCGGCAATGTTCTGGCTGGGGAACTTGCCGATATCTTCCGCCGAAATGGCATCCACGATGCTGTCCGCCTCGCGCTTGATGTCCAGTGCGCGGGTGATGGAGCCCTTGAAGCCCGTGACGATCACTTCCTCCAGCACCGGCGACGCGGCGGCGGTACTCTGCGCGCCCGCAGGTAGGGGGGCTGCGGTTGGGATCGCGCCGGCGGTCTGCCGCAGCAACAGCACCGTTTCCCCGTCCATCTGGAAATCCAGGCCGGTGCCGGCCAGGAGCTGACGCAGGCCCGCCGGCACCGCCAGCGCACCCGACACGCCCTTTGTGCGCTTGCCTGACAGAAGGGCGGGGTCGGCCATGACCTGCAGGCCCGTCTGGCGGGAGAACTGATCCAGGGCGCCGGCCAGATCACCGGCGGGGATTGACAGGCTGGTGCTGCGGGTCGCGGCTGATTGCTGGGCCATGGCGGCCGACAGGGCAGGCGACAGGGTGGCCAGGGCCACACCGGCCAGCAGGGCAATTCGGATGGTCTTCACGTCTCTTCCCCCAAGGAACGCCGGCGCCGGCATGCGGCGCGGGATCGGTAGGAAGACGGGGGCGCCCCCCAAAACCGGACAGGACAGTTTCGTGAATGTTTAAAGGCGGTTACGTGACAGCGGGGCATGTTCCTGTTTTGCCGGCGCAGCGTGGCTACGCAGTCACCAGCTCCAGCGCTCCGTCGCGTTGTCGCACCGTGAAGCCATGCAGCTTGCCAAGCGAGGATAGCAGCCTGTCCGGCTCCGTCAGCTTGAACCGCCCCGCGACACGGCGACCGCCGATGGCGGGATCGGCGATGCGTACCGGAACCGGTGCCGTGCGGTTCAGCCGTTCCGTCAGTTGCGACAGTGACAAACCCTGTGTGACCAGCCAGCCCGTGCGGAAATCACCCGCCTGCGGGTCGAAGGAAACGGGACCGGTGACGCGGGTACCCTCCACCCCGGCCCGTTCACCGGGACGCAGGCGGACCGCGCGGTCCCCCACGGTCACCAGGGCCGCCCCTTCATAAAGCGAAATCTCCGTCAGCCCGTCGGCCACATCCAGGTTCAGGGCGCCGGCCAGTGTCTGGATGCGCGCCGCCCCGCAATCAATAGCAAAGGGCGCGGGTTCCGCCATCGCCGCAACCCGGATGAAGGCCTCGCCACGGGTTAGCGTCAGTTGCCGGGACGGGGTGTCGGTGGCGGTCAGAAGGTCGGTGCGGCCATTGGCAATCACCCGGCTGCCATCGGCAAGCTCGATGGTGCGGGCCGCACCCGGCGGCACCGTCACACGCGCCATCGATACCGTCCCTTCCTCCCGCGGGCGGGACAGCAGCAGGGGCGCGCCGATGGTCAGGGACAGCGCCGCGGCAATGCCGCCCGCCATCCAGGCCCGACGCGTCGGCTGCACCGGCACCACATCAGCCGTGACGAAGCGTGTCATCGCCGCCGTCAGGGCCGTGTCGGTCAGAACATCGCGCATGGCCTGCAGGTCGGCACGGTTGGCCGGGTCGGCGGCCAGCCACGCGGACAGTTCAGCCTGCTCCGCCGGGGACAGGGCGGGCCCTTCCTCCTGACGCAGGGCCCAATAGGCACCGCCCTTGGCCACATCGCTGTTGGCGGGGGGATGGGGTCCGCCACTCATCGCACCCCCTCCCGGCCGAGCTCGCTATGCAGCCATTCCAGGGCGCGCACCACATGCTTTTCAACGGCGGCAACGCTGAGATCCAGGGCCTGGGCGATCTCGCGGTGGCTTTGCCCCTTCAGGCGCCGGCGGATGAACACCTCCCGCCGCAAGGGGGGCATCCGCCCCAGCGCCCGGGCAAAGGCATCGGCCCGCTGACGCGCCATGGCCGACTGTTCGGCACTGGGGCGGTGACAGGCGATCTCCGGCTCCAGCGCCTCCGCCTGATCGATCCCGCGCCGGCGGTAATGGTCGCTAATCAGGTTGGCAGCGATCCGCAGGCTGAACGCCAGACTGTCCGCCACCTTGTTCGATTGCATGTAGGCGATCATCCGCGTCAGGGTTTCCTGCACAAGATCATCCGCCACGAACGGATCGCGGACCCGGCGAAGAATGAACCCATACAGCGCCTCGCGCTTGGGCAACTGTTCTGCCAGTTCCATTGCGGCAAACCCGTTCGGTCACATGCGTCATCGCAGGCTGTTACAGTAGAATTATTACAGCGCCATGACGCGCGCGATCTCCTACACGCACGGTCTGCATGCAGCAGGCGACATAAACCTGACCGAAAGCAGGGGAAGGGCCGGCAGAACCAGAAATGCCACGGCGACCTGGGATCAATGTCTGGAACATCTCGTCAATCTGGCGCCGTTCCGCCAAATTCAGGTGCCATTAGTGTGCGCCCATGGGACGTGATCTCGGCTGGACCAGGTTGTCCGCCATCTGGGTCTAGCGCTGGGAGGTCGTCCGGCTGCTGCACTGGCTCGCCGGTGGATGCTACCGGTGAGCAACGACACCTTGTTACCACAAGGTGTGCAGTTGTATCCGAAGGGAACCGCCGGGTAGGCGGTAATGTCCGATACTCCTTTGCGAACGCGAAAATCCGCCGGTCCGCTTCCGGCCCCAAAATCGGGCATAAGCTAACGATGATAAGGATGAATTATTATTTCAAATATTCAATGATAAGTTGTCGTACCATCGGTAAAATCCTGCCCCCGCATCCAAAAAAGCCCCGTAACCTCAACAGGTTGCGGGGCTTTTTGCTGTTCCAGGCGCGGAAGCAGCGCAAAGCGTGGTGACGCACCCTGGTGCAATAGCGGGCCCTTGACACGCATCCATAAAAACCCTGCAACCTGAAAAAGTTGCGGGGGTTTTGCTGTACGCAGACATCAACCGCCAAGACGGGGAAAATCAGCGTGGAGCCCCTTTGCCTGGCATCACCCGCACGCTTCCACCCAGGCGCGCACCTGTTCCAACGCACTGTTGCCGGCACCCAGGCGCTTTTCCTCCGCCACCAGGATGGCGTGGAAGGCGCGCAGTTTCACGCCATTGGCACGGGCGTCGGACATTTCCATGCCGCCGGCATCGATCACCAGGTCGATGACCCGTTCCGCCGCATGCAGCCGTCCCAGCAGATAATCATGTTCGCGGTCATGGCGGCTGAAAAAGCCGCCGAACGCGTTCATGCGGGCACTGCGCAGGTCGGCCGGTGCGCCGGCCCGGCGCAGCAGGCGGGCATCGGGTGGGGCGATGCGATCGACGCGGATGGCGTGGAATTCGTCCAGTTCCACCCAGCCCGAGGTGGAGAAGGTCAGCACGTCCCAGAAGGAGAAGCCCAGATAGGCTTCGAATATCTGCCGTCGCGCCGCAGGCCCCAGATAATTCAGGCCCATCAGCGCGAAGATCTCGTCGATCTCCGCCGACTGCTCCTCCAGCTTCCAGACGCCGGCCAGCTGCGCCAGCGCCCGGTCCAGCGTCTGGGGTGACGGCACCGGCCCGTCGGCGCGCATCAGGTTGCCCAGAGCACTGCGTTCGCCGGCATTGAACATGCCCAACCCATCATCTGTCAGGCCGGTGCCGCCGGGCAGGCGCTCCAGCGCGCTGTACAGGCTGGCCTTCATCTCGTCCAGGTCGCGGGCATTGGTGTCGGCATGTTCGCCCTCGCCCACCAGCGGGTAGATGGCATTCAGTTCGCGGATCAGGAAACGCAGGCGACGGGAGCGGAAGGCGATGTCGAAATCGCGCAGGAACCGCACCCAGGCCGGTCTTTTCCCGTCCTCCCCGTCCTCCAGCCGGTCGGGCAGCACGCCGCGCGCCCGCGCCCAGCCATTCAAGGCCTTCAGCAGGGCTACCCGTGCCCCGGCATCGCTGCGCCCCAGGCACGGGCACAGCAGGCCCGCCAGATGTTCCAGCGCCCCTTCGATCTTCAGGCGCAGATAGGCCTCGTACGCGAACCCGGCCTGCGAGGCGGCCTCCGCGCTGGCCCGGTCGCGCCAGTGGCGGATTTCTTCAATCGTGGGGGCGGGTGGCAGGGGGCCGCCCAGTACGCGCTGCACCTGTTCGGTCACGCGGGGTCGCGCGGCATCCAGCAGTCCGCGCAGCCGCTCGATCCTGGCATTGCGGCCGGCGATGGCCAGCAACTCGTCGCGCACCGGCTCGTTGCGCGGAATGTCGGACAAGGCGCCGCGGATGGTGCGGAAGAAACCCGGCGTTTCCGGCCGGGCACCGCCGGTCAGGCGGGCCGGTTTGGGGTCGATATAGACGATGCGGCGGTCCACCTCGCGATAGGCGGGCCGGCCGGCGATGGCCGACAGGGCGGCGGCGAACGGCTTGTTGTTCAGGACCGATCCGTCGATGAAGCTGGCCTGCTCCGGATCGGCCCCCTGGCGGCGATATTCGGCGAAATTGCGCTGGAAGAAATGCGCCCTGCCGTCCCAACCCTCCCCGCGTTCATTCAGCAGCCGGTCCATCTGCCTTATCTGGGCGGGCGGGAAGGCACCGGGATAGCTGGCCGACGCGCGGGCCGCGAAGATCAGGCCGGGCACATCGCCATCCTTGAAATCGCTGTCCACCTCCCCCTCGCCGCCCCGGCGATAGAGGAAGGTGAAACGGTGGCGATGCTCCCGCTCCAGAATCTCCGGCGGGTCATGGGCGGGGATGCGGGTCGTGTAGCCGTGGAAATCGGTGACGGTCACATGCAACGACAGGGGCAGGCCGCGCGGCAGCAGGCTGGCCAGCGGGCGTCTGGCGCTGTCGCCCATGGCATGGGCCGCATCCAGCAGGAAGCCCATCAGCCGGTTGCCGTCGAAGGGTGGGCGGAACCAGCGGGACCGGACGAACAGCGACAGCTTCTCCCGCACCTCCTCATCCGGGGCCAGCCGCTGCAGGCGCTGGTTCACGGCCCAGAGCAGGGGGCGCATGAACCATTTGCTCCATTTGCCGGCCCGGCTGCCGGCGGTCAGCAGGCGGGTGACGTCGGCATTCTCCAGCCACAACACTGTCAGGGGTTCCAGGTCCAGATCATGGGCGAGCGCCCGGGCCAGCAGCACGCCATTGATGCCGCCGGCGCTGGCCCCGGCCACCACATCGATCAGCACGCGCAGCGACAGGTCGGGCAGCAGGTCGCGCAGCAGATCGAAATAGACCGACTCGGTATCGAAGGGACGGGGATCGCCCGCCATCGCAGCCCGGAAGCTGGTCTGCTGGCCGTTGCGGCCGGCATGCAGGGCCTGGCTGGCCCGCACCAGCTTCCACAATTCCTTGGTCACGCCGTGCATATAGACGGCCAGACTGACCCCGCCATAGCAGACCAGGGCGATCCGCAGTTCCTTCTCCTTCACCGCGCCGTCACTCCCCGCCCCTTTGCTCTTGGGACATGACAGTGCGACCCGGCGGGCGGGGCGTCAACATGCCACCGATTGCCCCCGCGACAGGGGCCGCCGGCTTTGCTATGCCAGGAATGCCCATGACCGGGAGGGATCGCCATGACCGCCACAGCACGCACCACCGTCGATCCGGCAGAGATCGAACGGTTCAGCCGCATCGCCGCCGAATGGTGGGATCCGGCCGGCAAGTTCCGGCCGCTGCACAAGTTCAACCCCGTGCGCCTGGCCTGGCTGCGCGATGCGATCTGCAAGGCGCATGGCCGTGATCCGCTGGCACCCCGGCCGCTGGAGGGGCTGCGCATCATCGATGTCGGCTGCGGCGGCGGGTTGCTGGCAGAACCGCTGGCCCGGCTGGGTGCCAGCGTCACCGGCATCGACGCGGCGGAAAAGAATGTCAAGACGGCGGCGGCGCACGCGGCGCAGACCGGCCTGGATGTGGATTACCGCGCCGCCACGGCGGAGGATCTGGCGGCGGCTGGCGAACGGTTCGACGTGGTACTGGCCATGGAGATCGTGGAGCATGTCGCCGATGTCGATCTGTTCGTGGCGGCCGTGTCGGCGCTGGCCCGGCCCGGCGGGCTGGTCTTCATGGCCACCTTGAACCGCACCACCAAGAGCTTTCTGTTTGGCATCGTGGCGGCGGAATATGTGCTGCGCTGGCTGCCGCGCGGCACGCATGACTGGAAGCGCTTCCTGAAGCCATCGGAACTGACGGCTGCGCTGCGCCGGGCCGGCGTGAGCGTGCGGGAACTGTCGGGCGTGACCTATAACCCCTTGTCCGACCGGTTCAGCCTGGCGCCCAAAGATCTGGACGTGAATTACATGCTTTGGGGCGTGCGGGAATGATGGTCAAATCCCGGACACTGTCACCGGCAGCCCGCCCGACAGGCGGCGCAGGCCGCGGGTGATGGCGGGCAGTTCCTTCCTGAACACCCGTTCCAGCGGGCTGACCTGCACCTCCCAGGCGCCCTTACCCTTGGGGCCGGCTACGCGGCGGTGGGTCCAGGTGGCCACGACCCTGCCCTGGCGCAGGATGACGGGGCTGATCCAGCCGGCCACGCGATAGACGGCGGAACGGAACCGGTCGTCCAGATACTGGCTGGTGTCGCCATGGGCCAGCAGGTAAGGATCGAACAGGCCCAGGACGGTGATCTGCCCCGGCGCCGGGGCCGCGTCCTTCACCGCGTCCAGGTCACGGGCCAGGATATAGGCGGGCTTGCCCGCCAGCTTTACCGGGGTGACGTCATCGCCCAGATCGGCAAAGCCCTGATGGGCCGGACCGGCATAGCCGCCGATGAACTTATTGAAATCCCGCGGCGTGGCGGGGCCATAGACGGACAGGTACCGGCGGGCCAGATCGGCCATGGCGGCCCGGCTGTCCAGCACGGGCGGGGGCCGGCCCAGCCATTGCGCCAGACTGACGAACAGCGCCTCGCGGGCACCCTCCCCGTCCTCCTTCTCCGCCGGGCCGTGGCAGACATGGCCCTGGGCGCAGGCCAGCTTGATGATGCCGCCCCAGCTATGTTCCAGCATCGGCCGCGCCCATTCGCCCAGGGTGGGCACCAGCCGGCGCGACAAATCCATGCGACTGTGCGCGCCCTGGTCCAGGGCCGCCACCACGGCGGCGACCAGGATCTCCACCTGTTCCTGGCTCAACCCTTCCTTGGCGTACCAATTGTGATAGGCGCCCACCTGCTGGCGCCGGATGGCCATGACCAGGGGCAGGTCATCGGCCGGCATCAGATGCAGGGTCGACCGCTGGGCCCAGAGCTTGACCAGGCTGCGCTCCTGATAGAGCGCCCGGTCGATATCGGCTTCCCCAGCGCCGCTGTCGCTGCGCGCCCGCAACTGCAGGATGGCGGCGGAATGCACCTGCGCCTGGGCGCCCACCAGGGTGCGGGCCGCCGTCAGGGCATCGGCGACAGGGATCGTCAGATGCTGGCGCTCCAGCCGGAAGGCAAGCGCCTGATTCTGCGTGATCTCGGTCATGGCGGGTCCTGCGGCGGATGGAAACTGACGGGCAGGATGCCGGAGATCAAGTCTGAGAACAATAGGGGAACGGTGGCGATGGTCACCGGCCCAGAATGCCGCTCTCGATGACGCCGTCGATGATGAACTGGCAGGCCAACGCGGTCAGCAGGATGCCCAGCACGCGGTTGATGACATTGATGCCGGTGACGCCCAGCAGCTTCGACACCTCGCCCGCGAAGACCAGACAGACCAGCGTGGCCAGCAGCACGCCCGACAGCACGGCCAGCACGATGGCCTGCATCACCAGGTCGCCATCGGCACGGCCCATCAGCAGCACGACCGAGGTCATGGCTCCCGGCCCGGCGATCAGCGGGATGGCCAGGGGAAAGACGGAGATGTCGGCCTTGTGGGTCGCCTCCTCCTTTTCCTCCGCCGTGGCCGTGCGCAGGCCGCTTTCGCGGGCGAACACCATGTCGATGGCGACCAGCAGCAGCAGGATGCCGCCGGCGATGCGGAAGGCCCCGACACCGATGCCCAGCGAGGTCAGCAGCAATTCACCGATGAAGGCGAAGCCGAACAGCAGGCCCGTACCGATCACCACGCCCTTCACGGCCGTGCGGCGGCGATGGCGCGCATCCATGCCCGCCGTCAGGCCCGCGAACATGGGGCCCAGGCCGATGGGATCAATGGTGACGAAAAAGGCGATGAAAGTGGAAAGGACCAGGTCGGTCATGATGGCCACCGGGCGGGAACGGAGGATGTCGGGAAGGCCCAACTTCTATCCCAGGCGGCGGCAGCCGTGAAGTGTCGGCCCGGCAAGGCTGCTATTTGGCCGGCTCGTTTGATTTCGTTCTTAACGCAGCTTCCTGCCCGGAAATCATGAGAATCCAGGTGTCGAGCAATTCGTCTGTTTTCTTCATATTTTCCTCGAACTTCACTTCGCTGGAGCCGGTCTTTGGTTTGAACTGCGGCAGTGCAGCTTTCAATAATGTCAGACGCGTACGTCCTGCCTCCAGATATGCGGGCTCACGTGCTTTCATACCGGCATCCATTTCAGCCCAAGCCATATACAGGAAGAGTTCCATGACCTTCCCGTCCTGGCGGGCCAGATGGTCGGCGAGGGTGGCTTCAGCATGCTTTCGCGCAAGAGCTGCATAGTCGTTTACACATGCACTACGCTCCTTACTTTGACCGGCACTTATGCAGGCGCTCAGCCTGCGTTCGAGGTCCAGTCCATTCTCCTGGTCGTCGCTTTGCTCATCCCACCGTCTTGCCGCACCAAGCCGGTTGTCAATTTCCGCTTGGCGTATGCGGGGACCACCGACCTTGGCGAGAGCCTTGGAGGCGTCGTTGATCAGGGTCGCAACTTCCATGGCGGTCACCGAACTGCGCGGGCGGCCGTGGTCAGGCATCAGCTTCTCTGCGCTGGTGATCGCCTCCCGCAGTTTATCTGGATTCTTGGTCGCGACACCCAGCCGGTACAGCAGTTCCGCCTGCGCCAACTGGCTTCGGGAGCAAGGTGTGAGATCATCCCGGCACCCAAGCAATCGAGGCATTTGTCGGCGGTGTATCTCCTCCATTCGCGCTAACGTCGTCACATCCGTTGATGCCCGTGCGACGATCATCACGGCTTCGGCGAGGTTAGAGGCAAGGTGGGCTGGTTTGCTGCGCTGATCAGCAATCAGTTCCTGCTCACCAGCGATTACCCGTTCCTCAACGCCCAGCAGAATATTCAGCGCCTCGGTGGCATCCGCAACGGAACCGGTCTTCATCGCACGAAACACCAGTGCATCCGCTATCGCGGACGGTACGTAGGGAGTTCGGATTGATGACCTGTTCCTTGAGCAAGCCCTACTGTCCCGAAGATCGGCCAGGGCCTTTTCCAGCATGGGCCCAGTCACCTCTGGATCATCGGCCAGAGGGCTGCCGGTTACTGCCCAGACAATGATGTTCCCCCGTTCGCGCTTCAAGGTGCAGGCATCATCTGCTGCCGCACCCGGCCTGGACATGTCAGGTTCCGCCAACGCTATCTGCTTCAGGATTCCGTCCAGGCGGGCCCGCTCCTCCTGCCGATTGGGCGCGGGCGGCGCTGGGTCTTTTGGACTGTTGAGGATAACTCCCCTGATCCAGGGCGCCTGCAGATGCATCAGCACGGCAATTTCTAATTGAATCAGGCCGCGCCGCCCCGGCCATTCCGACAGTGACGGCATTGCCAACATCTCATCATAGGACGAACGTGCAAAGGTCGCGGCCTTGGCGGCGGTGGAGTCGCAAAGATAGGCGGTTACGCTCCAATTGGCCTTTGTATAGTGGGTGTCCAGTTTGATCGCACGATTCAGCTCGATCTGCGCTCCGATATCGTTGACATCCTTCACGACAAAGGCCGCCTGATTGAGATAGGCCATGCAGGAGCTCTGGGATATCCGCGCCAGCTGGATATAAAGCCCAGCCAAGGTCAGCTTGGCACTGGCCTTCCACGGCGGGAACTTGTGCTGATCGACCTCGCTTCGGACCGCCTCCAGCTTCGCCAAGTCTTGTTGGAGTTCAGCCAGTTGACGACCATTCCACCCATTTCGGACCCGATCATTGACCTCAGACACCAAAGAATTGAGGGCGAAGCTTTTCTGGTAGTCACGCAAGTCCTGCGCATGAGAGGCGGGCCTGAACAAAACGCCTTGGAGCAGGACGAAGGTGGCAAAGAGAAGATGTAATGTCCGCCCCGTCTTCATTGGTTTAGGTCCATATCTTGCTACCCATAGCTGTGAGTGTGACTGATAAACCAACGGGTTCAAGTAAAACTTGTCTCTACACCGTAATCTCAATCAGGTTTCCATCCGCGTCCTTCACCACCGCCTCGTAATAGCCATCGCCGGTCCAGCGGGGGCCGCCCTCCAGCAGGCCCAGCGCCGACAGACGCGCGGCGAGGTCGTTCACGGCGGCCTCTGACCCCAGCGACAGGGCAATATGGGCCCAGCCATAGCGCTCCCAGCCCTGTTCGCCCTCACCCGACAGCCAGGGCGCGTTCATCAGTTCGATGACGGCCCCTTCCTTCAACCGGACGAAGCGGGAGACGAAACCCGGCCGGCGCCGGCTTTCATAGCGCTCCCCCACTTCCGCCCCGAAATGCGTGGCCCAGAACTGGGTGGCGGTTTCCAGGTCGGCGGTCCAGAGCGCCACATGTGCGATCCTCATGGGCGTTCTCCTCCCGTCATTTGCCCGGCATGATCAGAGCGAAATAGGGCAATGTCGGCTTCTCCGCCGGGCCGAAGGGGCCGGGGACCTTGGTCGACACGGGCTTCAGGCTGCGCAGATAGGCCACGATGGCGGCGGCGTCCGCGTCATTCATGTTCTTATAGCCCATATAGGGCATGACGGGCGCAAGCTGCCGCCCGTCGGGACGCACGCCGGTGCGCAGTGCGGTGACGATTTCCGCATCCGACCAGGTGCCCAGGCCCGTCTCCCGGTCCGGGGTCAGGTTGGACCCGACGAAGACGCCCATGCCCGGCACCTGCCAGCCGATATCGCTGCCGCCCAGAGGCCGGGTCATGTCGGGCTTGCCCTGCATCATGCCGGCCGTGTGGCAGTCACCGCAGCCCAGGATACCCACCAGATAGGCCCCGCGCGCCTTGTCCTGGGCGGGCGTGTCAATGGCGGCGGCCAGCAGCAGGATGAGGGCCAGGATCGGGCGCAGCAGCCGGCCCGGATTGAAACGCATATGCATGATTTGAAAACACCTTCGATCTGCCGGGCCGCCCCGGCCCACCATCCCATCCGGAAGTGATCTTGCCGTCCTGGCCCCAGCCGCGCCACAGGCGTAACATTGGAAACAAGGTAGTGCCCGTCCGCTTACTACATATTTCAAATATGAAAATTGAATCGACTTTCATATTTGACGGTCATGGCGCATTGACACCCATGCTGCACCGCCGTACACCACTGGGGAAAAGCCCATAATGGAGGAGGCCGCGGGCGCACCCATGAGCAAGAAAGTCTATAGCGATGCCGTATCGGCCCTGGCTGGGCTGCTGCGCGACGACATGACCGTGATGGCCGGCGGGTTCGGTCTTTGCGGCATTCCTGAGAACCTGATCGCGGCGATCAAGCTGTCCGGCGTGAAGGGCCTGACGGTCATTTCCAACAATGCCGGCGTCGATGGCTTCGGCCTGGGCCAGCTATTGGAAACCAAGCAGATCGCTAAGATGGTTTCGTCATATGTGGGTGAGAACAAGCTGTTCGCGCAGCAGTTCCTGTCCGGTGAGCTGCAACTGGAATTCAACCCCCAGGGCACGCTGGCCGAGCGCATCCGCGCCGGCGGGGCGGGCATTCCGGCCTTCTTCACCAAGACCGGCGTCGGCACGCTGGTGGCGGAAGGCAAGGAACTGCGCGAGTTCGACGGCGAGACTTTCGTCATGGAGCGGGGCTTGCGTGCCGACCTGGCCATCGTGAAGGCCTGGAAGGGCGACACCGAAGGCAACCTGATCTATCGCAAGACCGCGCGGAACTTCAACCCGATGATGGCCATGGCCGGCCGCATCACGGTGGCGGAGGTCGAACAGCTGGTCAATGTCGGCATGATCGATCCCGATCATGTCCATACGCCGGGCATTTTCGTGCAGCGCCTGATCGAAGGCACGCATGAGAAGCGCATCGAACAGCGCACCACCCGCAAGCGCGACTAAGGGCAAGGGAGAGACGGACCATGGCTTGGACCCGTGAGGAAATGGCCGCCCGCGCAGCGCGTGAACTGCGCGACGGCTTCTATGTCAACCTGGGCATCGGCATCCCGACACTGGTGGCGAACTTCATCCCCGAAGGGATGCATGTCACGCTCCAGTCGGAAAACGGCATGCTGGGCATGGGCCCCTTCCCGTTCGAGGGGGAAGAGGATGCCGATCTGATCAATGCCGGCAAGCAGACCATCACCGAGCTGCCCTATAGCAGCTATTTCAGCAGTGCCGACAGCTTCGCCATGATCCGTGGCGGGCATATCGACCTGTCGGTGCTGGGCGCCATGCAGGTGGCCGCCAATGGCGATCTGGCCAACTGGATGATCCCCGGCAAGATGGTCAAGGGCATGGGCGGCGCCATGGACCTGGTGGCCGGCGTCAAGAAGGTCGTGGTGGTGATGGAACATTGCGCCGTCGACAAGAAGACGGGCGCGATTGAACCGAAACTGCTCAACGCCTGCACCCTGCCGCTGACCGGCACACGCGTCGTGGACCTGGTGGTCACCGACCTGGGCGTGTTCCAGGTGGACAAGCATGGCACCGGCCCGCTGACCCTGATCGAACTGGCCCCCGGCGTCACGCTGGCGGAGATCAAGTCGAAGACGGAAGCGGAATTCGAGGTGGCCGCGGCCGTGGTTTCGTAATCACGCTGCCCAAACGACGAAGGGGAGCGGACCGGCTGGTGCTGGTCCGCTCCCCCTTTTTTTGCGGCTCGCTTACCGCCGGCGCGGCGGGGCCGGGCGGCGCGGGGCGCCGTTGGTGGGGGCGCTGCGCTCGTCCTTGTGGCGATACGTGATGCGGCCCTTGCTGAGATCATAGGGCGTCATTTCGATCGTGACACGGTCGCCGGCCAGCGAACGGATGCGGCTTTTGCGCATGCGGCCAGCGGTGTAGGCGATAATCTCATGCCCGTTTTCCAGCTTCACACGGAAACGCCCGTCAGGCAGGGCCTCTGCGATGATACCGTCGAATTCGATGAATTCTTCTTTGGTCATGTTTTTCCCCTGAAACAGAAAGGGCGGCGGCATGTACCCATGCCGCCGCCCCTTCAAAGCCGTCCTGGTCGTGGATTTACGCCACGCGCAGGTTTTCAGCCGCCGTCTTGCCCTTGCGCGGATCGCGCACGGGGTCGAAGCTGACCTTCTGGCCTTCGTTCAGGGTGGACAGGCCAGCGCGCTCAACGGCGGAGATGTGGACGAAAACGTCCGACGAGCCGTCCTCGGGCTGGATGAAGCCAAAACCCTTGGTGCTGTTGAACCACTTGACGGTACCGATAGACATGGAAGCCTCCTGGGATAGTTCCCGTTCGGAGCTGCCCGGCGCGAGAGTGCGGCACGGGCATCAAAGTCACGACGGGGAAGAACCAGCGGTAGCCGGAAGATAGCCCAGTAGCAAAGTCGACCCGTCCAAGATGGGCGCTTATCCGCCCCATAACAAGGACCATCGCTTGCCCTGCCTCACATGGCAGGCGCGCGTCGGCTGGTGGCGGCCCTTCCCCCGCCTTTGCGTTTGGGTCATCCTCTCCCCTAAATCCAGGGGAGGAGCCGGGCATGAGTGAGGCCGCCGATTATCCGCGCACGGCGCGCGGCAGCAATTTTTTCGACACCGACACCAACCTGATCCGCCTGCTGGAACGTCGCGCCCCGCATGTGCTGGAGGCACATGAGGGCCGGTTGTCGGAATTCGGTGCCTGGGCCGGTGACGCGTTGGACCGGCAGGCGGAATATACCGACCGCTTCGCACCGCCGCGCCTGGACCCCTATGATATCGATGGTAACCGCACGGGCCGCGTCGTCTTCAACCCCGACTATCTGGCCTGCCATGCCGAGGCCTACAGGCGGGGTGCGGTGGGGCTGGCCTATCTGCCGGAGGGCAAGGGGCCGACGGGGGCACCCAGCCATGCCGCCTGCTTTGCCATGGGTTACATGCTGTCGCAGGCCGATATCTCCATCCATTGCCCCGTCACCATGACGGGCGCGGTGGCGCATGTGCTGGACACGCTTGCACCTGCGGATGTGCGCGGCCGCTATCTGCCCGAGATGATCCGCATGGATGGGCTGGCCCTGTCGGGCGGCACTTGGGCGACGGAACTGCATGGCGGGTCGGATGTGGGGGCCACGACGACGCGGGCGGAGCGGCGCAATGACGGCCACCGGCTGCATGGGATCAAATGGTTCACCAGCAATGCCGGCGCCGGCCTGGCCATGGCCACGGCCCGGCCCGATGGCGCGGAAGCGGGTGGACGGGGCCTGGGTTGTTACCTCGTGCCCTCGCATCTGGAGGATGGCACGCCCAACCATCAGCGGGCCCGACGGTTGAAGGAAAAGGCGGGGACCAAGGGGTTGGCCACGGCGGAACTGGACCTGAATGGCTGCTGGGCTGTGGAACTGGCCGCCCCACCGGACGGGTTGAAGATGATGATGGCGGCGCTGGAGTACAGCCGCATCCATAATGCCGTGGGATCGGCCGGGCTGATCCGCCGGGCCTTCCTGGAAAGTGCCGGCTGGGCCACGCACCGGGTGGCCTTCGGCAAGCCCATCCGCCAATACCCGATGGTGCAGGACCAGTTGCTGGACATGATGATGGAGCAGGAGGCGGCCACGGCGCTCTCCTTCGAGTCGGTCCTGTCCTTCGATGCGCATCTGGCTGATCCCGACATGGGCGGGGACTGGCTGCGGCTGGCCACGGCGCTTGCCAAGTACCGCACGGCCGAACAGGCGGTGACGGCCTGCCGTCAGGCGGTGGAGATGGTGGGCGGCAACGGCTATACCGACGAGATGGCGACCAGCCGCTTCTATCGCGACTGTCTGGTCGTGTCGGTGTGGGAGGGACCGGCCAATATCCAGGCCCTGGAATTGCTGCGCATGGTCACGGGCAAGCGGCCGGGCGACCAGATATTCCTGGGCCGGGTGGGCACCATCCTGTCCGACCTGCCGCCCACGTCGCGGGAAGCGTCGGCGGCGGATGTGTCGGCCGTGCTGGAAGGGGCGATAGAGGAATGCCGCGCCGCCCTGTCCTTCCTGCGCCGCCAACCTGAGCAGGGATCGCGCCATGGCCGCCGCCTGCTGGGCCTGATGGCCGATACGCTGGCGGCTTCCTTGCTGTGCGAGGAAGCGGTGGCGGAGCTGAAATGGGGCGACCGGCGCAAATGGCTGGTGGCCAGCCGCTTCGTGCTGAAGGTGCTGGGCAAGGCCGACCCGATCAATGCCGATATCGACCCCGCCAATGCCGAATTCGACGCTGTGCTGGCCTACGAGCCGGTGGACTGGTGAGAGGGTGGTTGCTCCCCCTTCTTGCTCACGCCGCCGCCTTGCGCGTGTCGATCCAGTCCTGAACCACTTCTTCCAGGATGGGCAGGGTGACGGGGCCGTTGGTCAGCACCGCGTCGTGGAAGCCACGGATGTCGAATTTCGGCCCCAGTTCGGCCTTGGCCTTTTCCCGTAGGTCCAGGATCTTGTTCATGCCGATCTTGTAGCCCAGCGCCTGGCCCGGCCAGACGAAATAGCGGTCGATCTCCGTCCTGTTGTCCGACAGCGGATTGGCCGTGTTCTCGTTCATCCAGGCGACGGCCTGTTCACGCGTCCAGCGCTTGTGGTGGATGCCGGTATCCAGTACCAGCCGGCCGGCGCGGAACAGTTCGGACACGATGCGCCCGGCCTCCGACAAGGGCTGCTTGTAGAAGCCGTAATCCTTGGCCATGCGTTCGGTATACATGGCCCAGCCTTCGCCATAGGCGGTGTCCCAGGCATATTTGCGGAAGGTGGGCAGGCCCTGCACCTCCTGCGCGATGGCGATCTGCATATGATGGCCGGGCAGGCCCTCATGATGGCACAAAGCCTCCAGATCGTGGCGGGTCTGCACCGACATGTCGGACAGGTTGGCATAGAACACGCCGGGCCGCGTGCCGTCAGGCGATGAGGGTTCGTAGAAGGCGCTGGGCGTGGCGTTCTCGCGATAGGCTTCCACCGGCTTCACCACCATTTTGGCCTTGGGCAGGGTGCCGAACATCTCCGGCAGGCGGGCGGCCATGTCGTCGATATAGGCGGTGGCGGTGGCCAGATATTCCTTGCGACCCTCGGCACTGTCGGGGAAGCGCACCGACGGGTCGGTACGCACGAAATTAAAGAAATCCTGGACGCTGCCCTGGAAGCCTAGCTTCGCCATGGCCTCGCGCAGCTCGCCATGCAGGCGGGCCGTCTCTGCCAAGCCCAGGGCGTGGATGTCGTCGGCCGACATGTCCAGGCCGGTATGCAGCTTGATCTGGGCCTTGTAGAAATCGGCCCCGTCGGGCAGGGACCAGACGCCGTTGCTGTTCTTCTGGGTGGTGGCTAGGTCGGTGACGGTGGCGATGAACCGCTCATAGGCGGGTTTCACCCCGCCGGTCAGGGCACGGGTCCCGGCCGCGATCAGGGTCTTCTTCCGGGCATCGGGAATGGTGAGCTTGCCCACCTTCTCCTTCAGGTCGGCCAGCAGCGGGCTGTCTTGCTTGGCGCCCTTGTCGAACGGGGCGCCGGAGATGACGTTGTGGGCGGCCTCGATGATGCGGTCGAAGCTGAAGGCCGGGGGCAGCACGCCGGCCTTGGCATCGCGGCGCATATTCTCCGCCGCCACGTCGATGACGGCGGCCACACCCTCCAGCCGCTTCACATAATCGCGCGCATCGCCCTCATTGGTGATGGCGTGATAGCCGATCAGGAAGGAGGGCACGTCGGTATGGGAACCCTGCAAATGGCTGACCGTATAACCGTGGCGGCGCCAGCGATAACCCTGCAGGCTGCGGCGCAACTGGCCCTCGAACAGCTTGTGGGAGACGCGCGCCGTGGGCGACAAGGCGCCCAGATCAAAGGCTGACAGACCCTTCAGCTGTTTGGCGGTGATCGACAGGCTCAGCTGCTGGAACGCCTCATCCGGCAGGGTCCAGCTGTCATGGGGGCCGGGCAGCCCCATGCGCGTGCGCTGTTCCGGGCTGCGCGCCAGATCATCCTGCCAGCATTTTTCCAGATAATCGTTCAGCGCCTTGTCGGCCGGGCTGTCCTGGCCGGCCAGGGCCAGGCGGGGCATGATGCCGTCCAGCGCCATGGCGGTGGCGGACAGGGCGAACAGCCCGGACAGGGCGGTGCGGCGGGTCAGGACGGGCATGTTGGCTCCGGTTCTGGAACGGTTGGATCGCTGGCCAGCATCCTACCCGTTCCCGACCTTGGGCCAAGAAGTCCATTGTAAACAAGCTGTAACGGGAAGGGGGATTTAATCCCGGCTGGGACGGCCCTGGACCGTGTCGCTGCTGGGGCTGCGCATCACGCTCTTGCCCTTGTCGGGATTGGGGGTGTCGGTCATGCGGTCGCTGCGGCGGTTGGGGGTGAAGGGATCGCCGTAGATCTTGCTCAGCCGGTCGAACTCCTTGCGGTGATGCTCCCATTCCTCCTGAAAATCGGGCTCGTTGCGGCGGCCGCGGACGATGATCTCATCCTCCATGGCCGGCTGCTGCTGGGCCTTGGCACCCTGCGGCTGCGCGTCCGGCTGCTGCGCCTTCACGGCCAGCGCCGCCATCAGCAGGAACAGCACGGCGAACAGCAGCAAAAGCCCTGCCTCCAGCATCAACCGCATGTACATCGCCCCCATTCAGCCACCCTGCGGTGCAACATGTCACAGATTGCGACGCGTGAACATAGTTCAAAAGATGTAGAAGGGATCAATTCCCGGCCAGCGGCTCGTACCAATCGGATGGCAGGCCGGCCAGATCGCGCGACATTCCGTTGAAGGGGCGTTTCAGCTCGCCCTTGAAATGGGTGCGGACCAGGTGCTGCCACCAGGGGCCGGCCTCCTGCCCCATGGCCTGTGCCGCCACCTGGAACCAGCGGCGGCCCGTGGCGACATGGCCGACCTCGTCGCGCAGGATGATCTCCAGCACGGCCACGCTCTCCTGATCGCCGGCCCTGGTCAGGCTGGCGATGATGGCGGGGGTGACATCCAGGCCGCGCGCCTCCAGCACCATGGGCACGACCGCCAGCCGGGCGGCCAAGTCGTGGGCCGTGGCTTCGGACGCCTGCCACAGGCCGTCATGGGCCGGGTGGTCACCATAGGCAGCGCCCAGGCTGGCCAGACGGTCGGCCACCAGGGTGAAATGCAGCGCCTCTTCATCTGCCACGCGCAGCCAGTCGGTGTGAAAGGCGATGGGCAGGGGCGTGCCGTCGGGCAATTGGTGGAACCGGGCCAGGATGTCCCAGGCCAGATCGATGGCGTTCAGCTCGATATGGGCGATGGCGTGCAGCAGCGCGATGCGGTTGGCCAGGGACTGTCCCTTGCCGCGCTTGGGCATGTCTTTGGGGTGGCACAGTTCCGGCTTTGCGGGCCGTGCGGGTCGGGCCGGCGGGGTGGCGCGCCCCAGGTCGGTGATGGCCCCCTCGCGCCAGGCGGCGGCGAAGGTGCGGGAGAGACGGGCCTTTTCATGCGCGTCGGCGGTGGTCAGGACGGTGACGGCGGCGGCGGAGAGGGTGGTGGGGAGCATGGGCCGTACTTCGATCAAACCCCATACGCGCCTCCCCGGCGAAAGCCGGGGCCCAGGGGTCACAGGAAATAAGGTATCGGCAGTGCTGAGCAACGCTGCTGAGCGGTCGGGCTTGCGGCCCCTGGGCCCCGGCTTTCGCCGGGGAGGCGGTTTATCGGGGGGATACTCCCAATCAAACCGAGAAACTCTCCCCACAGCCGCAGCGCGCCTTCTCGTTGGGGTTCTTGAAGGTGAAGCCGGACTGGAACTTGTCGTCGGCATAGTCCATTTCGCTGCCGATCAGGAACATGGTGGCGGCGGGGTCGATCAGGATCGTGACACCCTTGTCCTCCACCACCTCCTCGAACTTCTTCTTTTCCTCGGCATATTCCACGAAATAGGACATGCCCGAACAGCCACGGGTCTTCACGCCGACGCGCAGGCCGATGATCGGCTTTTCCGACCGGGACATCAGTTCGCGGACCCGGTCGGCGGCGGCGTCTGTCAGGGTCAGGGCCTTGGGCAGGGGACGGGCCATGGTAGGGCTCCTTCGTTCAAAACATGTTCAGCGCGATGCGGGCATCGTCGCTCATCCGGCTGGGATCCCAGCCGGGTTCCCAGATCAGTTCGACATGCACGCTGGCGACACCGTCGACGGCGGCCACCACCTGCTGCACCTGGCCCGGCATCTCACCGGCTACGGGGCAGGCCGGCGCCGTCAGGGTCATGTCGATCTCGACATCGCCGTCACCATCCACGTCGCAGCGGTAGATCAGCCCCAGCTCATAGATATTCACCGGGATTTCCGGATCATAGACGGTGCGCAGCGCCTCCACCACCCGGTCATGGAGCGGGGCGTCGGCGGGCAGCTTCTCATCCGCCGGAATGTCCACGGGGCTGCCCATGGAAACGTCGGGGGCGATGGGGCGGTGGCTGTGGCTCATGATCGATGTCCGCTCAGAAGGACGCGTTTTCAGTGGAAGTCGTTGCCTCGCCATGCAGCGCGGCATTCATCGTGTGCCAGGCCAGCGTGGCGCATTTCACCCGCATGGGGAATTCGCGCACGCCCGACAGGACGGCCAGCTTGTCCGTGGCATCCTCGTCCAGGGGGCCATGGTCGCCCTGTTCATCCTCGTCCTTGGTGCACATGTCGTGGAAATAGCCGAACAGGGCCTCGGCCTCCTTCATCGACTTGCCGCGCAGGATCTCCGTCATCAGGCTGGCGCTGGCTTGGCTGATGGCGCAGCCACGCCCGTCGAAATGCAGGTCCTGGAGGGTGCCGTCATCCGCGACGGTCAGATAGATAGCGATCTTGTCCCCGCACATGGGATTGTCGCCGCGTGCCGTGCGGTTGAAGGCGGCGGGCTTGCCGAAATTCCGCGGGTGCTTGCCATGGTCCAGGATGACTTCCTGGTAAAGGTCGCGCAGATCATCAAACATATGGATATCCGCCCTTATCCGAAAAAGGCTTTGCAGGCCTGGACTGCGTCGACCAGCGCATCCACCTCAGCCTCGGTATTATAGAGGCCGAAACTGGCCCGCGCCGTCGCCCCCACCCCGAACCGGTCCATCAGCGGTTCGGCGCAGTGCCGGCCGACCCGCACGGCCACCCCGCCGCGATCCAGCAAGGTGCCGATATCGTGGGGATGGATGCCGTCCATGGTGAAGCTGATGATGGCGGCCTTATCCGGGGCGGTACCGATGATGCGCAGCCCGTCGACCTCCGACAGGCGGTGGGTGGCATAGGCCAGCAGGCGCTGTTCATGCGCCTGGATGGCGTCCATGCCCAGCGCCGTCACATAGTCGATGGCAGCCCCCAGCCCGATCCCTTCCACGATGGCCGGCGTTCCGGCCTCGAACCGGTACGGCGCCTCGCGATAGGTGGTCTTCTCGAAACTGACCGTGCTGATCATGTCGCCGCCGCCCTGCCAGGGCGGCATGGCGTCGAGAAGCTCCTTGCGGCCATACAGCACGCCGATGCCGGTGGGGCCATACAGCTTGTGCCCCGTGAAGACGTAGAAATCGGCGTCGATGGCCTGCACGTCCACGGGCTGGTGCACGGCGGCCTGGCTGCCATCGAAGATCACCGTCATGCCCTTGGCATGGGCCAGACGGGATATGCGGGCCGCCGGGTTCACCGTGCCCAGCACATTGCTGGCATGGGTGATGGAGACCAGCTTGACGTCGGGCGTCAGCATGGCCTCATAGGCATCCATGTCCAGGCTGCCATCATCCAGCACGGGCACCACCTTGATCGTAATGCCGATCCGGTCGCGCAGCAGTTGCCAGGGCACGATATTGGCGTGATGTTCCATCCAGGAGATGACCACCGCATCGCCCGCCTTCAGGAACTTGCCCGCCCAGCTATGGGCCAGCAGGTTGAACGCCTCCGTCGCGTTGCGGGTGAAGACGATGTTTTCGCGGCTGGGCGCGTTCAGGAACGTGGCGACCTTGTCGCGCACCGCCTCATACAGGTCGGTCGACCGCTGCGACAGGAAATGCACGCCGCGATGCACATTGGCGTAGTCATGTTCCAGCAGATGCGACATGGCGTCGATCACCTGGCGCGGCTTCTGTGCGCTGGCACCATTATCCAGATAGACCAGGGGCTTGCCGGCGCGGCCCTTCTTTTCATGCACCAGCCGCGTCAGGATCGGGAAATCCTGGCGGATGCGGGTCACGTCGTAGGGGGCATTGCCCAGCTTGTGCAGCGCTTCACTCATGATCATCCCCGATGGCGCGGCGCAACCAGTCACGGCCCCGGCCCAGAAGGTAGTTATCCACCCGCATGCGGCGGGCATAGCCGTGGTGGAGAAAGAAATCCGGACTTTGGTAATCGATGGGCATCACGGTGGCCCAGCGGCACCCGGCCTCGGCCCCCCGCCGTTCCAGTTCGGCCAGCACCTGCCGCCCCGCCCCGCGCCCCCGCCACAACGGCACGACAGCCAGATCGACCAGGGTGAGATAGGCGCCGTCCAGCACGGCCAGACCCGCCGCCACGCGCACCCCGCCCGCATCGACCGCCTCCACCGTCATTTCGGTATAGGGGTCGGGGATGGTCAGGTACCAATGGGCGTCCAGGCCGTTTTCCACGGCCTGCACATCCGCCGGATCGGGCGATTCCGCCCGGTGCAGATACAGACCGGCCGGCAGGGGCAAGGCGGGGGCCGTGGAAAGCGGCGTCTTGCTGAAATAATGCCGGTCATGACCCCAGGTGAAATCGGCGAACACGCCCTGGCTGACAAAGCCATAGCGGGGGTAATAATCCGGACCCTGGAACCCCATGGTCGACAGGTAAAGCCGGTTGGCTCCCGCCGCGACCGCCGCGTTCTCCGCCGCGCGCAGCAATGCTGCCCCCAGCCCCCGGCCCCGCCAGGGGGCATCCACCCACAGCACATGCATGTAGGCGTCAACGCCATAGAGCCAGACGACCGCGCCCGCCTGGATCAATCCGGCGCTGTCGCGGATGAACAGGCCCAGGGGCCGGCGGTCCATGCCCAGGGCGGCACGTTCGGCCGCCATCGCCCGTTCATGCAGCCAGGCCATGACGTCCCCGTCCGCCGGGTGGCGGCGGTACAGCGTCAGGGCAGGGCGGCGGGACAGGCTGTCGGGCATCGGTTCAGCGCGCTCCCATCCAGGCCTCGGCCCGCGCCCGGAAATGGGCCCGCACCGTCTCGTCGATGATCTCGTCCAGCGCCTCGTCCAGAAACGCGCCGATCAGCAGCACGCGGGCCGCGTCGCGCGGGATGCCGCGGGCGCGCAGATAGAACATCTGGTCCTCGTCCAGCTCGCCGGCCGTGGCGCCATGGCTGCACTTCACATCGTCGGCATAGATTTCCAGTTCCGGCTTGGAATTGATCTCGGCCCCATCGGACAGCAGCAGGGCGCGGTTCAGCTGATAGCCGTCGGTCTTCTGCGCATCGGGGCGCACGATGATCTTGCCCTGGAACACGGCGCGGGCCGACCCGTCGATCACCCCCTTCACCACCTCACGGCTGGTGCAGTTGGGCTTGGCATGGTCGATCAGGGTGGTGATGTCGCTGACCTGATTGCCGCTGATCGCATAGGCGCCGGACACCCGCGCCGCGATCCCCGTACCGTCCAGCACTTGGCGCGCCTCATGCCGGGACAGGCGGGCGCCCAGGTTCAGGACGAACGTGTCATAGGTGGCGCCCGTGCCCAGATGGGTGGAGATGTTGGCCAAGTGCCAGGCGTCCAGCCCCTCGGCCTGCAATTTGTAATGATGCAGGCGCGCGCCGGCCCCGACCGTCACATCGGCGGCGATATTGCTAATATAGATGCCGGCGGCGGCGCCCACATGATGCTCTACGATCGTGGCCTCGGCGCCATCGGCGATCTCCACCTGGATGCGCGGGTTCCACAGTGCCGCCTTGCCGTCGGTCGTGGCGGCGATGAACACCAGTTCGACCGGGCTGGCCAGCTTCACCCCCGCCCCGACGCGCAGGATGGCGCCGTCGGATGGCAGGGCGGCGTTCAGGGCGCGCAACGGACCGTCGCCCGCCGACAGGGACGCATCACGGGCCAGCGCCTCCAGCACCACGCCATCGGGCAGGTCACCCACGCGCGACAGGTCGGCACGTAACTGCCCGGCCACGAAGACCAGACGCGGGCCCGGCGCGTCCAGGGCGGTGGGGATGGCATCCACCGTCACACCGGCGGCATCGGGGGCCGGACCCAGGGTCAGCTTGTCCAGCCCGCGCAGGTTGGTGAATTTCCACGCCTCGACCCGCGTCGTGGGCAGGCCGGCCTTGGTGAAACGCGCCAGCCCCTCACCACGCGCACCGGCCAGGGCAGGGGCCAAGGCCACCACCTGTTCCACGAAATTCTTGGCCGTCTGGTTCTGTTCGTCGCGCATCATTCAAAGCTTCATGTCGTAGAAGTTCATGTTCAGGCCCGGCACGTCATATTCGGCATAGCCGAAACGGCGGAACCCATGCAGCGGGTAGAATTTTGGCGCCTGGCAATCCATCGTCTCCACCGCTGCCCGTGTGCAGCCCAGTTTGCGCCCCTCATCCAAGGCGGCGGCCAGCATGGAGAAACCGGTGCCGGTGCCGCGCAGACTGTCATCCAGCCAGACCATGTCGACCATGAAGTCGCTGTCCACGGCATAGCAAAGGGCGGCCCCGCGGGGGGCATTGGTCACGATATCGCGGACGTAGGCCGCCACCAGTGTCACGGGCGCGCCCAGCGCCGCCTGCCGGCGGGCATCGGTGATGCGCCAGATTTCCTGGGCCAGATGCTTAGGGGCGGGTTCATGCACGGCCAGCGCAAAGCCGGCCGGCACCAAAGCTTCGCCCTTCCCGATCCGCTTTTCCAGCACGGTGAAGACCCCGCCCCGGATATGCGGCCCGATCACCTGTCGCACGCCGTAGCCGGCGGCCAGATAGGGGGCCGTATCGTCATGCGCGCGCACCACCATGATCAACCGGTCGCCATCCCGGCGGGCCAGTTCCGCCTCCGTCCTTGCCAGCACCGTCGCGATGGCGGGACCGGGATCAATGCCGGGAACGGTCCAGACGCCCCAGAAACAATAGGCGTCGCGTCCCCATTGGGTCAGCGACAGGCCCGCCTGCAGGGCGCCCGTCACCGTATCGCCCGCCACCGCCACAAACCGTCCCTGGGCTGGCGGCAAGGCGGCGGCGTTATAGGCCATCAACCCGCCCAACACGATCTCTGCGTCCGGTCCCGTGACCGGCACGTCATATTCGACGCTGATGCGGACGTCCGGGGCAAGCATGGCTCAGGCCGCCTCGGTCACGCCGAACTGGGCATAGCCATTGGCTTCCAGCTCCAGCGCCAGTTCCTTGCCGCCGGTCTTCTGGATGCGGCCATGGGCCAGCACATGCACCACGTCGGGCACGATATAGTCCAGCAGGCGCTGGTAATGAGTGATGACCAGCAGGCCGCGCTCGGGGCTGCGCAGCTTGTTCACGCCCTCGGCCACGATCTTCAGCGCATCAATGTCCAGGCCGCTGTCGGTCTCGTCCAGGATCGCCAGTTTCGGCTGAAGCACGGCCATCTGCAAAGCCTCGTTGCGCTTCTTCTCGCCGCCGGAGAATCCCACGTTGACCGCGCGCTTGATCATCTCGTCAGTCATGGACAGATCCTTGGCCTTGGCCCGGATCAGCTTCAGGAACTGCATGGCGTCCAGCGGCGTCTCGCCGCGCGTCTTGCGCACGGCGTTCAGCGCTTCCTTCAGGAAGGTTGTGTTGCTGACGCCGGGGATTTCCACCGGATACTGGAAGGCCAGGAACAGGCCGGCCGCCGCCCGCTCCTCGATCTCCATGGACAGCAGGTCCTGGCCATCGAAGGTCACGCTGCCTTCGGTGATCTCGTAGCCCTCGCGGCCGGCCAGCACATAGGACAGCGTGCTCTTGCCCGACCCGTTCGGGCCCATGATGGCATGCACCTCACCCGGATTGATGGTCAGATCGATCCCCTTCAGGATCGCCTTGCCATCGACCGTGGCATGCAGGTTCTTGATTTCGATCAGGGACATGGAACTGTTCCTCAAGCAATGCCGTTTGGCGCGCGGAATTCCGCGATAATCTCGATGGTGCCGATGATGGCGTCATTGAATGCTGGCAGTTCTTCAGCGGGTATCCAGTATTCCTGGTGCCAGCGCGCGCCCACCGTTTCAACCCTGTAGGCGGAAAGGAAATCCTTTCGCACCTGGAAACGGGTGACGGAGCCGACACCCGTCGATTCCTGCGTGTTCCATTCGCGCGCGATCTGCTCGGCATAGTCCTGATTCAGAACCGGGTAGAAGATCGGCTGTTCCGGTAGGCGCGGTGGGAAGGCGCGGAAATCCGCTGCTGCAATCAGATCACGCTCTGCCAGTCCAACAGGACGATAAAGGGTAATCGTCTCCACCATCACCCCACACTCCCCTCCAAACTGATCGCCACCAGCTTCTGCGCTTCCACGGCGAATTCCATGGGCAGTTCCTTCAGCACTTCCTTGCAGAAGCCGTTCACGATCAGGCCGACCGCGTCTTCTTCCTTCAATCCGCGCTGGCGGCAATAGAACAGCTGGTCTTCGCTGATCTTGGCCGTCGTCGCCTCATGCTCGATCCGCGCCGTGCGGTTGCGGCTTTCGATATAGGGCACGGTGTGCGCTCCGCATTTGTCGCCGATCAGCAGGCTGTCGCACTGGGTGAAGTTGCGGGCGTTCTGCGCTTTGGGCAGGATGCGGACCAGACCGCGATAGGTGTTCTGGGCGCGGCCGGCGGAGATGCCCTTGGAGATGATGGTGGACCGGGTGTTCTTCCCGATATGGATCATCTTGGTGCCGGTATCGGCCTGCTGCATGTTGTTGGTGATGGCGACGGAATAGAACTCGCCCACCGAATTGTCGCCCTGGAGGATGCAACTCGGGTATTTCCAGGTGATGGCCGACCCGGTTTCCACCTGCGTCCAGCTGACCTTGGAATTGCGGCCACGGCAGGCGGCGCGCTTGGTCACGAAATTATAGATGCCGCCCTTGCCATTCTCATCGCCGGGATACCAGTTCTGAACGGTGGAATATTTGATGGTGGCGTCATCCAGCGCCACCAGTTCGACCACGGCGGCATGCAACTGGTTCTCGTCGCGCTGCGGGGCGGTGCAGCCCTCCAGGTACGAGACATAGGAGCCTTCGTCGGCGATGATCAGGGTGCGCTCAAACTGCCCGGTATTCTTCGCATTGATGCGGAAATAGGTGGACAGTTCCATGGGGCAGCGCACGCCCTTGGGGATATAGACGAAGGACCCGTCGGTGAAGACCGCACAATTCAGCGTCGCGAAATAATTGTCGGAATAGGGCACGACCGTGCCCAGATACTGGCGCACCAGATCGGGATGGGTCTTCACCGCCTCGGAGATGGAGCAGAAGATGATCCCCTTCTCCTCCAGCTTCTTCTTGAAGGTGGTGGCCACCGACACGCTGTCGAACACGGCATCGACCGCGATGGACGGGCTGTCGCCCGCCCCTTCGACACCGGCCAGGATGGCCTGTTCCTTCAGCGGGATGCCCAGCTTGGCATAGGTCTTCAGCAGTTCGGGATCGACCTCGTCCAGCGATTTCGGGCCGGCGGTCGTCTTAGGCGCCGAATAGTAATAGCTGTCCTGATAGTCGATCGGCGGATAGTGCAGCTTGGCCCAGTCCGGCTCGTCCATGGTCAGCCAGTGGCGATAGGCCTTGAGGCGCCATTCCAGCAGCCATTCCGGCTCGCCCTTCTTGGCGGAGATGAAACGGACAATGTCCTCCGACAGGCCCTTGGGCGCCGTTTCCGACTCGATGTCGGTGAAGAAGCCGTACTTGTACTTGCCCTCGGCCAGGCTCTTGACCTGTTCGATCGTCTGTTCGGTGGCGGCCATATCCGTCGCTCTCCTTACCCTGTCGGCCCTATCCGTTCAACCGGCCAAGGCCGCGCTGGGCGCGGGCTTCGGCTCGAAATCGAACAGGTTGGGTGCTGCCATGTCGGACAGCGTCACATCCTCCAGCGCCCGGCGCACCGCACCGTTCACCTTTTCCCAATGGGTCTTGCGTGAGCACAGGCTCTGCACGCCGCAGCCGCCCAACCCGCCATCGACGCAGTCGGTCAGGGCGATCGGCCCCTCGATGGCTTCGATGATATGGACGACATTGATGCGGGTGGGCTCTCGGCTGAGGCTGTAGCCGCCCAGGGAGCCGCGGTGCGATTGCAGAAGGTCGCCACGGGTCAGCAGCTTCAGCAGCTTCTGCACCGTCGGCATGGGCAGGCCCGTGCGGTCGGCCAGCGAATTCGCCGTGTGCAGCGCGCCGTCGGCATGCGCCAGCGTGGTCAGGACGACCACGGCATAATCCGTCATCTTGCTGAGCCGCAGCATGGCGTGTTGCGAACCTTTCTCAATACAGGACCAATTTGGTACCGATTAAGTGATCCGCCGCGGCACGATAGTCAAGCACCCGAACCCTTTCCCAGGACAAGGGCTGGCATGCAGTAGCGATAATCCCGCCTTTTGCCAAGCCTGGTTGATAGCCATGCGGTGAGCGGGATTTTACCGCCCCGCACCATACGCCATTGGGCGTTGCCGGCCGGCCAGGATGGGCGCAGCATTCATCTCATGACGGGGGCAGTCAGGACCAATCCCCGCCATAACCGACCAGCCCGGATGACGGGCGGCCGGACAATCGGCCGGATTTATCGCGGCGAAGCCGCCGCCCCCGTGCGGTTGAACATGGCTTGTGCCCATCCGGCTGAAGCCGAGAGGCTGTCAAAGACATGGCGGGTCGCCTCCTGGTTGGGGCGGTCCGCCATCTTTGTTTTATGGGGGTTTTTTCCGATTCAAATGGAACCCTCTCCCGCCTTCCCGGTGACAAGCCGGGACCCAGGGGCCGCAGGATCAAACCTCTACGCTGCCTGGATCAAAGCTGCCGAAAGGTCGGGCACTTGGCCCCTGGGTCCCGGCCTTCGCCGGGAAGGCATAGAAGAACACACTTCAATTCAAATCAGACAAGCCTTCACGCCAGCAGCGCTTCCTGTTCGATGGTCAGGCGCATGTCGTCGGCGTCCCAGAAGCGGGGCAGGCGACGGTCAAAGCGGATGGCACCCATGACGCGCGCATCGCCGTCGGCGCAGGCAAAGGGAAGCAGCAGCCGGTCATAGCGCACCTTGTCCCCGCCCGGCAGGTCCACGCGAATCCGGCTCCAGTGCGGCCGACCGCTTTGGCGCGTGGTCACATAGCTTTCGGCCGTCACCCGGAAGCCGGCGGATTTGGTGGCATCGCGCAGGCCCCGTCCCGTCAGGTCGCGGCCGGTGAATTCCACCAGTCCCGAGCCATAGAGCGTATAACGCGCTTCCGCCCCGTTGCGCGGGAACCGGGCCATCAGCAGATGGCCCAGCCAGGGCTTCAGATCGAAGACCAGTTCCCCCGTCCACAAGGGCAGCAGCCCCTCGCGCGGCAGCGCACGCCACCAGGGCAGCAGCGGCTGCAGCAAGGCTGGCGGATTTTCCTCGCCAAGGGGGAGCGGTTGCGACGGGTTGGCAGAGCCGGATTGCATGGGGCGCTGACCAAATGTTGAACAAGGATGTCCATGGTGCGCCCGTCCCGGCGCCCTGTCCATATTCACCGCAATGCAATAAATCGGAACCGGTTGCGATCAGGCGACCCGCGCACCACCCCGGTCAGTCTGTGCGTTCTTGTGCACGACCAGCGTGATCTTGTCATTCATCATATGCAACTGCTTGGCCGACTTGGTGGGCAAGGGGATGCGCTGATTGATGCAATAGAAGATCAGGCAGGCGGCCAGCGTGGGATTGTCGATCCAGGAGACCTGCCGCGTGCCGTCATCCAGGCCGACATGCAGGGCGCAGCGCACCTGCGGCTCCGTCTGCACTTCCAGCCGGATGATGCTGCCCGACGGCAGGGGATTGCCAGCACGGCGATGGTAATCCACCACCGCGCGGATCACTTCCTCGTTCGTGAAGATGATATGCCGGATCTCAGTGGGCATGACGGCTTCCTCCCACCATCGCACGCGATGAAGAGGATATCAGGTTGGCCATGCCGGAACAGCGCTGCATCTGCCGAACCCGAACGTCACATATCGATCGGAAGGAGGAGGAATGGTGGAGCCGAGGAGGATCGAACTCCCGACCTACGCATTGCGAACGCGTCGCTCTCCCAGCTGAGCTACGGCCCCGTACCATCGAACCCGCCAGAAAGGCGGGCCTCCAAAGTGGCGCGGATAATGCTGATCCGACCCCCGCCTGTCAAGCATGCCGTCGCAGCCCTGTTCCACTTTGCCTGCATGCACCCATGCCGTTTCGGTGGTGGGGGTGGACAGGGCGGGGCGGCGACATTACGTTCCAGGGAACCCAAGAGGGGGCGGTGCCGCCGCCCCGGCCATCGATAGGACGATCATGGATCCGCTGCTGCGCACCATCGCCGAAATCATCTATGTGGCGCTGGATCTCTATGTCTGGGTGCTGATCATCTCGGCCATCCTGTCCTGGCTGATCGCCTTCAACGTCGTCAATACCCGCAACCGCGTCGTCTATACCATCTCCGACGTGCTGTACCGGCTGACGGAACCCGCCTTGCGGCCCATCCGCAACGTGCTGCCCAATCTGGGCGGCGTGGACCTGTCGCCCATCGTGCTGATCCTGGTCATCATCTTCATCCAGCGCCTGATCCTGAATTACGGCCTGCTGAGCTGATGGCCAAGCCGCCGCTGGAACCGGCCCAGGGCGGTGTGCGGCTGTTCGTGCGCGCCACGCCGCGTGCCAGCCGCAACGCGGTACAAGGTATCGCGGAGGGGGCGGACGGCCGCGCCCAGGTGAAGATCGTGGTGACGGCGGTGCCGGAGGATGGCAAGGCCAATGCCGCCATCATCGAGCTGCTGGCCAAAGCGTGGCGAATTCCGAAAAGCAGCATCGGCGTCGTCGCGGGTGGCACCGACCGGTCAAAGATATTATTCGTTGCCGGCGACACAGAGGCCCTGATGCCCCGGCTGACGGATTGGCTGGGCGGGCTGTAGCAGTATCTTTGAAAGAGACGGGGAGACCGGACATGGCCGAGGCACGCATCATCGATGGCAAGGGCTTCGCCGCCGGCTTGCGGGCCCGCATCGGCGCCGCCGTGGAACAGCTGCGCACGACGCATGCCCTGGTCCCCGGCTTGGCCGTGGTGCTGGTGGGCGAGGATCCGGCCAGTTCCATCTATGTCCGCAACAAGGGCGAGCAGACCCGCGAGGCGGGGATGCATTCCGTCACCCATCGGCTGGACGCATCGGTCAGTCAGGATGAATTGCTGCGTCTGGTCGACCGGCTGAACAGGGACCCGTCGATCCACGGCATCCTGGTGCAGCTGCCTTTGCCTGCCCATATCGACGCCCAATCCGTGCTGTCCGCCATCGACCCGGCCAAGGATGTGGACGGGTTCCATGTCGTCAATGCTGGCCGGCTGGCCGTGGGGCTGCCGTCGCTGGTGCCCTGCACGCCGCTGGGCTGCATGCTGCTGCTGAAGGACACGGTGAAGGATTTGCGCGGCCTGCACGCCGTCGTCGTCGGCCGCTCCAACATCGTGGGCAAGCCCATGGCGCAGCTTCTGCTCCAGGCCGATTGCACCGTCACCATGGCCCATTCCCGCACCCGCGACCTGGCGTCGATGTGTCGGGAGGCCGACATCCTGGTCGCCGCCGTGGGACGGCCGGAGATGGTACGCGGCGACTGGATCAAGGAAGGGGCCATCGTCATCGATGTCGGCATCAACCGTGTGCCCGCCCGCGACCCGGAAGCGGCGGCGGCTGGCAAGACCCGCATCGTGGGCGACGTCGCCTATGCGGAAGCCGCGTCGGTGGCCGGCGCCATCACACCGGTGCCGGGCGGGGTGGGACCAATGACCATCGCCTGCCTGCTGGCCAACACCGTCACCGCCGCCTGCCGGTCGGCCGGCGTGGCGGTTCCGGGCGGGATCGGCCTGTGATCACCGCCTATGTCCGCGATACGGCCGGGCTGCATGCCCAGGCCCTGGCCCCGGGGGAAGCGGTTCCCCCGGGCACGGTCTGGCTGGACCTGCTCTATCCGGACGAGACGGAACGGCTGACCGTTTCCACCCTGCTGTCGGTGGATTTGCCGACGCAGGAGGATATCAACGAGATCGAAACCTCGTCGCGCCTCTATACCGAGGGCGAGGTGGCGTTCATGACCACGCCGGTCATCGTGCGCGCGGCCGGCGGGCCGCTGGAACGCGGCCTGCTGACCTTCGCGCTGGCGGCCGACATGCTGGTCACCATCCGGCATACCGAACCCCTGTGGTTCGCCATCTTCGCGGCCCGCGCGACGCGGCAGGCGGAACTGGTGTGCAATCCGCTGGAGGCGTTCCTGGGCCTGCTGGAGGCGGTGGTGGACCGGGCGGCCGACGTGCTGGAGCGGGTGACAGCGGATCTGGACCGGCTGTCGCACCGCATCTTCGCCGATCACGAGGATCGGACGGTGGAACCGCTGGTCGGGCGTGATGGCGGCGTGGTCCAGCGCAAACAGGTGGTGGACCGGCAGCATGTGCGCCGCCGCCCACCCACCACCGTGTCGATGCGCGCCGTGATCAACGCCGTGGGCAGGGCGGGCGACCTGACGCAGAAGGTGCGCGACAGCCTGGCGGGCCTGGAACGGCTGGTGGCGTTTGCCACCATTGTCGCCGGTCCGCGCATGGGCAAGGACCAGAAGGCGCGGCTGAAGACCATCGGCCGCGACGTGCATTCCCTGGTCGAACATGCCGCCTTCCAGGCCATGCAGACCAATTTCCTGCTGGATGCGACGCTGGGCGTGATCAATATCCAGCAGACCAACATCATCAAGATCTTTTCCGTCGCGTCGGTCGCCTTCCTACCGCCGACACTGGTGGCCAGCATCTATGGCATGAATTTCGAACATATGCCGGAGCTGGACTGGACCTGGGGCTATCCGCTGGCCCTGCTGCTGATGGTGCTCGCGGCCCTGGGGCCGCTCTGGTATTTCAGGAAGCGTGGGTGGTTGTGAACCGATCACGCGTAGGTCAGGTCGAGCCATAGGCGAGCCCTGACATTATTCCGGCTGTCGTTTGTCAGGGCTCGGGCTGCCGCCCTCGACCTGACCTACGGCCTATTCCTTCACGCCCCCCGCGGCGCCCACAGGATCGTCGCCGCCCCGACCAGACATAACCCCGCCCCGGTGATATCCCAGCGGTCGGGCCTCTGCCCCTCCACCAGCCACAGCCAGGCCAGGGAGGCGGCAATATACACGCCGCCATAGGCCGCATAGGCCCGGCCCGCCGCATCCACCGGCACCCGCGTCAGCACCCAGGCGAACAGGGCTAGGCTGGCCATGCCGGGGGCCAGCCACAGGGCCGACCGTCCGTCACGCATCCAGGCCCAGAAGGCGAAACAGCCGGCGATCTCCGCGCAGGCGGCCACGACATAGAGCAGGATCGTGCCGCCCGTCAAAAGCCTCAGCCCTTCTTCATCACCAGGGTGGACCAGTCGCCCAGGCGGTAGCGCTTGACCAGGCGCAGGCCCTGCGCGCGGTGGGCGTTGATGACCAGCGGTTCCTGGCGGTGCAGAAGGCCCGACAGGATGCAGATGCCGCCCGGCACCAGATACTTGTCCAGCGCCGGCGACATCTTGGCCAGGGGACGTGCCAGGATGTTGGCCACGATCATGTCGAACTTGCCGTGTTTGCGCACGGCCTCGGCGGCATAGCCGTTGGCGGCGTAGAGCTTGACCAGCTTGTGCACACGGTTCAGCCGGGCATTTTCCGTGGCGATCTCGATTGACAGCTTGTCGATATCCACGCCGATCACCGGCTTGTGCGCCAGCTTGGCGATGGCGAAGGCCAGGATGCCGGAGCCGCAGCCCATGTCGAGGGCATTGCGGAAGCTGCCGCGCCCGCGCTGGGCGAAATCGGAGATGGCGCGCAGGCAGCCCTGGGTCGTGGCATGCTCCCCCGACCCGAAGGCCATGGCCGCCTCGATCTGCAAACCCATCTTGCCCTTGGGCACCGGCTTCTTGTGGTGGCTGCCATGGATGAAGAAGCGCCCGGCCTCGATCGGCGGGAAGGACAGATAGGTCTTGGTCACCCAGTCGATGGGGGCCAGCGGCTCCTTGGTCAGCTCCGGCTCGGCAATGCCATGGGCGGCGGCCAGCACGGCCAGCTTCAGCCCGATGCGGCTGGTGTCCGGCTCGTTATAGGAGGTGCATTCGATCAGCCACTGGCCGCCCTCCTGCAGCTCGAAGGTGGAGACGGCGTCCACATGCGGTTCCACCATATCGGCGAACACAGGCACCAGCGCCTCCGGCACTTCGAACGCGACACGCCACATCGGCTGCATGGAACTCTCCGCCCTCAACAAAACCCAGGAATGAAGGCCTTTCTAGCCGCAGTGATGCTGGCCGGCAATCGCGCATTGCGGCGGAGACAGTTGCGACAAGCCGGTGTGCGTTGCCCGCTTACCTTCCGTTACGGAAGGCTCAGGTAGTGAGGGATGGTAATGCAACCGCGAAACACAACCATCATGTTTCCGCCGGAAACCCGTCAAATCACTGAAATATAACAATGGTATCGCCCCGTTGTGCGCCGCAGCAACCATGCCGGCGACCGAAGGGATGCCAAATAATGAATCATCGTCAGCTGATCCTGGGGACGGCGCTTGCCACCCTGTTCGCCATCTCCCCCGCCCTGGCGCAGACCACCCAGGTGGCCGATGCGTCGGCCGAGCCCGTGCTGCTGGAAGAGATCATCGTCTATGGCCGGGGCGAGGCCCGTCAGGTCCAGGGCGTGACCGCCGCCGCCATCGCGCTGGAAGCGCCAGGCACCAGCCCGCTGAAGGCCATCGAGAACCTGCCCGGCGTCAGCTTCCAGTCGGCTGATCCGTTCGGCAATTACGAATGGTCGGCCCGCGTCACCATCCGCGGCTTCAACCAGAACCAGCTGGGCTTCACCCTGGACGGCGTGCCGCTGGGCGACATGTCGTACGGCAATCATAACGGCCTGCACATTTCCCGCGCCATCAGCTCGGAGAATGTCGGCGAAGTGACGGTGGCGCAGGGGGCGGGCTCGCTCTCCACGGCTTCCACCAGCAACCTGGGCGGCACAGTGCAGTTCACCTCCCACCGCCCGTCGAAGGAAGCCGGCGCCTATGTCGCGGGCATGTTTGGCAGCGAGAGCACGGGCCGCGGCTTCGTGCGCCTGGAGACGGGTGAGCTGAGCACCGGCACCAGCGCCTATGTCAGCTATACCCGCCAGAACGCTGAGAAGTGGAAAGGCGACGGCATCCAGAAGCAGGATCAGGCCAACTTCAAGGTCGTGCAGACGGTCGGGGAGGGTGAGATCAGCGCTTGGCTGAACTGGTCCGACCGCCGCGAGAATGATTACCAGGACCTGTCTTTGCAGATGATCGACCGGCTGGGCTACGACTGGGACAATTTCGCTAAGGACTGGGCCACGGCCTTGCGCGTGTCCGACATCTATAACGGGCTGGCCACCGGTCCCTTCCCCGGCCCGATCCAGACCGTGGATGACGCCTATTACGACGCGGCCGGCCTGCGCAAGGACACGATCGGCGCCGTCAATTTCACCTATCCGCTGACCGACAGCCTGAAGCTGGATGTCACCGGCTATGGCCACCAGAATGACGGCCAGGGCCTGTGGTTCACGCCCTATACCCCGACGCCGGGCGGCGCCTCGCAGTCGATCCGCACCACCGAATACAGCATCGAACGGGTCGGCGGCATCGGCCAGTTGACGGCGGAAGTGGGCGACCACACGGTCAGCGGCGGTTTCTGGTTCGAGGATAATGATTTCAACCAGGCCCGCCGCTTCTACGGCCTGAACCGCGCCTCGCCGGGCCGGTCCTCCACCCAGTTCCAGACCGGGGCCATGGCCACGCAGTGGGAATACGACTTCAACACCAAGACCACGCAGTTCAACCTGTCGGATAGTTGGAAGATCACTGACCAGCTGACGGTCAATGCCGGCTTCAAGTCGGTCAATATCGAAAATGAGGGCGCCACCGTCACCGGCCCCGTCAAGAACGGCAAGATCAAGGCCAAGGACAATTTCCTGCCCCAGGCCGGCCTGGTCTATGAAATCAATGACGAGCACCAGGTGTTCGCCTCCTTCGCCGAGAATATGCGCGCCTTCGAATCGTCGGGCACCGGCGGTCCGTTCAGCACCACCAAGGTCGCCTTCGACGCCATCAAGGACAATCTGGAGCCGGAAAATTCCCGCACCTTCGAACTGGGCTGGCGCTTCCGCGTCGACCGGTTCCAGGGCTCGGTCGCGGCCTATGACGTGCAGTTCGACGACCGCCTGCTGACCGTCACGGTCGGGTCGGGCATCCAGGGCCTGCCGCCGTCGCTCCAGAATGTCGGCGGCGTCAGCACCCGTGGTATCGAGGCGGCCGGCACCTTCAAGCTGATGGACGCTGTGTCGCTGTTCGGCTCCTACACCTACAATGACAGCTCCTACGACGATAACGTCCTGGACGGCACCAACGTGGTCGCCACCAAGGACAAGACCGTCGTCAACTCGCCCAAGCATCTGCTGAAAGGCGAGGTCAGCTATGATGACGGCAATCTGTTTGCCACGCTGGGCGCCAACTACACGTCCAAGCGCTACTACACCTATCTGAATGACGGTTCCGTCGATGCCTATACGCTGGTGGAAGCCAGCCTCGGCTACCGGTTCGAGGGCAGCGACTGGCTGGAAGGTACGGAGCTGCAGGCCAACGTCACCAACCTGTTCGACAAGAAATATGTCTCGACCATCGGGTCCAACGGCTTCGTCAACAGCGACCCGACCGGTGCCGCGCAGACGCTGCTGGCCGGCGCGCCGCGCCAGTTCTTCGTGTCGCTGAAGAAGCAGTTCTAAGGCGACGGCAGTACCCGCGGGGCCATGCCCAGCGGTCTTCATCTTATCTTCCCTGAATTTCCCTTGATGCGGGGCGGGCTTCGGTCCGCCCCGTCTTTTCGTTCCAGGGAATCAACCTTTACCCGCCTTCCCGGTGACAAGCCGGGACCCAGGGGCCACGGGACCAAACCTCTACGCTGCTTGGATCAAAGCCGTTGAAACGTCGGGCTTGTGATCCTGGGTCCCGGCTTGTCACCGGGAAGGCGGAGAGGGCTTCCATCTGAAACGGACTACAGGATCGCCCCCTATGACCCGCACCCTCCTCGACCGCCGCCTGCTGCTGACCGGCCTCGCCGCCTCTCCCCTGGTGGCCCAGGCTGCCCAGGCGCAAAGCCTGCGCCGTCTGCCCGCCGATGCCACGCCCACCCGCATCGCGTTTGGGTCCTGTGCGCATCAGACCAAGGACCAGCCCATCTGGGATGCTATCCTGGGGGCGAAGCCCGACCTGCTGATCCTGCTGGGCGACAACGTCTATCTCGACACCCGCAATGTCGATGACATGAAGGCCAAATACGCCATGCTGGCGGCCAAGCCGGGATTTCAGCGGGTGCGTGACGCCATCCCCATCGTCGCCACCTGGGACGATCATGATTTTGGGGAGAATGATGCCGGTGCCGACTATCCGATGAAGGAGCATAGCCGCACGCTGTTCTGCGACTTTTTCGGGGAAGCGGCCGACAGCCCCCGCCGCACCCGGCCCGACGGCATCTATACGGCATATGAATTCGGGCCCAAGGGCAGGCGCCTGCAGGTGATCCTGCCCGACCTGCGCTGGAACCGCACGTCCCTGGCCACCATCGATATGGGCGGCAAGGATTACGAACATTGGGCCCGCGCCCGGCACGAGGCCGGGCAGACCGTCCCCGGCCCCTATGCCCGCTTGCCGGAGGATGCCGCCACGCAGCTGGGCGCCTCGCAATGGCAATGGCTGGAGGCACAGCTGGCCCGGCCCGCCGATCTGCGGATCCTGGCATCCAGCCTGCAGGTGGTCTCCGACTTCCCCGGCTGGGAAGCCTGGATCAACTTCACCCATGACCATCAGCGCCTGATCGAGGCGATCCGCGAGAAGCGGGCCAACGGCCTGTTCTGCATCTCCGGCGACACCCACTACGCGGAAATCTCAAAGCTGGACTGGAACGTGCCCTATCCGCTGTGGGACTTCACCTCTTCCGGCCTGACGGAGGTCTGGCCCGTCCTGCCGCCCAATGCCCGGCGCGTGGGCGAAGCCTACCGGGCGCAGAATTTCGGCCTGATCGAGATCGATTGGGCCAGGAAGGCCGTCACCATCACCATCCGCGACGTGGGTGGGGTGGAGCAACTGCGCCAGGTGCTGGCGATATCGGACCTGCGGGTGGAGGCCTGAACCCTTATTTCGTCCCGAACAGACGGTCCCCGGCATCGCCCAGGCCGGGGACGATATAGGCGTTCTCGTTCAGGTGGCTGTCCAGCGCCGCCGTATAGACCGGCACGTCCGGATGGGCGGCGTGGAAGGTGCGCACGCCCTCCGGCGCCGATACCAGGGCCATGAAGCGGATATTGCTGTCGGCCACGCCGTGGCGGTTCAGCACGTCCACGGCATGCACGGCCGAATGGCCGGTGGCCAGCATCGGATCGACCAGGATGAAGATGCGGCCCGTAGGGTCGGGCAGCTTCACCAGATATTCCACCGGCCGCTTGGTCTCATGGTCGCGATAGAGGCCGATATGCCCCTCGCGCGCTGCCGGTACCAGTTCCAGCAACCCGTCGGCCATCACCAGGCCGGCGCGCAGGATCGGCACCACGGCCAGCTTCTTGCCCTCGATCACCGGCGCGTCCATGGGGCAGAGCGGGGTTTCGATGCGCTGCGTGGTCAGTGGCAGATCGCGTGTCAGCTCATACCCCATCAGCAGCGCGATTTCGCGCAGCAGCTGCCGGAAGCCCATGGTCGACCGGTCCTTGTCCCGCATGCAGGACAGCTTGTGCTGGATCAGCGGATGGTCGAGGACGAAGAGATTGGGGAAATCGCCGGTCATGGCCCGTTCCTGGCAGGGTGGGTTTCGCGCGGCACCATAGCTTGGTCGGCCGTCATGAGCCAGCATCACGATCCCGCCGATTTTTTCCCCTTGGCCTTGCGGCGGGTCGCACCAACCTTATTTCCATGGACATGACCCAAACCATCGGGCCCCACCCTTCGCTGCGCCGGTCGGTGCTGGCGCATCTCGGTGCCGCCATACCGCTGCTGCTGGCCAGTGCCTGGGCGGTGGGGCAGGGGATGGGGCTGCCTGCCCCCTATCCGGTGGTGGTGTTGGCGGCCTTCCTGCCCGTGCTGTGGTTCGCCCTGACCCGTCTGGGGACGCATGCGGGACCCGGCTGGGGCCATGCCAACCGCGTCACCCTCCTGCGGTCGGGCCTGCTGGCCCTGGTGGGGGGAACCCTGCCCTTTGTCCATGTGTTAGGCACAGGCCCGGCATGGGTGGTGGCGGTGATCGCCGTCACGGCGCTGCTGCTGGACGGGGTCGATGGTTGGCTGGCGCGCCAGCAGGGGCTGTCCAGCCCTTACGGTGCCCGGTTCGACATGGAGATGGACACGCTGGCCATCCTCTATCTCTGCCTGCTGCTCTGGTTGTCGGGGGAGGTAGGGGCTTGGGTGCTGCTGTCGGGGCTGTTGCGGCCGGCCTTCGTGCTGGCGGGGTGGGTCTGGCCCATTCTCAGCCGGCCGCTGCCCCATAGCCAGCGGCGGCGCGTCATCTGCATGGCACAGGTGGGGGTGCTGGCACTGGCGGTCACGCCGCTGGCGGGCCCGCCGCTGACCGGCTTTGCGGTGGGCGCAGCCCTTGGGCTTTTGCTTTTCTCTTTCAGCGCCGATACGGTTTGGCTCCTGAGCCACCGCAGCGACGCCGGTGGAACGAAAAATGGATAGCATGGTTCTGGAATACGCCTCCGCCGATCACGCCACCCCGCCGGACCATGCGGCCCAGCGCGCGGTCGATCGCGCCCTGTCCGACCTGCGGCGGGGGGAGGTGGTGGTGGTCACCGCCGATGATGGCCGCGCCCTGCTGGTGCTGGCGGCGGAAGCGGTGACGACCCAGGCCCTGAACCATCTGGCCCAGCTGTCCGGGGCCGCCCCGTCCCTGGTGATCACCGGCCAGCGTGGCCGGGCCCTGGGCCTGGACGTGCCCATCGACGGTCCCGTGCGCGTGGCCCCACCCGCCGGCCTGACCGCCGATCTGGTGCGCGACCTGACCGACCCCACCCGCCCGGCCCGCACCGGCCATGTGGTGGGGGCCACTGCCATCGACGGCGCGGCGGAAGGGGCAGCCACCATCCTGGCCAAGATCGCACGGCTGCTGCCCGCCGCCATCGTGGCACCGCTGCCCGGCGGGCGCGGGCCGGTGGATGGTGCGGGTTTTGCCCGCCGCCACGATCTGCTGGCGGTCCGCGCGTCCGACATCGTCGATTATCGCCGCCGGTCGGCGCAGAGCCTGGCCCGCGTGGCGGAGGCCGCCGTGCCGCTGGAGGATGCGGAACGTACCCGCATCATCGCCTTCCGCCCCACCGATGGCGGGCCCGAACATCTGGCCATCGTCATCGGCGACCCGGTGCCGGGCCAGCCGGTGCTGGCGCGGCTGCATTCGGAATGTTTCACCGGCGACCTGCTGGGCAGTTTGCGGTGCGATTGCGGCCCACAGCTGCGCGGCGCCATTCAGGAGATCGCCCAGGCCGGGCAGGGCATCGTCCTGTACCTGGCGCAGGAAGGGCGCGGCATCGGCCTGATGAACAAGCTGCGCGCCTATCGCCTGCAGGACGGCGGGCTGGACACGGTGGATGCCAATAATGTCCTGGGCTTCGACGCGGATGAGCGCGTCTATCTGCCGGCGGCCGGCATGCTGCGCCAGCTGGGCTTTGCCCAGGTGCGGCTGCTGACCAACAATCCCGACAAGATGGATCAGCTCTCCCGCTGGGGCGTGGAAGTGGTGGAACGCGTCCCCCACATCTTCCCCGCCAACGGCCATAACGAGGCCTATCTGCGCACCAAGGCGGAGAAATCGGGCCACCTGTTTTAGGGTACCCGGCAGGAATCTCCCTGCCGCACTTGGCACGCTCCCTGCATTGACGTTCCCGAACCCGGAGGAACGTCATGCCCCCCAGCGCCATCCATATGGACCAGATCCGCACCAGGACCCAGCACCTGCAGAGCGCAGCGCTGGAGCGCCAGCCGGCGGCGGAGACGGCCAAGCCTGAAAAGGCGGAGCAGGCCGACAAGGGCGAGGGCATGTCCTTCTGGGACGTGCTGGACGTGGTCAACCCGTTGCAGCACATCCCCGGCGTCAACAAGATCTACCAGGCCATCACCGGCGACACGATCCGCACCCCGGCCAAGATTGCCGGTGCCGCCCTGTTCTTCGGCCCCGTCGGCATTGCCCTGGCCAGCGCCGACGCTGTGCTGGAGCAGGAGACGGGCAAGGATGCGCTGGGCCATGTGACCAGCACCCTGGGCCTGGACAAGGACGCACCGGCCGAGGCGCCGGCGGAAGATGATCCCTTCACCGTCACCGCGCCACGCCTGCGCACCGCCGACGCCACCCCCGCCCCGCCGGCGGAGCCCGCCATTGCGGCTCCGCTGCCGCCGTCCAGCGGGCCGATCGACCTGTCTGCCGGTCAGGCGGCGCTGCTGGAGCGGCTGATGAATGGTGGTGGGCAAGCTTTGCCCACCGCACCTGCCTCGGCTGCAACAGTTGCCGCCCCTGCCGCTCCCGCGCCCGCCGCTGTCACCGCCACCTCCATCAGCGCCCATGCGCCCGCCGCCGGCGGCATCGCCACGGCGCGTCAGCTGAAGGACCTGGAAACCACGCCCGGTGCGTCCGCCGCCCTGACCGCCGCGCGCGGCATGGGCTCCGCCGCCGTGGTGGCGAGCCTGCCGGCCCCCGGCGCGTCCGGTGCCGGCGACAACCTGCTGGCCGCCATGGAGCAGGACCAGCAGCGTGCCAAGAGCCCCAATATGGGCCGGGGCTTGGCCGATTATCGCGCCGCCGCCATTTCCAGCGGGTCCATGCAGATCAAGCCCGTCGTCGCATCACGCGCCAACCAGATGGCGCGGGCCGCCGGCGCCAACATGCCGGGCGCCAATGTCGCCGCCCCATCCACCATGACCACCCGCACGGCCCAGCCGCAGCCTCAGGCCGCTACCGCCACTTCGGCGCCGGCGCCGACCCCTGCAGCCGCTGCCACGACCGTTCAGGCGGAACAGCCCGCCGCCTGGCCGCCGGGTGGGGCAACGCCGCTGCCCAAGGACCTGATCGCCGACATGATGACCCGCGCCATGGACAAGTATCAGGCCAATGGCCGCGGCACGGCGCCGGCCGCCGCGACGGGCGGCACCCTGCATTGATTGCCGCCCGTCGGTGACGTATCCCATGACGATCCGCCCCTGCCGCAGGCTGCACCCCGTGCGATTCCTCCTTCTACCCCTGCTTGTCCTGCTTTTGATTGCTGTTCCCGCGCGGGCGGATGATGCACCGCGGCTGGAGAAGGCACGGGTCCTGATGGAACTGTCGGGCAGTCAGGCCCTGGCCGACCAGGCGCTGCTGGCCGTAACGCGTCAGGCGGAGGAACTGATCGCGCATGAAAATCCGGGCCGGGAGGCGGAGGTGACCATCCTGGTCCGCGACCATTTCCTGCCCAAGGCGCGGGCCGCCTTGCCGGAATTGTCGCGCGGCATTACCGGCCTTTATGCGGCGCATTTCACGGCGGCCGAACTGGACCAGATGATCGCCTTCTACCGCTCGCCGGCGGGGCGCAAGCTGGTGGCGCTGTCGCCCACCATCATGGGCCAGAGCATGTTGCTGGGCCAGGCCTGGGCCGAGGGCGTGGCCGATCGCGCCTGGGACAGCTTCACCAGGGCCGCGCGCGACCGCGGCCTGGCGGTGCCGAAGCAGCTGTGAAACCTTACCCTTTTTGTGCCCGCACCGGCGGCATGGCGTTGCAGACATCGACATGGCCCGACGCGCGGATGAAGAAATCATCCTGGCGGAAGCGCCGCGCGTCGCGCCATCTGGTGTAGGTCTCGCTCTGCCCGGACAGGACCTCGATCTTCTCCCGCTCGGCGTCCGGCATGTCGGCGGCCAGGCGGATGGTGGTGATCGGCACCCGTTGCTCCGCCTTCTCATAGAAGCCCAGCGTGCCGGTGCCGCGCGGCAATGCGGTCAGCAGTTCCATGCCCTTCAAGACGCGGCCCACCAGGGTGATGACCCGGTCCAGCGGGCGCGGGGAATGGCCGATGACGGTGTACAGCTCGGCCCCGCTGCCGCTGTCCAGGGGCATCCCGCGCCCGACCCCGACAATGCCATAGCAATGGGTCATCCAGGCCTCGCCAGACTTCGGATCGCGGGCGGCGGGGAAGATGTCGGAGATGCCAACCTCCGGCGCATAGGCGTCCGGGTCGGGCAGGCTGGCAAAGGGCAGGCTTTTGGCCCCGCCCTTGACGGTGAATTCGGGTGCCAGCTTGTCCAATGCCGTCTTCATTGGCTTGGGTGTTTCGTCGGGCATGCCCCACTGGGTCACGTAATTATCCTGCACGCGGACAATGAAGGTGCCCGCGTACCAGTTCTCCCGCGCCAGTTTGCGCATATTCTCCACATGTACGGGCGCGAAACCGGGTGCCAGCTCGATCACCACCCGCCCGCCCGGCAGTTCCATATACAGCGTGTTTTCGGGTACCGGTGTGCGCCAGTCGGATGCCGGTGATGCCGCCAGCACCTCGGCCGGCGTGGCGCGCGTGGGTGCCTCTTCGGCGGCGGCGGGAAGGGACAGGGCCAGCAGGGCGGCGGTGGCAGGCAGGGTCAGGCGCATGTCGCTTCTTCTTCTCGTGAGGATTGCCGGAGGCGGCAGCATCCCAGAAGCGGGCCTGTCGCATCAAGGGGCGGCGATGACCTGCCCCTTGAACGGGTTCCAGTGTCTGGCCGCCAGCACAGCCCAGGACGTGGCACCCAGATGCGGCTGGCGGAAATAGAAAAAGTCGGCATCCCTGCTGTCGGGCCCGATGGCGAATCCGGTGGACAGTTTCTCCCCGCGCGTGGCCCACAGATACCCGCCGGGACTGATATCGCCGACCAAGCTGGTCAACAGGGCATCGGCGCGCTTGGCGTCGCCGGCGGCAAACCAGGACAGGGCCGCCTGGGCGGTGCCCTCCACCCAGACCCCGTCGCGGTCGCCATTGAAATCATAGCCGCCGGCCACGCCATGCACCTTGTCGGCATGATCCAGGGCCCGTTGCCATTCCACCGCCGTACCCGGCAGCAGCAGGGGCCAGAGCTGGGCGTCCAGGCCGGAATTGCCGTCATTGACGCTGACCCCGTCCGGCAGGGTGCCTGTGGGGAAATGACCGCCGCCCTTCTGCCACATGGCATCCAGGAAGGCCCGCGCTGTCGCCTTGCCCCCCGCCCAGTCGCCGCCCTCGGCGCCTGACCGTTCCAGCCAGTCGAACAGGGCGACAAGGTCGGTATTGTGCTCGGTTGATTTCCAGCCCAGCGGCCGGGTTTCCACCCCGTCGCCATGCACCCCGCCGGTGAAGCCGCCCGGCCCCTTGGCATCAGCCGTCCGCGCCAGAACCCAGGCGCCCAGCTTTGCCGCCCCATCCCGGTATTTCGGCTCTCCCAACGCCTCGGCCAGGGTCAGCAGGGCCAGACCCGCCCAGGCGACATTGCCGGTGGCGGTGCCGACCTGATAGGCATCCTCTTCCCAGCGTTGGGCTTTCTGGTTCCACCAGCCATTGGGCGGGATGGGGAATTCCTGTTGCGGCCCGGCGCGATAGGTGGTGCGCAACCGGCCCTGCGGCCCCGCCCGGTCACTGTCGACCGCCGACAACAGCGCGTCGCCGATGCGCTTTGCCTTGGTGGGGCGGCGGCAGGCGACCAGGGCGATGGTGGCCAGCGCATTGTCATAGGTGAAGGCGGCGTTCTTCAGCGCATCCTCCGCCGGTGCCCCGGCACCGGACGGATGGTCGAAGCTGCGCAGGAAGGCGGGTCCCTTGCCGGGTACGGCATCGATGGCAACGGTCAGCGCCCCGCATAGCCGGCTTTCCAGAAGGGATGCCGGCTTGGCATCAACCTCGCGCGGTCCCGCCGCATAGGCGGGTAGGGTCAGGAAGACAGCCAGCAGGTAGGCAAGGCACCGGTGCATCATTCGGCGTGCTTGGGCGGCAGCAGGGCTTCCAAGGGCACGCGCAATGCCTTGGCGAGTTTCACCATCGCGTCCAGGCTACCTGGCTTACGGCCACTCTCGATCTCGGACAGGTAGGATGCAGAAATGCCGGCTTCCTTGGCCAAGGCCTGCTGGCTGAGGCCCCGATAGCTACGGAAGGCCGATACAGGATGGGTGCCTGCCAGGATAGCCTTTGTCAGTTCCAGCGGGATCAACTCATCCTCGCCACGGTCGATGGCGGCCTTGGCCTGCAACAGCGCCTCAATATCGGCTGCATCCTCCAGCATTTCAGTCAAGGCCTCGAAATCAGCCCGACTCAGCGTGACCGTGTCGGCATCTTCCCGGATTGGCCTGAACGTAAAGGCGTTCATCGGTAAATCTCCCTGCGGTGCCCGACCTGGATGATCATGACGGTCAGTATCCCCTTGTCGATTTCATAGACCGCCCGCCAATCGCCATGACGGATGCGCCCTGTATTGCTGCCGAACGCCTTCGCCCAGGGGAAGCGATCATAGGGATTCTGGGCGAACTGCTCCAATTTCGCCATCAACGCATCGCGGTCGCGCGCTGGCAGCGCACGCATTGCGACCGTGGCATGGATGGACTAGATCAGCTTCATCCCTGTCATCTTCGCCAATAGCGAAGTTTCTGACAAGCGCTATCCCCGCACCCGCAGCCCCGCCGATAGCGTTTCCACCAATTCGGCCATCATCACTTCCGGATCGGCGCTGCTGACCGGAGCCAGGTTGCCCGACACGATGCCTTCCACCAGGCCGTTGACGGCGGCCCAGGTGGTGGCGGCCGCCCGTTCCAGCCGGTCGGGGCTGGCGTTCGGGATCAGCGGGGCCACCGCCATCTCGATCCCCCGACGCAGGCGCACGATGCGCTCCAGCAGCCAGTCGGGCAGCGGTTCGGTCAGGACCGGCGGGCGGTTGTCGATCAGGGTCTGGAACAGGTTCAGGTTGGACCGCGCGAAGCTGAGATAGGCCTTGGCCAGGGCCAGCAGCCGCGTTTCCACCGCCGCGTCGCCCGGCACGGCATCATCCGCCGCCTTCATAACCACCTGCAGCCGGTCGAGCAATTCGGCATTCAGGTGCAGGCGCACCGTGTCGAGATTCGGATACAGGTTGTAGAGTGTGCCGACGGAGCAACCCACGGCCTGGGCCAAAGTCCTGGCGGTGAGCGCGGCCAAGCCGTGATCGGCGACCAGTTTGCGCGCCTCGTGCAGGACGGCTTTGGCGAGTTCGGCGCGGGGCTGACGGCTCATCGGCGATTTTTCCCTGACTTTCCCTGGATTTGGCACCGGTCGTCACTATCTTTAGCACGGGCGCGCGGTTTTCAATCGACCTTTGTCCGGCTACCCATGCTACCCGTGCTCACGGCAAAAGGCTGCCTCGGCAGACCTGCATGTTGATGACACCGTTCCACTGACGTAAAACCGTCGCGGATTCTCAAGCCTTTGCACCCGGCCCCGGCGATCCAACGTCGCGTGCCTTTCCGACCGGAACCCCAAATGGCCCCCTACGATCAAGCCCCGAGCGAGCGCCTGTCCTTCCTTTTCGGCGCCAACGGCACCTTCATCGCGGAACTCTACGCCCGTTACCGTCAGGACCCGACATCGGTCGATGCCAGCTGGCAGTCCTTCTTCGCCGAACTGGGCGATGATGGACATGCCATCCTGGCCGAACTGAATGGCGCGTCCTGGGCCAAGGCCACGGCGAAAGTCATCGGGGCCGCCGATCCGGACGCCCCGCCCCCGGCCAAGCCGGGCAAGGGCGACAAGGCCGCCGCACCGACCCCGGCCGCCGCTGCTCCCATCGTGCAGGGCTTCACGCCCGAGCAGGTCCGTCAGGCCCAGCTGGACAGCCTGCGTGCCCTGATGCTGATCCGCAATTACCGGGTCCGCGGCCATCTGCTGGCCAAGCTGGACCCGCTGGGCCTGGACAAGCGGGCCGAGCATGCGGAGCTGGATTACCGCCATCACGGCTTCACCGACGCTGACCTGGACCGGCCGATCTTCATCAACAATGTGCTGGGGATGGAAACCGCCACCCTGCGCCAGATCGTGGACGCGGTGCAGCGCACCTATTGCGGTTCGATCGGCGTGGAGTTCATGCATATCCAGGACCCGGAGCAGAAAGCCTGGATCCAGGAGCGCATCGAGGGCATCCGCAACCAGACCGATTTCACCGTCAATGGCAAGAAGGCCATCCTGCAGCGCCTGACGGCAGCGGAAGGGTTCGAGCGTTTCTGCCAGGTGAAATACACGGGCACCAAGCGTTTCGGCCTGGAAGGTGGCGAGGTGTTGGTGCCGGCCATCGAGCAGGTGATGAAGCGCGGCGGCCAGATGGGCCTGAAGGAGATTGTGCTGGGCATGGCCCATCGCGGCCGCCTGAACGTGCTGGCCAATGTCCTGGGCAAGCCCTTCAAGGCCATCTTCAGCGAGTTCCAGGGCAACCCCGCGAACCCCGAGGATGTGCAGGGCTCCGGCGACGTGAAGTACCATATGGGTACCTCGTCTGACCGTGACTTCGACGGCAACACCATCCACCTGTCGCTGTCGCCCAACCCGTCGCATCTGGAAGTCGTCAACCCGGTCGTCTGCGGCCGCGTGCGCGCCAAGCAGTGTCAGATTTCCGGCCAGGTGCCGCCGTCGGATGAGAGCCGAGCCAATGTGCTGGGCGTGCTGCTGCATGGTGACGCGGCGTTTGCCGGCCAGGGCCTGGTGCCCGAGACGCTGCTTTTGTCGGAGCTGAAGGGTTACCGCACCGGCGGCATCATCCATTTCATCATCAACAACCAGATCGGCTTTACCACCGCGCCGCAGTACAGCCGTTCCGGCCCGTACCCGACGGAAGTGGCCAAGTCGATCCAGGCCCCGATCTTCCATGTCAACGGCGACGATCCCGAAGCCGTCATCCATGTCAGCCGCATCGCCATCGAATTCCGTCAGAAGTTCCTGAAGGATGTCGTGGTCGACGTGGTCTGCTATCGCCGCCAGGGCCATAATGAAGGCGACGAGCCGGCATTCACCCAGCCGCTGATGTACAAGACCATCGCCAAGCAGACCACCACCCGCGCGCTTTATGCCCAGCAGTTGGTGGCGGAAGGCGTGCTGACGGCGGCGGAGGCCGACGGTTATGTCGCCGATTTCAATGCGACGCTGGAGGCCGAGTTCCAGGCCGGCATGTCCTACAAGCCCAACAAGGCCGACTGGCTGGAAGGCAAGTGGTCGGGCCTGTCCACGGCCACGCCGGACGCCCGTCGCGGTGTCACCGCCGTGGCCCCGGACGTGCTGAAGGAGGTCGGCCTGGCCATCTCCCGCGTGCCGGCCGGCTTCAACGTCAATTCCAAGGTCGCCCGCCAGCTGAAGGCAAAGGCCGAGGCCATCGAGTCGGGCCAGGGCATCGACTGGGCCACAGCCGAGGCGCTGGCCTTCGGCACGCTGGCCGTGGAAGGCACGCCGATCCGTCTGTCGGGTCAGGATGTGGGTCGCGGCACCTTCTCCCAGCGCCATTGCGTGCTGGTTGATCAGGTGAACGAGGAGAAGCTGGTTCCCCTGAACCTGATCCGCCCCGGCAAACAGGCAAGCTTTGAAGTGCATGACAGCCCGCTGTCGGAAGCCGCCGTGCTGGGCTTCGAGTACGGTTTCTCGCTGACGGAGCCGCATGCCCTGACCATCTGGGAGGCGCAGTTCGGCGATTTCGTGAATGGTGCCCAGGTCATCATCGACCAGTTCATCAGCTCGGCCGAATCGAAGTGGTTGCGCATGTCCGGTCTGGTCATGCTGCTGCCGCACGGCATGGAAGGCCAGGGTCCGGAACATTCGTCGGCCCGTCCGGAGCGGTTCCTGCAGAATTGCGCGGAGGATAATTGGCAGATCTGCAACATCACGACGCCGGCCAATTATTTCCACGCACTGCGCCGTCAGGTGCGCCGCGACTTCCGCAAGCCGCTGATCGTCATGTCGCCGAAGTCGCTGCTGCGTCACAAGCTGGCCGTGTCGCCGCTGGACATGTTCTCCAACGGCCAGACCTTCCACCGCGTCCTCTATGAAACGGGTGTGGATCTGGTGACCAACGACAAGATCCGCCGCGTCGTCATCTGCTCCGGCAAGGTCTATTACGACCTGTTCCAGGAGCGGGAGAACCGTGGCGTCAAGGATGTGGCCATCCTGCGCCTGGAACAGCTCTATCCGTTTCCGGCCGATGTGCTGGCCGAAGAGCTGGCCAAGTATCCGAACGCCGACGTGGTCTGGTGTCAGGAGGAGTCGGAGAACCAGGGTGCCTGGACCTTCGTCGACCGCCGTATCGAAAAGGTGCTGACCAGCATCTCCCACAAGGCAGCCCGTCCCAAATATGCCGGCCGTCCGGAATCGGCCGCCCCGGCCACCGGTATGCTGAAGCGCCACAACCAGGAGCAGGCGAAGCTTCTGGATGAGGCACTGACGGTCTGATCCACAGGCCCCCATCCCTTTCTTGAAGACCATCCAAACGCGAAGGCCACACAATATGGCGACGGAAATCAAGGTGCCCACCCTGGGCGAATCGGTCACGGAAGCGACGGTAGCCCGCTGGCTGAAGAAGGTCGGCGACTCCATCAATGTCGATGACGCCCTGGTGGAACTGGAAACCGACAAGGTGACGCTGGAGGTCAATGCCCAGGCCGCCGGCACCCTGGCCGAGATCGTGGCCGCCGAGGGTGCGAACGTCGCCGTCGGCGCCCTGCTGGGCGTGATCGGCGAAGGTGCGGGCGCCCCCGCTGCCAAGCCGGCCGCCGCCGCCCCGGCTCCCGCGGTTGCTGTTCCGGCCCCCGCTGCCGCCCCGGCGGCGCCGGTTGCCGGCGCCCCGGTCTTTCCGGCCGCGGCCAAGATCGCCGCGGATAACGGCATCGATACCGGCGCCATCGCCGGCACCGGCAAGGATGGCCGCGTGACCAAGGGTGACGTGCTCCAGGCCATCGAAGCACCGAAGGCCGCCCCGGCCCCGGTTGCCGCCCCGGCGTCCGCCCCGAAGGCCCCGTCTGGTCCGCGCGCCAAGGCCGATCTGGAAGAGCGGGTGCGCATGACCCGCCTGCGCCAGCGCATCGCCGAGCGCCTGAAGGAAGCGCAGAACACGGCCGCCATGCTGACCACCTTCAACGAGGTGGACATGACGAACGTGATCGCCATGCGCAACCAGCTGAAGGACAGCTTCGAGAAGAAGCACGGCGTGAAGCTGGGCTTCATGTCCTTCTTCGTGAAGGCCTGCCTGGTGGCCCTGAAGGAGCTGCCGGCCGTCAACGCGGAGATCGACGGCACCGATCTGGTCTACAAGAACTATTATGACATCGGTGTTGCCGTCGGCACGCCGCAGGGTCTGGTGGTTCCGGTGGTCCGCGACGCCGACAAGCTGTCCTTCGCCGGCGTGGAAAAGACCATCGGCGATCTGGGCAAGAAGGCGCGGGACGGCAAGCTGTCGATGGAAGACCTGTCGGGCGGCACCTTCACCATCTCCAACGGTGGTGTTTATGGCTCGCTGATGTCGACCCCGATCCTGAACACGCCGCAGTCGGGCATTCTGGGCATGCACAAGACCATGGACCGCGCCGTCGTTGTGAACGGCAAGGTCGAGGTCCGTCCCATGATGTATCTGGCGCTGTCCTATGATCACCGCATCATCGATGGCCGCGAGGCGGTGACCTTCCTGGTCCGCGTCAAGGAATGCATCGAGAACCCGGAACGCATCCTGCTGGATGTCTGATCATTCCGGTTAGGTAATAATTGAGAAGGGCCGCCCATCATCGGGCGGCCCTTTTTCATTTCGGATACGGGATGATCAGTCGGCGGCCGTCGGTGCGCCCTCCCAGCGCGGCGGCCAGGGGCGGTCATAGAGCGGGCGTTCCGGCGTCTGCAGGCCGTGATGGATGGCCAGGTCCAGCACCCAGTCCAGATACATCTCGATCATGCCGGTGACATGGAAGGCCGGGCAGCCGGTATAGAGTCGGTCATTGCCGGTGCTGAACGGCGTGATGGAACGGCCGTCCAGGCGCAGGCGCACGCCGTCCGCCGCATGTTCGATGCGGAACGCGCAGGCCTCTCCCGTGGTCGGGTTCACGGCACTCTCCCCCTCCGGCTCCAGCTTGGAGGCATGCAGGAAAGTGACGATCATCCCCAGGCTGCCGGCGGCCAGAGTCTTCAGTTCCTTGCGGCTGCGCCACATGGCATCGCGCCAATGATTGACCGGCAGGTCCAGGCCCAGATGCAGCGACGCCTCCACCAGGCTGAAGCACATATGCAGGGCGGTGTTGCTGCCGGTCTTGGAGATGGAGACCATGTCATGGTCGGCGCGCGCATAGAGCGCGGAACCCTTGAAGAAGCCCTGGGCGAAGCGGGCCATGCGGGCAAACGGGCAGGCGGGTGCCGGCTTGCCGGCCAGATCGGCGGCCCATTCATCCAGCACCAGGTTCAGGCTGATACAGGCCTGGGCGCGCAGCCAGTTCAGCTTCTGCGCCTGCGACAGGCCGGCGGGCAGCGGCGCGAAGGGGCCGTCACCATGGGCACGGGCCAGTTCCATCCGGCCCCGCAGCTTGTCGCGCAGGTCATGGAACAGGAAGGACAGGAACAGATTGCCCTTCACGCGGTCGCGATTATCCGACGTCAGGGGCGCGCCATCCTCCAGCAGCGTATCAATGCCCTGGGCCTCGCCACCCCGCCGGGTCAGCCAGTCCAGGATGGCACCCACACCCAGGCGCGACAGGCCGGCCTTGCCATGGGCCTGACGGTAAAGCTGGGCGAAGCTGCCCTCGGCTTCATTGTCGCCGGATTGGATGAACCGGATATGCGCGCTGCCGTCCATGAAATCCCCCACTGCTGATGGCGGGGAGGGAGAAGCAAAGTGCGGGCCAGCGGGGTGGGGATCAATAAATACAAGGGGTTATGAATAAGGGTGGCGTTGCATTCCGCAATGCCCCTTGCGGATCGCCAGTGGGTCGGCGCTTTTTGCCCAGTGGATTCTGCCCGTAGGCTCAGTCCGTGCCGGGCACCGGCCTTCCCAGCCGGGCCCAGACGGCGCGGCGTTCATCCGGGGTCATCACGCCCCAGCGCATGATCTCCTCCAAGAGCCGTTTGCAGCCCAGGCAATGATGGCGCCGGCGATCCAGGTCGCAACGGCGGATACAGGGGCTGGGAACGTAATCGTCGGGAAGGGTGGGTGTCTCCATGTTCATGCCTCCATGGCGGTGGCCAGCCGGGTGCCGCTGACGAAGGCGGCTTCCGCCCGTGCGTCCAGGCACCAGTCGCCACACGCCCCCAGGCCCAGGGCGCCATCCCACAGACAGCCCTCGGTCAGTGGTGCCGTGGGCAGGGCATGAGGCCAGTGATGGTGGGCAATCAGCACCGGTTCGGTGGTGATTCCCGTGGTGGCCCGGAAGGACGGCAGCAGGGCGGCGATCACCGCCGCGTCCGTATCATCCCGGTGCCGCTGCGACCAGGCGGGGGCGGCATGGGCGATGAAGGTGGCCGTCGCGTCGCGGCCCGGCTTGCCCCCGTCATGGGCGATCCAGGACAGGGGGCGATCCTCCCCACCCGCACCGCCCAGGAAGGCGGCGTCCCAGGGGGGTGGCGTTGCGGTTTCGAAGCCCAGCATCAGCGCCCGGCACGGCGCCATCACCGCCTGCGCCGCACGGGCCGACAGGGCAGGGGCGACCGGTGCCAGCAGATCCGCCGCCAGCGGCGCCGGCACGGCGGCGATCACCCGCGCGAAGGGACCGGTCCGGCTTCCATCCGCCAGCGTCAGATGCCAATGGCCGGGCGTGCCGGTGATGGCCGTGACTTTGGTTGCGAAACGCGGGCGGGTCCCTGTCGGCAGGCGGGCGATCAGCCCGCTGATGATGCCATCCATGCCCGGCAGGCCCACGAACCGTTCCACCGCATGCGGTTCAATGCGGCCATCGGCGGACAGGCGCACGACGCGTCCCGGCCAAGGGGCGGCGAAACCGTCGGCCAGAAACCCTTGCATGACGCTGCGGAACCCGGCATCGCGCACAGTCAGGAACTGCCCGCCATGGTCGAAACGCCAGCGGCCGGCCCGGTATGTGGACAGGCGACCGCCCGGTTGCGCAGCCGCATCGAACAGGGCGACGCACACCCCCCGCGCCGATAGCGAAAGCGCTGCCGCCAACCCGGCCAGGCCGGCGCCGATGATGACGGTGGGAAGGGGACCGGTATGCGTCATGCTTGCCTGGCGGGTGTGTTGCACATGGGTTCATTATCCCCCCACAAGGAAGGCCATACTATGCTTGTGTGTCATGACACCAGGGGTTGGGAGTGCTAACAATATCCATCCTCTTGGCCGCGAGCAGGCGATGGACGGCAAGACCGGCGCAGAACGGCCACCCCATACACCGGACCGCCCCCAGGCGCGTGCATCGGTGTTCTCTCCCTGGCTGGCCCTGCCCTTGGCGTTGGCCGGGATTATCGCCATTGTCGTGACCTTCGCCCGGCCGGAGGCGACCCTGCCCGCCGGCATCGACCCCTGGCAGCCGGCGGCACTGGCCTGTGCCGGCATTGCCCTGCTGCTGCTGCTATGGGTCATCATCCATGCCATCCGCCAGCATCAGGTCGAGACATTCAGCGAAAGGCGGGACCTGCGCGCCACCAATGCCGCCCTGCGGGCACAGGTGACCCGCCAGCAAGCGGCTTTGGACCGGCTGGCCCGGGCGGAGCGCAAGTACCGGGAGATCTATGAAACGGCGATGGAGGGGATGTTCACCACCGACATTGCCGGCCGCTTCCTGTCCGCCAATCCCGCGCTGCTGACCATGATCGGGTACGAGAGCGAGGCTCAGTTGAAGGCGGAGGTACAGGACGCCACCGTCAGCTTCTATGTCGACCAGGAAAATCGCGACGCCATCACCCAGGCCCTGCTGGCGCAGGAGGAGGTGGGCAGCATGCCGGTGGAACTGCGCCGTCGTGACGGCAGCCATTTCTGGGTCGCCATCTCCGCCCGCATCATCCGCAATGACGAGGGGCGCGCCGTGGCCTTCCAGGGCAGCGTGCGCGACATCTCGCAATGGCGTCGCGACCGGCTGGCCATGGAGCAGGCGCTGAGTGCCGCGGAAATGGCCAACCGTGCCAAATCGGAATTCCTGGCCAACATGACGCATGAGCTGCGCACGCCGCTCAACGCCATCATCGGCTTTTCGGAGATCATCGCGACACAGGCCATGGGTCCCATCGGTCAGCCCGCCTATCGCGAATATGCCCATGACATCCATGACAGCGGCCAGATGCTGCTGACCCTGATCAACGACATCCTGGACCTGTCGCGCATTCAGGCGGGCAAGAAGGAACTGTCGGAGAAGCTGGTGGATGTGCCGCGCCTGATCCGGTCCAGCATGCGCCTGGTGGCGGAACGCGCCGACAAGGGCGGCGTGCTGCTGGAAACGGAAATGGAGGCGGAACTGCCGCCGGTGCGCGCCGATGAGGTGGCGCTGAAGCAGATCCTGAACAACCTGCTGTCCAACGCCGTCAAATTCACGCCGGATGGCGGCAAGGTCATCTGCGGCGCGCGGGTGGAAGAGGATGGTGCCCTGTCGCTCTATGTCCGCGATACCGGCATCGGCATGCGGGAGGAGGACATGGCCACCGCCATGGAACCGTTCCGCCAGATCGAGGGCAGCCATTCACGCAATGCCGGCGGTGTGGGCCTGGGCTTGCCGCTGGTCCTGGCCCTGGCCCGCCTGCATGGCGGCGACGCGCGGCTGGAAAGCCGGCTGGAGGTGGGTACACTGGTCACCGTGACCCTGCCGCCCACCCGCGTGCAGTCCATGCCGTTGGCCTTCCTGCGCTCGGTGGCGCCGGCATAGCGCCGCTCCAACCGTTGTAAGGGGACGCTCTACTTCACCCGGCGGACCTTGATGATGCCGGCAACGCCGTCGATGGTCATGTTGAAGCTGCCCATCGCCCCCTTCTCGACGCGCACCACCTTGCCGGCCTTGGCATTGACGACGGAACGGGCCACGACCTGGGTCCAGACCTGGCCATTGTCCAACGTGAAGGAATGGCGATCAGCGGATTGCTGGCTGACCGCGGTCAGCTTGGACGTGATGCTCTCCGCCTCCTCCGGCTTGGCCGCGACGACGGGGTGCTGCTTGTCCTGGATGCGCTCGGCCCCAAAGGCCTGTTCCTTGCTGATGGGCGGCACGGGGGCGGCCGGGGCCGGGGGCGCCGGCGGCGGGGCGGCATAGCGCAGGCCCGGCACCGTGCGGTCATAGCAGGCCAGTCGCGCGCCATTATCGAGGATGCCCAGGCATTTCAACACATCGTCCTGGCCGGCGGCCAGGGCGGGAACAGGCAGGGCCACCGGGGTCGTCAGGACCAGGGCGGCGGCAAGCAGGCGGGACAGGCGGATTTCACGCATCGGGTCACTTTCCCCAAAAGAGGTTCGTCTGAACCGTCAATGCGCCCAGTCTGTACCTGTTGACCGCAAATATCTCAACCGAATGCGGGGGCTGTACCGCCCCCGTACGGTCGCCTGATCAGGCCACCAGTTCGATCGAGTAATTCTCAATGACGGTATTGGCCAGCAGCTTGCGGCACATTTCCTCGATCTGGGTCTTGGCCTTGGCAGGATCGGTCTCCGCCACTTCCAGCTCGATCAGCTTGCCCTGGCGGACCTCGCCGACGCCGTCGAAGCCCAGATTGGTCAGCGCATGGCCGATGGCCTTGCCCTGTGGGTCCAGCACGCCGTTCTTCAGGGTGACGATGACTTTGGCCTTCATGGGAACACCCCGTGTCTTCTGGTCGGGAAAGCGATGGCGGTGGGATAGCAAAATCGGCCCGGCTTGGCGATGGCGAAACCCGCAGGGAAGCCTTGCCAGGACGGACGGGGATTGGAAACGAAAAACGCCGGAACCGTATGGGACGGTTCCGGCGTTTGACGTCACGATATTGAGCGACCGTTACTGCACCAGCTTGGGGGCGGTATGGTCGCCGGGGCCGGCCTCGGGCAGGATGCCCAGGCGGCGGGCCACTTCCTGATAGGCCTCGGCGACATTGCCCAGGTCCTGGCGGAAACGGTCCTTGTCCAGCTTCTCGTTGGTCTTGGCATCCCAGAGGCGGCAATTGTCCGGGCTGATCTCGTCCGCCAGGATGATGCGCATCTCTTCATTTTCCCAAAGCCGGCCGAACTCCACCTTGAAGTCCACCAGCTTCAGCCCGATGCCCAGGAACAGACCATTCAGATAGTCGTTGATGCGCAGGGCCAGCGACAGCATGTCATCCAGGTCCTGCGGGGCGGCCCAGCCGAACGCCGTGATATGCTCCTCCGATACCATCGGATCGCCCAGCTCGTCGTTCTTGAAGTAATATTCGACGATGGAGCGGGGCAGCGGCGTGCCTTCGGGAATGCCGAAGCGCTTGGTCAAGCTGCCGGCAGCGATGTTGCGGACCACCACCTCGATGGGGATGATCTCCACTTCACGCACCAGCTGCTCGCGCATGTTCAGGCGGCGGACGAAGTGGTTGGGGATGCCAATCTCGCCCAGCTTCGTCATCAGATATTCGCTGATGCGGTTGTTCAGGACGCCCTTGCCCGTGATCGTGCCCTTCTTCTGGGCGTTGAACGCGGTGGCATCGTCCTTGAAATACTGGACCAGGGTGCCAGGCTCAGGGCCTTCATACAGGATCTTGGCCTTGCCTTCGTAGATGCGCCGGCGTCGCGTCATGGGTCTGGTGTCCAGCAATCGTTCCAGCCAAAGGGATACGGACCCGCATGGCGGCTGGCCAGCGGGTCCGGGCCCTTGCTATAGCAAGCTACACCGTCCGGCACAATGAAACCAGCGATGCGGGCGGGTCAGTGCTGGGTGGCTTGTATCAGAGGGCGATCGGTTCGAACCTAACCTGATCCGGCCGGCCCGGCGCGAACAGCAGGCGGGGCGGGGTGCCGGCGCGCTGCATCGACGGCAGCGCCACCAGGGCGGAACTGCCCGTGCCGAAGCCGCTGGGCGTGACGATGCACATGGCCCCGCGCGGGCCGGCATCCCCGTCCCAGATGCGGCAGCCCAGCAACTCCGTCCAGCCGCTCCAGTCGCCGGTCTCCGGGTCCGGCACCGCTGCCGCCTGGAACAGCGGCTTGAAGAAGCGGATGCGGGGATGGGCCGAATCGTCCAGGTCGCTTGCCGCCATCATCGACAGGCCCGGCGGGATCGGCGCGACCCGCACCCGCGCACCGTCGGCCGGCAGTGACAGCCAGAAGGCGTCGCGATTATCGGCCACCACCAGATTGAAGGGCCGGTAGGCCCGGCCGTCCAGATGCCCCAGGGCCTCGGCCGCACTTTCCGCATCGGCATGGTCCAGCGCGTCCAGCACCAGTTCGCCCCGCGACCTTTTGCCGGCCAGTTGGCCCAGCGTGCCCTCCCGGTTCAGCACCGTGGCGACGACGCCATGATCGTTGATGCCCAGCCAGGATCCGCCGGCACTTTCATCCAGGCCCGCCAGCACTTCCGGCCGGTCGGGCCAGTGGCGGCCGGGCGGCTTCCAGGGGCGGCCTGCCATCTCGTCCCGATTGCCGGCGAGCAGGAGCGGCCAGTCATGGCCGGGGCGACGCAGGATGACGACGGTGCACATGGGCGGGCGGGACCTTCAAAAATCGATGGGGACGCCCCATCCTTATAGAAGGGAAGGGCGCGTCCGGAGGTGGCTTGTGTCACATCGGACGTATATATAGGTTTCCCCGGCTACCGGTTCGACCCGCCTGCATGAGGATTGCAAATGACGACGTTCGACGAACGCGAACAGGCATTCGAAAACAAGTTCAAGCACGACCAGGAACTATTGTTCCGCATCTATGCCCGCCGTGCCCGTCTGGCCGGCCTGTGGGCCGCGGAACTGCTGGGGCTCACCGGCGAAGACGCCACTGCCTATGCCAAGCAGATCGTTGCCGTCGATTTCGAGGAGCCGGGCCATAAGGACATCGTCCGCCAGCTGCTGGCCGATTTCCAGGCCAAGGGCGTCGATATGTCCGAGCATCGGATCGAAAAGGAGCTGGACAGCCTGCTGGAAACCGCGCGCCAGCAGCTGCAGAGCGAATAGGGATCACCCGGCGGGGCACGCGCCCCGCCGATCTCACAAGGCCGATGGATCGTCGGCATCGATGATGCGGCGGGCCGTCTCCAGGTCGAACCCGGCCCGCGCCATCGCCGCGATGTCCTTGTCGCGGCGGCCCCGCATCTCCTCCTCCGGCAGTCCACGGTCGGGGCGGAACCCGCCCAGCCGGCGCCGACGGGCATAGGCGAGGGCGGCCTTCATCTCGGCCTCTCCCTCCGCCGCCCCTTCCAGGCCGGCCAGGGCGTTTTCCACCTGTCCGTCGTCCAGCCCCTTGGCCATCAGCTTCTGCCGGATCATGCGGGTGGACCCGCCGCGGCGCTGCAAGCCGCCGGCCTTCATCTCCGCATACAGCCCGTCATTCAGGATGCCCTGGCGCAGATAGCGCTCGATCAGGGCCTCGACCCATTCCCGCCCCTCCGCCGGGTCGGTGCCGTGGGCGCGGGCGGACGCATCGACGCGGCGCAGCAGCAGTTTGCGCAGATTGGCTGAGGAACTGGCGAACCGTTCCAGGTAATGCAGGGCGGCGCGGTCCAGATAGGCCGCGCTCACCCGTTTCACCTTGCGCCCAGCGGTGCGGGCCCCCGTGTCGTCCGTCACTGTCGATCCCTCAACTGATAGGGCAGCATTGCCCGTATCCGGCCAGCAAGATAGTGTCTGGTCCTTCCCATCGTCCCCCCGGACAGGCATCCAGAGAAACATGTCGCAACCGATCACCCCCATGCCCCGCGCCATCGGCGCCGTCAACTGGATCGGGCTTTCCACCCTGATCCGCAAGGAAGTGCACCGGTTCTTGAAGGTCTGGGTGCAGACGGTGGCGGCCCCGGTCGTCACCACCTTGCTGTTCTACGCCGTCTTCGCCCTGGCGTTGGGCGGGGTGGTGCGCATGGTGGGCGACGTGCCCTTCATGCTGTTCCTGGCGCCCGGCCTGATCATGATGGCCATCGCCCAGAACGCGTTCGCCAATTCCTCCTCCTCGGTCCTGGTGGCCAAGGTCCAGGGCAATATCGTCGATGTGCTGATGCCACCCATCTCCGCGCTGGAACTGACCAGTGCCTATATCGTGGGCGGGGTGGTGCGCGGTGCCATGGTGGGGCTGGTCACGGCGCTGGCCATCACCCTGTTCGTGCCGCTGTCGATCCATTCCATCGGCTTCGTGCTGTTCCATGGGGTGGCGGCGGCATCGCTGCTGGCGTTGCTGGGCCTGATCGGCGGCATCTGGGCCGACAAGTTTGACCATATGGCGGTGGTGACCAATTTCATCGTCACGCCCTTGTCCTTCCTGTCGGGCACCTTCTATTCCATCGAAAGCGTGCCGCCGGCCTTCCGCTTCATCGCGCATCTGAACCCGTTCTTCTATTTCATCGACGGCTTCCGCTACGGCTTCATCGGCCAGACGGACGGGACGCTGGGCACCGGTATCCTGGTGATGCTGGGCACCAATCTGGTGCTGGGCTTCGTCGCCTGGCGGATGATCGCCAAGGGTTACAAGCTGAAGGCTTAACGCCTTTCCGCTGATCATACCGATCAGCGGACCTCAGTCGCCGGCGTCGCCATCCGGCGACTTGGCTTACGCCGCATGCGCGGCGCGGCGGCAGTCGCCGCCGTCCGGATCCGCAGGAGAGTGACCGGCATGAGCAGCATGGAACAGACAAGCCGCCCGGCCGGCGCCTTCAATGCCGGTTTCAGCCGGCAGGTGCCGACCTTCCACTGGGTCGCCTTCCTGGCCCTGTGCCGGCGGGAATTGCGGCGGATGATGAAGATGGCGGTGGCCTTCATCGTGGCGCCGGCCCTGATGGCCATCATCTATTTCTTCTGCTTCCTGTTCGGCCTGGGGCCGGAGCGGGGCACGGCGCAGGGCGACGCGGTCCTGTCCTATCTCGTTCCCGGCCTGATCATGCTGTCGGTGCTGCTGCGGGCGGCGGAAAGCGGCGGATTCTACCTGCTCTACAGCAAGATCGAAGGCCATATCATCGATGAGCTGATGGCCCCCGTCGGCGCGCGCGAGGCGGTGCCCGCCTATCTGCTGGCCGGGGTGACGGCCGGCGTGATCAGCGGGCTGGCCGTGTGGATCGCGTCGCTGTTCTTCTGGCCGCTGCCCGTGGCCCATCCGCTGACCGCCATCGGCTTCGTGCTGGCCGCCGCCCTGTTCATGGCGCTGTGCGGCTTCCTGTGCGGGCTGGCCAGCACCAAGTGGGACCATATCTCGGCCTATTTCACCTTCCTGTTCACCCCGCTCTCCTTCCTGTCGGGCCTGTTCGCGCCGGTGGACGCCATGCCGGCCACGTTTGCCGCCATCGTGAAGCTGAACCCGCTCTACCACGCCATGGAGGGGTTCCGGCACGGCATGCTGGGTAATGCGGCGCAGGCACCGGCGGTATCGGCCCTGTTCCTGGGCATCGGCATTCTGGCGCTGCTGGTGCTGGCCGTCCGGCTTTATTCGACGGGATGGCGCATGAAGAGTTAAGCTTATGTAACGGGCGCGCATCTGCCCGTTACCAAGGCCGGATTTTTGTAAGCCCCCTGCAAATGCGGCGGACAGGGGGTGTAGGGCTGCCGCAATATCCAAGGCGAGATCACGGAACCGATGACATACAGGAACCGACCCATGGATGGCGCGCTTTCCCCCAACCCGCCTTCGAGCCTGTCCAGCCGCCCGCGGGTGACGCCGGGCGTGCCGGCCGGCGGTATCGCCGCCATCATCGTGGCCCTGAGCGTCATCGGCTGGGGCCTGATCACCGGCGGCGATGGCCGTGACGATCATCGCATGAGTGTCGGTTTCGACGCGCCGGAGCCCCCGGAACCGCCCGAGCCGCCAGAAGCCCCCACCCCGCCGCGCCCGCCCCGCGCCCCCGATGTGCGCGTCAATGTCGATATCGACCCGGCCATGGTCGAGCGCACGGTGCGCGACGCCATGCGGGACGTGGATATCGACTCCACGCGGATGCAGGCCCTGCGCGATGCCCAGGCCGGACTGGCCGATGCACGTCGTGAACTGGCCGAAGCACGCGAGCGCCTGCGGGCGGAGGGCAAGGATGTGCCCGCCATCGCCGAGGGCGCCCTGCGCGTCGCCGAAATGGGTGTGGCGGCCGCGTCGGGTGCCGCCATGGGCGCCGCCGACAGTGCCAGTGCCAGCGACGGCAGCCTGATGCAGAGCTTCGATGCGCCCAGGGGCGTGCAACTGGTCAATATCGGCGGTGACATCACCATCGAACGATCGTCGCGCGCCGACAAGGTACGGGTGGAGGTGGACCAGGGGGCGCGCAACCTGGATGTCGGTGTCAAGGACGGGGTACTGACGCTGCGCGGCAATGGCGACCCGCATGTGGGCCATGCCGAGATTCGCCTGACCATGCCCGCGGAGGGCGACCTGACCGTGGCCGGGCTGGCCGGGGACCTGTCCATCGGTGGCCGCTCCGACGGCAAGCTGTCGGTGCAACTGCTGCGCGGCGATGTGTCGGCCGAACGTGTGGGCGCGCTGTCCGTCGATATCAAGGAATCGGGGTCGGTTTCGGTGGAGCGCGTGGAAGGCGACCTGCGCTTCAATGTCGACGGTTCGGGTGAATTGTCCGTGGAACGGGCGCAAAGCGCGCAGCTTGAAATCAAGGGCCACGCCAACATCTCGCTGGGTCGGGTGGAGGAAGGGGTGAGCCTGTCCATCCCCGGCCATGCAGAGGTGGATATCGGCCGGGCCGACGGCCCGATCAAGGTGGATTTCCCCGGTGCCGGCAATGTCAGCATCGGATCGGGCGAGGCGCGGCCGCTGCAGGTCAATGTCACCGGCGCCGGCACGTTCGAATTCAACGGTCTGGCCCATGACCCGCTGGTGGTGGCGTCGGGTGCCGGCAATGTCCATATCGCCAAGCATGAAGGCAAGGCCAACATCCGCAACACCGGCGTGGGCAACACCTTCGTCGGAGATTGAGGCATGCCTTGATCGCCCGCCGTCCCCCGCCCAAGCCACCCGCCCCCGCCCCCGCCCCACCGGAGGGGGAACTGGACGGTCGCATCCGGCAAGGCGAGATTGAACGAATGCGCCGACAGGCCAAGGATCGCGGCTTCAAGGAGCAGGTGCAGCAGGTCGCCAAGGCCAAGGGGGAGGACCCCTACCAGCTGCTGGCCGAGGCCATCCGGCGCATGCTGCGGGGTGAGTAAAGTCACCCCTTGACGATGTTCCATAAATGGGATTTTATCCCATTTATGGAACATGATATTGACACACGTCTGGCGGCCCGCCTGACGCAGTTACGGCGTGAGGCCGGCTGGTCCTTGGATGAGCTGGCTACGCGCAGCAGCATTCCCAAGGCCACGCTTTCCCGCCTGGAACGGGGCGAAACCAGCCCCACGGCCAGTCTTCTGGGCCGGCTCTGCGCTGCCCATGGCCGCCCCATGTCCCGCCTGCTGGCGGAAGTGGAGGCGGAACCGGCCTTGCTGATCCGCGCCGCGGACCAACCGGTCTGGACCGACCCCGCCACGGGATTCGTGCGCCGCTCCCTCTCCCCGCCCGCCGCCGGGCTGGAGACGGAGATGATCCATGGCACCCTGCCGCCCGGTACCATCATCGATTACGACGCCCCGCCGGTGCCCGGACTGGAGCAGCATATCTGGCTGCTGGACGGCCGGCTGGAATATCGGCTGGATGGGGCGGCACATGTGCTGGAACCGGGCGATGTCCTACGCTTCCGGCTTTATGGCGCCTCGCGCTTCCACAGTCTGGGCGCGGGGCCCGCCCGTTACATCATCGCCATCACCCGACCCTGAGGGGCCTTCATGCACTATGATATCGAGACGGCGGCCGGGCAGAGTTTCACGGCCGCGATACCCGAACTCGCCCGGCTGCTGCGGGCCTGCGTCATGAACGGGGCCGCCGTCGGCTTTATCCCGCCGCTGGCGGAGGAGGCTGCGGTCGATTTCTGGCGGGGGCAGGAGGCGGCGGTGCAGGCAGGAGAGAAGATCATCCTGCTGGCCACCATGGCCGCGCGTGTCGTTGGCACCGTCACCCTGGCCCTGGCGCCACAGGTAAACGGCACCCACCGGGCGGAGATCGCCAAGATGCTTGTGCATCCCGAGGCGCGCCGCCAGGGCATCGCCGCGTCGCTGCTGAAGCGGGCGGAGGAGGTGGCGCGGGGGCAGGGCCGGCGCCTGCTAGTGCTGGACACCCGCCAGGGCGACGATGCGGAGCGGCTGTACGGCCGGCTGGGCTGGCAAAGCGGCGGCATCATCCCCGACTATGCGTTGAATGGCGACGGCACCAGCCACGCCACCCATGTCATGTACCGCCAGCTGGCCGGGCGGCCGGGGGGCCTGTCGGTGGTGGCGGCGTCGCCTGATGAACCTGAGGCCCGGACCCTGATCGACGCCCTGTCCGCCGATCTGGCGGGTCGCTTCGGCAGTGACGGGCGCGGCGGGCTGGCCGGTTGGGCGGACGTTGCCGACCGGTCGCTGTTCGCGCTGGCCCGATTGGACGGGATTGCTGCGGGCTGCGGTGCCGTCCGCCCGTTCGATGGCACGGTGGGGGAGATCAAGCGCATGTATGCCGTGCCCGGCAGTGTCGGGGTGGGGGCAGCCGTGCTGGCCTTCCTGGAGCAGGGCGCGCGCATGCTGGGCTATGAGAGGCTGCTGTTGGAAACGCGCTGGGCCAATGACCGGGCAGTCGCCTTCTACCGCCGCCATGGATACCGGCTGGCGGCGAATTACGGACCCTATCAGGGCCGGCCGGAATCGGCTTGTTTCGGCAAGATATTGTAGGCCGGACCCACTGCCGCCCGTACAGGTTGACGTGAACCCCCAATGCTGGTCAGGATGCGCCCATGTCACAGCCAGCAATGGGGAAGAACGAGATGGCGCGCCTCAAGGATCGTGTCGCCCTGATCACGGGGGCGGGGAACAGCATCGGCCGGGCCGTCGCCCTGGCGTTCGCCCGCGAAGGCGCCGACCTTGTCCTGCATTACGAGGAGGAGAGCCAGAGCACCGATGTGGGTGAACTGGCGCGCGAGCTGGAGCGGCTGGGTCGCCGGGTCCTGGCGCTGCGCACCGATGTCACCCATGCCGACGGGGCCTATGGGCTGGTGGAAAGTGCGGTCACGGGGCTGGGCCGGGTCGATGTGCTGGTCAACAATGCCGGGCTTCGGCCTGCCATCTCCTTCGTCGACACCACGGCGGAACAGTTCGACCTGGTGATGGCGGCCAATGTGCGGTCCGCCTTCATGGTGACGCGCATGGTGCTGCCGCTGATGTTCGCGCAGAATTACGGGCGCATCGTCACCACCGTGTCGGACGTGGCCTATCATGGGGCGCCGGGCTATACGCTCTATGGCGCCGCCGCCGGCGCCCTGCTGGGCTTCACCCGCAGCCTGGTCCATGATATCGGCCCGCGCAACGTCACGGCCAATTGCGTGGCGCCGGGTGCCATCGATCCCAAGGCCAGCACCAGCGTGGCCCAGGCCGGGGTGGACGCGCTGCGCCGCGCTCTGCCCAGCCAGCGCCTGGGCACGGTGGACGATGTCACGCCAGCCTATCTGTTCCTGGCCTCCGATGATGCCCACCACATGATCGGCCAGTGCATCAGCCCCTGCGGCGGTGCGGTGATGCTGTGATCAGATGACCAGCGGGTCCACGCCCGTCAGGTCGGGGTGGCCGGTGATCCAGGCTGTCCCGTCCATCTGATCGACCACGGCCCCAAAGCGGCGCAGCAGACCGATCCCGGCCGCCAGATCGCGCATATCCGTCACGCCCGTGCGGCCGGGGCTGTTCAGCCCGGCCAGCAGCAGTGCCATGCCATCGACCGGCCCCAATCCTTCATGGCGGGCCGGCAACGGCCATGACGTCCCCGTCACGCTGCCCGGCAGCCGATCCAGCCGTCGCAGTGCGAACCCCGCACCCAGCCGTTCAAGCGGTATGCGCAGCGTGGACAGGCCATTGCCCGAGTCGCCTGCCAATACAGCCGTGAACGGGCAGGCGGCCAGTGCACCCGCCAGCAGCGGCACGGCCCCCGGCCGGCGGGACAGGTCCAGGACCCGGTCCGGTTCCCGCCATCCCCCGACGCCGGTGCCCCGCACCACCCATCCGCCGGGGCCGGCCTTTGTCACATCCGCGCCCAAGGCACCTAATGCCGCCGCCAGCCCGTCCAGTCCCGTATCATCCGTGCCGGTGACGCCTGTTGTGCCACGCGCCATGGCGCCCAGGATCAGGGCCAGGGAAGACAGGTCGATTGCGGGCATCGGCGGGCCTTGGCAAGGGGGGTACTGATGCCGGGATAGCATGGAAGCGGGGGGTCGGGAAGCGTGCCCCGGAAACCCAGCATGGCGGCAACACGCACAAGCTGTCACACTTCCGTTTGACAGGGGCCGCCAGCCATGGCAGATGCGGCCCGAACCGCGGCGCATTTCCCGGCGCGCGTAAATGTGACGGAGGTATTGCCGTGGCCAAACCCGAGTGGGGTATTAAGCGCATCTGCCCGAATTGCGGTGGGCGTTACTACGACATGCAGAAGAATCCGCCGACCTGCCCGTCGTGCGGCACCATCTTCGATCCCGAGGCGTTGCTGAAGTCGCGCCGTGCCCGTCCGCTGCCGGTCGAAGACACCAAGAAGGCTGTTGCCAAGCGTGACGACGAGGAGGCGCTGGACGCCGAGGTCGAGGAAGAGGTGGAGGTCGCGGACGACGTCACCGATGATGAGGCAGATGTTGCCGACGTGCTGGAAGCAGACGAGGTCGAAGACGACCTGGAAGCAGACGAGGACGTCCTGCTGGAAGATGCCGACGAGCTGGATGACGGTGACGAACTGGGTGAAGTCGTCGATGTCGAGGGCGAGGAAGAGGTCTGATTGGACCGACGGGCCGGCCCTTCGGCGGATGACGTTCAAGAATCCGCCACCGGCCCGTATTTTCCGCTTGCATCTGTGCGTGAGTTTCTAGATAAACCCGCGCACGGCGCCGACGACCCAGGCGGTGCCAATAGTTTCGGGGCCATAGCTCAGCTGGGAGAGCGCTACAATGGCATTGTAGAGGTCAGCGGTTCGATCCCGCTTGGCTCCACCAAATCACAAAGGCTCCGCTGGAAACAGCGGGGCCTTTTTGTTTCGCGCAAATGCCCGACGATGGGGGATCATTGGGATGATTGGTCCCGAACCATCCGCGATGGCATGCAAAATCCTATTGAATCGCCAATCTTTTTTGATGTCCTCATACCAACCCCACGGGTTATGGCGGTTGGAGATGTTGATGCGCATAAGACGTATTCATCCAGAGACTGGCGAGTTGTTCACCCCGTATCGGTATGGGGACGGGTTGTTCCGAGTTGCGGATCCGACCCTGGGCAAGACGAAGCATCATGCCGCGAATCAGGTCGCGGTCGATAGCGAAACCGAATTGATCCGATATATAGCGAGGGGCTTCTCGTGCCGGATGCGGGGCACGGAAAGCGGGAAGGTTAATCTCATTCCCGCCGATGTGATCATGATCGATGGCATTACGCCGGACGGTGCGCCACTGCCGAAAATGCCGGTCCCGCCGTCCGATATGGCTTCCATAGAGGCGCCGATGATTGAACAGTCGGCTTCGGCGCGGAATATTGGTCTACTTCCCCGACACGGTCGGATCACATGTTCAGCGTGCTTTGGCACCGACGCCTGCTGGGGAGCCACCCGCCTGGAGCGGGGCGGATGGCGTTTGGAAAATAACCCGATGTCCTGGGGAGGACGCAACCCGCGCATTCTGGTGCTGGGTTTCAGCAAAGGGGGAAACCAGAACAGCGACATCCTGAACCGCCCCCACGACGAGGTCGCATTCCGGGGTGGCCGCAAGGGTGTATCTCAAATTCTCGCTACTCTGAGCCTGATGCCGGAGGGGCGACATATCGATGAGATCATTGCCGACGAAGACGGGGATTTAGCCTTTGGATCGCTGGTCCGCTGCTCGGTGTCGAAGTTTGATCGGCGGAGAGGCGAATGGGTTATGTCGGGTGCCGATATCATGGCCTCCTGCCTTGACGATGGCACCGTCGGGGATGTGGTCTCGAACTGCGTCGGGCAATTCATCGCCCTGTCGCCTCCACGTCTCAGGCTGGTGGTGATGTTCGGTAACCAGGCGAGCTATGTCGACGGGTGCTTCAAAGTGATCGCAAGGCACCGGCAGGGACTGAGGAGGATCAACCCGGTCGCGTACGGCGATGACGGCGTGACATTTGTCCACACAGTCCATTTCAAGGCGCAGGGTAAATTGTTGCCGGAATGGGTGGCGGGAAAGCCTGGCCTTTCATCGCGCGACGAGACTGACCAGCCCCTTAAGCGGCAGATGGCGCTGCAGGCTGTACAGCCCCTTTTACCGCTGTTGCGTCCAAACGAACACGCGGACTGACGCGGGGCATCGGCCTGGGCTGTCTGGCCGGCCGGTCCATTGCCTGGGGCAAGGACGGCGCCACATGCCGCTTTCGCACCCGGTCGAGGCGCCGGTGCAGGTTGGAAGACACCACTTTCCGGCCGTTCGTTGCAGGAATGAAATATAAAACAGCCCCATCCGCATAAGTGGCCCCACATTGTCGGCCGGATGCGGCATTTGAGCAATCGACAAAGGTGACCTATAAATCACGCAGGGGCGTTTACTTGGTTGTATTGACCAAGCTGTCGAATATTTCAATTATTGCTGACATGAATTCATGGTCCGGCCAAATGCCGGCCTTATCGAAGCCATGATCGGTGGGAAATATGACGGGCAGGGGCGGCAACCATCCTTTGTGGATCGAAAGAACATGTCTGGCACCTTGCGGGCGGGAACGCCCAATGACGATACAATCCTGTCCCAGTCGCCGCGTGACACGCTGGCCGGCGGGGCCGGCGACGACATCTATGATGTCGCCCACTACGGCACATTTGTCCGTGAGGAGGCGAATGGCGGCTACGATGTGGTCGTGGCCCATATCGATTATGTCCTGCCCGATTTCGTGGAGGATATGAGCCTGGCCTATGCCTATCGCGGCCATATCCCCAATCCGGTTTTCGAAGGCCCGCTGGTGGGCATCGGCAACCGGCTGGACAATACCATCGCCGGCAACAGCCTGGACAATGTGCTGAAGGGACTGGCCGGCCATGACACGCTGCTGGGCAATGGCGGCGATGACAGCCTGGAGGGCGGGGACGGCAATGATCTGCTGACGGGCGGTGCCGGCAATGACACGCTGATCGGCGGCGCCGGCAATGACGATCTGGCCGGCGGGCCGGGCAATGATGTCTTCGTGGGCGGTGCCGGTGACGACCGCATCTTCGGCAATGACGGGCTGGATGTGGTTCGCTATGACGGCCGCCTGGGGGCGGTCGGTGGTGACCATGCCATCGTCCGCGACCCCGACGGCACCATCACCGTCACCAATATGGGCATCGACGGCGTCGATATCCTGAAGGGGGTGGAGGTCGTGGTGTTCGGGCTGGACGTGCTGCTGAACAGCCGCCCCGCCCCCGGCACGGCGCGTAACGGCTTTGATGAGGCCCTGTATCTGGCCAACAACACGGACGTGGCCAGTGCCGTGCGGGCCGGCACGCTGGCCAGCGGCTGGGACCATTTCCGGCTCTATGGAGAGCGGGAGGGGCGTGATCCCAACGCCCTGTTCGATGCCGATTATTATCTGGCGAACAACCGCGATGTGGCTGGCGCCGTGGCGCGGGGGGAAACCACGGCCTGGTCGCATTACAGCAACCATGGCTGGAAGGAGGGGCGCGACCCGTCGGCCTTCTTCAACACCCGTGCGTACCTGGCGACCAATGACGATGTCACGACCAGCGGCCTGAACCCCTTGCTGCATTTCCTGCATATCGGGGCGGCGGACGGACGGCTGGCGCAAGTGTCGAACCCGACGATGGACTGGATCGGCTGATGACATCTGATCCCCCGCGTCCTTTTGTCCGATGACAGGGGATACGGACGGGCGTAGCAGTGGATGGGGTCCGTGCCGTCGGACGGGCGGCCCCATCCTTACCCGCGCAGCCGCTTTATCCGAAGGTGCGTCATGTATGTGGTTTATATGCTGTTGGGCATGCTGGTCGGGCTGCCCTTCGCCGGGGTCTTCTATTTCGCCCTCTGGACCTTTCTGACGGGCGGTGATCCGGGCGGTGGCGACAACAGCCCCTTCTGATCCCCCATGCATCGTCTGCAGGCCCGTCTGCTGCTTGTCCTGTCGGCCCTTGCCGCACCCGTGGCGGGCCAGGATATGCGTGCCCCCGGCGTGGCTGTGGATGACAGCCGCCAGGTGGTGGATATCACCGCTGCCCCCTGGAACAGCGTGGCGCGGGTGCAGACCAATATCGGCGGCAAATGCACCGGCACGGTGATCAGCCCCAGGCTGGTGCTGACGGCTGCCCATTGCCTTTACAATCCCCGCACCCGCCGCCTGCTGGAGCCGGGGTCGCTGCATGTCTTGCTGGGCTATGAGCGCGGCGATTACAAGACCCACCTGACAGTCGAGGCGCTGCATGTGCCGTCCGCCTATGACGGTACGCGGCCCGGCGACAGCCTGCGCCATGACTGGGCCCTGCTGCGCCTGTCGGGTCCTGCCGGGGTGCCGGTGCTGGCGCCGGCCGGGCGCGGGGGGCAGCCGGGTGACAAGGTGGCGCTGGCCGGCTTCAGCCAGGACCGCGTGCATCTGCTGATGGCTGATCGCGATTGTACGGTGAAAACCCAGGTGCGGGTGGAGGGGGCTGGCGGCACCCTGGTCTTCCACGATTGCTCCGCCAGCCGGGGGACTAGCGGCGGGCCACTGCTGGTGCAGATGGACGGGGCTTGGCGCGTGGGCGGGGTCAATATCGCCGTCACGCCGAAATCCGGCAATCTGGCGCTCTGGCCCGAGGGGCTGGACGCCGCCATCGCCGGTCTTTCAAGGCCGTGAGGGTGGCGGACTCTTTTCCTGCGGCGCGGAAATCCCTATAGTCGCGGCACTGATGTTTCCCACGGCTGGTGGAAAGAACCGACCCCTATGCCCGACCCGATGTCCGGCGACGATATCGACCGTTCCTCCATCCTGTCCGTGCCGGTGCAGGTGTCGGTCCGCCTGGGCCGCAGGCGACTGCGTATCAGCCAGCTGCTGCGCATGGGGCCGGGCGACATTGTCGACCTGGAACGCGTGGTGGGCGATCCCGTCGATGTCTATGTCAATGACCGCATGGTGGCGCGGGGCGAACTGGTGGTGGTGGATGGCCGCCTGGGCCTGACCATCGTGGAACTGATGCCCCAGGCCACGCGCGGCCGTGAGCCGCTGGGCCCCGGTCCCGGCGAGTGACCGGGCGCGCGATGGACAGGACCCGCAAGCGCATTCTGCTGATCGATCCTGACGAAACCCTGTGCCGCGTGCTGGCCGAACAGCTGGCGCAGCAGGACGGGTTCCGTGCGCATTGCGCGACCAGCGCAGAGGGGGCGCTGGCGCTGCTGGCCCAGCATGGTGCGGATGCCGCGCTGCTGGATGCCGGGCTGGCCGGCGACGGGCTGATCGCGGCGCTGCGCACGGGCGGCCTGTCGGGCCCGCTGATCCTGCTGCTGCCGCCCGGTCTGGGTATGCCCGTGGGCGGCGATGATCATTTGACCAAGCCCATCCGCCTGGCCACCCTGCTGGCCAGGTTGCGCGCCCTGCTGCGTCAGGCCGATGCGCAGTCGGCGGCGGGGGGTGAGGTGCTGGTCATCGGCCCCTACCGGTTCCTGCCCGCCGCCAAGCGGCTGGAGGCGACGGATGGCGGGCACATCCGCCTGACGGAAAAGGAAACGCAGATCCTGAATCATCTCTGCCGTCAGGGGGGCACGGCCCCGCGTGAAGATCTGCTGGGTGCCGTCTGGGGCTATGGCGCCGGGATCGATACCCATACGCTGGAAACCCATATCTACCGCCTGCGTCGCAAGCTGGGGGCCGACCAGTCGCTGTTGGTGCGGACCGATGGCGGCTACCGTCTGGCGGGGGAGCCGGTGCCGGCATGAGCCCATTGTCGCGTCGTCGCCTGCTGCTGTCCGCCCTGTCGCTGGTGCCGCTGGCCGCCTGCTCCACCCGCCCGCCGGAGGGGGAGGAGGGGCCGCCGCCCGACCTGCCGCCCCTGCCCGACGTACGGCGCATCGTGCTGTCGCATCCCAGAAGCAAGGAACAGGTGGACGTCATCTATTTCTACAATGGCGCCTATGATCCCCGCGCCATGCAGCAGATCGACCTGCTGCTGCGCGACCGGCGGACGGGGCAGGTGGGGCGCATCGATCCGCTGCTGATGGATTTCATGTTCGACTTGTTGCAGCGCACTGGTCTGCCGCCGACCACGGTGGTGGAGGTGACGGACGGGTTCCGGTCACCCGGCACCAATGCCGATCTGGTGCGCGACAATGCCAACGCGGCGCGCGAAAGCTATCACCTGCAGGGCCGCGCCATGGATTTCAAGGTGCCGCTGCTGCCCGGTGCGGCACTGGGCGAGATTGCCAAGACCATGCAGCGCGGCGGGGCCGCCTATTACCCGTCAACCGGTCATACCCATATCGACACGGGGCCCAACCGCACCTGGAAGACGCGATGAGGGGTTTTTTGGCTTTTCCCTCAATCGCCGGGCGCCGCCATCCGGCGGCGTGGCTACGCGGGCACGGGCCCGCGGACGCTCCGCGCGCCAACCAGACTGCGCGATACAGTCTGGTATTGCTGATGCTGGCCCCTCTGCTCCTGGCCGGGTGCAAGCCCGTCCTGACATCGCGGGTGCCCGTGCTGCCCACGGGGGTGGAACTGCCGGCCGGCACGGTGCCTCGCGACCTGCCCACCGGCACCGGCGACACGCTGACCGTGGTGGAGGAACCGCTGCGTATCGGCATGCGTTATGTGGTCAACGCGCCCGGCGGCCGGGTCGGGTCCATTGCTTTCGTGCCCGTACCCTGCGTGCCGCTTAGCATGATCCAGGTGCCGGGAGGGGAGGCCCGCGCCCTGTTCCTGGCCCAGGGCCGCGTCACCCAGGCGGGGCTGGAACGGCTGCTGCACGGTACCCGCCGGGCCAAGGATCTGGCCCGCACTCTGACGGCAGGGCTGGGGGAGGCCGACGAACGCTACCTGTTCGCCTTCTTTGCGCTGATGCGCCAGGGCACAGACGCGCCGCGTCTGGCCCTGGTCCAGTGCGGCACCAGCCATTCCGGCCAGGAACCCATCGCCGCCGCCTTCCGGTCTCAGGCCGTACGCCGTGGGCTGAAGTTGGATGAGGCGGGGGAACTGGCGCGCCTGCCCGGCCGCGATCTGGTGCTCTCCATCCTGTCCGATGGCTTGCGCGATGCGGTGGCGGCGGGCGATTGCCGCGCCGACCTGCCGATGCAGTTGCCCGACCTCTGAGGTGGACCCTCTGCAGGCGTGCCTTGCACCCGGCCATCCTGGACAGGGCCTTTCCCGACCGCTACATGAGAGTTTCCCACAGGCGCGGATAGTGATCCGCGCCCCGTCGGGCATTGCCAACGAGATGGTGTCCCATGACCGCGTCCACTGCGCCCTTCCAGCCCTATCCCGCCGCCGAACCCAACCCGGATTTCCCCCGGATCGAGGAAGAGGTGCAGCGGATTTGGAAGGAGAACGCGGTTTTCCAGCGCTCGGTGGATTTCCGCCCGCTGGAAAAGGACGGCAAGCATAACGAGTTCGTCTTCTATGACGGCCCGCCGTTCGCCAACGGCCTGCCGCATTATGGTCATCTGGTCACGGGCTTCGTGAAGGATTTGGTGCCGCGGTACCAGACCATGAAGGGCCGCAAGGTCGAACGCCGTTTCGGCTGGGACTGCCACGGCCTGCCGGCGGAGCTGCAGTCGGAGAAGGAGCTGGGCGTTTCCGGGCGTCACGACATCCTGAAATACGGCATCGACAAGTTCAACGCCCACTGCCAGGTCTCGGTGCTGCGCTTTACCCAGGAATGGGAATATTACGTCACGCGCCAGGGCCGCTGGGTCGATTTCCAGAACGATTACAAGACCATGGACATTACGTTCATGGAAAGCGTGATGTGGGCCTTCAAGCAGCTCTGGGACAAGGGGCTGGTGTATGAGGGCTACCGCGTCGTGCCCTACAGCTGGGCCGTAGAATCGCCGCTGTCGAACTTCGAGACCCGCCTGGACAATTCCTACCGCGAGCGCCAGGACCCGGCCCTGACCGTGCGCTTCCGCCTGGATGCCCGTGATGGCGATGCTGGCGCGCTGGACATCCTGGCCTGGACGACCACACCCTGGACCCTGCCGTCCAACCTGGCACTCGCCATCGGTCCGGAGATCGAGTACGCGGTCATGCGCAAGGGCGATGACCGGCTGATCCTGGCTACCAACGCGATTGGCAAATACGCCAAGGAACTGGACGGGTACGAGCAGGAAAGCACGTTGTCGGCCGAAGACCTGCGCGGCCGCACCTATGAGCCGATCTTCCCCTATTTCAAAGGGCTGGAGAAGGCGCACCAGATCCTGGTGGCGGACTTCGTCACCACGGGCGACGGTGTGGGCATCGTGCATATGGCGCCCGGCTTCGGTGAAGACGACTTGGCCGTCTGCAAGGCCCATGGCCTGCCCGTGAAGGTGCCGGTGGATGTGGCCGGTAATTTTACGGCGGAAGTGTCCGACTATGTCGGCCTGAATGTGATCGAGGCCAACAAGCCGATCATCCAGGACCTGAAGGCGCGCGGTGTCGTGCTGCGGCACGAGACGTACCTGCATAATTACCCGCATTGCTGGCGCACGGACGAGCCGCTGATCTATAAGGCGGTCAATAGCTGGTATGTCGAGGTCTCCAAGTTCAAGGACCGGATGGTCGAGCTGAACCAGCAGCAGATCAACTGGATCCCTGGCCATGTGAAGGATGGGTCCTTCGGCAACTGGCTGGCCAATGCCCGTGACTGGAACATCTCCCGCAACCGCTTCTGGGGTTCGCCCATCCCGGTCTGGCGCAGCGATGACCCGCGCTATCCGCGCATCGACGTCTATGGCTCCATCGCGGAACTGGAACGCGATTTCGGGGTGAAGGTCACCGACCTGCACCGCCCCGCCATCGACCATCTGGTCCGCCCCAACCCCGACGATCCGACCGGCCAGTCGATGATGCGCCGGGTGGAGGATGTGCTGGATTGCTGGTTCGAATCGGGCTCCATGCCGTTCGCCCAGCAGCATTACCCGTTTGAGAACAAGGAACGGTTCGAAGCCGCCTTCCCCGCCGATTTCATCGTCGAATATGTGGCGCAGACGCGTGGCTGGTTCTACACGCTGATGGTGCTGTCCACGGCCCTGTTCGACTGCGCGCCGTTCAAGAACGTCATCTGCCACGGCGTCGTGCTGGACGAGGATAAGCAGAAGCTGTCCAAGCGTCTGCGCAACTATCCCGACCCGGTGGAAGTGCTGAACAACCAGGGTGCCGACGCCCTGCGCTGGTATCTGGTATCCAGCCCCCTGATGGTGGGCGGCGATCTGGCCATGCCCAAGGATGCGCGCGGCATCGCCCAGGCCCTGCGTCAGGGCGTGCTGCCGCTATGGAACGCCTACAGCTTCTTCACGCTCTACGCCAATATCGATCAGGTGAAGGGGACGATCCGCGCCGACCAGAAGGGCCTGCTGGACCGCTATATCCTGGCCAAGACGCGGGAACTGGTGGAAGGCATCGAAGGGCGGATGGATGCCTACGACCTGCCCGGCGCCTATGCGATCATCACCGGCTATTACGACGCGCTGAACAACTGGTTCATCCGCCGCTCCCGCTCCCGCTTCTGGCGCGAGGCGGGGGAGGGCGATGGCCAGGACAAGCGTGACGCCTATGATACGCTGTACACCTGTCTGGTGACGGCGGTGAAGGCGCTGGCCCCCCTGCTGCCGCATGTGACGGAGCGGATTTATACGGCGCTGACGGGTGAGGCATCGGTGCATCTGGCCGACTGGCCCGACGTGTCGTCCCTGCCGTCCGACCATGAACTGACCAGCCAGATCGACCTTGTCCGGGAAATCTGTGCCGCCACCATGTCGCTGCGTGAAGCCAAGAAACTGCGTATCCGCTTGCCGCTGCGCACCCTGACCATCGTCCATCCCGACGCCGACCGGCTGAAGGGCCAGTTCGATACGGTGCTGGGCGCCCTGGTCGCGGATGAGGTCAATGTGAAGCAGGTGGTGGTGTCGTCCGACATCTCGCTCGTCGGCACGCGCCAGTTGGCCGTGAATGCCGCCATCGTCGGTCCCAAGGTGGGGCCGAAGATGAAGGAGGTCATGGCCGCCAGCAAGACCGGCAACTGGACCGACAAGGGCGATGGCACCGTCGAACTGGCCGGCGTCGTGCTGGAAGCGGGTGATTTTGACATCCGCGTCCAGGCCAAGGAAGGCACCCATGCCGCCCGCTTCGCCGGCGGCAAGGGTGTCGTCGTGCTAGACGTGACCGTGGATGCAGAGCTGGAGGCCGAAGGTTGGGCCCGCGACTTCGTGCGCGCGGTACAGTCCACGCGCAAGGATTCGGGCTTCCAGGTCACGGACCGCATCACCATCACGGCCCAGGTGCCGGACGCCATTGCCGACGCCCTGACCACGCATGCCGAGACGATCAAGCGCGAGACGCTGGCCTTGTCGCTGACGGTCAATCCGGCGACGCTGCCCGAGGGTGCGGTGTCGGTGGATCTGTCGGGGACGTCGGTGTCGTTGGCGCTGGCCAAAGCGTGATTGTGTGGGGAGATGGCTGTTGAATGTGCGATCTCCCTCCACCTTCACTCCGCTTTCCGCCTACAGACGCATTATCTGTGCGGAACTCTTGGGCACTGTCGGGTTAGCTTTCTCTACCGTCACCCCGGCGAAAGCCGGGGCCCAGTGTCAGGCGCGATCAGCGCCGATATGAGTCTTGTCGCGGCAGACGCCGCTCTGCGCTGGGCCCCGGCTTTCGCCGGGGTGACGCTGGATTTTGATGGAACTGTCACAGCCCAGACCTCGCCGCCCGGACTTTGCCTCTGCCCTTACGCCCCTTCACGCACGAACCGCCAGACACTGGCCGGCGGGATGTTGGCGATGGTGAAGCCGACGCGCCTTCCCTTCAGGCCTAGCGCCTTGCGCCGCAGCGGGGAGCGGGCGGAGTAGGTATAGGCGTAGAAGGCGCGGCCCGGCGGCATGATGTCGAAAATGGCATCGACGATATCGCGCTGATCCTCCACCGGGATCAGGATCATGGGCAGGCAGACCAGCACGGTGCCCACCTTGCCCCGCACCTCTTCCGGCAGCATGGCGTTGATATCCGCCACATCGCCCTCCAGCACATGGATGCCGGGAAGGTGCCGGCGCAGATAGGCGGCCAGTTCCGGGTCGCGCTCCACCGTATAGAGCTTGTCGGCCGGCACGCCCGCCTCCAGGATGGCGCGGGTGACGGCACCGGTGCCGGCACCGAATTCCACCACCACCTCGTCGGGTTCGCGGGTGATCTGTTCGGCCATCAGGCGCGACAGGGACGGGGCCGACGGCGTGATGGACGCCATACTGAGCGGGTTGGCCAGCCAGCGCTTGAAGAATAGCCAGGCAGCGCTGGCTTCCTTGTGGGTGCGAAGGGTGGCGTGGCTGTGGATCATTCTCTCAACCTGGCCGTGATGCCGGCTTCAGACATGGCACGCCGTTTACCGCAATGCAACGACGGCTCCGTGACAAGCCTGGGATGCGTCGCCGCACCCCATCGTATGTGGGCTTACACGGCGCCGGCCGCCAGCGCCGTTTCCATCTGTTCGGACAGGTCCAGCCATTCCAGTTCCGTCGCGTCCAGATCGTTGGCAACGGTGCCCAATTCGATCTGCAGCTTGGTCACCTTCTCCGACGGGCCCTCATACAGCTTGGGATCGGCCAGCTTGGTCTCGATCTCCGTCTTGCGCTTGGTGAACTGGGCCATCTTCTTTTCAATGGCCTCGATCTGCCGGCGCAGGGGGGCCAGTTGCTGGCGCAGCTCGGCCGCCGCCCGGCGTTCATCCTTGCGCGCCTCGCGCCCGCCCGACTTTTCGGCCCCGGCCCCGCCGCCCACGCCGGCGGCGGCCGCCCGCTCTGCCCGGCTTTTCTCCAGCAGCAGGCGCTTGTAATCTTCCAGGTCGCCCTCGAACGGCTTGCACGTCCCGTCATTCACCAGCCACAGGCGGTCGGCGGTCAGTTCCACCAGATGCGGATCGTGGCTGATGACGATGACCGCGCCCTCATATTCGTTCAGTGCCTCGACCAGCGCCTCGCGGCTGTCGATATCCAGATGGTTGGTCGGTTCGTCCAGCATCAGGATATGCGGCGCATCCCGCGTCATCATGGCCAGCAGCAGCTTGGCCTTCTCGCCCCCCGACAGGGACGAGATCTTGGTATCCGCCTTGGGCTGGTTGAAGCCGAACCGGCCCAGATGCGACCGCGCCTGTCCTTCCAGCGTGCCGGCCGGCATCACCGCCTGCATCTGCTGCAGCGCCGTCCAGCCCAGGTTCAGCTCATCGGCCTGATGCTGCGCGAAGTACCCGACGCGCAGCTTGCTTGAGCGGAACATCTCCCCCGCCATGGTACCCAGGCGCCCGGCCAGCAGCTTGACCAGGGTGGACTTGCCATTGCCGTTGGCGCCCAGCAGCGCGATGCGGTCATCGGCATCGATGCGCAGGCCCAGCCGCTTCAGCACCACCCGGTCGCCATAGCCGACGGAGACATCATCCAGCCGGATCAGGGGCGGGGCCAGCTCGTCGGGGGAGGGGAAGTTGAAATTGACGGGCGTGTCGTCGATGACCTGGATGCGCGGTCCCAGCCGTTCGATCGCTTTGAGTTTCGACTGCGCCTGGGTGGCCTTGCTGGCCTTGGCGCGGAACCGGTCCACGAAGGCTTGAAGGTGGGCGCGCTGGGCGTCCTGCTTGGCGGCCTGCGACTTGGCGTGCTCCATCCGCATGGTGCGGATCTGCACGAACTGGTCGTAATTGCCGCCATAGGCGGTCAGCTTCAACTGATCCAGATGCACGATGCTGGTCGGCACGCGGTTCAGCAGGCCGCGATCATGCGACACGATCAGCATCGTGTGCGGATAATTGCGCAGGTACTCTTCCAGCCACAGCGTGGCTTCCAGGTCCAGATGGTTGGTCGGCTCGTCCAGCAGCAGCAGGTCGGGTTCGGCGAACAGCACGCCGGCCAGCGCCACGCGCATGCGCCAGCCGCCGGAGAAGTCGCTGCATGGCCGCCGCTGCGCCTCGGCGTCGAAACCCAGGCCCGACAGGATGCGGGCGGCGCGGGCTTCGGCCGAATGGGCCTGGATATCGGACAGGCGATGGTGGATTTCGGCGATGCGCAGGGGATCGGTCGCCGTCTCCGCCTCGGCCAGCAGGGCGGTGCGTTCGGTATCGGCGGCCAGCACCGCATCGATCAGCGTCGTCTCGCTGCCCGGCGCTTCCTGTTTCACCCAGCCCATCTTCAGGCCGGTGGGCAGGGTGATGGACCCGGCATCGGCCTGCACTTCGCCCGCGATCAGGCGCAGCAGGGTGGATTTGCCCGTGCCGTTGCGTCCCACCAGCGCCACGCGATGGCCGGCGGGCAGGGTGACGGAGGCTTGGTCCAGCAACAGGCGGCCAGCGATGCGATAGGTAAGGTCGGTGATCTGCAGCATGATGCCCGCCCCATAGCATAAAGCAGCCAAACGCAGAAGCGGGACGCATACATGGCCCGCCGGATTCGGCGTTGCGGCAAGGCGGGGCCCCCTGTATAAGCCCCCGCAGTTTCAAGCCTTATGTCTTATGGAGATACCCATGGCTGTCGAACGGACGCTGTCGATCGTCAAGCCCGACGCGACCCGCCGCAACCTGACCGGCAAGATCAACGCCCGCTTCGAAGAAGCCGGCCTGCGCATCGTTGCCCAGAAGCGCGTCTGGCTGTCCAAGCAGCAGGCCGAGCAGTTCTATGACGTCCACCGTGAGCGTCCGTTCTTCGGCGAGCTGGTGTCCTTCATGATCTCCGGCCCGGTGGTCGTGCAGGTTCTGGAAGGTGAGAACGCCGTGGCCCGCAACCGCGAGATCATGGGCGCCACCAACCCGGCCAACGCCGCCGCCGGCACGATCCGCAAGGATTTCGCCGAGAGCATCGAGGCCAATTCCGTCCATGGCTCTGACAGCCTGGACAATGCCAAGATCGAGATCGCCTATTTCTTCGCCGGTACGGAGATCGTCGGCTGATTTCAGCCGCGGTGGATGTTCCGCCAGGAATGTGATCGAAAACCGCCCGTAGGAAACCACGGGCGGTTTTTTGTTTTGGGTCATAAAGGGGGCGGCAATCGCCGCCGCCCAACCGCATCAATTCCGGATCGGCACCGACAGTTCCACCGCCGCGTCACGGCCGTCGGTGATGTCCAGGGTGCGGAAGTCGAAATCGCGTTCCGGTCCCTTGAACACGTCATATTCGAGCACACGGTCTACCGAATTGTCAGGGTGGAAGGTCAGGACCTTCGGCTTGATCGCATAAAGCTGGTCCGGGGTGATGCTGGCCGATGCGGCGATGATCACCTCGTCCCCCTTCTGGCAGGTGCGGGCGGCGGCACCGTTCAGGACGCAGGCCTTGGACCCCGGTTCCCCGAAGATCACATAGGTGGAGATGCGGGCACCGCTGCTCTTGTTCCATATCTCCACGAATTCCAGCGGGTAGATGCCGGCCAACGCGCACTGCTCCGGGTCCAGGGTGATGGAACCGTGATAGTTCAGGTCGGCACCGGTGACGCGAATACCGTGGAACTTGGCGCGGACGATCTTGATCATGGGCACTCCGGTCTGATGCGGTCCTCAAGGCCCGCCGATCGTTCCGGCCACCGGGTCGGCGGCCGCCGCGGCGGTTTGCCCTATCACATAAGCGTTCCGGATCGCCGACGCCACCGCATCCGCCGCAGCCCTGTCCGCCGCATGCACAAGGCAGAGCGGGTTGTCGGGTCCGACCGCGGCGCCGATGGGGGCCACCCGGTCCAGGCCCACACGCGGATCGATGCCGTCCTGCGGCCGGGTGCGCCCGCCGCCCAGCGCCACCACGGCCAGTCCCAGGGCCCGCACATCCTGGCCTGTGACAAATCCCGGCCGGTCGGGGAAGACGGGAAGAATGACGGGCGCGGTGGCCAGATGCCGGTCGGGCCGTTCGATCAGGTCGGGCGGCCCGCCCAGCACGGCCACCATGCGGGCGAAGCGGTCGGCGGCGGCCCCCGTGGATATCGCCTGATCGACCAGCGCCCCCGCACCGGCGGCATCCACGGCCAGTCCGGCCAGGACCAGCAGTTCCACGCAAAGCGCCTTCGTCACCCGCCAGAGCCGCGGTTCTGCCGCCCCGCCGGCCAGGATGGACAGGCATTCGCGCAATTCCAGGGCATTGCCGGCGCTGCGGCCCAGCACCTGGCCCATATCGGTCAGGAGAGCGCGGGCGGGCAGGCCGGCGCCCACGGCCGTGCGCACCAGCGTGTCGGCCAGGTTGCGGGCGCTGTCCTGGCTTTCCATGAAGGCGCCGGAGCCGAACTTCACATCCAACACCAGGGCGTTCAAACCGGCCGCCAGCTTCTTGGACAGGATCGAGGCCGTGATCAGATCGACGCTTTCCACGGTCGCCGTCACGTCGCGGATGGCGTAGAGGCGGCGGTCGGCCGGCGCGATCTCCGCCGTGGCGCCGACGATGGCGCAGCCGACGCGGCGCACCATGGTCTTCAACCGGTGCAGGTCCGGCTGTCCGTCATAGCCGGGGATGGATTCCATCTTGTCCAGCGTGCCGCCGGTATGGCCCAGCCCCCGGCCGGAGATCATGGGCACATAGCCGCCGCAGGATGCGATGATCGGGGCCAGCAGCAGGCTGACCTTGTCGCCCACCCCGCCGGTGGAATGCTTGTCCAGCACCGGGCCGCCCAGCCCTTCGCGCGACCAGTCCAGGATGGTGCCCGACTCCACCATGGCTTGCAGCAGGGCCACGCGTTCCGCGCTGTCCATGCCCTGGAAATAGACGGCCATGGCGAAGGCGGCGGCCTGGCCCTCCGTCACCGACCCGTCGGTCAGGCCGGCGATGAAATGGCCGATCTCCGCCGCCGACAGGGCATGCCCATCGCGTTTGTGGCGAATGATCTCCTGCGGCAGGAACATGGGGGAACGCTCAGCGGGGCTTCTGGCCTGGGCAGGCCATGGCGATGGGATCCACACCATAGCGTGTTCCGGCCGCCGGGTGCAGGGGGGCCGACATGCGAAATGCCGCAGGGCGCAGCAATACCATGTCCGGGTCCTGACGATGCAGGGCGTCGCGATTCGCCCGGCTGGCCAGGGCGGCCGTCAGCTTGGCGGCCAGCGCGGGGTCCAGGCTGCGGCCGGCGATCCAGGCCACGGGCTGCATCATGGTGGCCACATCGGCCTGGTCGGCGCCATAGGTGCCGGCGGCGATCTGGCCGGGTGCCCCGAACGGGTGCAGGCCCGACAGGCGACCCGCCGCCTCACCCGTCACGGGCAGCAGCTTGGCACCCGCCGCCACGGCCATGGCGGCCACCGGGTCCGGGGTGGCGGCGATGCGGAACAGGGCATCGATACGGCCATCGGCCAGCGCCAGGGCCGCCTGCTCGCCCCCGATCTCCACTGTCCGCACCTGCTGCCGGCGCAGGCCATAGGCGGACAGGATGCGCTCGGCCAGCCGGCGTTCGTCCGACCCGGCGGCACCGATGGCCACACGCTTGCCCTTCAACTGGCCGATATCTGCGGGCCCATTATCGCCCCGCACCAGCACATGCAGCGCCTCGCTATAGATCTCGCCCAGAATGGTCAGCTCCGCCGGCTTGGCGCCGGGCGCCGGCAGGCAGCGGGCGGCATAGATGCGGTCGGCGGGTGCCAGCCCGGTTTCCACTGCGCCGGACGCCACCGCTTCCACAATGTCGCGACGGTCGGGCAGGCTCTGGGTCACGGCCACCAGTCCCGGCACGCCGCAGGCCCGGTCGTCGGCGCAGGCCGGCATGCCCGGCGGCCGCGACAGCATGGAGGCCAGCGCCGCCCCGACATCGAAACCGCGTTCCCCCGACGGATCGGCCGCGATGCGCAGATAGCGCACGGCACTTTCCGTATTGGCCGGGGCGCGGCCAAGCGCCGCCAATGCCATCAAGGGCACGGCCAACAGAGGAACGAACCAGTATTTGGGGGACATGGCACCAACGCCTACCAAGTTTAGGTTTATTCACGTCATTCCAGCCTGCCTGTCAAATGCGCCTATGCCATGGCAGATCGAAATCCCGGTGCTGTTGCCACAGGGATTCATGTCTTTGGGATGGATTTGTCCTAGCCTTTTGGTCGGTACATGGGCTTTACGCGCCCATCCGCCTGCGGCACTCTGTCATCAGAGGAAGCGTCGCCATCGAGACGACGCCCGACGGGGGAAACGCGCATGGCATCACGGTTCGGGCCGTTGCTGGTTGTCTTCAGCCTTCTGGGCGGTGCCGCCGCCGTCCGGGCCGAACAGCAGGTCCTGCCCGCGATATCCAGTCTGACAGCCGAACAGCTGTTCTCCGTCGCCTTCCGCCCCATTATCGACAATGCGCTGAAACCGCCCATCATGGCCGACCTGCTGGGCGATGGATTGCGCCGCGTGGCCTCGGCCGACCGGACCCTGGGTATCGCGCAGGTGCAGGGCCATCTGCTGTTGACGCGTGACGGGGTGGAACTGTCGCGCATCACCCTGCCAACCGACACGATCCCCGAACGTTGGGCCAATGCCACGGCGGAGATGCTGCGCGCCATCGCCGCCGCGTCGCCCGCCATCGCCGCCAAGCAGCGGGAGGCGGTGTGGCGCGACATGTTCGACGGCATGATGGTCGACCTGGACCCCTATTCCCGCTATGCCGAGCCCAACCGTGCCCAGGGCGAGCGGACACAGCGCGAAGGCTATGACGGGATCGGCGTGGGCATCCGGTCCAATGACGGTTTCTTTGAAATCTCCGACATGGTGGCCGACGGGCCGGCGGCCAGCGCCGGCGTGCGCGTCGGCGACCGCATCTTCGAAGTGGCGGGCGTGCGCGCCATCGGCCTGCCCTATGAGCGGCTCTCATCCCTGATCCAGGGGCCGGAAGGCAGCTGGGTGGAGATGAAGGTGGGCAGCAGCGAACAGCGCCCGCGCACCGTCACCGTCCGCCGCCGCCATCTGGTGCCCAATACGGTGCAGGCGAACCTGACCGACGGCGTCGCCACGGTGCGAATCGAACGGTTCAACAACGCCACCCAGGACAATGTTCGCCAAGCCATCCAGCGTTACCTGGACAAGGGTCCGCTGCGCGGCGTCATCATGGATCTGCGCGGCAATCCCGGCGGGGTGATGGTGCAGGCGGTGGGGGTGGTGAACCTGTTCGTGCCGCAGGGCCGCATCATCACCACCCGCGGCCGCAACCCCAGCTCCATCCAGTGGTTCGAGGCGCAGAAGCCCACCACCATGTTCCCGGACCTGCCGCTGGTCGTGATGATCGACGGGCAGACCGCGTCCAGCGGGGAGATCGTGGCGGCGGCCCTGCAGGATGCCGGCCGGGCGCTGGTCGTCGGCTCCTCCAGCTATGGCAAGGGCAGCGTGCAGCATGTGACGCAGTTGCCCAATGGCGGGGAACTGTTCATCACCTGGAGCCGGATCTACGCGCCCAGCGGCTATAGTTTCGACGGGCAGGGGGTGCTGCCCAGCCTCTGCACCTCGCTGCCCGGCGCCAATGTCCAGTCGCTGCTGGTCGAGGCGGGGCGTGGTGATCGCGGCGAACAGGCGATTCTATCCCGCCACCGGCTGGCCGCCCCGGACGATGCCGAGGCGATGGCCCAACTGCGGGCGTCCTGCCCGTCCAAACCCGCCGACAGCGTGGCGGCGACAGCCACCACCCTGTCGCTCGCCCGCGCGCTGCTGGAAGATGTGGGCCTTTACCGCCAAGCCCTTGCATCCCGGCACATCAACGTTGCGGAGAGATAGGGTCTTTATCCTTGACAGACGGGGGCGGATGCGTAGATTCCGCCGCTGTGCCGTCCGGGGGTCCGTTCCCGGCGGAAACGTTTTTTATGGATCGGCCGCGCGTCCTTGCGGTGGCCGCAAGTCAGACGCAGGTAGGGTATCATGGCTAAGCAGAACACCGTGCTGATCAAGTTGGTGAGCACCGCCGACACGGGCTACTTCTATGTGAAGAAGAAGAACCCCCGCAAGACGACCGAGAAGCTGGAATTCAACAAGTATGATCCGGTGGCTCGCAAGCACGTCGCCTTCAAGGAATCCAAGATGAAGTGATCTCCCGTCAGGGATGATCCTTTCTTATGCGGTGTCTTGGTGCCGCGATGGTTTCAGAAAACCCCCGCCGGGTACGCCCGGCGGGGGTTTTTGCATGTGGGGCTGGGGTGTTGAAGCGAGGTGTGGGCTTCAGGATTGCCATGTGTGTCAAATGGATGTACAAACCTGGGTGGGGTTTCCAGCAATCCGCGGAGTCGTTATGGACCAGAAGACAGCGATCCGTCCGCAGCAGAAGGCGGAAAGGTTGGGCTTCCGCGTTGATGAAGCCACCAAGGAGCTTATCGAGCGAGCGGCGCGGCTGGAGCGGCGTAAGGTGACAGATTTCTGTCTGTCAGCCTTGACGGACGCCGCACGCCGCGCCATTGCGGTGCATGAGATGCTGAACCTTTCCGATGCTGACCGGGAAGTGTTCTTCGACGTGCTGGTCAACCCACCCCCGGTCAATGACCGGCTGCGTCGGGCTTTCAAGAAGCATCGGCAGCGGGTTGTGCCTTAATGGCCTTGGCCCCCGATCTGTGTATCCAGTCCCTGGCGTCGATCCATGATCGGCTGGCCTTCCGGTGTGGACAGGAGGTGCTGGACCGGTACCTGCATGAACAGGCGGGCCAGGATGTGCGGCGCAAGGCGAATGCCGTCTTCGTGATGACGGATATATCGGTGCCTGAGCGTGTCGTCGGATTCTACACGCTTTGTGCCACGGCGCTGGCGCCTGGGGATGTGCCGGATGCCGCACGCCGCCATTTGCCACGCTATCCGTTGGTCAGTGCAACCTTGATCGGGCGTCTGGCCATATCATTGGATCATAGAAGAAGGGGACTGGGTTCTGTCTTGTTGCTGGATGCCGTTGAGCGCGCCTTTATGAGCGCGGCCACCGTGGGATCCAGCATGATCGTTGTTGATGCGTTGGACAGTACGGCTGCCGCCTTCTACGCGGCTCACGGCTTTATCCCTCTGCCGGAGTCGATGCGCCTGATTCTGCCCATGCGGTCCGTGGCAGCCATGATCGATGGGGCTTGACCGGAAATGCGAAAAGCCGCCCCGGAGGGCGGCTATTTCGATGCATGCATTCTATTTTGTCTGGAGCGGGCGAAGGGATTCGAACCCTCGACCCCAACCTTGGCAAGGTTGTGCTCTACCCCTGAGCTACGCCCGCATCACCAGACAGGCCTGCCTTGCGGCAGTGGGTATTTCGGAACTGGAGCGGGCGAAGGGATTCGAACCCTCGACCCCAACCTTGGCAAGGTTGTGCTCTACCCCTGAGCTACGCCCGCCCATTTCCGAACTCCGTCCGGGTCGTCCCCGGCGGTGAGCGCGGAATATAGCCATCAAACTTTGCCATGCAAGGACTTTTTTTGGCCCCCTTGCCGCTTTTCCCGGAATGGGGCCTCCTGTCCATGCATGGCACCCAATCGGGAGGTTTGCCGCGGGCGTGCCGCCGCTCTATATAAGCCCATGACCGCTCCCGCACCGATGGGGGCCATGAACGATCACCCGATCCAGGAACAAGCTCCGATGTTTTCCCCCACGCCCAATCCTGCGCCCAAGCCCGCCGCCGCTGACCTGATCAAGGATGGCAGCGATGCCGGCTTCATGGCCGACGTCATCGAGGCATCGCAGACGGTGCCGGTCATCGTCGATTTCTGGGCCACCTGGTGCGGCCCCTGCAAGACGCTGGGCCCCCTGCTGGAAAAGGCGGTCACCGCGGCCAAGGGTGCCGTCAAGCTGGTGAAGATCGACACCGACAAGCACCCGGCCGTGGCCGGCCAGCTGCGCGTGCAATCGATCCCGACCGTCTATGCCTTCTTCCAGGGCCGCCCCGTTGACGGGTTCCAGGGCGCCCTGCCGGAAAGCCAGATCAAGACCTTCATCGAACGGCTGGTGAAGCTGTCGGGCGCGCCGGGCGCCATCGACATCGCCGCCATTCTGGGCGAGGCCAAGGCGCTGCTGGAAGGGGGCAACGCCCAGGAAGCCGCCGCCATCTACCAGGAGGTGCTGGCGGAGGAGCCGGAGAACGCCGCCGCCTATGCCGGTGTCATCCGCTGCCTGCTGGCCGTGGGCGAGGCCGATGCCGCCAAGGGCATGATCGCCGACGCCCCGGCCGCCATCGCCAAGTCGCCCGATCTGGCCGCCGTGAAGTCGCAGATCGAACTGGCGGAACAGGCGGCCAATGCCGGTCCGCTGGATGCGCTGAAGGCCGCTGTGGATGCCGACCCGGCCGACCATCAGGCGCGCTACGATTATGCCCTGGCCCTGTTCGCCGCCGGCCGCAATGAGCAGGCGGTGGAAGCGCTGCTGGAGATCGTCAAGCGCGACCGGGATTGGAATGACAAGGCCGCCCGTGCCCAGTTGCTGAAGATCTTCGAGGCGATGGGCCCCACCGACAAGCTGGTCATCCAGGCCCGCCGCAAGCTGTCCTCGCTGCTGTTCTCATGAGCCAGAATCCGTTCGACCTGCCGCATGACCAGTTGCCGGAGACCATCCCCGTCTTTCCTCTGACGGGGGTGCTGCTGCTGCCCAAGGGCAAGCTGCCGCTGAACATCTTCGAACCGCGCTATCTGAACATGGTGCAGGATGCGCTGGCCACCAACCGGCTGGTCGGCATGGTGCAGCCGCGCGATGGCGGGGCGGGCAACCACCCGCCGCTATATGAGGTTGGCTGCGCCGGCCGCATCACCAGCTTCAACGAGACCGACGATGGCCGCTTTCTGATCACCCTGACGGGGATCAGCCGCTTCCGTATCACAGGCGAGGTGCCGACCACGCGCGGTTATCGCCGTGCCATCACCGACTGGTCGCCGTTCGCGGCGGACCTGGACGCGGATGGGCCGTGCGACCTGGACCGCTCGCAGCTGGATGGCGTCTTGCGGACCTATTTCAAGCAGCAAGGCATCAGCGCCAACTGGGAGTCGGTGTCCCAGGCGCCGCTGGACCGGTTGGTCACCTCCCTGTCCATGATCTGCCCCTTCGACGCGCCGGAGAAGCAGGCCCTGCTGGAAAGCCCGGACGTGAACAGCCGCGCCCGCCTGCTGCTGGCGCTGGTGGAGATGGCCGTGCATGAGGATGGCGATGGCGGTGGTGGTTCCGCTCGCCATTGATAGTTGACGCTTGAGACTTGACTCAAAAAGGAAGCCCGCGATGACCGATACCGCATCCCACGCCCGCGTCGATCCGCGCCTGCTGGAAATCCTGGTCTGCCCGCTGACCAAGGCGCCGCTGCGCTATGATGCCGAGGCCCAGGAACTGATCTCCGACCAGGCGAAGCTGGCCTATCCGATCCGCGACGGCATTCCCATCATGCTGGTGGACGAGGCGCGGCGCCTGGACGATGCGGCCTGAGATGGCCCCCGGGGCGTTTGAGGAACGGTTCGTCAGCGAAGCCGGTGGCACCCGGCACTGGCCCACGGAACTCCGCCTGAACCGGGCGGAGCGGGTGCTGTGCGTCAGTTTCGACGATGGCAGCCGGTTCGACCTGCCGGCGGAGTTCCTGCGGGTGGAAAGCCCGTCGGCGGAGGTGCAGGGCCACACCCCGGCGCAGAAGCAACTGGTGGCGGGCAAGCGCCATGTGGCCATCACCCAGGTCGATCCGGTGGGCAATTACGCCGTGCGCTTGACCTTCGATGACGGGCATGACAGCGGCATCTACAGCTGGACCCTGCTGCACCGACTGGGGCGGGAACGCGACGCGCTGTGGGAGATGTACTTGGTTGCGCTGGCGGCGAAGGGCTTGGCCAGATAGGCGCTACAGGTTCAACACCCGCGCCGGCCTTATTTCCCCGGCCTCCAGCCTGACCAGTGCCACCGGACGGCCGTCGGAGACGGCCAGCGCCGTTGCATCCTCGCCACCGGCATCGCGCAGCGCCTCCAGCCGTGCCAGGTCGCCCTGGCGCAGCAGCGATACACCCTGGCCATGGCGCAGCCGGTCTGCCTCCGCTTGGCTAAGCTCAATGGCCGGCAGCCGGTCCAGGGGGGCGGCTACGGGCATCAGCAGGCTGTCGGGTTCGCCCTCGGCCACGATACGTTCCAACTGTTCCAGGGTCACGGCATTGGCCAGACTGAACGGCCCCACCGACAGCCGGCGCAGCACCGTGATATGGCCGACACTGCCCACGGCCAGCGCCAGATCACGGGCGAGCGAGCGCATATAGGTGCCCTTGCCGCATTCCACCTCGAACTCGGCATGGTCCAGGTCGGGCCGGCCGGTCAGGTGGAACCCGTCGATACGCACCATGCGGGCGGCCAGTTCCACCGCTTCGCCTTCACGCGCCAGGTCATAGGCACGCTCGCCATCCACCTTGATGGCGGAATATTGCGGCGGCACCTGGCTGATCAGACCCTGGAAACCTTCCAGGGCCTTTTCGATCTGCTCGTCCGTGGGGCGTACCGGGCTGGTGGCGATGACCTGGCCGGCACGGTCGTCGGTGTCCGTCGTCTCCCCGAATTTCATCACGAAACGATAGGTCTTGTGCCCGTCCATGGCATATTGGACGGTCTTCGTCGCTTCACCAAAGGCGATGGGCAGGATGCCGGTGGCGATGGGGTCCAGCGTGCCGCCATGGCCAGCCTTTTCCGCATTCATCATCCAGCGCACCTTCGCCATGGCCTGGGTGCTGGTCATGGTGCCGGGCTTGTCCAGCACCAGCCAGCCGTGACGGGGAACGCCCTTGCGCTTACGCGCCATGGTTCTCGTCCCCGCCCTCTTCCTCATCATCGGGTGCGTCGGCATAGCCGGGCTTGCGGGTCCCGCTCATGTCGCGGGCGACATGCGGGTCATGCAGGATGCGGTCGATCTTCTCCGCATAGTCGAAACTGGTATCCAGCTGGAACGACAGGCGCGGGGCATAGGGCAGGCGCATCTCATGCGCGACATGGCTGCGCAGGAAGGCCGAGGCACGGTTCAAGGCTGCCACAAGTTCCGGCTTGGACCCGCCCAGCGGCATCACGAAGGCCGTGGCGTTCTTCAGGTCGGGGCTGATGCGCACTTCCGACACGGTGACGTTCAGGTCCATCAGTTCCGGGTCGCGAAATTCCCCGCGGCGGAAGATGTCGGCCAGGGTGTGGCGGATTTCCTCGCCCACACGCAACTGGCGCTGGCTGGGGCCCTTGGTGGCGTGGCCGCCGTCGCGTCGCTTGCTCATCACTTCAATCCTCTGCCCTGGCGGGGGATGGGACCCCGGACCCGGGCGCTGCTGCGTCTACGATCAAGGGGCCGTGGGTAGCATAGCGGGCGAAGGAGGAGGCAAGGAAGTTACGCATGGAAGGGGTGGTGTCACACCCCTTCCAGCGCAGACAGGTCCGGTTTTTTACCGCGCGACGGGCAGCATCTCCCGCATGCTGCCCGGCAGGTGCGGGACCAGCAGGCGGCGGGTCGCTTCCCAACGGGCCGACAGCAGCAGCAGGCCGGACCCGATGACCAGGGCGGCCAGTGCCAGGTTCATCTCCCTGGCCGTGCCGGCCATGGAGAAGAGATGACCCATGGCATAGAGCACATAGACCAGGGCCGAGATCAGCATGGCGCGCCGGTCGATGGCCAGCGACACCAGGGCAATGGCCAGGTAGGTGCCGATGCAGGCGGCCAACGCCAGGCCGGGGCTGACCATTTGGACGGCGCCATTGACGCCGACCCAGGAAAAGACGGGGTGGATGATCATGGGCGAGGCCGCCAGGTGCAGCCAGAAGGCCACGTCGGAGTGGCGGGTGTTGCGCTCCCGGTCCTGGCTGTCCCAGCGCATGGCGATGGCGAACATGGCCAGCCCGCCCACCAGCACCAGCACGGTGATGCTGTCCTTCAGCGACGGCACAGCCACCAGCAGCAGCGCGAATAGGGCGGCCAGGCCGATGGCGGAGCCGGCCGCCACGGTGATGGGCACCATGAAGCGGCGCCAATGGGCATAGGCGCCGGCCCCGGCCAGCAGCGTGGCCACGGCGACCGCACCGGCGACATCGGCCGGATCGCGGGCATTCTCCAAATCCAGCAGATCGACCATGGCCATCAATCCGGCGCCCAGCGTGCCGCCGGCAAAGCCGATCAGCAGCACGATGCTGGACAGCGACAGACGCAGCCGGCGCGTGAAATATTCGGCCAAGCCCCAGCTGACGACCGCCACGGCTGCACCCCCCAGCGCCTCATGCACGCGGCTGCCCAGATAGGCGGCGGCGGCCAGGATCAGGACGCAGCAGACGGCGACGAATATGTCGTTGAACCCGGTCAGCAGGCGGAAGCGCTCATGCTCCGTCGCCTCCATCTGGCCGCGCCGTGCGGCCACGAAGCGCCGCAAGCCGTCGACATTCTGATCGGTCAAGACTCCAGCCGTCACTGCGGCATCGAGTTCTTCGTCGCTATACATGATTTCCCCCTCCCTATTGGGTGGTTCCAAGTATGCGCCCTGACACCGGTGGCGGCAATCGCTGGTACAAAGGGTTTAGATGCAGAAAAGAAACAGTGACCAACGATACGATTCCGTTGCAATCGGGGGGCTTCCTTCCATGGTTCACAATCTGTTAACCCTGTTCCGCGCGGAAAAAAACCGCGTTTAAAAACAAACCTTTCTCGGACAGGGGACATACATGCAATCCAAACACAACCTGCTTTGCAGGACGGCTTCGCTTGCCCTTTTGGTGGCCGCCACGATCCCGGTGCTGCCGGCGTCTGCCCAGGATACGCTGGACGAAATTGTCGTCACAGGTTCGCGTATCCGGCAGAGCCCGCTGACGCAAAGCCAGCCCATCGTGCAGGTCGACAGCGAGGCCATGGCCCGTACCGGCTTGTCCAGCACGGCGGAGATCCTGCAGCGCCTGCCCATCTCCGGCGGCGGCCTGAACAGCAAGTTCAACAATAGCGGCAATTTCGGCAACCCGCCCGATGGCGGCGGCGTGGGTGCCGGTGCGGCCGAGGTCGATCTGCGCTATCTGGGCTCGCGCCGCACGCTGGTGCTGGTCGATGGGCTGCGCTGGGTCAATGGCGCGTCGGCGTCGGGCATACCGTCCTCCACCGACCTGAACACCATCCCCAAGGGCATCATCGACCGGATCGAGGTGTTGCAGGAGGGTGCCTCCTCCATCTATGGCTCCGACGCCATTGCTGGCGTGGTCAACATCATCACCAAGAAGAAGCAGGACGGTTTTGCCGGTACCGCCCAGGTCGGGGCGTTCGACGAGGGCGATGGCGTCACGCAGGAATATGACCTGTCCTGGGGAGCCTCGTCCGGCGGCACCAGCATCGTGGCCGACCTGACCTATGTGAAGCAGGAAAGCGTGATGTCGGGCGACCGCGCCATCTCGCAATTCCCCACGCCGGGCGTCACGGAATGCGACAGCTCCTGTTCGTCGGGCACGCCCAACGGCCGCTTCCTGGTCAATAACCCGCTGACCGGGGAGGGCATGAACCTGACCCTGAAGAATCCGGTGACGGCGGGCCGCCCGGTCTTCGATCCGCTGAACCCGACAGCCGGCAGTTTCCGTGACTTCACCACGCCCGACCGTTTCAATTTCCAGCCCTACAATTACATCCAGGCCCCGTCGGAGCGCATCGGCACCTTCTTCACGGTGACGCAGGAGATCACGCCCGACATCAATTTCCGCCTGAAGGGCGTCTATAACAACCGCAAGTCCGCCAATCAGGCCGCCCCCATCCCGCTGTTCGTGGGGCCGGATGCCGGCAATGGCAATCTGCTGGACCGGATCAGCATCGACGCCACCAACCCCTATAACCCGTTCGGCGTGACCCTGTCGTCCGGCGGTGCCAATGGCCCGGCCAATTACACCTTCATCGGCCGCCGCTTCGTGGAGGCGGGCCCCCGCCATTACGAGCAGGAGGTGAACACCTGGTACGTGTCCGGAACGCTGGACGGGTCGCTGATGCTGGGCGACAAGAAATGGTACTGGGACGTCAACGCCATCTTCTCCCGCAACAGCGCCACGCAGAAATTCACCGGCAATGTGAATGCACAGCGCTTGCAGCAGGCCCTGGGCCCCGTTTCCCAATGCACGAACGGCTGTGTGCCCTTCAACATCTTCGGCGGCGCCGGCACCATCAGCCAGGCGCAGATGGATTATGTGCTGTTCACCCAGCAGGACAGCAGCAAGCAGCGTCTGGCCGACACGTCGGTCAACCTGTCGGGCGACCTGTTCGACATGCCGGCCGGCCCGGTGGGTGTGGCACTGGGTTACGAATATCGTGACCAGCGTGGCGAATTCCAGCCGGATGCCGTGGTGGCTGCCGGCCTGGGTTCCGACATTCCGGCCCTGCCATCCAAGGGCAGCTTTGATGTGAACGAGGCCTATGGCGAGGTGAAGGTGCCGTTGCTGGCGGACCTGCCCGTGGCCAAGCTGCTGGAGGCCTCGGCCGCCGTGCGCTATTCCGACTATTCCACCTTCGGCAGCGAGACGACCTATAGCGGCCGCCTGAACTGGCGCGTGACGGAAGACGTGCTGCTGCGCGGGTCGTGGGGCCAGGGTTTCCGCGCGCCGGGCATCGGCGAGTTGTTCGGCACGCCGTCGCGCTTCGACCAGGAACTGGTGGACCCCTGCTCCGACATGCTGGGCCTGTCGGGCGGCACCGCCGCCTCGGCCGCCATCCGCGCCAATTGCATCGCGCATGGCGTCCCGGCCAATGGTTCTTATGTCCAGGCCAACCCGCAGCTCTCGGTGATCACCGGCGGCAATGACGATCTGCAGCCCGAAACCTCGGAAAGCTGGGTGTTCGGCGGGGTGTTCAGCCCGTCCTGGGAAATGGACTGGGCCGACCGGCTGGATTTCGAAGTGAATTACTATGACATCTCGCTGAAGAATGCGATCCAGCCCATCGGTGCGGACACCATCCTGGGCCGATGCGAGCAGAATAACGACGCCTTCTCCTGCGCTTCCATCACCCGCACCGCGTCGGGCGCCATCAACCAGATCAGCGGCCTGTTGCAGAATATCGGCGCCATCGATACCGACGGCATCGATTTCACCATCAACTGGCAGGGTCCGGCGTCCGACATCGGCACCTTCCGCCTGTCGCTGAACCAGACCTTCCTGCTGAACTATACGGAGACCGTGCCCGCCACCGATGGCAGCACGAAGATCGACCGCGAAGGCACGGAGAAGGGCAGCCCGGACCAGGCCTTCCCCAAATATAAGGCCACGGCCATCCTGGATTGGGCCAAGGACGATTTCTCCGCCTCGCTGACCAACCGCTATGTGAAGAGCGTGGAAGAGAGCCAGGCCGACAACAAGCTGAACGCGCGGCTTTACACCGATGTGCAGTTCAGCTGGTTCCCGTCGATGTTCGAGAACAAGGTCGGTCTGACCCTGGGCGTCAACAACCTGTTCGACAAGGACCCGCCGGCCTGCTTCAGCTGCGGCCTGAACAATTTCGACCCCACCACCTATGACGCGCCGGGCCAGTTCGGCTATGCGCGCCTGACCTACAAGATGTAAGCGTCGCGGCCACGGATTACGGTTCCGCCTAATCCGCTCTACACGGGACCGGGGTTCACATGATAGTGAACCCCGGTCTTTTCCTTTCAGGACCCTTTCCCATGACCGCGCCGCTGTTCAACAAGGTTGCCATCGTCGGCTTCGGCCTGATCGGTTCCTCGATCGCGCGCTGCGTGGCGGAATATCCGGGGCTGGCCCATGGGGTGGTCTGCGTGGACCGGTCGCAGGCGGTGTGCGACCGGGTGCTGGAACTGGGCCTGGCGGCAGAGGCTGGGACCGACCCGGCGCTGGTGTCGCAATGCGATCTGGTGGTGCTGGCCACGCCCATCGGCGCCTTCGCCGACCTGGGCGCCGTGATCGGCCCGCATCTGACGCAAGGCACCATCCTGACCGATGTCGGATCGGTAAAGCAATCGGTGCTGCGCGATATCGCGCCGTTCGTGCCGGACGGGGTGCATTTCATCCCCGGCCATCCGCTGGCCGGCACCGAACATTCCGGTCCCGACAGCGGCTTTGCCGCCTTGTTCAAGGGACGCTGGTGCATCCTGACGCCAGTCCCCGGCACCAATCAGGCGGCGTTGGACAAGCTGACAGCCTTCTGGACGGGCTGCGGGTCGATGATCGAGATCATGGAGCCCGGCCATCATGACCGGGTGCTGGCCATCACCAGCCATCTGCCCCACCTGATCGCCTATACGATCGTGGGCACGGCCACCGACCTGGAGGAGCATCTCCAGTCCGAAGTGATCCGGTTCAGCGCCACCGGCTTTCGCGATTTCACCCGCATCGCGGCATCCGACCCCACCATGTGGCGCGACATCTTCCTGAACAACCGGGAGGCGGTGCTGGAGGTGATCCAGCGCTTTACGGAGGATCTGACAGCCCTGCAGCGCGCCATCCGCTGGGGGGAGGGCGACAAGCTGCATGAGCTGTTCACCCGCACCCGCGCCGTGCGCCGGTCCATCATCGACGCCAAGCAGGCATAAGCGTCCATGTCCGCCGATCCGGCCCGCCCCTCCCCCGATGCCCTGTTGCAGGCGGCGTCGGCCGAACGGCGCGGCAAGCTGAAGATCTTCTTAGGCGCTGCCCCCGGCGTGGGCAAAACCTATGAGATGCTGCGCACCGCCCACGCCCTGAAGGATGAGGGGGTGGATGTCGTGGTCGGTGTGGTCGAAACCCATGGGCGGGCGGAGACCGAGGCCATGCTGGCGGGGCTGGAGGTCTTTCCCCGCAAGGCAACCTCCTATCGCGGCCGGGAACTGGCGGAGATGAACCTGGACGGGCTGATCGCCCGGCGACCCAAGGTGGTGCTGGTCGATGAACTGGCCCATACCAACGCCCCCGGCAGCCGTCATGCCAAGCGCCATTCGGATGTGGAGGAACTGCGCGAGGCCGGGATCGACGTATTGACGACGTTGAACGTCCAGCATGTGGAAAGCCTGAACGATGTGGTGGCCCGCATTACCCGCATCCGGGTGCGCGAGACGGTGCCAGATCAGGTGATCGACAGCGCGGACGAGGTGGAAATCATCGATGTGACCCCGGCCGATCTGATCAAGCGGCTGGGAGAGGGCAAGGTCTATGTCCGTGACCAGGCGCAGCGGGCGCTGAAACATTATTTCTCCCCCGGCAACCTGACGGCGCTGCGCGAGCTGGCGTTGCGGCGGACGGCGCAGCGGGTGGATGACCAGATGGTCACCTATATGCGCAGCCATGCCATCGCCGGGCCCTGGGCGGCGGGAGATCGGCTGCTGGTCTGCATCTCCGACGATCCATCGACGCTGGGGCTGGTCCGCCATGCCAAGCGGACGGCCGACCGGCTGAAGGCGCCGTTCACGGCGGTCTATGTGGAAACCGCCCGTCACCAGCGCCTGGACGAGGCCGACCGTGACCGGGTGGCCGACGCGCTGCGGCTGGCTGAACAGCTGGGGGGCGAGGCGCTGACCCTGCCGGGCCGGACCGTGACCGACGCCCTGATCAGCTTCGCGCATGCCAATAACATCACCCAGATCATCATCGGCAAGTCGCAGCGCTCCCGCTGGTTCGAGATGCTGAACGGGTCGGTTGTGCATGATCTGCTGCGCCGGGCCACAGGCATTTCCGTGCATGTCATCGCCGGCGAACAGGCCGATCCCGACAGCAACGCCGCCCGGCGCGTGACGACAAGGCCGCCACGACGGCCGGCCGATTACAAGGCCTATCTGGCCGGGACCCTGTTCACGGGACTGGCGCTGGGGGCCGGCATCCTGTTGGATGAAGGGCTGGGCGTGCAGAATATCAGCCTGGTCTTCCTGATGGCGGTGCTGGGCAGTGCCGTGCTGCATGGCTTCGTGGCCTCGCTGTTCACCTCCATTCTGGCCGTGGCGGCCTACAACTTCTTCTTCCTGCCGCCGCTCTACACCTTCACCATCCGCGACCCGTCCAACATCTGGGCCCTGGTCTTCTTCATGGCGGCCGCCTTGCTGACCAGCCGGCTGACGGCGCGGGTGCGCGAACAGGCCTCCATCGCCCAGGCGCGCGCGCGGACCACGGCGCAGCTGTCGGCGTTTGCACGCAAGCTGGCCGGCATCGGCGACATGGACGATCTGCTGTGGGCGGCCAGCCACCAGATCGCCTTGATGCTGAAACTGCGCGTGGTCCTGCTGCTGCCGGCGCAAGACGATAATGCCGCCAGCCTCTATCCCGCATCGGCATATCCGCCCGACGATCAGTTCTCCCCCGCTGATCATGCCGCCGCCGTCTGGGCGTTCGAGAGTGGCAAGCCGGCGGGCCGCGGGGCCGCCACACTGCCGGGCACCCAACGCCTGTATCTGCCGTTGCGCACCGAGCGCGCCACTGTGGCCGTGGCGGGGATCGGCAATGACGATGCCGGCAACGGCGCCCTGCTGACGCCCGACGACCGCCGGCTGCTGGACGCGCTGCTGGACCAGGCGTCGGTGGCCATCGAGCGGGTGAAGCTGGTCCGCGCCATCGATCAGGCCAAGCTGGAGAGCGAGACGGAGAGGCTGCGCTCCGCCATGCTGACCTCGCTGTCCCACGATCTGCGCACGCCGCTTGCCGCCATCATTGGCACGGTGACCAGCCTGAAATCCGGCATCGGCCGGCAGGATCCGGCCGAGACGGCGGAGATGCTGGAAACCCTGCATGGGGAGGCCGAACGTATGGGCCGTTTCGTGCGCAACCTGCTGGACATGACGCGGCTGGAGGCGGGTGCCCTGGATCTGAAGCGGGAGCCGATCGATCTGGCCGATGTGGTGTCGGGCGCGGTGAAGCGGGCCGGGCCCATCCTGTCGGGCCATATGGTCGATATCCGCATGCCGGGCGACCTGCCGCTGGTGCGGGGCGATCATCTGCTGCTGGAACAGGCCTTGTTCAACCTGCTGGACAATGCCGGCAAATACGCCCCGCGCGGCAGCGCCGTGCGCGTCCAGGCGCTCAGCGATGCCGCCCATGTGAAGCTGCGGGTGGAGGATGAGGGGCCGGGCATTCCTGAGGATACCCGCGCCCAGGTCTTCGACAAGTTCTTCCGGGTGGAGGCGCGGGACCATCGCACCGCCGGCACCGGGCTGGGCCTTGCCATCGCCCGCGGTTTCGTGGAAGCCATGGGGGGTACCTTATTGGTGCATGACCGGCCCGACGGCAAGGCCGGCGCCTGCTTCGAGCTGACCTTGGCCATCGACCCGCGCGGCGATGGATTGATCGGGAGCGAACAGCCATGACGCGGCCCCACCGCCTGCTGGTCGTGGAGGATGAGGTGGCGATCCGCCGCCTGCTGAAATCCATCATCACCCCGGAAGGGTGGGAGATGGTGGAGGCGACGTCCGCGTCCGAGGCGCTGTCCGTGGTGCGGCAGGCGATGCCGGAATTGATCCTGCTGGATCTGGGCCTGCCGGACCTGGACGGGCTGGACCTGATCCCGACCTTGAAGCGGGAACGGCCGGTGCCGCTGATCGTGCTGTCGAGCCGCGACCGTGAACAGGACAAGATCCTGGCGCTGGATCTGGGGGCGGATGATTACGTCACCAAGCCGTTCAGCGCCGGCGAATTGATGGCCCGTATCCGCACGGCCCAGCGCCACGCCATCCAGCAGGTGGGCGGCCGGCCCCTGCTGGCGCTGGGCGGGCTGGAGATCGACATGGTCAACCGGCATGTGCAGAAGGCGGGCAAGCGCCTGCATCTGTCGCCCACGGAATTCGACCTGCTGCGCCTGCTGGCCCAGCATGCCGGCCGCATCCTGACCCATGCCCAGATCCTGAAAGAGGTCTGGGGCCCGGCCAAGGTGGAGGAGGTGCAGTATCTGCGCGTCTATATCCGCCAGTTGCGCCAGAAGATCGAGGATGATCCCAACGCCCCGGTCTTCGTGCTGACGGAGCCGGGTATCGGGTACCGGTTCGCGGATGCGGAGTAAGGGAGCCGCCAATGATCCTGCATACGATCGGCTATGAGGGCGCTTCCCAGGGGGCGGTGATCGCGGCCCTGAAGGCGGCGGGTGTGCGGTTGCTGCTGGATGTGCGCGAGCTGCCATCGTCACGCCGGGCCGGCTTCTCCAAGTCGCCGCTGCGCGCCAGCCTGGAGGCCGAGGGGATCGACTATCTGCACCTGAAGAAGCTGGGCACGCCCAAGGAGGGACGGCTGGCCAACCGGGCGGGGCGGATGGGGGAGTTCTGGTCGATCGTCGATGCAGGGCTGGCAAGGCCGGAGGCGCAATATGAACTGGCGCTGGCCGGTTCCCTGTCCCTGGAAACGCCGGCCTGCCTGTTATGCTTCGAGGCCGACCATACCCATTGCCACCGGCTGGAGGTCGCCAACCGGCTGGTCGCGGCGCATGGGTTCGATGTGAACCATCTGCACCCCGATCCAGGTTTCTGATCCCGTCCCAATGATTGTTGGGAGGCAGATTTTCTGCGTCCGTCAGCTTTGGATAGAATCTTTTCCTCGCCTTCCCGGCGAAGGCCGGGACCCAGGAGCCAAACGCCCGACCTATCGGCAGCTTTGATCCAAGCGGTGTAGAGGATTGATCTTGTGGCCCTGGGTCCCGGCTTGTCACCGGGAAGGCGGGTAAGGTAGTGCTTCTACTTAAACCTGACAGACTTTAAGAATGCCCCTTGCTGTCGGGCGGCGGCAGGTCGCCCGCCGTGTCACCGGCCTCCGGCTTCGATACATCCTCATAGTCCACGTCGATCACCGGCCTGGCACCGGCGGGGCCGGGGCGGGAGCGGACGGTCTGGCCGTTGACCTGCATGAAGATGGTCATGCGGGCCAGCAGGGCGGCGCGCACCGGGGGCAGGAAAAGGATCAGGGCCAGGATGTCGGTGATGAAGCCGGGCACCAGGAACAGCACGGCGGAAAAGGCGGTGCATAGCCCGTTGAACATCTGGCGCATGGGCTCCGTCTCGCCCGTGCGCAGGCCGACCTGGGCACGGCGTACGCTTTCCAGGCCGGTGCGCTGCAACAGCAGCACGCCGACGACGCCGGACAGCAGCACCAGCAGCACGGTGTTCAACGCCCCGATCTGCGCGCCGACCCAGGCGAATCCGGCGATCTCCAGAAGGGGAAGCAGCAGCAATGGAAGAAGGAAACGCATGGCTGTCCTTGCTCTTTACTGATCGAGAGCCTATCTAACGGACAGGCTTTCATAATTTAACGCCCCGGCGGGCGGATGGCGAGGGATCGTTCCCCGCATCAGATGTGTTGATAACCGACCGGGTGCCAAGGGCAGATATGGGTGATGCGATGGGTGGCGGCTCCGTCTGGCTGGAAATTCTGATTTTCGCGATGGTGGCGGCCTTCTTCGTCTACCGTCTTCGCAATGTGCTGGGCCGCAAGCATGGGGAGGAGCAGGAACGCCCCAACCCCTTTGCGCAGCGCGACAATAATGGCGCCACCGGCCCGACTGCGTCGGGGCCCGACAGCGACAATGTCATTCCGTTGCCATCGCGTGGTCCCGCTGCGGACCTGCCCGACCTGCCGGAAGCCACTGGGCCTGTGTCGCTGGAAGACGGTCTGCGCCTGATCCGCGCCGCCGATGCCAATTTCAACGAGCGCACGTTCCTGCAAGGTGCCAAGGCCGCGTTCGAGATGATCGTCAAGGCCTTTGCCGAGGGCGATACGCCCACGCTGCGCCCGCTGCTGGCCGACGATGTCTATGACCGGTTCGCTGCTGCCATCCGCGAGCGCCAGGCGGCGGGGGAGACGCTGGAAAGCCGTATCCATGGCTTCGAATCGGTCGATCTGTCGGCCGCCCGCATGGATGGCCGCACCGCGTACTGCACCGTCACCTTCACCACCCGCCAGACCCATGTCACCCGCGACGCCCAGGGCGCTGTCATTGATGGCGACGAGGGCAAGCCGGAGGAGGTGACGGATATCTGGACCTTCAGCCGCAATACCCGCGCCAGCGATCCCAACTGGCACCTGTCCGAAACGCGCAGCGGCTGATGTCGCCTGTCTCCGGCCTTTTCATTGGGGCGCCCCTTGCCGGGCGCCCTTTTCATGTCCGACATGTGGAACGCCCCATGCGCCGCAGCAAGATCGCCCGCCTCGCCGCCCTTCTCGCCCTCGGCCTGCTGGCCGGCTGCGCCCAGCAAGGGGCAAAGCCGCCCTTGGCCACGGCTCCCGCAGTGGAAAAGCCCGTCGCCCGCCTGACCCTGCGCCCCGCCAGCTTTGCCGAGCTGCCGGGATGGGGTGTGGACCGGCAGGCGGATGCGCTGCCGGCACTGCTGAAATCCTGCGAACGGCTGGCCAGGCAGCCGGCGGACCGGACGCTGGGTCCCGACGGCCTGCTGGGCCGCATCGGCGACTGGACGGCGCCGTGCGCGGTGATTACCAAGCTGCCGGCCGGTGACCATGTCGCGTTGCGCCGCGCCATCGAAAGCCTGTTCCAGCCTTGGGCCGCTGGCGACAATGGCAATGAGAACGGCCTGTTCACTGGCTATTACGAGAGTGCGCTGCGCGGGTCATTCAAACGCCAGGGCAAGTACCAGACCCCGCTCTATAAACGGCCCGCCGATCTGGTGATGGTGGAGTTGGGGGAATTCCGCCCCAATTTGAAGGGGGAGCGTATCGCCGGCCGCGTCGTCGACGGGCAACTGAAGCCCTATGCCGACCGCAAGGCGATCGAGGCCGGGGCGTTGAACGGCAAGGGCCTGGAACTGCTCTATGTCGATGATCCGGTCGATGCCTTCTTCCTGCAGATCCAGGGGTCGGGCCGCGTCACCCTGCCGGACGGGTCCCAGGTGCGTGTCGGCTATGACGGGCAGAACGGCCAGCCCTATTTCGCCATCGGGCGCGAACTGGTGGCGCGTGGCGCGCTGGCCAAGGAAGACGTGTCGATGCAGTCCATCCGCGCCTGGCTGGAGGCCAATCCGGCCAAGGCGGCCGACGTGATGAATGTGAACCCGTCCTTCGTGTTCTTCCGCCGGCTGGAGGGGGAGGGGCCGCTGGGTGCCCAGGGCGTGGCGCTGACGCCCGGTCGGTCGCTGGCCGTGGACCGCACCTTCATTGCCTATGGCGTGCCCTTGTGGCTGGACGCGGAAGACCCGGTGCAAGCCCAGACCCGCATCCGCCGTCTGCTGGTGGCCCAGGATACGGGCGGGGCCATCCGCGGCCCCGTGCGCGGGGACGTGTTCTGGGGCCATGGGCCGGAAGCGGAACAGCGGGCGGGTCTGATGAAAAGCAGCGGGCGCTACTGGCTCTTGCTGCCCAAGGGTATAACCCCGCCAATATCGTGAGGATTCACCACGCCGTTTCCTCGATCACCGGGCCGTTGGGGCAGGCGCTGTCACGCAGTGTCACATCGATGCGCCCATCGGTCGCCGACACCAGATAATCCGATTTCGTCCGCGCTCCCTGCTCACCACAGGTCCGGCGCGTCACGATTGCCGGTCCCCGCTGGTCCCGCAGGGTGATCCAGGCGCGTGCACCCATCACCAACGTCCGGTCCGGCCGGCCGGCGGATCGCAGGAAGCCTAGCAGGTCACTCCCGGCGGGAAGGCCGATGGCGGCATAGAGCGGTTTGCCCTGCGGCTCGGTACCGGTCTGCAACAGGAACTCAGCCGCCCGCCCATCGCGGTCATAGTCGGCAAAGCGCATCAGGGGCAATGGCGGGCGCTGCTCTTCTGCCGATACGAACCGCCCTTCATCCTCTAGCCAACGTTCATATTCATTGCCGGGCGCCGCACGGCGTGGCAGCACCGACCTGCCCGCCAGCGATGCCGTGGCCATCTCGAAAGCGGGGCCGGGATCGAAACGGTCGATCTCCTGACCATCGCGCAACCGGCGCACGGACAGCCGGCCCGTCTCCCGGTCGGTGAGGCGGGCGCAGGGCGCCGTCATGGCCATTTCCGGGCTGACCGCCTCGCAGAAGTCACGGACGGGGCCCGTCCAGACCAGCTGCCAGACCTCCTCCCGCCCCTCCAGGGTCAGGCGCTGTTCCTCGCGCACCGTTTCCGGCTCCGCCGCCAGGGCCAGGGTGGGCGGGGCGGCCAGCAGCAGGCTGGACAGGATCAGGGCATTGCGCAGCATGGGTACCTCCCAGGGATGGGATATCCCCCTTTTACCCCAACGCTTCGTTGAAATCATCCAGCAGGGCGGCGATGCGGCCGCCATCGGTCTGGCTCATGATCATGGCGGCCCGACGCTTGGCCTCCACCAGATCCATGCCGCGCACGCGGCGCTTGACCAGGGGCAGGTTGCCGGGTGCCATGGACAATTCCCGCACGCCCAGCCCCAGCAGCACGGCGGCATAGCGTGGGTCGCCCGCCATCTCGCCGCAGACCGACACGGGGATGCCGGTCCGGCCCGCCGCCTCCACCGTGAACTGCACCAGCCGCAGCACGGCCGGGTGCAGCGGGTCGTAGAGATAGGCCACCTGTTCATCGCCGCGATCGATGGCCAGCGTGTATTGGATCAGGTCGTTGGTGCCGATGGCAAAGAAGTCGGACACGGCCGACAGGGCATCGGCCGCCAGGGCCGCACCGGGGATCTCGATCATCGCCCCCAGGGGCGGCAACGGGTCGGCGATGGCGTGGCCGCGGCGCAGCAGGCGGCGGGCCACGGCGCGCATCAGCTCGCGCACCTTGCGCATTTCCGACGGGTTGCTGATCATCGGCACCAGGATGCGCAACGGCCCATGGGCGCCGGCCCGCAGCATGGCGGCCAACTGCGTCTCCAGCAGCTTGGGTTCTTTCAGACCCAGGCGGATGGCGCGCAGACCCAGGGCGGGGTTGGCCGGGGTGGCGAACCGGTCGGCCAGCGCACCGGCCAGCTTCTCCCCGCCTACATCCAGGGTGCGGGCGGTGACCGGTTTGCCATCCATGGCAATGACCAGGTCGCGCAGCACCTGATACTGCTCCTCCTCCCCGGGCAGATCGTCGCGGTTCATATACATGAACTCGGTCCGCAGCAGGCCGACGCCGGCCGCCCCCGCGTCGCGCGCACCATCCAGCTCGCGCGGCAGTTCCAGGTTGGCGCAGAGCGTGATGTCGGTGCCGTCGCGGGTGATGGCGGGCAGCCCGGCCAAGGCCTTCAGCTGCTCCCGCTCCGCCCGCCACAGGGCCTGGCGCTGGCGGTAATCGGCCAGCACATCGTCGGACGGGTTGATCAGCACGCGGCCGGCGCGCCCATCGACCACGACGATGTCGCCCGTCTCCACCCCCTGCAGCAGCCCGGCGGACCCCAGCACGGCCGGCAGGCCCAGCGACCGGGCCATAATGGCCGTATGCCCCTCTGCCCCGCCCAGCACGGTGGCGAAACCGCCGATGCGGCGCGGATCCAGCAGGGCCGTGTCGGCCGGCGACAGTTCCTCCGCCAGGATGATGGCGCCGTCGGGCAGGCGGGAGAAGGCCTGATAGGGCGTTTCCATCAGGTTGCGGATCAGACGGCGCCCCACCTCCCGCACATCATCGACTCGGGCCGAAAGATAGGCATCGTCCATGGCGGCGAAGCTCTGCGCCAGGACCGCGATCTCTTGCTGCACCGCCGATTCGGCGTTCAGGCGCTCCGCCCGGATGCGCTTTTCCACACCGCGGATCAGGCGCGATCCCGACAGCATGGCCTGGTGCGCCTCCAGCAGCGTGGCGACGTCGGCGGCGGCGTCGGCCGGCAGGGTGCCCGCCTTGGATTTCAGCTTGCCCAGCTGGCGTCGCGCCTTGTCCGCCGCCGTATGGAAGCGCGCCACCTCCTCATCCACGGCGCTGTCGGCCACGGAATATTCCGGCACCTGGATGGCGCCCGCCTCCATGACATGGGCGGGGCCGATGGCAATGCCGGGCGACACGCCCAGGCCGCGCAGCATGCGTTCGGCCGTGGCCGTTTCTCCCGCACCAATGCGGGGCGGGTGCTGTCGCAGCGTCATGGCGGGCACTCCCCAGATTTATTTTTTAGTCTTCGCCAAATTTGTCATCGACCAGGGCGGTCAGCGCGTCCAGCGCCTCGCGGGCCTGGGGGCCGCCGGCCCGGATGTCGATGGTGGTGTCGATGCTGGCCGCCAGCATCATCAGCCCCATGATCGATACGCCCGACACGATATTGTCAGCGCGCTCCACCTCCACCTGCGCATCGAAGTCGCCGGCCAGCCGCACGAACTTCGCCGCCGCACGGGCATGCAGGCCGCGCTTGTTGCGGATGGTGACCGTGCGCGCCAGGGCGCCGGGGGGCAGGATGCTTTCGCTCATTCAAGGGACCGGGAACAAGGGTTGCAGAAGATCAGCCGTCCGACAGCAGGGCGGAGGCGACGTTGATATATTTGCGGCCCGCCTCCTGTGCGGCCGCCACGGCGGCCTTCAGGTCGGCGCCGGTCTTGCGCACCGACGCCAGCTTGATCAGCATGGGGAGGTTCATGCCGGCGATCACCTCCACCTTGGCGCGATCCATGATGGAAATGGCCAGGTTGGACGGGGTGCCGCCGAACATGTCGGTCAGCACCACCACCCCGTCGCCCGTGTCGCACTTGGCGACATCGGCCAGGATGTCGTTGCGGCGCTGCTCCATGTCGTCTTCCGGCCCGATGCAGACCGCGCAGACCTGGCTCTGCGGACCCACCACATGTTCCATGGCGGCGATGAACTCCACGGCGAGATTGCCGTGGGTGACAAGGACCAAGCCGATCATGCGCTTTCCCTCAGGTTCGTGCCGGCGGCCGCCCGGTCTTCGGGCACGGGCGGGGCCTGCTCCTTGCGGTCGAGGTCGCGATGCGCCTCTCCCACTTTGTATCCCCGCTCCCGAAGCCAGAGGGCCAGATTGCGGGTGATGAAGACCGATCGATGGCGGCCGCCGGAACAGCCGATGGCGATGGTCAGGTAATGCTTGCCCTCCCGCACATAGCGGGGCAGCAAGGGTTCCAGCAACCGCGTCAGGTTGCCGAAGAATTCCGTATAGTCCGGGTCGCGGGTGATGTAATCCGCCACGGCTTGGTCCAGGCCCGTCATGGGCCGCAGCTGCGCGTCCCAATGCGGATTGTCCAGGAACCGGACATCGAAGACCAGATCGGCCTCACGCGGGACGCCATGGCGATAGGCGAAGCTGGTGCAGAAGATGGAGAGGCCGGGCCCACCCTCCAGCCGGAACAGGCCGGCCAGATGACGTCGCGTGTCATGGACAGAGAAGTTGGTGGTGTCCACCACCTCGTCCGCCGCGTCGCGCAGCGGCTGCGTCAGCACGCGCTCTGTGGCGATGCCATCCAGCACCGGCCGGTCGGCGGCCAGCGGATGCGGCCGGCGCGTTTCCGTATAGCGGCGCTGCAGGGCGTCGGCATGGGCATCCATGAACAGCAGCCGCACGCGCAGATCCGGCCGTTCACGCAGCCGTGCGATCTCCGCCAGCAGGATCTGGGCATTGAAATCGCGGGTGCGGCTGTCGATGCCGATGACCAGCGGTCGGTCATGCGGCTGGCTGACCAGAGGCTGCAACAGCGAGAGGCGCAGATTGTCCACCGCCTCGTAACCCAGATCCTCCAGGCTTTTCATGGCCGTGGACAGGCCACTGCCCGACATGCCCGTGGCGACGACGACGGGCAGGCGGCCATCGGGCCCCAGGGCAGGATCAAGCGCGCTCATGCCCGCCCTCCGGTGACGGTCGCAACCATACGGCCCCATGCATCCTCGCCCGGCACCAGCGGCCAGCCGCGCGCCAGGGCGGCCATGGCCAGACGCAGCTTGGGGGGTGTGGAGGTGTGGAAGGGGTTCAAAATGATGCGGGGCAGGGCGACACCGGCAATGATCTCGACCCCCGGATGGGGCAGGCGTTCCACCTCCTCCCCCAGATCGACGATCAGGGCCAGGGGGGCGCTTTCCACAAAGGGCACGGGCAGTACACCCAGGCCGCGCACCTCCATCAGGCCGCAAAGGACCTGCGGGCAACGGGCCAACAATCCGCCCCGGCCGTCCGCCATCAGGTCGACACGGTCGTCGGCCACCAGCCGCGCCCCGTCATCGACAAGGCGCAAGGCCAGATCGGACTTACCCGCCCCCGACGGGCCCCGCAGCAGCAGGGCCAGACCGTCGATGGCGACACAGCTTGCATGTATCTGGACCATGATCACCAACAGAGGGGATCAGGCGCCAGGGCGGGAAACATCCCACCGCCCATCCATCCCATGTTCCGGCATCCCGGCCATCCCCTCAGCCCCCGCGATCGAGTGGAACAATCTTCTTAGCAAACGCGGAAGCGGGGGGCGAGGGTAATCGGTGGGGCGGGGATGAGAGGTTGTTGTCATGAATGGTTTTTCCGTTCATGTTTTCAATCTATGGGGGTTTTCCCCGCTCCCGGGACAGTCAGTATGCGGGGGGCACGATGAAGCGTATATTGTTTCATGGCAGCGCATTGGATGACCTGCGGCGCTTTCCTGATGGCCCGCGCAGAGAGGCAGGTCGGCAACTGGATATGGTGCAACGCGGGCAGGAACCGGCAGATTGGAAGCCGATGCCGGGCATCGGCACCGGTGCCAGGGAAATCCGTCTGCACGATCCGACGGGCGCCTTCAGGGTCATCTATGTCGCGAAGTTTGCCGATGGCGTGCATGTGTTGCATTGTTTTGAGAAGAAGAGCCAGAAGACAGCCCAAAGCGACATTGATCTCGCAACCCGCCGCTATCGCGACCTGATCAGGGGATTGGCATGACCGAGCAGGCTTTTGGCAGCGTCTGGGACGCCATTGAGGATGATCCCGCCATCCGGGCCGGCTTGAAGCTGCGGTCGGAACTGATGGATGTGATCCAGGCGCATCTGGCCCGGCAGGGCTGGTCCCCCGCCCTGGCCGCGGGGCGTTTGGGCGTCCCGTCTGAACGCTTCGCCGCTTTTCAGCGGGGCCGGATCGATGAATTCAGCATTGAGGAACTGCTGGCCATGGCAGCATCCGCCGGGCTCAGCATCCATGTGCAGGCCGGAGAGGCGGCCTGACGCGCCCCCTTCCCCCCGGCCGCATCACCCCCTATCACTGTCACCGGTTCCCCTCCCGTGACAGGCCCCATCTTGCCCGAACTGCTGTCCACCGACATCCTGGTCTTCCTGGCCTGTGCCGCCCTGCTGGCCGGCTTCGTCGATGCCATCGCGGGTGGCGGCGGGTTGATCACCATTCCGGCATTGCTGTCCACCGGCATTCCGCCGGCCGCGGCCTTGGCCACCAACAAGCTGCAGGGCAGCTTCGGCACGGCCATGGCCACCGTCACCTTCTGGCGGGCGGGGCAGATCGAGTTGAAGAAGATGGCCTTCGCCGTGGCCTGCGTCTTTGCCGGATCGGCGGTGGGGACCTTGGCGGTGCAGGTGACGGGGACGGAGTTCCTGGTCACCGTGATCCCCGTGCTGCTGGTCGCCATCGCGCTCTATTTCCTGCTCAGCCCGCGCGTGGGCGATGTGGAGGTGCGGGCGCGGATGTCGTTGCCGGCCTTCAGCCTGACATTGGGGTTCGCCATCGGCTTCTATGACGGCTTCTTCGGGCCGGGAACGGGCAGTTTTTTCGCGCTGGGCTGCGTGGCGCTGCTGGGCATGAACATGCGCCGGGCCACGGCCAACACCAAGCTTTTGAACTTCACCAGCAATGTTGTCAGTCTGGGCGTGTTCGCGCTGGGCGGACAGATCGTGTGGAAGGCGGGGCTGATCATGGCCCTGGCGCAGGTGGTGGGCGCCTGGGCCGGCAGCCATGCCGCCATCCGGTTTGGTGCCAGACTGGTCCGCCCGCTGCTGGTCATTGTCTGTCTGGGTATGACCATCCGATTGGTGGCGCAGCCCGACCACCCCCTATATGTTTTCGTCCGCGACCTGTTCGCCGCCTGAGGACCGCCCATGCTGGACCTGACCGACAGCCAGATCGACCGCTATGCCCGCCACATCATGCTGCGCGAGGTCGGCGGCGAGGGGCAGTCCAAGCTGCTCTCCTCCTCCGCCCTGATCGTCGGCGCCGGCGGGTTGGGGGCTCCCCTGCTGCTCTATCTGGCGGCGGCCGGGGTGGGGCGAATCGGTATTGTCGATAATGATGTGGTGGATCTGTCCAACCTGCAGCGCCAGGTGATCCACGATACGGGCGGCATCGGTGTGCCCAAGGTGGACAGTGCCGCCGCGCGAATCGCCGCCATCAACCCGGACGTGAAGGTCGATATCCACAAGACCCGCCTGAACCGGTCCAATGTGCTGGACATCGTCGGGAACTATGATGTCGTGGCCGACGGCACCGACAATTTCGCCACGCGCTTTCTGTTGAATGATGCTTGCTATTTGGCGGGCAAGACGCTGGTCAGTGCCGCCATGCTGCGCTTCGACGGGCAATTGTCGACCTTCAAGGCGCATCTGGGTGACCCGCACCCCTGCTATCGCTGCATCTTCCGCGAACCGCCGCCGCCCGGCATGATCCCGTCGTGCTCCGAAGGCGGGGTGCTGGGTGCCTTGGCGGGATCGATGGGCAGCCTTCAGGCCGTCGAGGTGTTGAAGGAATTGCTTTGCATTGGCGACAGCCTGTCCGGCCGGCTGCTGATGTATTCCGCCCTGGAGACCAGTTTCCGTACCGTAAAGATCCGCCGCGATCCCGACTGCCCCACCTGCGGCACAAATCCGACCTATACCGACCTTTCGCACCATCCGTTCTGAAACGATCTGGGAGCGTTCGATGTCTGACGGCAAATGGGGCTTGGCGCTGGTGATCCAGTCCGGTGGCTTCGACCGTGTGCATTACGCCCTGGTGACGGCCGCTGCGGCCGTGGCCACAGGAAGGCCCGTCACCCTGTTCTTCACCGGCCGGGCCCTGCCGGCCCTGCTGGACCGCGAGGGCTGGAAACGGCTGGATTTCTCCGACGATGGCACCAGCCCGGAGGCACGCGACGCCACCCTGGCCCATCGCGGTGTCGGCACGTTCGTGGAATTGCTGACCGGCTGCGCTGAACTGGGCGTGGCCTTCCTGGCCTGCGAGATGGGCTGGCGGGCGCTGGGCATCCGGGAGCCGGACCTGCGGCCGGACCTGGCGGTGGAAACCACCGGCATGGTCAGCCTGCTGGGCCGCGTGCGACCGGGGGACCAGCTGCTGTTCGTGTGAACCGCACCAGCATGACATGATCGCCGGCACTGACCGCCACCCATTCCCCTTCCGCCCTTGGCAAGGAAGCCGGCGTTTCCAACCGTTCCACCGGTTGCGCGATCAGGCAGACATAGCCATCCATGGCGGGGCTTCTCCGGGTGCCGAGACGAAGACGGCACCGCCCACCCCCTGTCGCGGGGCGAACGGTGCCGTCATCATCCTGGGATCGAGCCCGGGGTCCGGCGAACCGGACCCCGGAAGGGTCAAGGGCAAGAGCGCTGCCGTTGACCCCGGTCTGAAAGGGCCCCTGGCTGTCACGATCCGGCGGGGTCGGCGATCCATCGCGCCGTCCGCCGGCTTTCCGCCGCCCCCTCCCATCCAGCGCGGAGGGAGGCGGAAAGGTTACAGCCTGGGGGGCCAAGAGCCTGGGTGAGGGATGCAGCCCCCTCTCCCGGCGGACCTGCTCCCCTGTTCAGGAACAGAAGCAGATCGATCTCAGAAGCGCTGAACCGATCAATGGAACTGGTCGGTCTCGGTGCTGTCCTTCATAGCGGTCGTCGACGACGTGCCGCCGGAGATGGCCACGGCCACCGCGTCGAAGTAACCGGTACCCACCTCGCGCTGGTGCTTCACGGCGGTGAAGCCCTGGTCGGCGGCGGCGAACTCACGCTGCTGCATCTCGGAGTAAGCGGCCATGCCGCGCTCCTTGTAGCCCTTGGCCAGCTCGAACGTGGCCAGATTGAGCGAGTGGAAGCCCGCCAGCGTCACGAACTGGTACTTGTAGCCCATGGCCCCCAGCTCGGCCTGGTACTTGGCGATGGTCGCGTCGTCCAGGTTGGCCTTCCAGTTGAAGGAGGGCGAGCAATTATAGGCCAGCATCTTGCCGGGGAACTTCTTGTGCACGGCCTCGGCGAAGCGGCGGGCATCGTCCAGGTTCGGCTTCGACGTCTCCCACCACATCAGGTCGGAATAGGGGGCATATTCCAGGGCGCGGGCGATGCAGTAATCGACGCCAACCCCCTTCTTGATGCGGAAGAAGCCTTCCGGCGTGCGGTCGTTGCGGTCGATGAAGGGATGGTCGCGCTCATCCACATCGCTGGTGATCAGTTGCGCCGACTCGGCGTCCGTGCGGGCCACGACCAGGGTGGAGGTGCCGCAGACATCGGCGGCCAGGCGGCCGGCATTCAGGGTGCGGATGAACTGCTGGATCGGGATCAGCACCTTGCCGCCCAGATGGCCGCACTTCTTCTCCGAAGCCAGCTGGTCCTCGAAATGCACGGCGGCGGCACCGGCCTCGATCATGCCCTTCATCAGCTCGAACGCGTTCAGCGGACCGCCAAAGCCGGCCTCGGCATCGGCGATGATCGGCGCGAACCAGTAGGTATCGCCCTTGCCCTCGGCCGTCTGGATCTGGTCGGCGCGCTGGAAGGCATTGTTGATGCGCTTCACGACGGCCGGGACGGAGTTGGCGGGGTACAGCGACTGGTCGGGATACATCTGGCCGGCCAGATTGGCGTCGGCCGCGACCTGCCAGCCCGACAGATAGATGGCTTCCAGGCCGGCCTTGACGTGCTGCAGGGCCTGGTTACCCGTGAAGGCGCCCAGCGTGTGGACATAGGGACGGGTGTGCAGCAGTTCCCACAGGCGCCGCGCACCCATTTCGGCCAGCGTGTACTCGATCTTCACCGAGCCCGACAGGCGGCGCACATCCTCGGCCGTGAAGTCGCGCTTGATGCCGTCAAAACGCTTGGCGTGGATGGCGGCGAGGTCGATGCTCTGGGTCTGGTCCAACGGGGACATGCTCTCAACTCCTGGCCTGGTGGGGCTCTCTGATGTCTCGTGCGGGCCGCTTGTTGTTTTGCCACCTTTGGCCCGTTATCGGGGTTGGTGTGCAGTGCAGCGCCGTTGAGATGAACATGATGCCGCGACATAAAATGATCAATACGGTGAATTTCGTAAAAGAGTATTGCTGTCACAATCTGTAATGCCGATTGCTGTCATGTTGTAAATTTTGTAATTTGATGGGGTGACGCAGCGGAGGATCCTGCCATGAAGAGCGTCGCCGACAAGTTGGGGTTCAAGCCGGGCAAGCGTGCCTGGATGCTGGATGCACCTGAAGATCTTCAGGAAATGATCGGTTTGCCGGTCGAACTGCCCGACGGGGAGGTCGACCTGCTACTGGGTTTTGCGGTGGATGTCGCGGCCCTGGGACCCCTGGCTGATCGCCTGCTGCCGCTTTACAGACGCGGCGGAGCTTTCTGGGTGGCGCATCCCAAGAAAAGCGGGGCCATCAAAAGCGATCTTTCCCGCGATGCGGGATGGGAGCGGCTGACCAGGCAAGGCCTGATACCCGTCACCCAGATTGCGCTGGATGATGACTGGTCGGCCCTGCGTTTCCGTTACCGCGACGAGGTGCCGAAGATCACGCGCAAGGAAGGCTGACCCATGTCTGAGAAGAAGGCCATGCTGGGCCACAAGGTCCGCCGCCTGCGCCGCGACCTGAAGATGACCCAGGCGCAGATGGCGGAGGAGATCGGGATTTCCCCCTCCTATCTCAACCTGATCGAGGCCAACCAGCGCCCCCTGACGGTGCCGCTGCTGCTGAAGATCGCGTCGGTCTACGGCATCGACATGGCCAGCTTTGCCGAAGATGACGAGACGCGGCTGGTGGCCAGCCTGCGGGAGGTGTTCGCCGACCCCCTGTTCGATACTGGCGACATCAAGGGCCAGGACATGAAGGAGGTGGCTGCCGCCGCCCCCAATCTGGGCCATGCGGTGGTGGCACTCTATCGCGCCTTCCGCGAGGCGCGGGAGGATCTAGGCGCCTTGGCGGAGAAGGTGGCGGACCGCGACAAGCTTCAGGTCATGGGCGCCCAGGCCTTCCCGCAGGAGGAGGTGTCGGAATTCTTCCAAGCCGAGCAGAACCATTTCCCCGACCTGGAGATCGCTGCGGAGACGCTGTGGATTGAGGGCGACCTGGATAGCGGCAACCTGTACGGCACCCTGTCCGCCTATCTTCTGAAAAAGCATGGCGTGCGCGTGCGGCTGATGCCGACGGAGGTGATGGGCGGCGCCATCTGCCGTTATGACCGGCATTCAAGACGCGTGCTGATCTCCGAAATGCTCGACCCGGCCGGCCGCACCTTCCAGCTGGCCAGCCAGGCGGCGCTGATCTGCCAGGCGGAGTTGATCGATGCCGCGGTGGCACGCGGCAATTTCAGCCATGAAGAGGCGCGGCGGCTGGCCCGCGTGGGTCTGGCCAATTATTTCGCTTCCGCAATCATGATGCCTTATGGCCGATTTCTGACAGCCGCCAAGGAGGTTCGTTACGATATCGAAATCCTGTCCCGGCGCTTCGTGGCCAGTTATGAGCAGGTCTGCCACCGCCTGACCTCCCTGCAGCGGCCCGGCGCCAAGGGTGTGCCCTTCTTCTTCGCCCGCGTCGATCCGGCGGGCAACATGTCCAAGCGGTTCAGCGCCGCGTCGGGCTTTCATTTCGCCCGGTTCGGCGGGGCCTGTCCGCGCTGGCATGTGCATGACGCCTTCCGCCGGCCCGGCGTGATCCAGACCCAGCTGGCCCGCATGCCGGACGGGACCTCCTATTTCTCCATCGTGCGCACGGTGGAGAAGCCGGGCGGCGGCTGGAAGCAGCCGGCACGGCAGTTCGCCGTGGCCATCGGCAGCGATCTGGCCCATGCTGGGCAACTGGTCTATGCCGATGGCTTGGATCTGTCGAACCAGGATGCGGCCACGCCCATCGGCGTCAATTGCCGCATCTGCCCGCGCCTGGACTGCACCCAGCGCGCCTTCCCGCCGCTCTCCCACCGGCTTTCGGTGGACGAGCATATCAGGGGCGTCTCCTCCTATGTCAGTGTGGGCACGGTATAAGGGAGGTCATCCGCCATAGGCCCGGCGGAACCCGTCCGTCACCTTGGCGATGAAGGCCGGGTCGCGGTCGCGCCAATAGCGCGGGTCGGCGATCATGCGGTTCAGGTCCGCCGTCTGGCCGGCCGCATCGCCCGCCGCGCCTGGCCGCAGCGGCCGGGGTTCCCCGCCACCATCCTGCATCAGCCGGTGCAACGCCAGCACCCCGTCGGCCGTGCCCGACAGGGCATCCAGCAGCGGGGCCGGCAGGTTGCGGCTGCCCCAGGCCAGGATCTGGCCCGACAGGTCGCGCCATTTCTCCTCTCCGCCGAAATGGCCGACCAGCTTTCCCAGCTCCGCCTCCGCCTGGAAGCCGGCGGCCATCTCCTGCAACAGCGGCAACAGCCGCTCCGCCGCCAGGTCATAGAGCAGCTGGGCCTGTTCGGGCGTGTAGCCGGCGCCGAACAGGCGGCTGTTGATCTCCCCATCCGGTTCGAACAGGCCATGGTCGCAGCGGATGCAGTAATCCTCCGCCTTGGCCGGCACGCCCAGCAGGGCCAGCGCCTTGGCCTTCTCCGTTGCCGGGTCGGGCGGGGTGGACAGCTTGCGCTCCAGTTCCTGATAGGATTTCAGCAGCGCGTCGATCCGGATGGCACCGGCATCGGGGTCCCAGAATTTCACGGGCACATGGTCGGGGCGGGGGGCAATGGTGGCGTTGCGGGTCTCGATATTGGTCGCGTCCATGGCGATCTCCGTTAAAGGATGGGGCAAAGGGGGGACAGGCCGCCGCGCGCGGCGAGGTGGCGAAGGGTGAGGACCAGGGAACGCTGTCCCTCCAGATGACGCAGCCGCGCCTCCGTGACGTCGGGGCCGGGCGTGGTGGCCAGGGTCACGCGGGTCAGGTGCGACAGCAGCAGGGCACCGTCGGCCCCGGCGAACAGCCGGGCACAGGCGGCGGCCAACTGATCCTCGGGCACCGGATCGGCGGCGGGGTCGGCCCAGGGCCAGCCGGGATCAGCCATCCACACCCTCCGTCCCGCCCGCCGGCGGCAGGGGGCGGACCAGCGTGGGCGGCACACCCGCCGCGTCGGCCAGGAACCGGGCGCAGGCCGGCAGATCGACGACGGACAGCGCGTCCGGGCCCAGGGCCGCCACGCTTTCCAGCCAGCGCAGCGTGGTCTCCGCATCGCGCTGCGCCTGGGCGCGGGCCAGCGGCGACAGGATGCGGACCTGCACCTGCCTTCCGTCGGCAGCGATGTCGGGGATCAGCCCGCGCCGGCGCAGGATGGACAGGCAGCGCCGCACCAGCGGCACCAGCAGCTCCGATTGCAGCCGCCCGAAAGTGGCGCCCAGCAGCCGCGCCATCTCCGCCCCGCGCTCCAGCACCTCCGTTGCCGTCATGCGCGGTCCGTCCACCGGTGCCAGCCGGTCGGCCAGCAGGGCGTGGCGGATGCGCCGGCGCAGATCGTCCAGCACCAGCTGGCTGACATCGAACCGTCCGGGGCTGGCCAGCGGCGTCAACCCCGCCGACCCCACGGCCTTGGGAATGATGGTGCCGGGCACCAGGCGGACGGTGCCGGGGTTCAGTACCCCGTCATCATCCGCCTGCCAGATGCCGGTAACGGCGATGGAGGCGTTCTTCAGGACCAGTTCGACCACCTTGTTGGCGGTCTTGATGTCGGGCAGGGCTTTCATCACCGGGCTGCGACCATAGGTTTCGCCGGGTGCCTTCAGCCAGCGAAAGGCGATGAAGGGCATGTCGGCAAAACGCCCGTCGGCCAGCAAGGTGGGGGCTTCCTCCTCCAGCACCACGCGCCAGCGCCAGGCCGTCCCCTCGGGCATCACCGATTCGATGATGGCGAAGCGGTAGGCGGGATCGGCGCCGCCCAGGCACTTCACCGGCTCTGGGATATGGTCCACCGGCACGCGGGCGGCCAGTTCGCCCAGCGTCAGGCGCTGGCGACGGTAGAGATGGTCCAGACGGCCCTCCTCCCCCTCTTCCAGCACCAGATCCGACAGGGGCACGGCGGTGAAGCGCAGGGCCGATGGGGCACCGGGGGCCGCCTCCTCCACCAGCAGGCAGCCGGTGCCGCCGGTGACCACATCCAGGAATGCCTGATGCGCCTCCACCGCGAAGTTGGACCGGTCGATCTGGGCATGGAACGTGTCCGCTGCCGCCAGCAGCAGCGGTGACAGGCGGTCGGCCAGGTCCGGCTCCAGCGCCGGGCCGGGGGTCAGCCCCATCCATCGCGACCAGGGCGGGGTCAGTTGGGCCAGCAGTGCCGCCGCCAGCTGGTCCACGGCATCGGCGGCCGTGGCGTCATAAAGCCGGTCGCCGCGGCGCGCGCCCGGCATGGCACCGGCCTCGAAACCAGCATGCTGGGGCAGGGCATGTTCATAGCATTCGCGCCAGAGCGGTTCCCAGACGGCACGGCGGGCGGCGGCGCGGGCATGGCGCTCCAGCAGGGACGCGGCCAGAGGATCGGCTGTTGTCGGGGAATGGGTCGGGGTCTGCATCGCTCTATTCCCCCAGCAGTGTTTTGCGGGTGGGCGCCAGGGTGCCGGGGGCCAGCACCCCCCGCCATCCGGTCAGGACCGTGCCGGCCCGGCCGGCGGTGCGGCGCAGCAGGCTTTGCTCCCCCGCCGTGGGCAGGTCGGGGGCGGTGACGACGGGTGCGGCCGGGGCCGAGGCAGGTGCCGCCACGACGGCCGGTGCCGCGGCCGCGGGGGCCGTCGTCGCGCGGGGTTTGGGGGAGGAGACGAGGCGGGCCAAGGTTGCGCACTCCTTCTGCTTCTGCGGAATGGGCGGGTCGCCGCCCAGATGGCGATAGAGTTGCCAGGGGGTCTGGACATGGGCTGCCCGGATGCCCAGCACCCGCTTGACCAATGTCACGCAGGTGAAGGGGGCGAACGGCCATTGCGCGGGCAGGGGCGGATGGATGGCGGTGACCAGCACGCGATGTCCCCGCGCCCGGAACCAGGCGGCCAGGTCGGCATCGGCGGGCAGCGGATGGAACTCCACCTCCAGCCGGATGGAGAGCGGGTCGAGCGTGATCCAGCCGCCGGACACGGGCAGGGCCAGGAAGACATGCCGGAAGCCGGGCTTCAGCCAGCGCAGCCAGGCGATCTCCGTCTCGTGGCAGAAGACCAGCAGCGCCGGCCCCCTCATTTCACGATGCCTTTTTCGCGCAGCGCCGGGTCCAGGGCGGACAAGGCCTCTGCCCACAGCCCATGGTCGCGCATCTCGCGCCGGCGGTCGGGGTCCGGCGCCATCTGGCGGCGGCCATAATGGGCCATCACCAGCAGATGGTCGCGCAGCAGCCGGCGCTGACGATAGAGCCGGTCCACTGCGCGCAGGATGTCGCCAGGCTCACACGGGCGGGCCACCAACCCCTGGCCGGCCCGTACCCGCGCACCGGCCAGCTTGGCCTCATGCGCGGGGACGAACCAGAACCAGGCCTCCTCCACACTGTCGAACGGTGTGGCCTTGATGGGCGGGATCGGCGGCAGGGCCCGCGGACGCGGGCCGGGGATGGGTCTCTGCAGGGTCATTCCAGGGTCCTTCTGCTGGCCGCGCGCCACGGCTTGGGTAAATTTCCCTTAAAACGACATGTTTAAATTCCTAAGTCAAGTGCGTAGTGAAAATTATCCTAGGGACAGGGCAGAAGGATTCTGGGATAAGACTCCCATGCTCAAGCATGCAGACATATGGCGGGCCATCGATCGGCTGGCGCAGCGACATGGCCTCTCCGCCTCCGGTTTGGCCAAGCGCGGCGGTTTGGACCCGACCACCTTCAACAAGTCCAAGCGCATGACGCCGGACGGCAAGCTGCGTTGGCCGTCGACCGAAAGCATCGCCAAGGTGCTGGAAGCGACGGGCAGCAGCTTTACCGATTTCGTCGGCATGACGGGCGACGCGGTGGGTGAGGCACCGGTCGCCGTGGCCGCCGTGGCGCTGCGCCGCGTGCCGGTCATCGGCTATGCCCAAGCCGGTAATGACGGCTATTTCGATGATGCCGGATATCCCGCCGGCAATGGCTGGGACGAGCTGGAATTCCCCCATGTCGCCGATGACCATGCCTATGCGCTGGAAGTGTCGGGCGAGAGCATGGAGCCGGTCTATCGCGATGGCGATGTCATCATCGTTTCCCCCGCCGCATCGCTGCGCCGGGGGGACCGCGTCGTGGTCCGCACGCGTGAAGGCGAGGTGATGGCCAAGCAACTGGCGCGGCAGACGGCCAACCGTCTGGAGCTGACCTCGCTGAACCGGGCCCATCCCGACCGGTCGCTAGCCATGAGCGACGTGTCCTGGATCGCCCGCATCATATGGGCCAGCCAGTAGCGGCTGTCCAACTGACGACCCCCAAGCGCTTGTGGTGATCTCATCCGAGGCGGGCCTATGGCGACTCGAGTCGCAGGACAGGCCGGGAGTCGGATTTCCTGGATTTCCGGTCCTAGGATTTTAATCATTGAAATGGCAGTTTCGGCCGATATATCCTGCGAGGAAGCCCTTTTCCCGCCGGAGTCGCGCCCATGCCATCCTTCCATCCCCCTTCCGGGCCCGATGCAGGTGCCCTTCTGGATGATCTGCACGCCCGATATGACGGGCGTCCCCCGCGTGGCCAGCGGCTTGCCGCCCTGACGGCTGGGGATTCTGTCCTGATCAGGGCGGTACGGCTGGCGCGACGCGACCGGCTGCTGGCAGAGGGGGTCGCCGCCCGTCTGGCGCTGTCCCGGCGCCGCCGGCAATTGCCGGCGGCCGATGCGATGGACGATCCCTGGCTGGAGCGGCTGACGGGCGTGCTGCGTGATGCCCGGCACGGGCTGGTCGCGGGGTGATCACCGCCGCGCCAGCACGTCCTGATGCCCAACCACCAGCCGCGCGCCCTGCTCACTGGCCAGTGCGCGGCGGCGTTCGGCCCAGGCGCGGATGCGGGGGGTGCTGCCGGGGTCCTGTTCGGCTGCCGCCTTCTCATAGCCGGCGATCATGGCCAGATGGGCGGCAATCTGCTTGGGCCCGATCTTCCAGTCGGCCAGGGCGGTTTCCACCTTGTAGCCGGCATCCGCCAGGGCGGTGACCAGCGCCTTGGGCGCCGCCGGCCCCAGGGCGGCACCGCCCAGCCCCTTGGCCCGGCCCATATGGGTGTGGAACAGGCCGATCACGAACCCGTCATCCTCGTCCATGATGGAGAATTCCACGCGTCCATCCACGGTCAGCGTGCCCAGCAGCGGCGGGAAGCCGCAGCTGGCCAGTTCCTTGACGAACCGGTCCAGCCAGGGTTGCGACACCAGGTCGAACAGGGCCTTGGCGGTGACGCCGTCATACTGGTTCAGGCCCAGGTCTGCCGGGTCCTGGGCTAGGTCGAAGCTGCGCATCTCCACCCGCACGGCCATGTCGTCGCAGGTGATCATATAGGCGCGGCGCTGTTCGGTGTGTTCCCAGCCATTGCGGTCGGCCCAGCGGCCGATCTCTCCCGGCGCCTTGGCCAGAAGCTTGCGGTCCTTCTCGATCAGGGTCCAGTCCTGCTCGCCGCGGCCCAGCTTCATGGCCAGCTGGCGGACATTGCTGCCGGTGCCGGCACCCAGATCGATGATCATCGGATGCTGCGGCAGGACCCGGCCGAAAGACCAAGCCAGGCCCACGGCGCGCGCCGCCTCGTCCAGCGGTTCGCGCAGGCGGAGCCATTCGGGTTCGAAATCGAGATTCATGCCGACGTCCGATCATCTTCCCTGGAAACCAGCATGCCGGAGAGTGCCGAGCGTATCAACGTCACAGACTGTTGCCAGCTGGGCAACTCCCCGCCCGCCCGCGCCGCCGCCGCGCGTGCCGCCGCCAGGGCGGCCGGATCGGACAGCAGTTTCTCGAAGGCAGCCGCCAGTGCTGCCACGTCCCCCGGCGGGACGACGGCGCCGGCGTCCGGCGGCACCACCTCGGCCAGGCCACCGGCGTCGGTGACGATACAGGGCAGCCCACGCTTCAACGCGTCGGCCGCCACCATGCCATAGCCTTCATGGAAGCTGGGCAGGGTGAACAGATCGGCGGCCCGCCATTGCGCTTCCAGCGCGTCACCCGACAATTCCCCCGTCATCCGCACCCGGTCGCCCAGCCCCTGTGTCGCCACGGTATCGATGATGGCCGCCGCCTGTCCCGGATGGCGGGCGTCGCTGCCCACCAGCACTAGGCGCCAGGGCAGGTGCTGTACCCGGGCCAGCGCCTCGATCAGCACCAGATGCCCCTTGCGCGGGGTCAGGGTGGCGACGCAGAGGATGGTGGGGATGCCATCCCCCCCGCCGGTGGCCGGTTCGGCCGGGTCGGTGCCGGGATTGGCGATGGTGATGCGATCGGCCGGTACCGACAAGTCGATGACGCCCTGTTGCGTGGTGCACGAGGGCACGATGACATGGCGCATATGGGACAGGGCGTCGCGTTCGATGCGGAACAGAGTGTCGGCCTGTTCCGGTGTCAACCCGTTCTCCAGATGCAGCGGGTGATGCACCAGGGCCGCGAAGCGCAGGCGATAGCGGTCTACCCAGACGGCATGCGCCGCCACGGGCAGGGCCAGGCCATCGATCAGCACGGGCTGTGCGTCGGGGATGCCGGCCAGGATGGCGTCGGCGCCGGCACGCGACGCTTCATCCACGAACGGGTGCGGTCCCGGCAGTTCGTGCAATTTGATCGGCACGCCCAGGTCGCGCAGGCCCGATACCAGCCGACGCAGATAACCATAGCCGCCGGTCAACTGGTTGATATCGCCGGGACAGATGATATGCAGCGTTCGGCCCGTCATCGGGCCGCCTCGTTCAACGGCGCGTCATAGGCACCCCAGGCGACATGGCTTTCTGACAGGGTGATGCGCAAACTGTCCAGCGCCGGCCCGTCGGCGCCCAAGGCTCCGTCGCGGATGCTGGCGGCCAGCTTGCGATGGATGTCACCGGCCAGGAATTCGGTGGTGGTGTTGCGGCCCTTGTATTCCGGCAGCTCGTCCAGATTCTGGTAATTCAGCGGGGCCAGCACCTGCTTCAGCAGTACCGACGCCGCCCCGATATCGACCACCAGCCCTTCCGGCGACAGCTGTCGGCGGCGGAATTCGGCATCCACCACGAAGGTGGCGCCGTGCAGCCCCTGGGCCGGCCCGAAAATGGCGCCCACGAAACTATGCGCGATCATGATGTGCTCTCGCACCGACAACAGGTACATGGCTGTCCTTTCAGGGAACGGAGCGCTGGTAGCGGACGACGGGACAACCGAAGGGCAGGCTGGAAAGTTCCGCCATGGCTTGGGCCAAGTCCACGAAATCGATGCGGGGCCCCAGGGCGAGGTCCAGCACCGGATCGGCCAGCAGCGACAGGGCCTTGTCCAGGCGGCGCGACAGGCTCCAGCGTGGACGGAAGGCGGGCGACACTTTGCCGACCTGCGAGGATACGATGCGCAGCCGCCCCGGATGGAAGGTTCCGCCCAGCGACAGGGTGACAGGCCGGTCGCCATACCAGGACGCCTCCACCACGGTGGCTTCCTGCCCCGCCAGCTGCAGGGCTGTCGACAGGCCTTCGCCGGTCGCGCTGGCATGGACCACCAGGTCGCAATCACCGCCATCGGCCTGATCGGGGGTTGCGAAGCGGGCGCCGAAGGCCTGGGCCATGTCGGCGCGGGCCGGATCGATATCGACCAGGGTGACCTCCGCCCCCGGCATGCGGGCGGCCAGATAGGCTGCCAGCCCGCCGACAATGCCACCGCCTACCACGGCGATGCGCTGGCCGGGTGCGGCCCCGCCATCCCACAGGATGTTCAGCGCCGTTTCCATATTGGCAGCCAGCACGGCGCGTTCGGTGGGGACATTGTCGGGCACAGGCCGGCACCCCTCCACCGGCACCACCGCCACGTCCTGGTGCGGATGCAGCGAGAAGACGCGGCGTCCGGCCAGATTGGCGGGCCCGTACTCGGCGATACCGACCAGGGCATAGCCATACTTCACCGGACCGGGGAAATCCCCGTCCTGGAAGGGACAGCGCATGATGGGCTGCAGCTCTGCCGGCACCCCGCCGCGGAATACCAGCGACTCGGTGCCCCGGCTGATGCCGCTGACCAGCGTTCGGATCAGCACATCGCCCGCCAGCGGCTCCGGCAATTCCTGTTCACACAAGGCCCCCCGGCCGGGGGCGAGCGTCCAGAAGGCGGTGGCACGGTCGGGCAAGGGCGGCATGCGCGGGCGACCTCCATGAAAGGGGATTCAGGATACGGGAGAAGCGATGACGGAATAAAGCGCGCTCAAGGTCGGATGGCAGCCATGACGAGGTACCGCGCTGTCATTCGTCCAGGCTCCCGCCATATCATCGCATCCCCGCGACCCGACCCCGGATCATCATGCGCCGTCACGACCGCCCCTCCGGCAATCAGGACCCTTCCCTTGCCAAGACCCAGCGCCTGTCCGACGGGCAGGTGCTGCGCCAGTTGCTGCCCTATCTCTGGCCTGCGGGGGAGACGGGGATCAAGGTGCGGGTGGTGGTGGCGCTGCTGTTCCTGGCGGCGGCCAAGGCGGCCAACGTCTCCATTCCCGTCTGGTACAAGGGTGCGGTCGATATGCTGACCGCGGGCGGCGGTGTGGCGACCAACCCGGCCGTTGCCATTCCGGTCGGCTTCATCCTGGCCTATGGCATGGCCCGCGTCCTGTCGCTGGCCTTCGGGGAGTTGCGCGACGCCATCTTCGAACGGGTCAGCCAGCGGGCCATGCGCGTGGCCGCCCTGAACGTCTTCCGGCACCTGCACGCACTGTCGCTGCGCTTCCATTTGGAACGGCAGACGGGGGGCCTCAGCCGGGTGGTGGAGCGCGGGACCAAGGCCATCGACAGTCTGCTGGGCACCTCGCTGTTCAATGTGCTGCCGACCCTGCTGGAGATATTGCTGGTCACCGGCATCCTCTGGCACCTGTTCGATATCCGCTTCGCCGTCGTCACCTTCGGCACCGTGGCCGGCTATATCTGGTACACGATCGCCGTCACCAACTGGCGCACCCGCATCCGCCGCGACATGCTGGATGCGGACACCCGCGCCAGCGCGCGGGCCATCGACAGCCTGCTGAATTATGAGACGGTCAAATATTTCGGGAACGAGGCGTTCGAGGCGCGGCGCTATGACAAGGCGCTGCGGGCCTATGAAGATGCGGCGGTGCGCACGCAATCGTCGCTGTCGCTGCTGAATGTCGGGCAGGGGATCATCATCGCGGCCGGCGTGGTCAGCGTCATGTGGATGGCGGCCGATGGCATCATCCAGGGCCATCTCACCATCGGCGATTTCGTGCTGGTGAACACCTATCTGCTCCAGCTTTACCAGCCGCTGAACATTTTCGGCTTCGTCTATCGCGGTATCAAGGAATCCTTGAACGAGATGGAGCGGATGTTCGAACTGCTGTCGGTGAACCGGGAGGTGCAGGACGCACCCGGCGCGCCGGTTCTGGTCACCCACGGCGGGGAGGTGCGGTTCGACGGTGTGGAATTCGCCTATGATGCCCGCCGGCCCATCCTGAAGAGCCTGGATTTCACCATCCAGGCCGGGCACACCGTGGCGGTGGTGGGGCCGACGGGGGCGGGCAAGTCCACCCTGTCGCGTCTGCTCTATCGCTTCTACGACACGACGGCCGGCCGCATCCTGATCGACGGGCAGGATGTACGGTCGGTGACGCAGGAGTCCTTGCGCGGTGCCATCGGCATCGTCCCGCAGGACACGGTGCTGTTCAACGACACCATCCGCTACAACATCGCCTATGGCAGGCCGGGGGCGGACCAGGCGGACCTGGAGCGCGTGGCCGATGCCGCCCAGATCCTGGCTTTCATCAAGGCCCTGCCCGATGGCTGGGACACGATGGTGGGCGAGCGCGGCCTGAAACTGTCGGGCGGGGAGAAGCAGCGCGTCGCCATCGCCCGCACGCTGCTGAAGGACCCGCCCATCCTGATCCTGGACGAGGCGACGTCGGCGCTGGACACACATACGGAGCGGGAGATTCAGGCGGCGCTGGGCGATGCCGCGCGCGGGCGCACCACGCTGGTCATCGCCCACCGCCTGTCCACGGTGGTGGATGCCGACGAGATCATCGTGCTGGATGCCGGCCGCATCGCCGAACGCGGCAGCCACGCGGCCCTGCTGGCCACGGGCGGGGCCTATGCCGCGCTGTGGGCCAAGCAGCAGGAAGCGGCGTGACGGGTCAAACCTTCGCCGCCTCAATCTCCGCCGCCTTGGCCTCGACCAGTTTCACCAGATGGTCGACGATGCCCTGGTCCTTCAGCCGGTGGGCCGGCAGGCCGCCCAGATAGACCTGATGCGTGCCCTTGCCGCCGCCGGTGAAGCCGATATCGGTCATGGTGGCCTCGCCCGGCCCGTTGACAATGCAGCCGATGACGCTGACGGTCAGCGGCGTGGTGATATGGGCCAGCCGCTCCTCCAGCACCTCCACCGTCTTGATGACGTCGAACTGCTGGCGGGCACAGGATGGGCAGGAGATGACGGTGACACCCCGGCGGCGCAGGCCCAGGCTCTTCAGCATCTCGTACCCGACCTTCACCTCCTCCACCGGATCGGCGGACAGGGACACGCGGATCGTGTCGCCGATGCCCGACCAGAGCAGCATGCCCAGGCCGATGGAGGATTTCACGGTGCCGGATCGCAATCCGCCGGCCTCGGTGATGCCGATATGCAGCGGGTAGTCGCAGGCCTCCGCCAGCCCCTGATAGGCGGCCACCGCCATGAACACGTCGGACGCCTTCACTGAGATCTTGAAATCCCGGAAGTCGTGGTCTTCCAGGATCTTGGCGTGGGTCAGGGCACTTTCCACCAACGCGTCTGGGCAGGGCTCGCCATAGCGTTCCAGCAACTCGCGCTCCAGGCTGCCGGCATTGACGCCGATGCGCATGGAACAGCCATGGTCACGGGCCGCCTGCACCACTTCGCGCACACGTTCCGCCGATCCGATATTGCCGGGATTGATGCGCAGGCAGGCCACCCCGGCCTTCGCCGCCTCAATGGCGCGGCGGTAATGGAAATGGATGTCCGCGACGATGGGGATCGTCGATGCCCGCACGATCTCCGGCATCGCCGCGGTGCTTTCCTCATCGGGGCAGGAGACGCGGACGATGTCGCATCCGGCCTCCTCGATCCGCCGGATCTGCTCGATGGTCGCCTTGGCATCGGCCGTGACCGTGTTGGTCATGGTCTGCACGGTGATGGGCGCATCACCGCCCACCAGCACGGACCCGACCCGCACCTGACGGGACTTGCGGCGCAGGATCTGGCGCCAGGGGCGATGGGCGGCGGGATCGTGGTTGCTCATGATCGGATAGGACCTTGGGGGAAGGGTCAGCGTCCGGCCAGCGATTCCGGCGCCAGGGGCACACTGCGCATAACCTGGGACTTGGCACCGAGCGGGGCAAGGTCGCGGCCGTCAAGGCTGACCACCAGACCGCCGGCATTGCCGGTGTTCAGCACCATGCCCGGCACGTCGGGGGCCTTGAACAGGTCGCCGCGGCGCAGCACGCGGGAGGCCCACAGCGTGCCCTTGGCGTCGCGCACCTCGATCCAGCTATCCTCCACGGCGCGGATGGTGACGCGCACCTTGCCGTCGGTCTGGCCGAAGACGCGGCCGGTGGGCACCACTGTGTCAACCGGCGCCGGCTGGGCGTTGGCGGCGGGGCCGGCGGCGGCAACCGGTGCTTCCCCGGCGGCCACCGGTTCCACGTCCGGCGTTGCGGGTTCGGCGGCCGGAGCGGGGGCGGGGGCCTGCCCGAGATCGGGCAGCTGCGGCACCTCGCTATCCTCCTCCGTCGCCGGGCCCCGGGCCACGGGCGTGGTGTCGGTGGCGGGCAGGGGCGCGCCGGTCGCGGCCGGTGCCGGGACAGGCGTGGCGGGCAGGGTGGTGCTGGTCGATCCCACCTCCGGTGCCGACGGGGATGATCCGTCCACCAGCGCTTCCACCTGGCCGGGATTGAGCACCTGTGTCGGCGCGGGCGGGGGCTCCACGATGGTGCCGTCGCCATAGATCAGCTTGGACAGCCGTTCCGGCAATGCCGGCACCAGATCGCCCACCGACCGGTCGGATGCCGACAGCACGTACCAGCCGCCATAGACGCCGACCGCCAGCAAGGCCGCGATCAGCAGTATGGCCCCGCCGGGCACCCGGCTCTCATTCACCGGCTCGGGGAAATACAGCTCGGGCGTCGGCTCATGCCCCGCCGCATCCTGCTTGAAGCGCAGCAGCACGGCACCGGGGTCCAACCCCACCGTCTGGGCATAGGAACGCAGGAAGCCCGTGGAATAGGCATGGCCAGGCAGATCGGCCCAGCGCCCATCCTCAATGGCTTCCAGGAAGTTCAGGCGGATGCGCAGGTTGGCCGCCAGGTCGGGCAGTGTGTAGCCCAGCGCCTCGCGCCGCGCCTTCAGCGCCTCGCCCACATGGCGGGGGCCGGCCTGGCTGGCGGCATGCGCGTCGGGTTCCGGTGCCATCGTGGAACCCGCGCCGTGGCGCAGATCGCGCATGTCTTGCTGTCGTTGATCGCCCATGGTTCCCCGTCGGCCTTGTCTCCACGGCAAGGCATTGTCTTAGCAACCGTCCGCCGGTCGTGCAACCTGCCCGGCCAGGGAAAGGGATTACCCCAGAAGCACGCCATGGTCGGCGGCATAGGCGCGCAGATAGGGGCGCAGGCTGCGTACCGGCAGATGATAAAGCCGGTTCATATAGGCGGCAACCTCACCGACATGCACGGTACGCAGCATGCCTTTCACCTCGAAAAAGGCAGGGGCGGACATGGACAGGTGGCGCATGCCCACGCCCAGCAGGGCCATGGCCTCCAGCGGTTTGCTGGCCATCTCCCCACACAGCGACAGGGTGACGCCAGCCTCCCCGCACTTCTCCACCAGCATCTTCAGCACACGCAGCAGGGCCGGCGACAACAGGTCGTAGCGGTTGTTCAGCATGGGATTGCCGCGATCACTGGCGAACAGATATTGCAGCATGTCGTTCGATCCGACCGACATGAAATCGATCAGCGGCAGCAGGGCGTCCAGCTGGAACAGCAGGGCCGGCACCTCCATCATCACGCCGACCTTCAGGTCGCGCGGGCCCGGCTGGCCATTCGTGCCCAGGCGCTTGACCTCCAGATCCAGGATGCGGCGGGCCTGCACGAACTCCGCCACGGTCGCCACCATGGGGAACATGATGCGCAGGTCGCGGCCGGCCCCCGCCAGCAGCATGGCGCGCAGCTGCTTGCGCAGCATGGAGGGACGGTCCAGCCCGATGCGGATGGCACGCCAACCAAGCGCCGGGTTCTCTTCCCCCAGTTCCGGGAAATAGGGCAGGGCCTTGTCGCCGCCCACATCCAGGGTGCGGAAATTGACCGGCAGGTCGCCGGCCTCATCCAGAACCTTGGTGTAATTGTCCAGCTGGGTTGCCACGTCGGGGTATGAGGGGCGGACCATGAAAGGGATTTCGGTGCGGTACAGCCCGACCCCGTCTGCCCCGGTACTGGCCAGATGCGGCAGATCGATCAACAGACCGCAATTCAGCATCAGCTTCACTTCCTGCCCGTCGCGGGTGATAGCGGGCAGGTCGCGCAGCTTGGCATATTCGGCCTGCCGGCGCTGGCGGGCGGCCAGGCTGGCAACGAAGACGGCCTGGATATCGTCGGCCGGGCGCACGAAGATCTGGCCGTTATCGCCATCGACGATCAGGAAATCCAGCGGTTCCACCCGGCGCAGGATGTCGGCCGCCTGACCCACGACGGGGATGTCCAGGGCGCGGGCCACGATGGCGACGTGGGAATAGGCGGAGCCCTCCTCCAGCACCAGCCCGCGCAGCCGACGGCGGTCATAATCCAGCAGCTCGGCCGGGCCCAGGTTGCGGGCCACCAGCACGAATTCATCCGGCAGGGTGCCGCCCGTGGTTGCCACCGGCTTGCCGGCCAGATGCTGCAACAGGCGGTTGGTGATGTCGTTAAGGTCCAGCAGCCGGTCGCGGATATAGGGATCGGCCACCTGCGCCATGCGGGTGGAATTATCGTCCTGCACACGCTGAACCGCGGCTTCTGCCGTCAGGCCCGACCGGATGGCCTCGCGGATGCGGTTCAGCCAGCCACGGTCGGCGGCGACCATGCGATAGGTCTGCATGATCTCGGCATGTTCGCTGTCGCTTTCGCCCACCGCGATCAGCATCTGGTCGATGGCCGAATGCATGCTGGTCACGGCTTCCTTCAGCCGCGCCAGTTCGGTGTCCGGATCATCGGCCACCATCTGCCGGATGGTCAATTGCGGCCGGTGCAGCACGGCGACACCCATGCCGACGCCGCGGTTCAGGCTGGTGCCCTCCACGCGCGACGGCAGCAGCACCAGATCGTTGACCACCGACAATTCGCGGCTGTCGACCAGTTCGCCCACGACCACCAGCTCCGCCACGATCATGGCGATGGTCTGCAGCGTCTCCACCTCCTGCTCGTCATAGTCGCGGCGGTCTTTGTGCTGGATGGCCAGCACACCGCGCACGCGACCCCCGCGCAGGATGGGCACGGCCAGGAAGCCGTTGAACGGGTCCTCGCCGGTTTCCGGGCGATAGGCGAAGTTGGGATGGCTGGGGGCGTTGGCCAGCGCGATGGGCCGTGAATGGGCGGCCACATCGCCGATCAGGCCCTCGCCCACCCGCATGCGGGTCTTATGCACGGCGTCTTGGTTCAGACCGATGGTGGCGAACAGTTCCAGCACCTCGCCCGCGCGCATGACGTAGCAGGAGCAGACGTCCGCCGCCATTTCATGGGCGATGGTCATGACGATCTTGTCGAGACGGTCCTGGGCTGACCCGCTGCCGGCCATGACGTCGCGCAGCCGCGCCAGCAGGCGCCGTGCGCCGGCCACGGGATCCGGGCTCCGTCCCACCTCCGGCAACAAGGCCGGGGTGCCGCTCATCATCGTCATGGCCTGACCAGTTCCATCCGCGAAGCACCAGGCCCGGCCCCCTGGATATGGGCGGCCGGACGGGTATCCCTACCACATGAAGCGGCCCGCCACACGGGTCGATTGGCGGTCACGGGTGCTTAAATGGGGGCGGCGCGGGGTAACCACTCCGCGCTTGTTCATGCGCCCTCAGGCGCCGGGCGCCGCCATCCGGCGGCTTGGCTCACGCCGCACGTGCGGCGGGCCGGCGGTCGCCGGCCTGCAGCGGCGTGAACGGGACTTTACGATATGAGGCTGTCCAGCCCGCGCTTCAGGTCGGCGATGATGTCGTCGGCATCCTCCAGCCCCACCGACAGGCGGATGGTGCCGGGACCGATGCCCAACGTTGCCTTTTCTTCGGGCGTCAGACGCTGGTGGGTGGTGGTGGCGGGGTGGGTGGCCAGGCTCTTCGAATCGCCCAGATTGTTGGAGATCTTGACGATCCGCAGCCCGTTCAGGGTGGCGAAGGCGGCGGCCTTGGCATCGCCGTTCACCGGTTTCAGGTGGAAGCAGATCAGGTTGCTGCCGCTGCTCATCTGCTTCTTCAGCAAGGCGCGCTGCGGATGGCTGTCCAGCCCGGCATAAAGCACGCGCTCCACCGCCGGATGGCTTTCCAGGAAGGTGGCGACTTTCAGCGCCGAAGCCGACTGCGCCTTGACGCGCAGTTCCAGCGTCTCCAGACCCTTCAGCAGGGTCCAGGCATTGAAGGGGCTGAGTGCCGGGCCGGTATGGCGCAGGAAGGGGGCCAGGATGCCCGCCACCTCGTCATCGCACAGCACCGCACCGCCCAGGCAGCGACCCTGGCCGTCAATATGCTTGGTGGCCGAATAGACGACGATATCGACGCCGTACTTCTTCGGCTTCTGCAGCACGGGCGTGGCAAAGACATTATCGACCACGACGCGGGCCCCGGCCTTGTGGGCCAGAGGTACCACATGTTCCAGATCCACCACCTCCAGGCAGGGATTGCTGGGCGTTTCCAGGAAGACCAGATTGGTGGGAACCGACAGGGCCTTTTCCCACTCTTCCGGCTTCGTGCCGTCGATGATGACGCTGTCGATGCCGAAGCGCCGGGCCAGGTCGCTGACGATATAGAGGCAGGAGCCGAACAGGGCGCGGCTGGCCACCAGCCGGTCGCCGGCCTTCAGCAGGCCGAAGACGGCGGCATGCACGGCGGCCATGCCGGACGCCGTGGCAAAGCAGCGGGGGAAGCCCTCATACTGTGCCAGCCGATCCTCGAACATGGCGACGGTGGGGTTGCGGAAGCGGGAATAGACGAAGCGCGAGCCGTCATTGGCAAAGGCGGCCTCTGCCGCCTCGGCACTGCCATAGACGAAGCCGGAGGTCATGAAAATGGCCTCGCTCGTCTCCTCGAACTGGGAGCGGCGGGTGCCGCCATGCACCAGCAAGGTGGCGGAATTCAGATCATCGGGCAGGTCGCTCATCGCCATGGTCCTTCACAAGCCTCGACCGGTTCGATCGAGGCCCTGGCAGCGCCCTCTCCGGCGTCCATTCCATGGCTTCGACCTTTTAGCAGCTTCTTTAAGACGTGGCCTGCAATCCGGTCACCAAATCACCACGCGGGATCGTTAAATCCCGCCGGCCGGCACTTGTCAAGCCATGCCATTGCATGGAGACAATGGGATGGCCGGCCGTGCACCCCCTTGGACGCCGCCCATGATCGGCCTTAGGCTGGCGGGACAATCATTAACCATAAATATCGTCCAGACAGGGGGTATCCACATGATCAAGCGCCTGGGGCTCGCGGCACTGGCGGCCGCCTTCATCCTGTTCTTCTGGGGTTTCTTCTGGTTCGGCCTGTCACCGCTGGCCAAACAGTCGCTGCAATCGCTGCCCGATACGGCGGCGGCGGGTGTCGCCGCCCTCAAGGCGTCTGGGCTGCCATCGGGCACCTATATGTCACCAGCCTATGATGACAGCACGCCGGAGATCACGGCCCGCACCATCGCCGATTACGCGGCGGGGCCGGTGGCCATGATCCATTACCGTGATGGTGGCGTGGCTTTCATGGACCCCGGCGTTATGGGCATGGGCTTCGTACATTTCTTCATCTCCGCCCTGCTGATCGGCTGGCTCTATCTGCGGGCCGGCGGGCCGCTGCCGGGCTTTCGTGACCGCTGGGCCTTCGTGGTGGGGGCAGGGCTGCTGATCGCGTTCGCCGGGCGGCTCAGCGAGCCGATCTGGTACCAGATGCCCTGGGGCTTCTTTCTTTATTATGCCGCCTTCGACGTGACGGGCTGGGCCCTGGCGGGGCTGGCCATGGCGCGCATCCTGCGCCCGCAGAACGTTTGAAAGGGGGCTCCATGTATGTCTGTGGGCTCGTGATCCCCGTGCCGGAGGGGAAGATGGAGGCGTATCGGCGCTGGGCGGAACGCAGTGCGGCCTTCTTCAAGGAATATGGCTGCCTGGAAACGGTCGATGCCTGGGAGGATAATGTGCCGTCGGGCCAGCACACCGATTTCCGCCGCGCCGTGGACGCCAAGGAGGGGGAGAGGATCGTCTTCTGCTGGCAGGTCTGGCCCGACAAGGCCACCCTGGATGCGGCAGAGGCGAAGATGCATCTGGACCCCCGGATGGAGGTGGCGCCGGAAGGCATCCCCTTCGATGCAAGGCGCCTGATCCTGGGCGGGTTCCAGCCGATCTTCACCATGGGACGGAAATAGGGGGCGCGAGGGGGCGTTGCCGGCCGCGCCGATCCGTGCTAGGTCCCGCCCCAAACCCCTTCATGCCTTTTCCGGAGTTCCAGATGTCCGACGAGACGATCAACCAGGCCGAAGACGCCGCCGAAGCCCAGTCCGCAGGCCCGGTGCCGCCGCTGGTCGTCAATATGCAGTATGTGAAGGATTTGTCGTTCGAAAACCCGAACGCGCCCCGCATCCTGACCGGCGTCACCGAACAGCCCAAGATCGACCTGCAGGTCGATCTCCAGGCCCAGGGCCTGGCCGACAATGTCGCCGAGGTGCAGATCCGCCTGCGCGCCGAAGCCACGGTGGGTGAGGCCACGGCTTTCATCGCCGAGCTGGTCTATGCCGGTGTCTTCACCTTGCCGCCGCTGCCGGCTGACACCCAGCGCGCCGTGCTGCTGATCGAGGGGCCGCGCCTGCTGTTCCCGTTCGCCCGCCAGATCATCGCCGATGTCACGGCCCAGGGCGGCTTCCCGCCGCTGCTGCTGCAGCCGCTGGATTTCGTCGATCTGTATCGTCGCCAGGTCCTGGCCCAGCAGGGCGAGATCGGCGACGCCCAGGGCAACGCCTGATCCGATCCGCTTGACCTGGATGAAGCAAGACGCCGCGGCCGCCAGCCGCGGCGTTTTCTTTTCAGCCCTTGCCCGTCAGCCCTTGATAGAGCCCCTTGGGCGTGTCGGTGAAGACACCGGCCACCCCCCATTGGAACAGCTGGCGGGCCTGTTCGGCCTCGTTCACTGTATAGGCCAGGACGGGCCGGCCGCTGGTGCGCAAGGCCTTGATGCTGTCTGCACTCTGCCGGCGGGCATTGACATTGATGGTGCTGGCTTCCAGCCGGTCGGCGATGGCGGCCCAGTCCGTCGGTTCTTCATCCATCAGATATCCGCGCGGCCAGTGCGGAGCCACCACCTTGGCCATCTCCAGCGCTTCGACCGAGAAGCTGGAGACCAGCGGCGGCGGCCGGCCGGCGGGCCACAGGGTCAGGGCGAGCGACAGGGCGATGCCGGCCGTCTGCTCGTCCCGCCCCGGACAGGGCTTGATCTCCAGGTTCAGGTTGATGTCCAGCAACTGCGCCGCCTGGATGGCTTCCGCCAGGGTCGGCACGCGCTCGCCCCGAAATTCCGCCCCGAACCAGGATCCGGCATCCAGGCGTCGGATCGTCTCGAAATCCATCGTCGCAGCAGGGCCGTGGCCATTGGTCGTGCGGTCCAGGTCATCGTCATGCATCAGGATGGGCACGCCGTCGCGCGTCAGCTTCACATCCAGCTCCACCCATAAGGCACCCTGCAGCGCCCCCTCCCGGATACCGGCCAGCGTGTTCTCCGGCGCGTGGCGGGCGGCACCGCGATGGCCGATCAGGCGGGGGATGGAAAGCATCATGGCTTGGGTCCGGTGGTGGTGATGGGGCAAGATAGGCGCAAACGACCGGGCTTCCAACCGTAGGTCAGGTCGAGCCACCGGCGAGCCCTGGCAGCATGGCTGAAGGTCCTTCCCTGTCAGGGCTCGGGCTTTGCCCTCGACCTGACCTACACCATCCCCGCCAGCTTCCCCGCTTGCGGCAGCAGGCGGACCAGCCGGTCGGGTTCAGAGGCGAACCAGACATGGCCGCCCCAGGCCAATGAGGGCAGGGCCTTCTTCACCTCCGCCCGGTCGCGGTCCAGGAAGGCGGTGATGCAGGCGACGCGCGACGCATCGAACCCGCCCTCTGCCGCGATCTCCAAGAAGGCGCGGGCCCGCTGTTCGGTGACGGGGCCGTCGGTCGCCACCACTTCCACGAACACCAGCATCAGGTCGGCCGCAGTCTTCCCCCGGTCCAGCAGGATGATGTCGGGCAGGGTGCGGTCCGGCGTGATGCGCAGGCGGAGTTTTTTGATCCAGCCCTCGTCCCTTGCCGCCACCTTGGCGGCACTTTCCGACAGCCACAGGACCACGGGATCGGTCAGGAAACGGGGGGCGAAAAGCTCCACCACCGCTTGGGCGATGCGGCTGGACGGGCCGGGGGCCAATAACCGCGTCTCCCCATTGGGAAAGCGCACCAGCACGTCGGCCCCGTCACGGTCGGCGGCCCCGCGCAGGCTGACGATACGGGCCAGGGCCATGGGGTTCAGGGTGGCGTCGGCCCATGCCCTGGCCGCCACCGCCAACGCTTCCCCTTGCAGTGCCGGGTTGAACAAGGCGGCGAAGGGGGCGGCCAGGGCGTAGCGCGGCTTGGACGAGGTGGTGGGCACGCCCGGCCGTTCAAGCACGGCGCCATTGGGGATCAGGCCCTGGCGGATGACCTCGTCGCGCACCTGCTCGCGGCTGTTATCCTGGTACCAGCGCTCCCCTGTCGCGCGGGGCGCCTTGGCATAATCGGCGCGTGACACGGGGTCGGACGAGAACAGCATGCGCGTATCGCCCAGCCGTACCACATGCACGGGGTTCAGCCAGATATCCGCCCCTTCCACGGCACCGATATAGAGAAAGGCGGCCACCGTCGCGGCGGCGGCGTCTCGCACGCATTTATCCCTTTCCGGCGTGCCTTCCGGGAAGATCTGGCGCAGGCGGCGGGCCACCTCCGCCCGGTCCAGAAGTGCGGGCAGGCCGGTCAACAGCCGATCCCGTACAGCCGGTTGGCGGCCTCGTCCAGACGGTCGCGCGTGGCCCCGGCGGCGACCAGCGCCCCCAGTTCCTTCAGCGCCGCCGGGTTGGGCAGGGGCATGGCCTCCAGCTCATAGGCCGACACGGCGACAGAGCCGGAGATGCAGCGGAAGGCGCGGTCGGCGGCCCGGCTGTTCAGGAAGGCGGCGAGCACGGCGGGGGGGACCTGCGGTGTGCGCTCGTCCAGCGGCAGCAGCATGTTCAGGTGGTTTTCCACCGTCACGCCGCGCGGATGCCTGGCCAGGAAGCTTTCCGGCATTTCGGCGGCGATCAGACGGCGGGCCTGTTCCTTGGCCGTCGTCCGCTGCAGCAGCACGCAAGCACGGCGGGTCAACAACCATTCATCGCCCTTGGTGGCCGGGTGGAACCAGGGCTTGTGATTGACCTTTTCGCAGCGATAGGCGAAGCGTCCATCGGGCGTCACGCTCTCCGCCCAGACCAGGGGCACGGCCCCTTTGCCGGCCTTGTCGGCGATCTGCGGCTTGTAGCGGTTCCAGACCAGCGGCCCCGTGGCGACACGGTAGCCCCAGTCGGCCAGCCGGCTGTCGAGGGTGCGCAGGCGGGTGGCCAACCCCGTCTCGCTGGCATGGCGGGGCAGGATCCAGGGGGCCGTCGGTTCGTCCGGCAAGGTGAAGGAACCGGAACCGACGATGGTCAGCCCGCCATTGCCGTCCCCTGCGCGGATCATGTTGACCAGGGCGCGTTCCGGGCGCTTCCGGCGTCCACCGGTCCGGCGGTATGTCGCCAGCACCGTCTCCTGCAGCACATTGTCGAACACGCCCTTGCGTTCATCGACGAAATCCAGCGTCACCGGCGGGGCCATGTCCGACAGGGTGCGGCGCAGATGCTTGAAATAATCCCCGGCCAGGAAGGAGGACGGGGTGAGGAAGGCGATCAGCCCGCCCGGCACGGTCCAGCGCACGGCCAGATCCATGAACATGCCATAGAGATTGGCATGGCCATACAGGCTGCGCGCAAAACGGGCCCGTACCTCCGGGGCCAGGGTCAGGCGGCCATAGGGCGGGTTGCCGATCACCAGGTCGAATTCCGAGGCGGCCGGCGCGGTCAGCGCATCGCCAGCCCGGCAAGGGGCCAGACGCTGGCCGCCAGCGCGGATAAGGGGCAGCAATGCCGCCTCCACCATCACGCCCGATATCCAGGCGGCCATCGGGTCCAGTTCCAGCCCGCGCAGGCGGGTGGCGATGGAGCGCAGGGCCAGCGCCGGTTCCACGCTCTTCATCGCCCTGGCCATGCGCAGGGCCACCGGCACCAGGAAAGCACCGCAGCCGGCGGCGGGGTCCAGCACGCGCGCCGTGGCCCAATCGACCTTTCCCTCTTCGGCCAGATCGACCAGCCGGGCGGCCAGGGCCGGGGGCGTGTAATAGACGCCGTGGCGCGCCCGCTCCTCCCCCGGCATCAGGCCGGCATGCAGGGCGCCGATACGGTCGGCCACCTCTGCCACGGGCAGGGGGGCCAGGCTTTCCCCATAGTCGCGGGCCGATGCCGCCACGCCTTCATCCAAGCCTGCTTGGCCGCGCTGGGCGGGTGGGGGCGTCAGGTCCAGGCCGGTCTCCAGCGCCTGCCACCAGGCACGGACCACCTGCTGCACCAGTGCCGCCTCTTGCCGCCGGTGCTGGGCGGAGAAGGCCGTGACGGCAGCCAGCAGCGACGCGCCCGGATCGGGGGCGCTGGCCGGGGGCCGCTTTCGCGCGACTGGCGGGGTCAGGACGGGGGACAAGGCGGGTTCTGGGGGCGATCAGGTTCCGGATGTTCGATAATCGTTCAGGGTCCGGACGGACGCAAGCACCATCAGGATGGGCCTTGGCCCGTGCGGCCCACACTCAGCCACAGGGTCGGGTCCGACAGGGGCGTGGCGGGCGGCAGGCTGGGATTGGGCAGGCGGATGATGGTGGCGTCGTTGAACCGTTCCAGGGGGAAGGCGCCGCGCGTGGACGGGTGGGTGGACAGCATGCGCCGCAATTCCCCGCTGGCCAGCATGGCGCGCAACCCTTCCTCCAGCCGGCGCGCCAAATTGTCCAGGCCCGGCGCCACGTAGAAATAGACCGGCATTGGGTAGGCGATGACCAGCTTGTCGAAGATCATCAGATCGGTGCCGCCGTAAAGCTCATGCTCCCCCGCCACCTCCGCCAACCCGCGTGCGAAATAATCGCAGCGCCCGGCGCGCAGCATGGCGTAAAGCTGGTCGAAATAGACGTTGGTCACTTGCGGCAGGCCAGCGGCGGCCAGCACGTCGGCGTCGGGCCATTGCGCGCCCTGGCAGGCGGTGAAACGTTTGAGATCCTGCACGTTGCGCACCTGCGCGAAGGCGGCGGCGTCGGCGGCGCGGATAATGGGCACGCGCTGGCCGATCAGGCCCATATCGATGGGAATGCGGACGGGATGACCCTGCTTCTCCCGCTCGATATTGGTGCCGGTCCAGGTGACGTCGATGCGCCCTGCCTTCAGTTCGGCGAGCAGGCGACCTTGGGAGAAGCGGTCATTCACCGTCTCCACCCGCACCGCGCCATAGCGGGGTGCGGTCTCCACCATCAGGCGGCGGAAAAGGTCGTGGAAATAGTCGGGCCGCTCCCCCTCCTCCCCCGGTCCGCGCCAGTCGGAGACGCGCACCACCTCGGGCTCCGCACCCGAAACGGCAAGGGCCGGCAACAGGGCCAGCCATACGATCGCCATCCAACGGGACAGGCGTCCCAGCATCACGCGCACTCCCGGCGATTCCCTACTGGCGATTCCATGAGGGAAACATTGCCGATGGGAGATGGCAAGGGGGCACAAGGCGGCGACGAGGTGACATCACCCTTCCAGCATGCGGCGCAGCAGCTCGACATCCTCGGCGAAGGCCGGGTCGGTGCCGCACAGCTCGTCCACCTTGCGGACGGCATGCATGACGGTAGTGTGGTCGCGGTCGCCGAACTTGCGGCCGATCTCAGGCAAGGACCGCTGGGTCAGCTGCTTGGCCAGATACATGGCCACCTGACGCGGGCGGGCCACGGCGCGGGCGCGGCGTGCGCTGCTCATGTCGGCCAGCCGGATATTGAAATGCTCCGCGACCTTCTTCTGGATCTCCTCGATCGTCACGCGCCGGTTGCTGGCGCGCAGCAGGTCGTGCAGCACGTCCTGGGCCGATTCCAGGGTGATGGCGCGGCCCACCAGCTCGGCATGGGCGACGATGCGGTTCAGCGCCCCTTCCAGCTCACGCACATTGCTGGTGATCTTGTGGGCCAGGAATTCCAGGACCTTGGGCGGCACCTTGGCGCCGATGCGGTCGGCCTTCTGGCCCAGGATGCCCAGGCGCAGCTCATAGGTCGTGGGATGGATATCGGCCACCAGGCCCCAGCCCAGGCGCGAGCGCAGCCGCTCCTCCATGCCTTCCAGGTCCGACGGGCTCTTGTCGGCGCTGATGATCACCTGGCGGTTCTGATCTACCAGAGCATTGAAGGTATGAAAGAATTCCTCCTGGGTGCTGTCCTTGCCGGAGATGAACTGCACATCGTCGATCATCAGCACGTCGACCGACCGGAACTGTTCCTTGAAGGCCATCGTGTCCTTGAAGCGCAGCGCCCGGATGAACTGGTACATGAATTTTTCAGCCGAGAGATAGATCACCCGGCGCGCCGGGTCCTTCTTGCGGATGGCCCAGGCAATGGAATGCATCAGGTGGGTCTTGCCCAGGCCGACGCCGCCATAAAGGAACAGCGGGTTGAAGGGCACGGCCTGCGCATCGGCCACGCGGCGGGCGGCGGCGAAGGCCAACTCGTTGGGCTTGCCCACCACGAAATTCTCGAACGTGAAGCGCGGGTCCAGCGGGGCCGACATCTCGTCGGTGCGGTCCTCCACCACCGTCAGGGTCGGGGTGGGCTCGATCACCAGCTCGGTCACGGGTTCCGGTGCGCGGGTCGCCGTCAGGACGGCCGGCGCACTGGGCGTGCCATTGGTCGTGGCGGACGAAAGTTCCGGCTTGGCGGCGCTGGCCACCACGATCTCCACCGACTGCACGCCGGGATTCTCACCGGAGAACAGGGCGCGGATACGGTCGGCATAATGGGTGCGAATCCAGTCGCGCATGAAGCGCGTGGGCACCAGGATGCGCAGCTGCCCGCCATCCAGCGTGCCGACGGTCAGCGGCTTCAGCCAGGAGCGATAGGCGGTCTCCCCTACCTCGTCCTTCAAGCGGCCCCGCACGCGCGCCCACTGCTGATCCAGCGAACCCTGCACCGACATTCGTCCGTTGCTCCCCGCCCCAAGGCCCAACTTCGCAGCACTACGCCCCGCATGTGCGGTGGCGCGTCTTCCGCAACATGATTCAACCGTGACCGGTGGCAACGCCACCCCATCCGCGGATCCGTCCGATCCACGGCCACCAACCATCCCACCGGTGTCAACCGATCAGACAGCCCCCTCCCCATGTCATGGGCCAATGTCGCCATTGGCACCGTCCCCACCCGGCACCCGACCCGCCCATTCCCCTTTCAGTTCACCCCTATAGTGGGTAATGGGAATGGTTGCGGGAACACAAAACCTTAACAGTGGACGTTCCCTTGCGGGATACCCCCTTCGTACAGGTCTCATTTTAAGAAATGGCAGCCAACCGGCGGGGGCCGGAACTGGGATGCTTCTTGGCATCCATTATCCGCACGCCAACTTGGATTGCAATCCAAGTGCGACTACACCCGTCGGCATCACTTCCATTTGTCACGCCGAACGGCGGATGAGGGATGCTAGAGGGGCTGCGGAAGAGTCGCAACGGGACCGAAAAGGGAACGCCGAAAAAAGCAAAAATCGTTCGCGGCTTATGTCAAAACCGGCGGACGACAGGCCTCGGCGACCCTGGATCCCATGGCGGCAAAGAAAACCGCGCGGGCGAGACGCACCGCGCGGGTTCCTTACGGCAAGCCAGGGATCAGGCCAGAGCCTTGATGCGGCTCGACAGGCGCGACAGCTTGCGCGAAACGGTGTTGGCGTGCAGCACGCCCTTGCTCACGCCGCGCATCAGCTCCGGCTGGGCTTCCTTGAAAGCCTCGCCAGCGGCGGTCTTGTTGCCGGAAGAGATAGCGTTCTCGACCTTCTTCAGGAAGGTACGGATGCGGCTGACGCGGGCGCGATTGACCTCAGTCCGGGTGGCGGTCTGACGGATGCGCTTCTCAGCGGACTTGTGATTGGCCATAGGAAACCTTTACGCGGGACATGGATGTGCCGTAGGAAGCGGCGCTTATACAAGCACCCCATCGCCCCGTCAAGCGGGTGCGGGCAAGGCGCCCATACGAAACTTGCTTGTCTGGCAATCTCCCGGTGGGGTCCGCCAGAGTCCTGCCCGAGTCGTCGGACCATGGGTCCCAAGAGGACAGGCAGTAATGATATGTATATGGGGTATGGCTTGATTTGGATACCCCATCCCTTGTTCGGTCTGGGTTGCGTCAGTTCGGATCGCGCGGTGACAGCTGGAAGCGCACGGTGAGGCGGCGGCTGGCGGCGTCCATCGCGATGGCGATGTCCAATACCTCCCCGGCCCGTGTCCAGCGCCCATCAGATCCCCGTGCCCAACCCAGTTGCGGCAATGCCTCCGCATAGAAGCGGGTCACGGCATCGGCGTCGCTGGTGCCTGTGGCCACGGCCTGCACGATGCGGCCGGTGGGATTGTCGAAGACCAGCGCGTCGTCGGCCACCGCCGCCAGGCCGGGGGCCAGCGGCACGTCCTCCGTCCCCGGTACGAAGGCGGCCGGCGTCGCGGCCGGCGCTATGGAGACGGCCAGCGCAATCAGGACGGCGGAGAGCGGGGCGCGCAGTCCCCGGAACAGGTGCGGCATCATTCCCCCTCGATATCGCATTTCAATGCATGTTTCACGCCCAAACGAGCGTGACCGGAACACCGCAATTCAGTGCTGGCACTGTGGACAGAAAAAGGTGGAGCGGCCGGCCTGGGTGATGCGCTGGATGCCGCCCGTGGTCAACGGATCGCTGCCGCAGCGTCCGCAAGCCTCTCCCTCCCGGCCATAGACCTGGAAGCGATGCTGGAAATAACCCAGTTCCCCGTCCGACTGCACGAAGTCACGCAGGGTCGAACCGCCGGCGGCGATGGCGTCGTTCAGCACGTTGCGGATGATGGGGACCAGCCGTTCGGCATCGGCCCCCGCCACGCTATCGCCGCTGCGGGTCGGGGCAATGCCGGCGCGGAACAAGGCTTCGCACACATATATATTGCCCAGGCCCGCCACCACCTTCTGGTCCAGCAGCATGGATTTGATGGGGGCAGCCCGCCCGCGCAGCCGGGCCGACAGGCCGTCGGCATGAAATCCGTTGCCCAACGGCTCCGGCCCCAATGCGGCCAGCATGGGATGGTCCTGCATCCCCCCCTCATCGAACAGATCCATGAAGCCGAAGCGGCGGGTGTCATTATAGGTGACGACCCAGCCATCATCGGTATGGAAGACCAGATGGTCATGCGCGGTGGGGGCCGGGGCCGGGCCGGGTTTCACCACCATGCTGCCCGACATGCCCAGATGGATCATCCAGACCAGGCCGCCTTCCACGTGGATCAGGATGTATTTGGCCCGGCGGTCCAGCGACAGGACTTGCCGCCCGGTCAGCCGCCTGGCGAAATCCTTCGGCAGGGGAAAGCGCAGGTCGGGTCGGTGCTGATCCACCCGCGCCAGCCGCCGCCCTTCCAGCTTCAGGGCAAGGCCGCGTCGGACGGTTTCCACCTCGGGCAATTCGGGCATGGAACAGGCTCTGGAACGGAGAAGGCCCGGCCGTGATAGCACGGCCGGGCTTCTTGCGCGATATGCCGATCAGGCGCGGGCGGCGGACAGGCCGCCATCGACCAGGCTGGCGGTGCCGGTGACGAAGCTGCTGTCGTCCGATGCCAGGAACAGCACGGCCTTGGCCAGTTCCTCGGGCTGCCCGGCCCGCTTCAGGGCGTGCATGTTGTTGATGAAGCCCTGCTTGTCGGCCGTGTCGTTGGCGGTGTGGTACATCTCCGTCTCCACCGCACCCGGCAGCACGGCGTTCACCCGCACGCCCCGGGGCCCATATTCGGTGGCCAGCGCCTGGGTCAGGCCGATCAGGCCGGCCTTGCTGGCGGCATAGGCGGCCATGCCGGGGAAAGCCCCGCTATAGCCCACGAAGGTGGAGGTGAAGATCACCGATCCGCCGGCCTGCATGGCCGGGATCTGGTACTTGGCGCCCAGGAAGGCGCTGGTCAGGTTGACGGCCAGGGTCTGGTTCCAGGCATCGGCCTCGATATTGTCGGTCGGGCCCATGGCGCCCAGCGTGCCGGCATTGTTGAAGGCGATGTCCAGCTTGCCATAGCGACTGATGGCCAGATCGACCAGGGCCTTGGCAAAGGCCTCCTGCTGCACGTCGCCGGCCAAGGCCACGGCCTCACCGCCGGCGGCCTGGATTTCGGCGACCAGGCTGTCCAACTCGGCCTGACGGCGGGCGGCGACGATCAGCTTCGCGCCCTCGGCGGCGAACAGGCGGGCGGTGGCGCGGCCGATACCGGCGCTGGCGCCGGTGATGATGGCGACTTTGTTCTGCAAGCGGTTCATGGTTGGGTCCTCCGGGTTGGATGGGCGCCGCAGCGGCGCCGTTGATGATTGGACCCTACGCCCGATGAATACTTTCATCGATGGCGTTAAAATGGTTTGATCATTCAGTTTTCCTGAATGAAATGGCATCCCCATGGACCGGCTGCGGGCGTTCGAGGTTTTCGTGGCGGTGGTGGGAAAGGGCGGCTTTGCCAGGGCGGCCGCCGCGCTCAACACCTCGCCCGCCAATGTCACCCGCTATGTGGCGGAGTTGGAGGGATATCTGGGTACGCGGCTGTTGAACCGGACCTCGCGGCGCATATCGCTGACGGAGGCGGGACAGGCCCTGTTCGACCGGGGCCGGGCCATCCTGGACGAGGTGGCGGAACTGGAGGCGCTGGCCGGGGCAGCGGCGGTAAAGCCGCGCGGGCGGCTGCGCATCAATGTGCCAGTCAGCTTCGGCATCACCCACATGGCCCCGCTCTGGCCCCGCTTCATGGCGCTGTATCCCGACGTGACACTGGACATATCGCTGATCGACCGGGTTGTGGACATCGTGGAGGAAGGCTACGATCTGGCCATCCGCATCTCGCGGGCCGGATCGCAAAGCCATGTGGCCCGTCGGCTGGCGGTGTCGCGCAACATCGTCTGCGCCTCGCCCACCTATCTGGCCCGGCATGGGCATCCGCAAAGTCCGGCAGACCTCGGAACCGCCCAGCACCGCTGCGTCATCTATACCCAGGCCGCGATGGCGGAGGAGTGGCGGCTGACCGGTGCCGATGGTCGCGAACATGCTGTGCGGGTCAATGGCGTGATGCTGACCAATAATGGTGACACGGCGCGGGCGGCGGCCCTGGACGGTGCGGTCATCACCTGGCAACCGACTTTCTTGATCGGTGATGATCTGCGCGCCGGGCGGCTGGTGTCGCTGCTGCCGGGATATGCTCTGCCCGATATCGATGTGCTGGCCGTCTATCCATCGCGCCGGCATCTCAGTGCCAAGGTGCGGATGATGGTGGATTTTCTGGCCGATGCCTTCCACGGCACGCCACCATGGGAACGCAATCCGTATCCAAATGATATCGATTGAGATACAATGTATCTCACACTTCCTGTGACGAGGATGCGCATGCCCAGTACCATGCTTCATGTCCGCATTGATATGGAGACGAAGGATCAGGCCACGGCGGCATTGGCGGCCATGGGGCTAACCGTATCGGATGCGGTGCGGGTATTTCTGCGCCGTGTGGCGGCGGAGCGGGCACTGCCCTTTGCCGTGAAGGCACTGGACACGGAGATACCGGCCGGTGACCAGGGGGCGCCCGCCGATGTCGCGGTAAACACGGTGAGTGATTGGACCCGGTTTAAGGAATAGGGCTCAGCCTTCCCCGGCATCCACAGCGATGGCCCGCTGCAAGGCGGGGCGGGCGTGGCAGCGTTCCAGATAGGTAGTGAAGGCCGGCGTCGGCGGCTGCACCTTGAACCGCTCCACCGCAAAGATCAGATCGGACCCGATCATCACGTCGGCGGCGCTGAACTTCTCGCCCAGGATCCAGGGACCTGTTGACAGGGCCTGATCCAGCACCGCGAACACCTTGTCGGCGCCGCCCCAGCCGATGGCGCGCGGCTCTGTGGGGAAGTTCAGGAAACGCTGGGCGATGGCTGGCTCGTTGCAGCCGGCGGCAAAGAACAGCCATTGCAGATAGCGGCCACGCAGCGGGTCATCCTGGGCCGGGGCCAGCGCCTTTTCCGGCACCTTGTCGGCCAGATAGGCGCAGATGGCGCCCGATTCGGCCATCAAGGTCTCGCCATCGGCCAGGGCCGGCACCTTGCCCATCGGGTTGATGGCGCGGAAGGCATCCGTATCCTGCTCCCCGTTGCGGATGTCGATCACGGCCCGCTCGTAAGCCAGCCCCGTCTCCTCCAGCATCCACAAGGCACGCAGCGACCGGGTGCGCGGATAACAGTAGAGCTTGATCATGATGGCCCTCCCCATGGTTACAGCAACCATGGCATGGAGAGGGGCGGGCGTCAGCCGCGATCCACCAGATCGACGCCCAACGACCGCAGCGCATCCCAGTAACCGGGATAGGTCTTGGCCACGCAGGCTGGGTCCAGGATTGTGATGCCGTTGATCTTCAGGCCGGCCAGCGCAAACGACATGGCGATGCGATGATCGGCATAGGTGTGGATGTCGGTGGGCAGGGTCTGTCCCGCCAGGGACGGGTCGGCGGCCACGATCAGATCGTCGCCTTCCTCCCAGGCCAGGCCAGGGCGGATCTTGGCCAGTTCGGTGGACAAGGCACGGGTACGGTCGCATTCCTTGACCCGCAGATTGGCGATCCCCACGAAGCGGACGGGATGGTTGTTGAAGGCGGCCAGCACGGCCAGCGTCGGCACCGCATCCTGCATCTGCGACCCGTCGATCACGGCGGGCATATCGGGGAATTGCGCGATCACCGCCTGGGCGCAGGCGTCGGGCTGGGTGAAGGCATCGGCCGGCACACCCAGGTCGATGCGCCCCCCCGTCAGCACCTCCGCCGCCCATAGATATGTGGCTGCCGACGCATCCGGTTCGATGACGTAGTCGGCCGCCCGGTATCCGGTGGGCAGCACGCGCCAGGTGGCCGCGTCCTTCTGCTCCACCGTCGCGCCGAAGGCCCGCATGGCGGCGACGGTGAGGTCGATATAACCGCGTGCCCCGATCTCCGATCCCGTGAGTGCGACATCGATGGGGCCGCTGGAACAGGTCGCCGCCATCAGGATGGCGCTGACATACTGGCTGGACAGGCCGGCATCGATCTCCACCCGGCCCCCCGCCAGGGCACCCTTGCCGCGCACGGTGACGGGGGGGCAGCCGGTCGGCGCCGTCAGATCCACGCCCAACGCGGTCAAGGCCTTGACCAGCGGGGCGATGGGCCGCTTGCGCATATGTTCATCGCCATCGACCACGACGGTGCCATCGACGGTGGCGACGGCGGCGGTCAGGAAGCGGGTGGCGGTGCCGGCATTGCCCAGGAACAGCGGGCCGGCGGGGGCGGTCAGCCGACCGCTGCTGGTGACGATGAAGCTGGTGGCGTCGGGTTCATCGATGGTCACGCCCATCTGGCGCAAGGCATTGGCCATGTGCCGCGTATCATCGCTTTTCAGCGCACCGGTCAGGCGGCTGGTGCCCTGGGCCAATGCCGCCAGCAGCAGGGCGCGGTTGGTGATGGACTTGGAACCCGGCGGCACGACGCGGCCCGTCAGGGGGTGGGTCGGCGGCATGATCGTCAAAGCCGCCCCGCCCGTCGCCGTCACCATCACCATCCCCCATCACCAAAGCCGGAAAACAGGCGGCGACCCTAGCAAGCGGCATAGGCGACGGGAAACCGGTTTTGCCACAGGGGCGCGTTGCGTCAGAAGCCGGCCGCCGAGGCCGGTGCGAAACCCTGGGGCACCGGCGTCCGCGACAGCATCACGGGCACCCCATCCTTCCACAGGGCCAAATGGCGCGACGCATCGGCCGCAGCATTGATATCCACCGTCACGTCGCCGGGCACCAGCAGCAGATCGGCGGCCGCCCCCTTGACGATGCGTCCCCGGTCGGGGAAGTCCAGCAGGTCGGCAGCCACCGATGTTCCGGATTTCAGGGCCGCCAACGGGTTCATGCCCAGCGCCACCATGTGCCGCAGTTCCTGGGCATTGTCCCCGTGGCGGTTGCCGGGTGTGCCGGCATCCGTGCCCATGGCCACCACGCCCCCGGCGGCCACGAAGCGGCGGAAACTGTCGAAATGCATGGTGGAGAACCGTTCGGCCTTGGCCCGCACGAAGGCCGGCAGCCTTTCCTTCATCTCCAGCAGCGCCATCATGGCGGCCAGGGTTGGCACCAGCCGCACGCCCCGGTCGATCATGATGGCGATCTGGTCGTCGGTCAGTTCGAACCCATGTTCCACCGAATCGACGCCGGCCGATACGGCGCGGGCGATGCCGCGGGCCCCTTGGGCATGGGCGGTGATCTTCAGGCCGAAATCATGGGCCATGGTGACGGCGGCGGCCAGTTCCGCTTCCGCCGGATGCGGGGCCAGCGGGTCGACCCCGCCCGTCAGCACGCCGCCCGTGGCGATCAGCTTGATACAGTCGGCCCCATGCTTGACGTTGGTGCGCACCCCGCGCAGCCAGTCGTTCGGCCCGTCGCATTCGATGCCGATCCAGGCCCCGTGCCCGCCGGTGATGGTCAGGGCCTTGCCGGCACAGCGCATGGCGGGGCCCTGATGCCGCCCGGCCCGGATGGCATCGCGGACGGAGATTTCCAGCCATTCCACCCCGCCCAGGTCGCGGATGGCGGTCACCCCGCCGGTCAGCGTGGCCTGGGCATTCTCCAGCAACCGCAGGGTCAGGTCACCCATGGGCCGCTGGCGCAGGGTGGTGACGACATCGCCCACGGCTTCCAGCGCCAGATGCACATGCGCATCGACCAGCCCCGGCATCAGGGTGGCGCCGGTCGTATCATGGCGCAGGCCCCCATAGCCCGCGAAGTCCGCCACGGGCGCCACTGACGCGATGCGCCCGTCACTGACCAGCACGCCCAGGCCGGGTTTCGGGGCCGACAGCCCGTCAAACACCAGACCACCGGACAGGAGCAATTGATCGGACATGGGGGAACCTTCGCCACGGATAGGTATGAGGGCGGGCACTGTAGCGCGGATGCGAACCAAAATGAAAAGGGGCGGATCAGGTCACCCCGATCCGCCCCCCCCCGCCTTACCCGTTTTTGCCGGTGATCAATCGGCCGACAGCACGCCGCGTTCCACCTGGTCGCGTTCGATGCTTTCGAACAGGGCGCGGAAATTGCCTTCGCCGAAACCGTCATCGCCCTTGCGTTGGATGATCTCAAAGAAGATCGGGCCGATCACGGTGCTGGTGAAGATCTGCAGCAGCAGACCACCACCCGGCGCACCGTCCAGCAGGATACCGCGCTTGCGCAGTTCCTCGGTCGGCTGGCCATGGCCGGGCAGGCGGCCTTCCAGCATGTCGTAATAGGTTGCCGGCGGCGGGGTCATGAACACCACACCGTTTTCCTTCAGCGCATCATAGGTCGCGATGATGTCGGTGGTGGAAAGGGCGATGTGCTGGATGCCTTCGCCCTTGTATTCGCGCAGATATTCCTCGATCTGATCGACGCGGCCTTCGACGCCGGCACTTTCATTGATCGGGATGCGGATCTTGCCGCAGGGTGCGGTCAGCGCCCGGCTCTTCAGGCCGGTCAGCTTGCCCTCGATGTCGAAATAGCGGATCTGGCGGAAGGCGAACAGCTTGGCATAGAAATCGTACCAATGATCCATGCGGCCGCGATGGACATTATGGGTCAGGTGGTCGACCTCCACCAGGCCGCAGCCCACGGGGTTCTGGTCGGCCCCCTCTACCGGCACGAAATCGATGTCATAGATCGAGGCCGGGGACGTGTACCGGTCCACCAGATAGATCAGGCTGCCGCCGATCCCCTCAATCGCGGGGATGTTCAGCTCCATCGGGCCGATGGCGCCCTTCACATCCTTGGCGCCCAGTTCCAGGGCGCGCTTGTGGGCAAAGGCTGCGTCCTTGACCCGGAAAGCCATGGCGCAGGCGCTGGGCCCATGGTCGCGGGCGAATTGCTGGGCCAGGCTGTCGCCCTCGCCATTGACGATGAAATTGATCTGGCCCTGGCGGTAGAGGGTGACATTCTTCGACCGGTGGCGGGCCACCTTGGTGAAGCCCAGGATGGTGAACAGCGTGTCGAGGGCGGCCGTATCCTCGGCCGTGTATTCGACGAATTCGAACCCGTCGGTGCCCATGGGGTTGTCCCACAGGTCGCCCACGATCTGGCCATTCTCGACCCGGGCCGTGCTGCCGTCCGCCATGTCACTCTCCTCACGCAAATCTGTCGGTTGGGGAATTGTTGGCAGGATAACGCCGGCGGCCAGGGCATGTCCTTGCGAACTGTGTCCGGATTCTGGCAGTCTCTGGTGAGAAATTGCGTTAGTCCAGGATTTGGGGGCAGAAGATGAGCGGCAGGGGTTTGGACGCGGCAGATATCCGCATACTTGCTGCATTGCAGCGCAATGGCCGCCTGTCCAATGTCGATCTGGCCGACCAGGTGGGCTTGTCGCCAAGCCCCTGCCTGCGCCGGGTCCGCGATCTGGAGGAGGAAGGCTATATCCAGTTCTATGCCGCCATCCTGGACCGGCGTAAGCTGGGCATGGGCGTCGTCGCCTTCGTGGAGGTGAAGATCGACCAGAATGCCGAGGGTGACGCCGATTTCCGCCGCGGCATCCTGCTGCTGCCGGAGGTGGTGTCCTGCTTCGTGATGACCGGCACCATGGATTACCTGCTGCAGGTGGTGGTGGAGGATCTGGACAGTTTTGCCGACCTGTCCATGCGCAAGCTGCTGGCCATCAAGGGGGTGAAGGAGGTGCGGTCCAGCTTCGTGCTGGATGTGGTGAAGCATTCCACAGCACTGCCATTGCCGAAACCGACATGATCGAAGCAGGAAATGGCGTAACCATCCGCCACTATGTACAATGAATTGCGCACTTACCCCACTACCGGGGCATATCCGCAAGGAAATGCCCCCGCCCCAGCGCTATCATGGTTTCAACAGTTCCCACATCGTTTGGGGAGGAAGCCATGAACAGCCAGAACGCCGTCACCGGCGACTTTGCATCCCGTGTCACCGACAGCGGCAAGACCGACACCGCCCTGCGCGGTGACTACAGCACCGTCAACCAGGACTTCACGATCGACCAGGGTTGGGACCGGTATACGGATGCCGACCATGCCATGTGGCGCACGCTTTATGACCGGCAGTCGGCCTTGCTGGACCGCTATGCCGCACCGGAATTCATCCAGGGGCTGAAGCAGCTGGACGTGCGCGACGCCATCCCGGATTTCCGCCGGGCCAGCGAGATGCTGGACAAGGCCACGGGCTGGGTGCTGGTGGCTGTGCCGGGTCTGATCCCGGAGCGGGAATTCTTCGAACATCTGGCCGCTCGCCGCTTTCCGGTGACCAACTGGATCCGCAAGCCCGACGAGATGGATTATCTGGTGGAACCGGACGTGTTCCATGATTTCTTCGGCCATGTGCCGCTGCTGGCCCATCCGGTCTTCGCCGATTATATGCAGGCCTATGGCATCGGCGGGGTCAAAGCCATTGCGCTAAATGCCCAGGAACAGCTGACCCGGCTTTACTGGTATATGGTGGAATTCGGGCTGATCAACACGAAGGACGGTTTGCGGGCCTATGGGGCCGGCATGTTGTCCTCGCGCGGGGAGACGCAGTTCTGCATCGACAGCCCGTCCCCCCACCGCGTCGGTTTCGACCTGGAACGGGTGATGCGCACCAAGTACCGGATCGACGATTACCAGCAGACCTATTTCGTGCTGGACAGCTATCAACAGCTGATGGACGCCACGTCGGTGGATTTCACACCGATCTATGCGCGTCTGAAAACCATGGCGGAGGTCGATCCGACGACCGTTCTGTCCACTGACCGCATCTTCACCCTGGGCACCCAGGGTGGCAGCCACAAGGCGGCGTAAGGTCCCCCGACTTGCCTCCGCCTGACGCCACAGCCCGGCCCAGATGACGGGACCGGGCTGTGGCTGTTGGCCATCAGCGCCGGAACCAGCCCACCAGTTCGATATGCGCGGACCAGAGGAACTGGTCCACCGGCCAGATGTCGGTCAGGCGATAGCCCCCCTTGACCAGCAGTTCCGCGTCGCGGGCGAAGCTGACCGGGTTGCAGGACACGCCCACCACGGTGGGCACGGCGCTGTCGGCAATCTGGGCGGCCTGGGCCTGGGCGCCGGCGCGCGGCGGATCGAAGACCACGGCCTGGAAGCGGTTCAGGTCGTAGGGGGGCAGCGGATCGCGGAACAGGTCGCGCCTTTCCGCCGTCACCTTGCCCACCGTCTGTCGCGCCCCGCCCACCAAGCTGGCGAAGGCGGTCGGATCGCCTTCCACCGCATGCACCTTGGCCTTCGCGGACAGCGGGAAGCTGAAGGTACCGCTGCCGGCGAACAGGTCGGCGACGGTTTCGGCCGCGCCCACGCCGGCCAAGGTGGCGGCGACCAGGGCCGATTCGCCCTCCCGGCTGGCCTGCAGAAAGGCGCCGGGGGCGGGGGAGACATTGACCAGACCGAAGCCCAGCATGCCGGTGCGGCGCATGGCGATGGGGTTGGCCGGCTGCCCGTCGCGCGCCCGCCAGGACAGGCGGGCCAGATCCTGTGCCGTCGCGAAATCCGCCAGATGCTCCAGGGCGCGCAGGTCGGGCGGGTTCAGCCCCTCCAGCACCATATCCACCCCGTCATCCAGCAGGGTCAGCGCCACATCGATCGACTGCCCATCGGCCAGCAGCGGGGCCAGCGCCTCACGCAGCGGGGCGATCAAGGCCACCAGCGGCGGGGCCAGCACGGTGCAGGCCGACAGATCGACCAGCCGGTGGGAATGCGCCTCGTTGAAGCCCAGCCAGACCCGTTTGCCCCGGCGCGCGGCGCACAGCACGGCGCGCCGGCGGCTGCCGGCCGGGGTGCGGGCCACGGGATGCAGCGTCACGTCCTCGCCCAGCAACCCGCAGCGCGACAGGACAGTGGTCAGCGCCTCCAGCTTCCACGCATCATAGGTGGCCTCGTCCATATGCTGGGCCACGCAGCCGCCGCAGGTGCCGAAATGCGGGCAGGGCGGTTCGGCCCGGCCCTTGCCTTCCGCCAGCAGGGTGACGGGCACCCCCTCCCATCCATCGCCGCGATGGGCACCGAACTTGACCATCAGCCGGTCGCCGACCAGCGTCTGCGGTACATAGAGACGGTGGCCCTGCCATTCCGCCAGACCGTCGCCGCGCCCACCCACGCGGGTGATCACCACCTCCACGGGTCCGTGGGTCGGCGGTTCGGGATCGGGGCGCTGGGCGGGACGGCGGGGGGGCGGCTTGCGGGGGGGCATTGGTACGGTTCCGGAACGGTGTCTTGGAGACGGTTTTATTTCGATATTAAAACAAATGATCGCATGGGGGCTTCCCAAGGCGGGATCAACCCTGACTCCGGCATAGGCGGGGCGTGCGATTTTGGCAAGAAGTCCGCGAAAAAGGATGCTAGAAGGTGGGCACCAAACACTTTGACACCCGGAAGGGAGCCTACCCATGTCCGAGCCCAACACCAGCGCCGCCGAGCAGCTTTTCGAGAAGGCCCTCGACCTGGCCGAGAAGCATCTTGAAGCGGCCATGAAGGAAGGCGGCGCCCTGTCCGGCTATGTGGCCATCGCCATGATCGAAGCCGCCGTCAACCAGGCCGTGGAAGAGACCAGCCACGAGGATGTGGCCGACATGCTGCGCGATCTGGCCGACCAGATCGAAGCCGATGCCGAAGAGGGCGAGGACGAGTAATCGTCAGCCCACGCGGTCATAGAATGAAAAACCCGCCGGATTTCCGGCGGGTTTTTTTATGTGCCAAGCGACCGGATGCGTCCCATGCACAGCGCGTCCACATAGGTGCCGTCGCGGAAGGCATAGTCGCGCAGGCGCCCTTCCTCAACGAAGCCGAACTGCCGGTACAGGCCGATGGCGCCGTCATTATCGGCGAACACTGTCAGTTCCAGCCGGTGCAGGTCCAGCCAGCGGTCGGCGGCATCGACCAGGGCGTGGATCAGCGACTTGCCCACGCCCTTGCCCTGCGCCTCATCATGAACGCCGATGGCGACATCCGCCACATGCCGTCGCCGTCCGGCCTGGCGCATCAGGCTGGCTGACCCGACCAGCCGATCTTCCAGCACCGCTACGATGTGCAGATCGTCCGACCCGCCCTTTTCCAGCCAGGCGCGCGTCCCCTCCACACTGGGGAAGGGCGGGCGCAGGGTGCCGTGGCGGAACTTGGGCAGCGAGGCCATGGCGCACATGGCTTCCGCATCCTCCACCCGCCGCGCGCGCAGCCACAGGCCGGGCGGGCCGAACAGGGCCGGGGTGCCGCCCGGCGGCGGGGTGAAGGCGAGACCGGTCATCGATTGCTCCCCATCTGATTTTCCGCCGTAGCAAGGTCGGGTCGAGCCAAAGGCGAGCCCCGACATTTACTGGCACCGTCGCTTGTCGGGGCTCGCTTTGCTCGATCCGACCTACGATGCGGCCACCGCTGACAGGAACGCCTTGATCCGCTCCGGGTTCTTGATGCCCGGCGCCTCTTCCACGCCTGATGACACATCCACCGCGTCGGCGCCGGTGGCCCGGATGGCGTCGGCGACATTGGCCGGGTCCAGCCCGCCCGACAGCATCCAGGGCCGGGCCCAAGTGCGGCCGGCCAGCAGCGACCAGTCGAAGGCCACACCATTGCCGCCGGGCAAAACCGCCCCCTTGGGTGGCTTGGCGTCGAACAGCAGGATGTCGGCCGCGCCCTCATAGGTCTTGGCGGCGTCCAGGTCGGCGGCGTCGGCCACCTTCACGGCCTTCATGACGGGCAGGCTGAAGCGGGATTTGATGGCGGCCACGCGTTCCGGCGTCTCGCTTCCATGCAACTGGATCAGGTCCAGCGGCACCTGGCCCAGCACATCATCCAGCAACTCATCGGCCGGGTCCACGAACAGGCCGATGACGCGTGTACCCGTACCCACCATGCGCGACAGTTCCGCCGCCGTGGCGATGGAGACATTGCGCGGTGATTTGGGAAAGAACACCAATCCGACATAGCGCGCCCCGCCATCCAGGGCCGCCTGCATGGCTTCCGGCGTGCTGATGCCGCAGATCTTGGCCTTCACGCCGCTCATGCGCCCAGTTCCTCGGCGATGCGCCGGGCGGCGGCGGCGGGGTCGGTATCGGCGGTGATGGGGCGGCCGATCACCAGATGGTCGGCACCGGCGGCCACGGCGGCGGCCGGGCCCATCACCCGCTTCTGGTCATTGGCGGCGGCCCAGCTCGGGCGGATGCCGGGCACCATCAAGGTGAAATCGGCCGGCAGGTCCCGGCGCAGCAACGCCACCTCGGCGGGCGAGCAGACCACGCCGTCGGCCCCATTGGCCTGGGCCACCCCGGCCAGGCGGCGGACCTGGGTCGCGGCGGGTACGGCCTGGCCCACGGCTGTCAGATCTTCGTCGGACAGGCTGGTCAGGACGGTGACGGCCAGGATGCGCATGCGGGCCACGCCCAACCGCTCGGCCTCTTCCTTGGCGGCGTCGGCCGCCGCGCGGATCATGGCGGGACCGCCGCCGGCATGGATGGTCAGGAATGTCGGCGCCAGCGGGGCGACGGAACGTACCGCACCCGCCACCGTGTTGGGAATGTCATGCAGCTTCAGGTCCAAGAACAGCGGCAGGTCGCCAGCCGCCACAACGTCGCGGATGCCAGCCGGGCCCTGGGCCATGAAGAATTCCAGACCCAGCTTCACGCCCCCCACCAGGCCGGCCACGCGGGCTGCCATATCCTTGGCGCCCGCAATGTCCTGCATGTCCAGGGCGACGAAAACGCGGTCGGTGGGACGCATGGCTCTGAAGCTCCTTCATGGAATATGGCGGCAGGTTTAACGCGGATCGGGTCGGCCGCGAAGGGCCGTTGCGGCAGCCCTTCCATGCCCTGCGTTACCAGGGCTTACGAAAACGTAAGCCGGAAACCTTGACCCGATGCCGGACGGGGCGTCAAGATGCGACCTATTATCCAAGCCATGGAGCCCCCGGCCATGCCCCTTCCGCCCCCGGATGCCGACCGGCAGCCGATCCATACCCGTGCTGTGACCTGCAACGGCTATCGCCGGGCCGACGGGCTGTGGGATATCGAAGGTCATATCAAGGACACCAAGTCCTACCCGTTTGACCGCGACGGGCGCACGGTGCCGGTCGGTGAGCCCATCCATGAGATGTGGATACGTCTGACCTTGGATAACCGGCTGAAAGTGCAGGCTGTGGCGGCCGTCACCGATGCCGCACCCTATCGTCTGTGCCCGTCGATCACCGAGAATTTCCAGCGTCTGGTCGGCCTGTCCATCGTCAGCGGCTGGACGGCGGCGGTGAAGGAGCGGCTGGGCGGGGTGGAGGGCTGCACCCATCTGGTGGAACTGCTGGGGCCCATAGCGACCACGGCCTTCCAGACCATCGCCCCCTATCTGGAGGATATGGACAGGAAGACGCGCAAGGCGATGGTGGAAAAGGGTGAAACCCCGCCGCCCCGCTTGCGTCCGCCCATGCTGAACACCTGCCATGTCTGGGCGACGGATGGGGAGATCGTGGCCAGGGAATGGCCGGAATTCGCGGTGAAGCGGGGATGAGGTTTTAGGGGCGACTGTGCTGGATTTGTGCCGCCCCCGCGAAAGCGGGGAAAGCAGGTTTTTTGTGCGGAACGCAGACGAACCCGCTCAACGTCAGTTTGGAAACAGCCCTTACGGCGCCTTGCCGGTCTGGAGCGTACCCGTGACGCTGCCGCCGTCGGCGATGTTGATGCGGCCATAGCGGATGGTGCCGTCCACTTGCCCCGTCTCACCCACCGACAGGATGCCCGTCACTTCCAGGTTGCCGGTGGCGCGGCCATTGACGCGCATCTGCTCCACCTTGGCCACGCCCTCGAAATGCCCGCCCTCGGCGATCTCCAGGATCTTGATCTCGTTCAAGGTCACATCGACCAGGCGACCGGCCACATGCAGCGTGTGGCAATGGGAGATTTTCGCCCCCTCTATGCGCGCCTCGGCCGAAATCGTGGTGATGCCCCCGGTGACGGGCCCGCTTTCAACCGCCGCTTCGGCAATGCCATGCAGGCCGGGACGCTGGAAACTGCGAGGGTCCAGGATATCGTTGGGCATCGGTTGAACAACTCCGCCAGGGTGGACCGGGGGACGGTCGGCATTACTTGGGATTGACGGCCAGGAAAACGGCCCGTCATTTCGGTTTCATTCATAAGCTGAAAGGGTTAAATCCGCAACGCTTCTTGCCTATGTCACGTTAGGGATGCATGGGGGTGCGTTGACAGGGGGGGCTTGCCACCCAATAGTCGCCGGTTCCAGCGTTCGGGCATCCGGCCCGATACGTAACGGACCCAAGGCTCAATGGAGTTGCAGCCGTGATCCCTGCCGTGATGCCCACCTATTCCCGCATCGACATCGTGTTCGAGCGGGGCGAAGGCGCTTACATCTGGGATACGACCGGCCGACGATTCCTTGATTTCACCGCCGGCATCGCGGTGAACGCCCTGGGTCACGCACACCCCTATCTGGTGGGAAAGCTGACCGAGCAGGCGGGCAAGCTCTGGCACTGCTCCAACCTTTTCCGGGTTGCCGGACAGGAACAGCTGGCCAGGCGGCTGTGCGACCTGACCTTCGCCGACACGATGTTCTTCACCAATTCCGGCGTGGAGGCGTTCGAATGCGCGGTCAAGACGGTGCGCAAGTACCAGCATGATACCGGGCATCCGGAAAAGACCCGCTTCATCGTGGTGGGCGGGGCCTTCCATGGCCGCTCCACCACCGCCATCGCCGCCGCCAGGTCGGAAAAGATGGTGGGCGGATTCGGTCCCCTGCTGGACGCGTTCGACCAGGTGCCGTTCGGCAACATGAACGAGCTGCGTGCCGCGATCACCCCGGAAACAGCCGCCATCGTCGTGGAGCCGATTCTGGGCGAGGGCGGTATCGTGGTCGGCAGTGACGATTATCTGAAGGCCCTGCGCGCGACGGCGGACGAGTTCGGCCTGCTGCTGGTGTTCGACGAGATCCAGACGGGTGTCGGGCGTACCGGCAAGCTGTTCGCTCATGAATGGGCCGGCGTGGAACCCGACGTGATGACCATCGCCAAGGGCATCGGCGGCGGATTCCCCGTCGGTGCCTGCCTGGTCAGCGAGAAGGCGGCCAAGGGCATGGTGCCCGGCACGCACGGGTCCACCTTCGGCGGCAACCCGCTGGCCATGGCCGTTGCCAATGCCGTGCTGGACGTCGTCACGGCACCGGGCTTCCTGGAGCAGGTGACGGCGACCGGTGAGAAGCTGCAGGCCGCATTGGCCGATCTGGTGGCCCGCCATCCGACCGTGCTGTCGGAAGTGCGCGGCAAGGGCCTGATGCTGGGCCTGAAATGCGTGCAGCCGAATGGGGATGTGGTGACCCGCCTGCGGGCCAACGGCCTGCTGACCGTGCCTGCCGCCGAGAATGTCATCCGCATCCTGCCGCCGCTGACCATTGGCGATACGGAAATCGCCGAAGCGGCCGCCATCATCGACAAGACCTGCCAGGAGCTGGCGCAATGACCAACAATAACAAGACACCCCGCCATTTCCTGGATATCCATGACCATAGCGTCGCCGAACTGCGCGACATGCTGGGCCGCGCCGCGATGATGAAGCGCGGTCAGGGAGCGGAAAAGCCGCTGCTGGGCAAGACGCTGGCCCTGATCTTCGAAAAGCCCAGCACGCGCACCCGCGTGTCGTTCGAGGTGGGCATGCGCCAGCTGGGCGGCGAAGTCATCTGCCTGACCGGCAAGGAGATCCAGCTGGGCCATGGCGAGACCATCGGCGACACGGCCCGCGTCCTGTCGCGCTATGTCGACATCATCATGCTGCGCACCGACCATGAGGCGAAGTTGCAGGAGATGGCGGAGGCGGCGACCGTCCCCGTCATCAACGGCCTGACCGACAGCTCGCACCCTGTGCAGATCATGGCCGACATCCTGACGTACGAGGAACGCAAGGGCCCCATCAAGGATGCCGTCTTCTGCTGGACCGGCGACGCCAACAATGTCTGCGAAAGCTTCATCCACGCTTCCGTGGCGTTCGATTTCGAGCTGCGCATCGCCTGCCCGCCGGAGCTGTCGCCCTCTCACCAGACGCTGGAATGGATCAAGGCCAACAAGGGCCGCGTCACCGTCCATCGCGACGTGGAAGAGGCGGCGGCGGGTGCCGATGCCCTGGTCACCGACACCTGGGTGTCGATGCATAACAAGGACGCGCATCGCCGCCACAATCTGCTGAAGTCCTATCAGGTAAACGACAGGATCATGGGTCTGGCGAAAAAAGACGCCATATTCATGCACTGCCTGCCCGCACACCGAGAGGAGGAGGTGACGTCCAGCGTCATCGACGGACCCCAGTCGGCGGTGTGGGACGAGGCGGAAAACCGCATGCACGCCCAGAAGGGCATTCTGACCTGGTGCCTGAACCGATGAAATCCGTTCCCCCCGTGGCGGGCCATCCCCGCCACGATACCGATAAAGTCACGGCCGAATTCGATATCTGCCAGCCGTTCCAGCTGGACAGCAGCTCCTTCCGCGGGCGGCTGATCCGGCTGGGCCCGGCCTTGGATGAGATCATCACCCGCCATAATTACCCCGACGAGCTGGCGCCGCTGCTGGCGGACACCATCCTGATGGCGGCCACACTGGCCTCGTCGTTGAAATATGACGGCATCTTCACTTTGCAGACCAAGGGCGACGGCCCTGTCGCCTATACGGTGGCCGACATCACCTCGGTCGGTGATTTGCGCGGCTATGCCCGCGTCGATGAAGAGCGTCTGGCCAAACAGAAGTCGCATAAGGGATTCCAGGCCGATCTGGGATCGCTGCTGGGTGCCGGCTATCTCGCCTTCACGGTCGATCAGGGCGAGCATACGGAACGTTACCAGGGCATCGTGGAACTGCGCGGTGCCACGCTGACCGATGCCGTGCGCCATTATTTCCGGCAGAGCGAACAGCTGGCAGCCAGCATCAAGAGCTTCGTATCCAAGGATGCGGATGGCAAGTGGGTGGGCGGGGCCATCATGCTCCAGGCCCTGCCGCCGGAGAATGCCGGATCGTTCACCGAGCATCAGGCCGGTGTGCGCGAAGAGGACTGGAACCGTGCCGGCGCCCTGCTGGAAACGGTGACGGCGCATGAGATGCTGGACCCGGCCCTGTCGGTGAACGCGCTGATCTATCGCCTGTTCAACGAGGAAGTGCCGATGGTGTTCGAGCGCAAGGAACTGCGCCCCGGCTGCCGCTGCTCGCGCGAGCGGGTCAGTGACGTGCTGCGCAGCCTGGAGCGCGACGGGCTGGATGAAATGCGCGTGGACGGTGCCGTTGCCGTGACATGCGAGTTCTGCAACGCCACCTACAGCTTCAGCGACGCCGACCTGGACAAGGTCTACGCGGCGTTCTGAGCGACGCGCCCGTCAAATGTCGGGGTTCGGCTGCGCCTTACCCCGACCTACGGCACCCCTCATCACCCCAGATCGACGATCTTCACCTTCTTGCCGGCGATGGCCAGGGCCAGCTTGCCCTGCTTCAGGCGCAGGGCGGCCTCGCCGAACAGCTCGCGGCGCCAGCCCCGCAGCGCCTCGACATTGGCTTTGTCGTCGCCGGCGATGGCTTCCAGGTCGGCGGCGTTGGCGACCAGACGGCTGGCCACGTCATTATCGTCGCAGACCATCTTCAGCAGCACGCGCAGCAGCTCCACGATGGGGGCGATGCCGGGGGCCGGTTCCACGCGCGGTTCGGCGCGTGGCAGGGCGCTGTCGGGGATGGCCAGGGCCGTACTGATGGCGGCCAGGATTTCGGAGCCATAGCGGCCCTGCGCCATGCCGGCGCCCAGGCCGCGGGTGCGGCCCAGATCATCAACATTGGTGGGGGCGTGCGCAGCGATCTCCATCAACGCCTCGTCCCGCAGGACGCGGTTGCGCGGCAGGTTCTTGCGCTGCGCTTCGCGCTCACGCCAGGCGGCGACCTCTTTCAGGATGGCCAGGAAGCGCGGCTTCTCCGTGCGGACCTTCAGGCGCTTCCAGGCGTCTTCCGGCTCCGTCCGGTATGTGGCTGGATCGGTCAGGATGGCCATCTCGTCTTCCAGCCAAGCCTCCCGCCCCGTGCGGGTCAGCTTGGCGCGGATCTTCTCGTATGCCGGGCGCAGATGGGTGACGTCCGACAGCGCATAATGCAGCTGCCGGTCGGTCAGCGGCCGGTGCGACCAGTCGGTGAAGCGGCTGGACTTGTCGATGCGGGCCGGGGTCAGCTTGGTGATCAGCGTCTCGTACCCGACCGAATCGCCGAAGCCGCAGACCATGGCGGCCACCTGTGTGTCGAACAGCGGCGCCGGCACCTTGCCCGTCAGGTTGACGAAGATTTCCAGGTCCTGGCGGGCCGCGTGGAAGACCTTCAGCACCTTCGGGTCGGCCAGCAGATCGTACAGCGACGACAGGTCGATGCCGGGTGCCAGCGGGTCGATGGCCGCCGCCTCGTCAGGGCCGGCCACCTGCACCAGGCAGAGTTCCGGCCAATAGGTCTTTTCCCGCATGAATTCCGTATCGACGGTGACGTAATCGGCGCCACGGATACGGTCGATGAAGGACGCGAGGGCTTCGGTGGTGGTGATCAGGCTCATGGCGCAACTTGATACATGAGCGCGCCGCCGCTGTCGAATACCGATATCCGGCAAGCCGGCATGCGGATAGGTACCCATAACCGAGCCCACGGTATATTATGCCGTTCACGGCTGCGCAGCGTAAGGCGGTCATCGTGAACAGGCTGGGATCAGGCGACAGACGCGCGCATCCCACGACGGTTTTCAGCCGACGTGACGTTCTCGGCTGGGCCGCCGGCTTGGCTGCTATTGGCGCTGCTCACGCCGCGGAACCGCCTTGGCGGGTTTTCTGCACCGATGATTTTCCGCCCTATTGCTGGGCGGACCCTGTCCAGGGTGCCATGGGCATGGATGTGGACATCGTCCGCGCCCTTCTGCAACGGACGGGAGCCCCCTTTGTTATCGAGCAGATGGCATGGTCGCGGGCGCTTGCGGGGCTTGAGCAGGCACGGTGCGATCTGCTGTTCGGCCTTGTATCGACGCCCGAACGCCGGCGTGACTATCATCTGGTCGGATCATTCCGTGACGGTGAGATCGCCTTTGCGGTACGTACCGGCAGCACCCTTACCTACAGCAGTCTGGACGACCTGACGGGCCTGACCATCGGCACGGCGCTGCGAAATTCCTATGGCGCCGATTTCGACCGGGCGACCCATTTTACCCGCGATCCGGCGCGCAATGACGAGCTTTCCCTGCTGAAGCTGGTAGCGGGGCGCGTCGATATGGTGGTGGGGGACCGTTTCGCCCTGGAATGGAAAGCGCGCCATGTCGGCGTGGCCGGTCAGATCCGGTTGCTCCAGACGCCGCTGGCCATATCGCCGCATTTTATCGGCCTGCCCTTCAACCGGTCGGACAAGGCCGCTCGGTTGAACGCGGCGTTGACCGCTCTGCGGCAAGACGGGTCGATTGCCGCCATCATCGCGCGGTGGCGGGAGACCGGGTAGCAGCACATCGCTTTGCGTCGCTTGACAAGCAAGGCCCGTCCGGTGTGGTGTGCGCATCCATGTCGGCAGCCTCGTTGCCGGCGTCCCCTTTCTGTTGCCCTTCCGCACCGTCCATTCGCCATCTTAGGGTCGATCCGCCATGCACGCCTATCGCACGCATAATTGTGGCCAACTCCGTCCGGACCATGCCGGCCAGACCGTCCGCCTGTCCGGCTGGATCAACCGCAAGCGCGACCATGGGCAGCTGTTGTTCGTCGACCTGCGCGACCATTTCGGCATCACCCAATGCGTGGTCGATACCTCGTCCCCGCATTTCCAGGCGCTGGACGGGCTGCGCCTGGAATCGGTGGTGACCATCACCGGTGAGGTCATCAACCGCACGGCCGAGACCGTCAACGACAAGCTGCCCACGGGCCATGTCGAGGTGAAGGTGCGCGACCTGTCGGTGCAGTCGTCGGCCGACCCGCTGCCGCTGCAGGTCAACAGCGAGCAGGATGCTGGCGAGGAACTGCGCCTGCGTTACCGCTTCCTGGACCTGCGCCGGGAGAAGATGCAGAAGAACATTCTGCTGCGCAGCCATGTCATCGCCTCGGCCCGCCGCCGCATGATCGAACAGGGCTTCGTGGAATTCCAGACCCCGATCCTGACGGCCAGCAGCCCGGAAGGGGCCCGCGACTTCCTGGTGCCGAGCCGCAACCATCCCGGCAAGTTCTACGCCCTGCCGCAGGCGCCGCAGCAGTTCAAGCAGTTGCTGATGGTCTCTGGCTTCGACCGCTATTTCCAGATCGCGCCCTGCTTCCGCGATGAGGATAGCCGCGCCGACCGCAGCCCGGGCGAGTTCTACCAGCTCGATTTCGAGATGAGCTTCGTGACGCAGGAGGATGTGTTCGCCGCCATCGAACCCGTCATCCACGGCATCTTCGAGGAATTCAGCGGCTTCACGGGCACCAAGCGCAGCGTGTCCTCCTACCCGTTCGTGCGCATCCCCTATGCTGAATCGATGCTGAAATATGGCAACGACAAGCCGGACCTGCGCAACCCGCTGGTGATCACCGACGTCACGTCCGTGTTCAAGCGCGACGATGTGGAGTTCAAGGCGTTCAAAGGCGTGATCGACAAGGGTGGTGTGGTCCGCGCCATCCGCGCGCCGTCGGTTGCCGACAAGCCGCGCAGCTTCTTCGACAAGCTGAACGACTGGGCCCGCGGCCTGGGCGCGCCCGGCCTGGGCTATATCCTGTTCGAGGCCGCCGGCGGCAAGGGCCCCATCGCCAAGTTCGTGCCGGAAGCCGCCCAGGCCGCCCTGCGCGAGGTGGTGGGTCTGCAGGACGGCGACGCGGTGTTCTTCGTCTGCGACCAGGCCGGCCCCGCCGCCAAGCTGGCGGGCCTGGCCCGCACGCGTATCGGTGAGGAACTGGGCCTGATTGAGAAGGACACTTACAAGTTCTGCTGGATCGTCGATTTCCCGATGTTCGAATATGACGAGGAGCGCAAGAAGGTCGACTTCTCGCACAACCCGTTCTCCATGCCGCAGGGTGGCCTGGACGCGCTCTTGAACCAGGACCCGCTGACCATCAACGCCTATCAGTACGACATCGTCTGCAACGGCGTGGAACTGTCGTCCGGCGCCATCCGGAACCACAAGCCGGAAATCATGTACAAGGCGTTCGAGATCGCGGGATATCCGCCGGAGGTTCTGGAAGCCAAGTTCGGCGGCATGCTGTCGGCCTTCAAGCTGGGCGCCCCGCCGCACGGCGGCTCGGCCCCCGGTATTGACCGCATGGTCATGCTGCTGGCCGACGAGCCGAACATCCGCGAGGTCATCGTCTTCCCGCTGAACCAGCGCGCCGAGGATCTGCTGATGCAGGCCCCCAACGCCACCACACCGGACCGGCTGAAGGAACTGCATATCAAGCTGGACCTGCCCAAGCCGAAAGTCACGACGACGGCTGAGTAAGCCTCTTTGTCGTGAAAGCCCGCCCCGGGAAACCGGCGGCGGGCGTCTTTGTTTTTAGAGGCTTCCTGCGCCACCCCTTCCTTCGTCATCCCGGCGAAAGCCGGGACCCAGGGGCCGAGCGCCCGACCTATCGGCAGCTTTGATCTAAGCCGCGTAGAGGTTTGATCCTGGGGCCCCTGGGTCCCGGCTTTCGCCGGGATGACGAGGGGAGCGGTTCTATCTGAACCTGACAGACTCTAATCGACCAACGGGCACAGGCTCTCCACGCCATACCGCTCAATTCTCAGTGATTTCTCCGCCACGTCCCAGCGATGCAGCCGATCATAGGCGCATTCCGGCAGGTCGGGCAGTGGGGGGCCGCCCATTGCCTTGATGACGGCCGGCACGGTATTGCTATGGCCGACCACCAGCGCCACCTGTCCCGGCTGCAGCAAAGCCAGCTTCGCCGCCGTCGCCCGCACATGGGCCGGCAGGTCTCCAGGCGGGATGGGTACGGCTTCCGCCGGCACGCCGGCCAACTCCGCGATGGGCGCCGCCGTCTCATTCGTGCGCCGGGCGGGGCTGGTCAGGATCATCACCGGCGGGGCTGGGGCCAGCAGGTCGGCCAGGGCCTTGGCGCGGACAGCCCCGGTGGCGGACAGGGCCGCGTCGCCGGCGGGTTCCATGCCCTTCTCCGCATGCCGGACCAGGATGATCTCCTGCGCCGCCACGGGCAGGGACAGGGCCAAGGCTGTCAGCAGCGCCGCAATCTTCAATCCAACGCCCCCAGCACGTCGCACAGATTGATCAGCATCCCCGCCGTTGCGCCCCAGATATAGCGCTCCCCGAACGGGAAGGCCCAGAAATGGCGAAGCGCACCGGCATATTCCCGGCTCTCCCGTACCCGGCTGGCCGGGTCCAGGATGAAGGACAGCGGCACCTCGAACACCGCATCCACCTCGTTCGGGTCGGGCACCAGCGTGAAGGGCGGGGCCACGCGGGCGACAATGGGCACGACGCTGAAGCCGGTGCGGGTGATGTAGGTGTCCAGATGGCCCAGCACCTCGACATGCGCACGGGCCAGCCCAATCTCCTCCTCCGTCTCGCGCAGCGCGGTGGCGACGGCGTCGCTGTCATGGGCTTCCACCCCGCCGCCGGGAAAGCTGATTTGGCCGGCATGGGCGGCCAGATGCGCCGTGCGCTGGGTGAACAGGATGGTGGGCCCTTCCGGGCGGTCGATCAGGGGCACCAGCACGGCGGCGTCGCGCAGGGGGACGGACACCATCGGCAGTCCCGGATTGCCATCCAGGTCGCCGCGTCGGCCCGATGGCCGTTCCAGCCGCTGGAACAGGGTCCGGATCGCCTCCATGGCGGGACTGGCCGCCATCGCCTCTGCCTGGAACACCTTGCTTTCAGTCCTCGCTGACTTTGCCCAGGGGGAAGAACATCCCCTGGCTCCACACCCCGATCTCGCCGGCTTCACCGGTATCGGCCCGTTCGACAAGATCATAGAAGATGGCACGGTTTATCCGCGCTTCCAACGGCGCATCCGCCGCACCCTTGACGCGGATATAGGGGCGCGGCTCCCCTGTGGCGGGGTCGGTGACGACACGGATCGGATGGTCGGGACCGGCCGTCACCTCAGCCTCCAGATTGGTGGTGAAGCGCAGGCGCTGGTCCGGGCCGCTGCCGTCCACCGCCAGGCCCACGGCCACGAAGGGCGCATCCTCCACGCTGATCCGCCCGCGCTCCGCCGGGGTGATCAGCCAGTAATCGCCGGCTGCGTCGCGCTTCAGCACCGTGGCGAACAGCTTGACCAGCGGCAGCCGGCCGATGGGGCTGCCGTGATAGAACCAGGTGCCGTCGGCGCGGATGTCGATGGGATAGGCCTCATCCTCTGCGTTGGGGGCGCGGGCGGGCCCGCCACCCAGGGCCTTCAGCGCGGCATCGGCGCTGGTGGCCCCATCGGGGGGCGGTGCATTGGCATCCCTAATGTGCTTGCTTTCCGTCATGGTGGAACGGACCATCCCTTTTGCGTGGGCGCGGCGTTGCCGTCGCACTGATAACATAGTCGTGATGACAAGCTTCTGGTACCCAGAGCGTGCCGACCTATCTTAAGAGGGTGGCGAGGTTTGAAGGGAAGATGATGGTGATGAACTCACTGGAGGTCGGGCGCGGCACCGATACCCACGCCCTGCTGCGCGATGTGGAGGCGCTGGGGGCCAAGCTGACCGCCGCGCGCCAGGCCATCGGCCGCGTCATCTTCGGCCAGCAGGAGGTCATCGACCTGTCGCTGGTCACGCTGCTGGCGGGGGGCCATCTGCTGCTGATCGGCGTGCCGGGCCTGGCCAAGACGCGGCTGGTGGAAACGCTGGGCACCGTCATGGGCCTGGATGACCGCCGGGTGCAATGTACGCCCGACCTGATGCCCGCCGACATCCTGGGCTCTGAGGTGCTGGAGGAACGTGACGATGGACGCCGCGCCTTCCGCTTCATCCCCGGCCCGGTCTTCGCCCAGCTGCTGATGGCTGACGAGATCAACCGCGCCAGCCCGCGCACCCAGTCGGCGCTGTTGCAGGCCATGCAGGAAGGCCGCGTGTCGGTGGCCGGCCATTACCATCCGCTGCCCCGCCCCTTCCATGTGCTGGCCACGCAGAACCCGCTGGAACAGGAAGGCACCTATCCGCTGCCCGAGGCGCAGCTGGACCGGTTTTTGTTGCAGGTGGATGTGGATTATCCCGACCGCGACGCCGAACGCCGCATGATGATCGCCACCACCGGTGCCGATGCCGGCGGGGTGGCACCCGTGCTGACACCGCAGGATCTGATCGCCGCCCAGGCCCTGGTCCGCCGCGTGCCGGTGGGCGACAGTGTCGTGGATGGCATCCTGGATCTGGTGCGCAACGCCCGACCCGACAGCAGCCCGCTGGACGCTGTGCGCCGGCATGTGGCCTGGGGGCCCGGTCCCCGCGCATCCCAGGCCCTGATGCTGGCCGCCCGCGCCCGGGCCCTGCTGGATGGGCGCCTGACCCCGTCGCTGGATGATGTCGTGGCCCTGGCCAAGCCGGTGCTGCGCCACCGCATGGCGCTGAATTTCGCGGCACGCGCCGATGGCATCACGCTGGATGCCCTTATCGACCAGCTTTGCGCCCCGCTGGCGTAACCCGGCATGGATGCCCGTCACCAGCCCGCCTCCATCCGCGCCCAGCACCGGGCCGACGATCTGGCCAGCCGCCTGCCGCCGCTGCTGGTCGCGGCGGAGCGTATTGCGGCCACGGTGGCGCAGGGTGCGCATGGCCGGCGCCGCGTGGGCACGGGCGAGACCTTCTGGCAGTTCCGCCGCTATCAGCAGGGCGACGCGCATAACCGCATCGACTGGCGCCAGACGGGCAAGTCGGCCCACGTCTTCGTGCGCGAGAATGAGTGGGAGGCGGCGCAGACCGTCTGGATCTGGCGCGACGACAGCCCGTCGATGAACTGGCGTTCCGTGCGCGAGCTTTCCACCAAGCGTGATCGCGCCGACCTGCTGGCCCTGGCCCTGTCCGCCTTGCTGCTGCGCGGGGGTGAGCGGGTGCAACTGGCCGGCAGCGACGTGCCGCCCTCCGCGGCCCGGTCCATCCTGCCGCGTCTGGCCGACTGGCTGACCGGGCAGATCTATTTCCATGAAGGGACCGGCCTGCCGCCGACGGCGGTGGAGCTGCCCCGCCATGCCCAGGTCGTGCTGATGGGTGACCTGCTGTCGCCGCTGGACACTATCCAGGCCGCCGTGTCGCGCCTGTCGGCGCGCGGCTTGCGCGGGCATCTGGTGCAGGTGCTGGACCCCGGTGAGGAGACGCTGCCCTATGCGGGCCGTGTCCGCTTCAAGGGGCTGGAGGGGGAGGGGTCGCTGCTGGTGCCGCGTGTGGATGGCGTGCGCGACGCCTATCTGGACCGGCTGGCCGCACAGCGTGACGGGCTGGCCGCCATCGCGCGGGCCGCCGGCTGGACCCTGACCCTGCACCGCACGGACAAGCCGCCGCAGACCGCGTTGCTGTCGCTATGGGCCGCCTTGTCGGGGGAAGGGTGAGGCGATGCTGAACCTGGGTCCCATTGCCTTTGCTGCCCCCTGGCTGCTGCTGGGGCTGGCGGTGCTGCCGGTGCTGTACTGGCTGCTGAAGGTCACGCCACCCAATCCGCGCACCATCAGCTTCCCCGCCATCCGCCTGCTGGCCGATCTGGTACATCGGGAAGAGACGCCCAACCGCACGCCGCTCTGGATCCTGATCCTGCGCATCGTCCTGGCGGCGCTGGTCATCCTGGCCTTGTCGCGGCCCTTGCTGAACCCGGCCGCCAGCCTGCCGGGTGGGGGGCCGCTGCTGCTGGTCGTCGATAATGGCTGGGCGGCGGCGCGGGACTGGCCGGCACGGCTGGCCGCCATGGACGGTTTGATCGACCAGGCGGACCGGCAGGGGCGCACCGTCACCCTGCTGGCCACCGCCCCATCGGCCAATGGCGATGCGCCCCTGCTGGCCGGGCCGATGCCGGCCGATGCCGCCAAACGGCAGGCGCAGACCATGGCGCCCGTGCCCTGGCCGGTGGACCGGGCGGGGGTGGTGAAGGCGCTGGGGAATTTCCGGCCCGACGGCACCCCCTATGTGGTCTGGCTGACCGATGGGGTGGCCGCTTCCGGCCCCACCGGCATTTCCGACCCGGCAGCGGCCGAACTGGTCACCGTGCTGCGCCGCCTGGGGTCGTTGGAGGTGCGGGGCGACGGGGCGGAACGCCCGGCCCTGCTGATCCGCCAGCCTGTGCTGGAGGGCACGTCGCTGCGCGTGCCGGTGGAACGCTCCGACCCCAGTCTGCCGCTGCCCGTCACCCTGCGCGCGCAGGGGGCCGATGGCCGCCTGTTGGGGGCCGCCAATGTCACCCTGGCGGCGGGGGAGGGGCGGGTGGAAGTGCCGCTGGACCTGCCCACCGAACTGCGCAACGAGCTGGCCAGCCTGCGCCTGGAGGGTCAGGACAGTGCCGGTGCCGTGCTGCTGACCGATGAGCGCTGGCGCCGCCGGCCCGTGGGGCTGGTCTCCGGCCGGGCTAGCGGGGAGCAGCCGCTGCTGTCCGACCTCTATTACCTGGAACGCGCCCTGGCGCCCTATGCGGAACTGCGCAAGGGCAATATCGGGGAACTGCTGGACCGCAACCTGTCGGTCCTGATCCTGGCCGATGTCGGGTCGCTGGCGGATGTGGAGGTGGCGCGGCTGGCCGCCTGGATCGAGGGTGGCGGCGTGCTGATGCGCTTTGCCGGCCCGCGTCTGGCCCAGAATGCCGACAGCCTGATCCCCGTGCCGCTGCGCGCCGGCGGGCGGGCGCTGGGCGGGGCCCTGTCCTGGGACAATCCGGCAGGCCTGTCGCCCTTTGCCGATGACAGCCCCTTCCATGGCCTGACCGTGCCCGCCGACGTGACGGTAAAGCGGCAGGTGCTGGCCGAGCCGGGCATCGATCTGGCGCCCCGCACCTGGGCGCGGCTGGCCGATGGTACGCCGCTGGTCACCGCCGAACGGCGTGGGCGCGGGGCCCTGGTCCTGGTCCATACCAGTGCCGGGCCGGACTGGTCCAACCTGGCCTTGTCGGGACTTTATGTGGATATGCTGCGCCGGGTGGTGGCCCTATCGGCGGGGGTGGAGGGCGGGGAGGCCACGGGGAGCCTGGCGCCGCGCGCCATTATGGATGGGTACGGCCATCTGACCGACCCGGCGGGTACGGTGTTCCCCCTGGCGGCATCCGACCTGTCGACCCCCGTTTCTCCCCGCCATCCGCCCGGATATTACGGACCGGCCGAATCGCCGCGTGCGCTCAATCTGGCGCCGTCGGTGCCGGCGATGACCACACCCGATGCTCTGCTGGCGGGTGTGCCCAAGGGGCTGTACGCTGGGGGCGGTGAAACCGAGCTGAAGCCGACCTTGCTGACCATGGCATTGATCCTGGGCCTGATCGATCTGGCGATCGCGCTGTCGCTGCGCGGGCTGCTGCCGCGTCTGCCGGGCCGGAACGCGGCGGCGGGTCTGGCCCTGTTGCTGGCCGCCGGCCTGGCGGCGGGTGACGCGCGGGCCGACGATACCCGGTCCATCGAGGCGACGGCCCAGAACTGGCTGGCCTATGTGCGCACGGGCGACGGGGCGGTGGACACGATCGCCAAGGCCGGGCTGGAAGGGCTGGGCCGCGTCCTGGCCGACCGCACGGCGGTGGAGGTGGCGGGCGCCATGCCCGTGGACCTGGACAATGACGACCTGTCCTTCTTTCCCCTGATTTATTGGCCGGTGACGGAGGGGCAGACCAGCCTGTCGGATGCCGCCCGCATCCGCCTGAACAATTACATGCGCCAGGGCGGCATGGTGTTGATCGACACGCGCACGCCGGCGGCATCGGGTGAGGGGCCGGGCGGCCCGGCGCTGGAGGCGCTGCTGCGCGGCCTGGACATCCCGCCACTGGCGCCGGTGGGCGCCGAACATGTACTGACCAAGGCCTTCTACCTGCTGGGCGACTTTCCCGGCCGCTATGCCGGCGGGGAGCTGTGGGCCGAGGCGCGGGAGGACAATGCCAGCAATGACGGCGTGTCGTCGGTGATCATCGGGTCGAACGACTGGGCCGCCGCCTGGGCCATGGATGAACGCGGCCGGCCGCTTTATCCCGTGGTGCCGGGTCCGGAGCGGCAGCGGGAGATCGCCTATCGTGTCGGCGTCAACATCGTGATGTACGCCCTGACCGGCAATTACAAGGCCGACCAGGTGCATGTGCCCGCCATCCTGGAGAGGCTGGGCCAATGACCGGCCAGGACATCGCCTTCGCCCCGCTGATCCCCTGGGCTGCCCTGGTGCCGCTGGGCCTGCTGGCGCTGCTGATCGCCGGGTATGGGTTGTACCGGCGGGCACGCGGCGGCTGGTGGCGGCTGGGGGGGCTGGCCGTGCTGGTCCTGGCTTTGTCCAACCCGTCGCTGGTGACGGAGAAGCGGGAGCCGATCAAGGATGTGGCCGTGCTGGTCGTGGACCAGTCGCCCAGCCAGAAGATCGGCGACCGTGCCGCCCGCACGGAAAAGGCCGTGACCGCGCTGCGTGAGCGCCTGTCCCGCTTCCCCGACCTGGAGGTGCGGGTGGTGCGTGCCGGCGGGGGGGATGGTGCCGAGGTCGAGGAAACCCGCCTGATGGAGGCCATGACCCGCGCCGTCTCCGACGTGCCGCGCGGGCGGCTGGCGGGTGCGATCCTGGTGACCGACGGGCAGGTGCATGATGTGGCGGCCAATCTGCCCTCCCTGCAGGATTTTGGCCCGGTCCATGCCCTGCTGACGGGTGAGAAGGACGAGGGCGACCGCCGCCTGACCATCGTGCAGGCCCCCAGCTTCGGCATCGTTGGCAAGGAAATCAGCTTCACCATCCGCGTGGACGACCTTCCGGGTGGGGAGAGCGGTGAGGTGGCCAGCGTCACCCTGCGCCAGGACGGGCAGGACCCGATGATCCTGTCCGTGCCGGTCGGGCAGGAGGTGCCCTTCACCCTTCCCCTGTCGCATGGCGGCCTGAACATCGTGGAATTGACGGCCGAGGCGGGCTCACGCGAGCTGACGCTGGCCAACAACCGTGCCGCCGTGGTGGTGAACGGGGTGCGCGACCGGCTGCGCGTGCTGCTGGTGTCGGGCGAACCGCACGCGGGGGAGCGGACCTGGCGCAACCTGCTGAAGGCCGATCCGGCCGTCGATCTGGTGCATTTCACCATCCTGCGCCCGCCGGAGAAGAATGACGGCACGCCCATCCGCGAACTGTCGCTGATCGCCTTTCCGATCCGCGAGCTGTTCGAGATGAAACTGTCGGAATTCGACCTGATCATCTTCGACCGTTACAAGAAGCGCGGCGTCATCAACAACATGTACCTGGCCAATATCGCCGAATATGTCGAAAAGGGTGGCGCCTTCCTGGAGGCCAGCGGCCCGACCTTCGCCACGCCCCTGTCGCTCTACCGCACGCCCATCGGTACCGTGCTGCCGGCCGAACCCACGGGCCGGATCATGGAGGAACCATTCAAGCCGACCGTGACGGAACTGGGCCGGCGCCACCCGGTCACCGCCGGCCTGACCGATGCGCCCGACGGGGTCGGCCCCTGGGGCCGCTGGATGCGGCAGATCGATGTGTCGGCGGACAAGGGTGCGACGGTGATGTCGGGGGCGGAAGGCCGGCCCCTGCTGATCCTGGACCGGGTGGGCCAGGGGCGCGTGGCGCAGCTGGCGTCTGATCATTTCTGGCTCTGGTCGCGGGGGTTCGAAGGTGGGGGGCCGCAGGCGGAACTACTGCGCCGTCTGGCCCACTGGCTGATGAAGGAACCGGAGCTGGAGGAGAACGACCTGCGCACCGCCGTGGATGGCAGCCGCGTCACCATCACCCGCCGGTCGCTGGAACCCGATACGCGCCCCGTCAACGTCACCTCCCCCGCCGATGTCGCGACCCAGGTGGAGATGCGCGACAGCGGTACGGGCCAGGCGGTCGGCACGCTGATCGCATCGGAACCCGGCATCTGGCGGGTGACGGATGGGGAGAAGTCGGCCGTGGCCGTGGTGGGGGCGGTCAACCCGCCGGAACTGGCGGACGTGCGTTCCACGCCCGACCCGCTGGCGCCCGTGCTGAAGGCGACGGGGGGCGGTTCCTACTGGCTGAGCGGCGACGGGTCGGGCGTGCCCGCCATCCGTCGCGTGCGCCCCGACCGCGATGCCGCCGGCGCCGGCTGGCTGGGCCTGCGCGGCAATGGCGACCATGTGGTGACGGGCGTGACCCAGACGCCGTTGTTGCCGGCGTTGCCGGTGCTGCTGCTGGCAGTGGGCATGCTGCTGCTGGCCTGGCGGCGCGAGGGACGGGGGTAATTATCCCCGTTTGCCCTTCTTCGCCACCGACAGCGGGTGATGTTCCTCCACCGTCTTGCGCAGCCGTTCCCCCACGACATGGGTATAGATCTGGGTGGTGCCGATATCGGCGTGGCCCAGCATCTTCTGCACCGACCGCAGGTCGGCGCCGTGGTCCAGCAGATGGGTGGCGAAACAGTGGCGCAGGACATGGGGGCTGACCTTGGTCGGGTCCAGCCCGGCCATGATCGCCAGATCCTTCAGCAACTGCCCGAAGCGCTGGCGGGTCAGGGCGCCGGATGTGGCGCGCGACGGGAACAGGAAGGCCTGCTGTTTACCTTCCCGCCCCTTGGTCATGAAGAAGGGCCGGTCGGGCAAGTAGGCTTCCACCGCCGCGCGCGCCGGGGCCGACAGGGGCACCAGCCGTTCCTTGCCGCCCTTGCCGCGTACGATCAGGGCCCTTCCATCCCGGCCCAGGGCATTCATGGGCAGACCCACCAGCTCCGACACGCGCAGGCCGGTGGCATACAGCACCTCCAGCAGCGCATTCAGCCGCCGTCCCTCCGGCGCGCCCAGCCTTGCCGCCGCCGCCAACAGGGCACCGACATCCGCCTCGGTCAGGATCTTGGGCAGCGACCTTCCCTGCTTGGGCGTATCCAGTACGCTGGCCGGGTCTTCGGCCCGTTGCCCCTCCGACACCAGGAACTTGTAATATTGGCGCAACGCCGACAGGCGGCGGGCCACGGTCTTGACCGCCGACTTCTCCTTGATCCTGTCGGCGGCCAGATGCGCCAGATAGGCGCGCAGATCATCGCTCGACGCATTGTCCAGGCTGGTCCGTCCCGATTGCCGCAGGAAATTCGCCACATCCGTCAGATCGCGACGATAGGCCTCGCGTGTGTTGGCCGAGGCGCCGCGTTCGGCCACCATCATGTCCAGGAAGGCATCAACCCAGGGCGGCGGCGGGACGGGGGCCTTGCGTGGCCGGCCGGGCCTTGCCTTGGCCAGCTTGGGTGCGGCCCCCTCCATCACGCTTATGCCCCCGGCCGCAGCAGGCCGGCGATGGCCTCCGCCCCGATCAGACGAGCCTGATCGTTCAACCCGGCGCGGGCCAGCCCGGTCAGGATTTCCGCCAGATCGAAGGCCGGCGTGCCCGTTGGCCCGTCCTTGCCCATAGCGGTGACGGCGTCCAGCAGCACGGCCCCCTTCACCTGGCCCGGTGGGGCCGACCCATCGGCCAGGGGCGGCAGGGGTGCATCCTTGCCGCCATGCAGGGCCGTCAGCAGGATCAGCACGCCGTCGACGGTGTCCCGCGCACTTTCCCCACCCAGATCCTTGATCCAGCGCGACCGCTCGAAATCGCTTTCCCGCACCAGCCCATGCGCGGCGGCCAGCGGCCAGAGCCGGGCAAAGGCGCCTTCATCCTTGGCTGCATTGAAATCGTCGCGCGCCAGATTGACCCACGGCAATGCCGCGGTCTTTTCGCCCTGCAGCAGATGCAGGCGGGCGACCAACGGGGCGACGGAGGCGAAACCGATGGTCGGGCGGAACTGCCGCACCTCCTCCAGCAGCAAGGCGCCATAGGCACCGGCCTGCTGTTCGGTGGAACTGGCCAGCATGGCGATCTTGAACAGGCCGGCCTTGGATGCGGCCATCGGCTCCGCCCGCAGTGCCTTCAGCACCTGGGCCCGGAACAAAGCCGTGGGCTTCCTGGCGCCGGCGACGGTCAGCCCTTTGGCATCGGCGTCCGCGACCGCCTCATACACGGTCAACAGGCCGGGACCGTCCAGCCCGCCCAGGGCCACCGCCCGCTCCGCCGCGGCCAGACGCTGGGCCAAGGGCAGGCTGGCCAGCCGGGCGACGGCGGCCAGCGGGCCAGGGCCGGCGATCTTGGTTTCCGGCGGGAAGGGGCGGCCGCTGGCCAGGATCAGGGCGAATTGCGTGGCCGTGGGCTCCAGCACGCCCTTCACGGGCGTTTTGGTGCCGGCCATCACCCCTTCTGCCAGGCGGGAGAAGATGTCGTCCTTGTCGCCCTGCTCGCGCATCAGGTCGAGGCTGAGATAGATGGCATCGGTCTGCCCGGCCGCCACCTGGCAGACGATCTGCCATTTCTGCCAGACGGGATGCTGGAACCGGGCGGACAGGCCGGGCGCCTGGTCGCAGGCCGCTTGGCGGTCGCCGGCAAAAAACCGCATCTCCAGCCAGGCCAGTGCCGCACCCTCATCCTCCAGCACCGCCGGTGCGACATTGCGCAACGCGTCGGCCCCGTCGGCATCGCCGATGCGCAGCAAGGCCTCGGCACGCAATGCTGCCAGATCGCGGGTCTTCTCCCCCGCCCCCAGCCCGTCCGCACTGGTCAGCAGCAGGCTGCTGGTCACGGTGCGCAGGGCGGGGCTGGTCAATCCGGCCGGGATGCCGGCGACCAGCGCCTCCACATCGGCGCGGGGCAGCCCCTGCCACAGGTCGGGGGCCAGACCGCCATTGTCGGGGCCCATGGTGCCGGCCAGTTCCGGGTCCTGGGCCTTCAATTCCTCCACCATCACGCCCTTGGGCGAGCGGGCGTCGGCGGGGTTGGCCAGCGGTGCCGTTTCAACACCCATCGCATCCGGTTCTGCCGAAGGTGACGGCGGGAACAAGGACAAGGGGGCACCGGACGGAATGGACGGCACAGGCTCCGCCTGCTGCGACACCATCCCCGGCGCCGACTGCGCCAGGACCCCCGGTGCCAGCAGCACAAGGGCCAATGCCGTCAGGGTGCCCAGGCGGCGGTCACTTGAACCCCGCCGGCAGAGCCGGTTACTTGAAACGGTCATTGGGGATCACCCGTTCCACCGGCTGCGAGGGGGCGGGCAGGTCGACGCTGGCCAGCACGGCGAAACCGCCGACACCGACAAGCACGACGACCAGCAGCAGAATCTTCACAAGCATGCTCATGGAACAAGGCTTCCCGAACGCGAAATGACAGGTGTGCCGCATGGATGGAGGGGCCAGCCATGCGTCGGCTACCGGGTCCGGTTCCGCTTTTCCCTTGGCTCGCAGGGTTGGGCGACCCCACCCCCTCGTGCTATGGAAACGTCCGTTCCGGTGGCCTTGCCAGCAACCATAGCGTCCATGCCTGGGGCTGGCAATCGCGCCACCATCCGTCATCGGTCAGCAGGACCCCGATCCCCATGTGCGCCACGCCCCTGCCCGTGCCCAAGACCCTGGTGTTGATCGGCCTGATGGGCGCCGGCAAGACCAGCATCGGCAAGCGGCTGGCCACCAAGCTGCATCTGCCCTTCGTCGATGCCGACCATGAGATTGAACGTGCGGCCGGCTGCACCATCCAGGAAATCTTCGACCGGTTCGGGGAGGCGGGCTTCCGCGATGGCGAACGCCGCGTCATCGCCCGCCTTCTGGAACAGCCGGTACAGGTCCTGTCCACCGGCGGCGGCGCCTTCATGGATGAAGGCACGCGCCAGTTGATCCGTGAACGCGGCATCTCCGTCTGGCTGCGCGCCGACCTGGACCTGCTGGTCCACCGCACGGCCCGGCGCGACCATCGGCCGCTGTTGCGCCAGGGCGACCCGTATATGGTGCTGGGCCGGCTGATGGAGGTGCGCTACCCCGTCTATGCCCAGGCCGACCTGACCGTGGACAGCGACGACAGCCCGCCCGACGTCACCACCGACCGCGTGATAGAGGCGCTGCGCCAATGGCTGGGCAACGCCGACAGTTCCGCCGCCTGACCTTATCCGTTATCTGGAACCGCCCGCCATGAGCCGCACGCGCATCATCGTTCCCGTCGCCCTGGACGACCGTTCCTATGACATCCATATCGGGCCGGGCCTGATCCGCGATGCCGGCACGCTGATCCGTGACGCGGTGGGCAACCGTCCGCTGGTGGTGCTGACCGACAGTGCCGTGGCTGCCCTGCATCTGGCCCCTTTGCAGTACAGTCTGCGCGCCGCCGGGTTCCGGGTGCTGGACCCCATCGTGGTGCCGTCGGGTGAAGCCAGCAAGGATATGGAAAAGCTGGGAGAGGTGATGGACGCCCTGCTGGCCCGCGGGATCGAGCGCAAGACGGTGCTGGTGGCGCTGGGTGGCGGCGTGGTGGGCGATCTGGGCGGCTTCGCGGCCGCCATTGCGCTGCGCGGCATCGATTTCATCCAGGTGCCGACGACGCTGCTCTCCCAGGTGGACAGCTCCGTGGGCGGCAAGACCGGCATCAACAGTCGCCATGGCAAGAACCTGATCGGCGCTTTCCACCAGCCGCGGCTGGTGCTGGCCGACACGGACAGCCTGAAGACCCTGCCCCGGCGCGAGGTGCTGGCCGGATATGCCGAGGTGGTGAAATACGGGCTGATCGACCGTCCGGATTTCTTCACCTGGCTGGAGGCGAACGGCAAGGCCCTGGTCGATGGCGACGACGCGCTGCTGACGGAAGCCATCCGCGTCTCCTGCGCCGCCAAGGCCGACATCGTGGGCCAGGACGAAAAGGAATCCGGCCTGCGCGAACTGCTCAATCTGGGCCATACGTTCGGCCACGCGCTGGAGGCTGAAGCCGGCTATGGCGGGGCGCTGCTGCATGGCGAATCGGTTGCCATCGGCATGGTCATGGCCTTCGACCTGTCGGTGCGCATGGGCCTGTGCCCCGCCGAAGACCTGGCACGGGCGAAGGCGCATCTGTCCACCGTGGGCCTGCCGGTATCGGCCGCCCATCTGGGTGGCGGTACCTGGACGGCCGACATGCTGGCCGCCCACATGGCCAAGGACAAGAAGGTCAAGGATGGCCGCGTCACCTTCATCCTGGCCCGCGGCATCGGCAAGGCCTTCCGTTGTGCCGATGTGGCGCTGGAGGATGTGAAGATCGTACTGGCGGCATCGCTGGCGGGCTGAGACTGCGCGTCACCTGACCCTATGCCGGGTTGGTTTTGCCCAACTGTTGGTTTACTTTGGGCGACCGGTCCAAGGTGGGGGCCAATCAAGCGGGGCAGCGCATGTTCGCCATCATCGGTCTAGTCGGTGTGTTTTTCTGCGTGTTCGGCGGTTACGTTATCTTTGGCGGCAAGATGGCCATCATCCTGGAGGCGCTGCCCAAGGAGGTGATGATCATCGGCGGATCGGGGGTATCCTCGTTCCTGATCACCAATTCCGCCCACACGGTCAAGGCGTCGGGCGCCGACATCAAGAAGATCTTCGCTGGCTCGAAATTCCATAAGAAGGAATATATCGAGCTGCTGTCCCTGCTCTACCAGATCCTGAAGACCATGAAGAGCAAGGGTGTGCTGGCCATTGAGCAGCACATCGAAAAGCCCATGGAAAGCAATATCTTCAACGCCTATCCCGCCGTGATGAAAAGCAATCTCACGGTGAAGTTCATCTCCGACTACCTGCGCATGTTTTCCATCGGTGTCGATAACCCCATGGAGATGGAAAGTCTCATGGAGCAGGAGATCGACAAGATGAAGCATGAGGACCAGCATTCCTCCCACGCCATCCAGGGTCTGGCCGACGCGCTGCCGGCCTTGGGCATCGTGGCGGCGGTGCTGGGCGTGATCAAGACCATGGCGTCGATCACCGAGCCGCCGGAAGTGCTGGGCAAGCTGATCGGCGGCGCGCTGGTCGGCACCTTCTTGGGCATCTTCCTGGCCTATTGCCTAGCCGCCCCCATCGCGGGGCGCCTGAAGGGCATCGCGGAGGAGGACAGCCTGTTCTTCGGCGTGATCAAGACGGCCATCGTGGCCCATCTGGGTGGATACGCGCCCCAGGTTTCGATCGAGGCGGCGCGCAAGAAGGTGCCCACCGAATACATGCCCGACTTCAACGAGTTGGAAGAGCTTCTCTCCCAGATCAATTAGCATGTTCCCTCAAGCGCCGGGCGGGCGCATCCGCGCCCTTGGCTTACGCCGCACGTGCGGCAGGCCGGCGGTCGCCGGCCTGCCGCGGCATGAGAGCCGCTCCCATCGCAACCCGGCCCCGGCAACGGCGGCCGGGTTTTTTATGGCCCGTGCCCCCTCCCCATCGCCGGCATTTTCTGGAACAAGCGTTTAAATCCCTCTGGAAACCGGCAGCGGAAAACCCCAAGCTATACGCATGCAAGCCATGTCAAGAAGGCTTGGCCGACAAACCCTGGGGAGGAAGATCCACATGCTTGCTGGAATGATGATGGACCGGCCGCTGCTGACCACCGGTCTGCTGCGGCATGCCGCGCTGAATTACGGGGATCAGCAGATCACCTCGCGCTTCGCTGTGGAGGGTCCGCATCGCTATACGTGGAAGGATGCCTGGCACCGGTCGGCGCGGCTGGCCCATTCGCTGGACGCGCTGGGCGTGAAGCCGGGCGACCGGGTGGGTACCCTGGCCTGGAACGACCATCGGCATCTGGAGCTTTACTACGCCCTACCAGGGATCGGGGCCGTCTGCCACACGGTCAATCCGCGCCTGTTCCCCGACCAGATCACCTATATCGTCAACCATGCCGAAGACCGGTTCCTGTTCGTCGATCCGATGTTCGTGCCGTTGGTGGAAAAGCTGTGGCCCGCCTTCAAAGGGGTGGAAGGCGTCATCGTCCTGACCCGCCCGGAGCTGATGCCCACCAGTGCCGTCATCCCCAATCTGCTTTGTTACGAGACGCTGCTGGCCGCCCAGAGCGACGAGTATGACTGGCCGGAATTCGACGAGAACACGGCCTGCGGTCTCTGCTACACCTCAGGCACCACGGGCAATCCCAAGGGCGTGCTCTATTCCCACCGCTCGTCGGTGCTGCATGCCTATGGTGTGCTGACCGCGCCGGGGCTGGAGATCAGATCGTCCGCCAGCGTGCTGGTGGTGGTGCCGCTGTTCCATGCCAATGCCTGGGGCTATCCCTATGCCGCCGCCATTATCGGGGCCAAACTGGTGCTGCCGGGCCCCCGGCTGGACGGCAAAAGCGTGTATGAGTTGATGGAGCAGGAGAAGGTCACCGTCTCGTCGGGCGTGCCCACGGTCTGGCTGGGTCTGCTGGCCCATATGCGGGCCACAGGGGTCAAGTTCACCAGCCTGCAATCGGTGACGGTCGGCGGTTCCGCCCTGCCGCGCGCCATGCTGGAGGAGTTCGAGCTGACCCATGGCGTGGCCTGTGTCCAGGGCTGGGGCATGACGGAACTGTCGCCGGTGGGCACCGTTGGGGCGCTGTCGCAGGCCGAAGCCGCCTTGCCCATCGAACAGCAGCATGACGCCAAGCTGCGCGCCGGCCGCCCGCTCTATGGCGTGGAGATGCGCGTCATCGGTCCCGATGGCGGCGACCAGCCGCGCGACGGCACCTCCTATGGCGAGCTGGCCGTGCGCGGACCCTGGATCACCCGCGGCTATTACAAGGACGAAAAGGCCAATGAGAGCGCCTTTACCCCCGATGGCTGGTTCAAGACCGGTGACGTGGCGGTGATCAGCGCCGATGGCGCCATGAGCATCGTCGACCGTGCCAAGGACGTGATCAAGTCGGGCGGCGAATGGATCAGCTCCATCGACCTGGAAAACGCTGCCATGGGCCATCCGTCGGTGCAGGAGGCGGCGGTGGTCGGTGTGCCGCACCCGCGCTGGGTGGAACGCCCGCTGCTGATCATCGTGCCACGCGCCGGGCACGAGCCCGACAAGGCGGCGCTGATGCGCCACCTGGAAGCGGAGGTGGCCAAATGGTGGCTGCCCGACGACATCGTCTTCGTTCCCGAGCTACCGCATTCAGCGACGGGTAAGCTGCTGAAGACGGAGCTGCGCAAGCGCTTCCTAGCCTATCCGTTGCCGACCGCCGGGGCCGCGGCAGAATGAGCCGATTGGCCCCGACATATCATCGGGGCCCTATCGCCCCGTACGCGGCGTGAAGCAATTCACAGGCGAAGCGGGTAGGCGGGCGGTTATCGTGGGTGCTTCATGCAACCCAGGATCGTTGCGCCATGACACAGGTTCCCTTCACCGACCCGATCGCCGCCGTGATCGCTTCATTGGACGGTATACAGGCACGCGTCGCGCTGAAGGGCGACCGTGCCCTGCTGCGCCAGATCGTCGGGGCCGATGCCGCGCAGATGCTGGCCGGCATTCCCGGATCGGCGCGTTCCGTCCTGGTGGGCGCCCAGGTGGAGGGGCGGCTGTCCGGCTTGGGCCGGCAGCATCCGGGGGCCGTGACCCTGCTGCTGGGGGAAAGTGGCCGGACCATCGGCATGCTGATGCTGGACTGGCCGTCGCACGGTATCGCCACCCTGCTGGACCTGACGCTGCTGCCCGGTGTGCGCGACCAGGGGCGGGGGACGAAGGTGCTGTCCGCCCTGTGTACCGTGGCCGATCAGGCCAGCCGCACGCTGCGTGCCAGCCTGTTCTATGACAATCCGGCCCGCCGGCTGCTGAGCCGGGCCGGATTCACCCTGACCGGCGACGATGCCACGGATATCATGCTGGAACGGCGCCCGGTTCAGGCCGTCTGAAGGGTTAACATCCCCCTTATCATCCCGCCCACCATCGTGTGATGGCTGGTCTGAGGGAAATGCGGATTGACCTTGCGCACGCGAAGGGCCAATTACCGGCCCATGCATGAAAAGACGTAACCCGCCCCCTATCCCCAGATGGGATGCCAAGGGGGCCCGAGAACCGACCGACCCTGTTCAACGGGTTCGCGCGGACGCTCACGGCGTACCTGGATCTATCCTGTGCCGGCTCCCATGCCGGCCAGCCGTGCCTTTGGGGCCGGATGAACGGGATCGGGATCGGACGCCGCTTTCGGCATGGCAAAATTCGAACATTCCGGCCCGGCCGGAATGATCACCGTCCATGGCTTCATCGATCCCGGATCGGTGCCGGGCCCGGTGGACCCACCCAGAAGGAGACGACACTTTGACCGAACAACTGCTTGCCGGAAAGAACATCGCCATTCTCGTTGCCAATGGCTTCGAGGAACTGGAGATGACGGATCCGCAGCGCGCCCTCTTGAAGGCCGGTGCCAAGCCGAAGGTGATTTCGCCCGAACAGGGCCTGGTGAATGGCTGGCATGGTGCATCCTGGGGTCATTACTTCCCCACCGACCGCCATGTCGGTGAGGTTCTGGCCGCCGATTTCGATTTTCTGGTCCTGCCCGGCGGCGACCGTTCGGTGGCCAAGCTGGCGACCAACCCGCATACCCGCCGGATCATCGGCAGCTTCGTTGACAGCGGCAAGGGCATTGCCGCCTTCGGCAAGGGCGTTGAGCTGCTGGCCCTGGTGGAGCGCATCAAGGGCCGCACCGTCACCGGTGCGGAGAGCGCCAAGGCCGCCCTGGAGGCCGCCGGTGCCCAGTGGTCGGACGAGGCCATCGTGCAGGACCGCGTCCTGCTGACGGCCAAGAGCAATGAGGACATGAGCGAGCTGGTCGATGCCATGCTGCGCAACTTCGTTGCCGCCGTCGAACAGCGCAAGGCCGCCGCCTGATCCGTCAGGCAGCTTGCCAGCCCCAAGAAAAACCCCGCCGTCCGGCTTGGACGGCGGGGTTTTTTTGCTTGAGCGGACATCGCCCGCTTCAGTCGAACTGTAAACGTATCTGTCCCGGCTCCAGCGACACGATGCGGGCGGGGCGATCCTCCACCCAGCCGCGGACGGAGAAGATGCCCGTCATCTCCACCACCAGCCCTTCCGGTCCGGTGCAGGCGAAGCAGGCGCCGATGCGGGACAGGTTCACCGTCTCCCCCCTGATCACCCGATCACCCAGAGCGAACAGGGCGGTGCTGCGCACGGGCACGCGGGGAAAGCGGCGGCGTTCGGCGGTCGAGCGCTTGCGGCTGGAGGGCGCAGGTTGATCATCGTCGCGATGGGCCAGCCATTCGGCCATGTCGACCCAGCGCTGGCTTTCCTCGGGATCATCGGTGTTGAGAGCCGCCTGCCAGCAGGCCAGCAGCTTGGCATTCAACGCCTCGTCCGGGATCGGGCCTGTACCGTCGGCCGTCTTCGCCGGTTCCATCGTCGCCACCTGCATCGCAATCCCATCCGATACATACCGTTTATTGCCCACGCCTATCGCGCGTGGGCAACGATCACATACATATCTACAACAGACAGCGGCAGTTGTCGTCAATCAATCCGAAGGATAGGGGCGGCCGGCTGGCCAAGGGCCCGCCACGTGCCAATGAATCCCAAGGTCAACGTGATCGCGGTACAAAGTAAGGCCGTGCTGATTACGGCCCAGGGCATGAAGACGAAGCCGAAATCCATCACTTCCGTGACCACGATCCAGGCGACGATGGTGCCCAGAATTCCCGCGACGGCCGCCGTGATCAGGCCCAGCAACCCGTATTCCAGCAGGAAGGCGCGCAGCACGGTGGTGCGCGTGGCGCCCAGCACCTTCAGCACGACGGCGTCATAGACGCGCCGCTTATGACCAGCCGCAACCGCGCCGGCCAGCACCAGCGTACCGGCCAGCAGCGTCACCGCCGCCGTCAGACGCACGGCCAGCCCGACATTGACCAGGATCTCCGACACCGTATCCAGGGCGTCCTTGACGCGCACGGCGCTGATATTGCTGAACTTCACGGCCACGTTACGCTGAACCGCGGCTTCGGCCGCTTCCGGCGCCTGCACCGTGGCCAGGAAGGTCTGCGGTGCCGCCTCCAGCACGCCGGGGGAGAAGACCAGGGTGAAGTTGATGGTGATCGTGTCCCAGTCCAACTCGCGGACCACAGCCACCTCTCCCGTGATGTCGCGGCCCAGGACATTGATGGTGATCGTCGCCCCCGGCCCGATGCCGAAGCTTTCCGCGATCTCCTTGGATACCGCGAGTTTTGGCGGGCCTTGGTAATCGGCGGGCCACCACTGGCCGGCCAGCACCTTGTCGCCCTCCGGTGCCTGCGCCTGATAGGTGATGCCGCGATCGCCATTCAGGACCCAGGAATATTCCTTGGTCTTCAGCGCCTTCTCCGCCTCTTCCCCATTCACGGCCACGATGCGGGCGCGCAGGTTGGGGACCAGGTTCAGGTCGGATGTGCCGGGCACGGCCAGGACGGTCTGGCGAAAATCCTCCACCTGGTCGGGCTGGATATCGACGAAGAAGAAGGCGGGCGCATTGGCGGGCAGCCGGTCCGACACTTCCTTCTGGAAATTCCCCTCGATCAGGGCGATGGCGACCAGCACGGTCAGGCCCAGACCCAGCGACAGGACCACCGCACTGGTCGGGCTGCCCGGCCGGTGGATATTGGCCAGCGCCAGCCGCAGGACGGGCAGGCGGGGCCGCCCCGCCGCCTTGGCGGCGCGGGTGACACCGATGCCGGCCAGCCAGAACAGGCCCAGCACGGCCAGCGCCCCGACGACGAAGGCGGCGGCGAAGCCCTTTTCCTGCGCCGTTGCGACGGCCAGCGCCCCCAGCCCCAGACCGGATACGGCGATGCCCGCCAGATAGGCGGCACGCGGCCTTCCCTTGGTCTTCTGCACCAGTTCGCGGAACAGGGCCACGGCCGGCACCTCCCGCGCATGGCCCAGCGGCCAGAGCGAGAAGGCGAGTGCGGTCAGAAAACCGAAGCCGGCGGCGATGGCGAGCGCGCCGGGATAGACGCCGATGCGCGCCGTGATCGGCAGCACTTGCGACAGGGTCTGGCCCGTGGCCAGCGGCGCCACCGTGCCCACCACCAGCCCGAGGGCGATGCCGACGGCGGCCAAAGCCAGGATCTGGATCAGGTAGGTCTTGAAGATCAGCGATCCGGGGGCGCCCACGCATTTCAGCGTGGCGATGGTGTTGGACTTGGTGTCCAGATAGGCCCGCACGGCATTGCCCACGCCCACCCCGCCGACCAGCAGGGCCGTCAGCCCCACCAGGGTCAGGAACAGGGTCATGCGGTCGATGAAGCGGGCCAGCTGCGGGGCGGCGTTCATGTAATCACGCAGGCGCCAGGGGGCGTCCGCCACCTCCGCCTTGGCCTGATCGCGGAAATCCTGGATGGTGACGCTGGGGTTCAGCTTCACCTGATAGGACCAGGTGATCAGGCTGCCGGGCTGCACCAGTTCGGTCGTGGCTAGGGCGGCGTCGGACAGCATCAGGCGGGGGCCGAGGCTGAAGCTGCCGGAGCCGGCCTTGTCCGGTTCGCGCGCGATCAGGCCGCGCACTTCGACATTGATGCCGCCGATGCTGACCAGCGATCCGACCGTCAGGTTCAGGCGGCCGGCCAGCGTATCCTCGATCACCGTACCGAATCGGCCCTCGCGCGCGGCCAGCAGGGCCTGGATGTCGGCCGGCTGCGGCTGCCCGTCCGGACCCTGGATGTCGAAGGTCCCATAGAGCGGGTAATTGGCACCGACCGATTTCAGCTCCACCAGCGCACTGGTGCCGCCATCGTCGGGATCACGCGCCATGGCGCGCATTTCGGCCGAAATCATGACCTCGCCGCGCGCCGTCAGGAACGCCATCTGTTCCGGCGTGGCCTGGCGGTAGAGGATGCGGGCTGCCACGTCGCCGCCCAGGATGGCGCGCCCGTCGCTGCGCATCGCATCTTCGATGCCGCTGGAGATGGACTGCACCGTGGCAATCGCGCCGACGCCGATGGCCAGGCAGGCGATGAAGATGCGGAAGCCCGACAGGCCGCCGCGCAGCTCCCGCCGCGCGATGGTGAAGGCCAGCTTCCATTGCGACAAGGTGCCGCCATGGGCCGCACCGGTGCTGGTACCTTGGGAAAGGGTCGTGGCCGTCATCACCGCCCCGCCGCCAGATGCTTCACGTCGCCGCGCGTATCATCCACGATCAGGCCGTCGACCAGCCGGATGACCCGGTCGCATTGCCGCGCCAGGCTGGGATCATGGGTGATCAGGACGATGGTGGTGCCCACCCGGTCGGCCATGGCGAACATCAGCTCGATGATGCGCTTGCCAGTCTCGCCATCCAGATTGCCCGTCGGCTCGTCCGCCAGCAGCAGGGAGGGTTCGGGTGCGAAGGCCCGGGCCAGCGCCACGCGCTGCTGCTCCCCGCCCGACAGCTGTCCGGGATAATGGGTCAGGCGATGGCCCAGGCCGACTGCCTCCAGCCCCTTCTGCGCCCGCTCGAACGCGTCGGGGGATCCTGCAAATTCCAGCGGGATGGCGACATTCTCCAGCGCGGTCATGGTGGGGATCAGGTGGAAGGACTGGAAGACGATCCCCACCTCGTCCCGGCGGAACCGCGCCAGTTCATCCTCGCTCATCCGGGTCAACTCATGGCCCTTGACCTGTACGGAGCCCGACGTGGGCGGCTGCAAACCGCCCAGAATCATCATCATGGATGACTTGCCCGACCCGCTGGGACCGACCACGCCCACCTTTTCGCCGCGCCCGACATGCAGGTCGATGCCTTTCAGGATGTTGACGCTGCCCGCCTCGCTCTCCAGCTTAAGGCGGATATCGCGCAACTGGACAACGGGATCGGCCGGAACAATGGGCATCGCCATGACAAACCTTCGCAGCAAGGGTGATCCGAACCGATATGGCCCCTTGGGGGGCGCTTTCAACCGAATCGGCACAATGATCCTGATGCTTTTGTGCCTTTTGGCACCATCGCTTGCGGTGGCGCAGGTCACACCAGCGCCGATAAAGATCATCGTGCTGGGCGACAGCCTGTCGGCGGGATATCGCCTGCCGCGCGAAGGCGCCTTCACCAGCCAGCTGGAAGCGGCGCTGAAGGCCAAAGGCTATGATGTCAGCGTCCCCAATACCGGCGTGTCGGGGGAGACGACATCGGGCGGCCTGTCGCGGCTGGACTGGATCCTGGCGGACAAGCCGGGCCTGATGATCGTGGAACTGGGGGCCAATGACGGCCTGCGCGGCATCGACCCGGCCCGCACGCGGGAAAACCTGGATATGATCCTGACCAGGCTGAAGGAAAAGAACGTGCCCGTCGTCCTGGCCGGCATGCTGGCACCCCGCAACCTGGGCAGCGAATACGGCAAGGTCTTCGATGCCATCTATCCGGAACTGGCGAAGAAGCATGGCGTGCCGCTCTACCCCTTCTTCCTGGACGGGGTGGCGATGGACCCGAAGCTGAATCTGGAGGATGGAATGCACCCGACGGCGGAAGGGGTGGCGGTGATCGTCACCCGCATCCTGCCCACGGTCACGGCGGCACTGGACAAGATCAAGGCGGGTGCGAAGTGACGGGTGCGTTCGCCAGCGCCACCGGCACGGGTGCGGACTGGGCCAGTGCTGCCAAGCATTGCCTGGACAATCTTTCGCCGGTGCCGGGGGCCAATGTCGGCCTGCTCTATGTCACCGACCACCTTGCCGATCAGGTGGGTTCCATTGCCACCCTGCTGCGCGGTGTCACCGGCGTGCGCGACTGGGTGGGGACGGTCGGTCTGGGCGTGGTCGGCACCGGCATCGAACTTTACGACCGGCCCGCCATCTCCGTCCTGATCGGGCGGTTGCCCGATGAGGGAATGCAGTTGCTGCGCCCGCTGACCGACGGCGTGGCGCCCCTGGACGCGATCCAGCCCTGGTTGCGTGACCATGCGCCCTTGCTGATGCTGATGCATGGCGATCCGCGCCATGCCCGCCTGCCGACGCTGCTGACCGATGTGGCCGGGCGCACGGGCGGGTTCATCGTCGGCGGCCTGACCGCATCGCGCGGGGAACAGGCGGTGCTGTGCGGGCATGATACCGGGCCGGGCCTGTCGGGGATGATGTTCGATGCCGATATCGCCGTCGCCACCGGCCTGACCCAGGGCTGCACGCCCATCGGCCCCGTCCGCACCATCACCAGGGCCGACGCCCATGTGGTGATGGAGATCGACGGGGCACCGGCCCTGGCGGCGCTGAAGGCCGATATCGGCCCGGAACTGGCCGGCGATCTGCGCCGCATCGGCGGGCTGGTCATGGCGGGCCTGCCCATCCGCGGCGATGATCGCGGCGACCGACTGGTCCGCGACCTGACGGCCATTGACCTGGAACGCGGCTGGATCGCCATCGGGGAGAATGTCGCCGACGGCCAGGCCATCCAGTTCTGCCGCCGCGACGCCGCGGCCGCGGAAGCTGACCTGGTGCGCATGCTGGACGGGCTGAAACGCCGCCTGGGTGGCAAAGCGCCCAAGGCCGGCATCTATGTCACCTGCGTGGCCCGCGGTGCCCGGCTGTTCGGCCGGGAAGGGGTGGAGACGCAGCTTATCCGCCGGCATCTGGGCGATTTCCCCCTGACCGGCTTTTTCGCTGGCGGCGAAATCTCCAATGCCCAGCTTTACGGCTATACCGGGGTGCTGGCCCTGTTCCTGTGACGGGACGGGGTAGCCCTGGGCGACGTTGGTCTTAGCTGTCGTATTACCCCGAAAGTTACAACGATTCTGGCGCTATGGCCGCTTGAAGATAAACTCGCCCGCCTTAATTCTAGCAAGGTCAATCAATTTTGAAATGAAGGAAGAGAAAGTGACGACTGCAAGTAGAGGTAAATTAAATAAAATTCGTTACAGCTATTTTTGATTTTATCTGGTTACCGGATCGCTGTTAACCAGACATACAATGAAATCTTGATGATCCCCGTTCCGCCCATTGTTCCATGGGCGGTGTTGCCACCTCTTTGCCTGCGTCGGCAGAAACTGCCATGGGGCGTAAATTGGAGACAAGCATGCTTGCAAGATTGCGCGATCTGTCGATTGGCCGCAAATTGCTGATCGCTTTCGGCGCCCTGGTGCTGACCTCCGCCGTGGTCGGCACCATCAATCGCGGACAATTGGCCTTCATCGAGCATGGTAATGCCGAGACGATCCACACCTATGAGGTGATGCGCACGGTGCGCCTGCTGTCCACGGCCAAGGTCGACCAGGAAACCGGCCTGCGCGGCTATATGCTGACGGCCGATGCTGATTTCCTTGCCCCCTATCACCAGGGGCTGAAGACCTTCGATGCCAACTATGCCAAGGTCATGGATCTGGTCGCCGACAACCCGGCGCAACAGGCCCGGCTGCGTGAGATCAAGGCGGCGTCGGACGCCTGGAATGTCGAAGTGGCCGCGCCCGTGATCGAGGGCATCAAGAACCCTGCCACCCGCGAGGCCACCCGCGCCAATGCCGCCACTGGTGCCGGCAAGGATCGCATGGATGCCATCCGGGCCAAGGTGCAGGAAGTGCAGGATATCGAGCGCACCCTGCTGGAAAGCCGGCGCGATGGCCTGGAAGACGCGTTCAGCATGGCCAATGCCGCCACCATCGCGGGGGCCGTCGGCTCGCTGGTCATCGCCATCGTGGCCGGCCTGTCGCTGGCCGGGGCCATCGCCCGCCCCATCCGCGCCATGACGGACCAGATGGGTCTGTTGGCCGGCGGCGACAAGACGATCCATATCGACGGGCTGGACCGCAAGGACGAGGTGGGCGGCATGGCCCGTGCGCTGGAGGTGTTCCGCCAGAACGCCATTCGCGCCGATGAACTGGCCGCCGAGCAGGCGCGCGAGCAGGAGGCCAAGCTGCGCCGCACCCAGGTGATGGAAGGGCTGATCGCCCGTTTTGATGGCGAGGTGTCGGCCGTGCTGGGATCGGTGGCGGGTGCCACCAGCCAGCTGGACGCGACCGCCCAGGGCATGACCGCCATCGCGGAGGAAACCCGCGCCCAGGCCACCGCCACCGCCAGCGCCGCCGACCAGACGGCCGCCAATGTGCAGACGGTGGCGTCCGCGGCGGAGGAGATGGCCAGCTCCATCCAGGAAATCTCCCGCCAGGTGGTGCATTCCACTCAGGTGGCCGACCGTGCCACCGATCAGGCTGCCCGCACCAACGAGACGGTGCGGACCCTGGCCGAGGCGGCGCAGCGCATCGGTACCGTGGTCCAGCTGATCTCCGAAATCGCCAGCCAGACCAACCTGCTGGCGCTGAACGCCACGATCGAGGCGGCGCGGGCGGGAGAGGCCGGCAAGGGCTTCGCCGTCGTGGCGTCGGAGGTGAAGAGCCTGGCCAACCAGACCGCCAAGGCGACGGAGGAGATCGGCCAGCAGATCCAGTCGATGCAGGCGGTGACCGGCGACGCCGTGGGCGCCATCCAGTCGATCACCGGCACCATCAGCCAGATCAACGAGGCCATGGCCACCATCGCATCCGCTGTCGAACAGCAGAACGCCACCACGCTGGAAATCAGCCGCAATGTGCAGCAGGCGGCCCTGGGTACGCGTGAAGTGTCGGCCAACATCGCCACCGTGACCCAGGCGGCAGGCGAGACCGGCGCATCGGCCACCCAGGTGCTGGGGGCGGCCCGCAGCCTGGGCGAGCAGGCGGAGGTGATGAAGGATCGGGTGGAGAGCTTCCTGTCAGGCATCCGGTCCGCCTGATCCCGCCCCCCGAAACCGATCTGCGGTCAACCCGGCCCCCCTTTGTTGGGGGCCGGGTCATTTTCCTTTAGCATGCGCGCGGTTGAACCAGATGGTGTCCGTAATGCGCTTCGCCCTGCTTGCTCTGATGGCCGTGATCCTGTCCGCCTGTGCCGGGCGGGAGCCGGTACTGCCGCCGGGCGCGACCTATGTCGCCATGGGCAGTTCCTTTGCCGCCGGCCCCGGCTTGCCGCCCTATCTCGCCGACGCGCCGGCCCGCTGTGCCCGCTCCACCCGGAATTATGCGCATCAACTGGCGGCCCGTCGCGGTCTCGCCCTGGTGGATGTCAGTTGTTCGGGGGCCACGACCGGGGCGGTGCTGGAGGGCTGGAACGAGTTGCCGGCCCAGGCGGCGGCGATCGGCCCCGACACGCGGCTGGTCACCGTGACGATCGGGGGCAATGATGTCGGCTATGTCGGCACGATGATGTCGCTGTCGTGTCGGGCCATTGCCGGCGGTACCGGCCCGGCGGCCGACAAGTGCCGGGCGCCTGCCTGGCCGGATGAGGAAGGCTTCAACCGCCTGGCGGCGGCGTTGGACCGGATCGCGACCGCTGTTCGCGCGAAAGCGCCGAAGGCGTTGCTGGTCTTTGTCGATTATCCCGCGATATTGCCGCCAACCGGCACCTGCACGGCCACGCCATTGCGCGAGGAGGATGCCGACCGGTTGCGCGGGATCGACCAACGAGTGCGCGACCTGACGGTACAAGCGGCGGCCAAGGCCGGCGCCCTGATCCTGAAGGCATCAGAATTGTCGCGTGACCATGGGGCCTGCGGGGCGGAAGCCTGGATGAATGGCTACCCGGTACCCGCCGGGAGCGCCCCCTACCATCCCAACCTTGCCGGCATGACGGCCGTGGCGGCGGCGCTGGATCGACTGCTGCCCCGCTGACGGATTCGTGATGTTCCTGTTTTGTTGATGCATGACGGCGGGACTCCCCTATACTCCGCCGCCATGAGCGAGATTGTCCCCTTCCGCCGGCCCGGTGCCGACACGGCGCCTGACGCACCGGCAAAGCTGCGCACGGCACCGCCGCGCCTGCTGCTGCCCGATGCGCCGGCCATCGTGGTGGGGGCGCGCGGCGTCACCTGGGTGACGCCGGATGGCGAGGTGGACCTGATCCCGCATGACGAGGCGGCCTATCGCCTGCGTCACCAGAATGTCATCCTGGCCCATGCCCGCGCCGTTGGCCGACGGTTGAAGACGGAGCGGATGGCCGATCCGTTCGATGTGCTGGAACTGTTCGCCTTTGTGCGACCGGCCCGGTTCTGCCTGCCCACGCCCAAGGGGCTGGCCGAGGTGACGGGACAGCCCATCCCCGCCGATCCGGAGGCCGAGGCCCTGTCCCTGATCGACAGCGCCCGCGCGCTTCTGTCGGAACTGGCCGAGAATAACCGGCCGGAACCGGACGGGGAGAAGCGCAGGCAGCCGCGCGAGCGGTCGGACGCCGCCGGCATCGGCTGGTTCATGGGCAATGCCGGCTGGTCCTGGGCACCGTCGGTGATGGCGGCGCTGGGCCTGCCGCACGGGCCGGGCGACGGGCGGGCGCGACGCGGGCTGATGGTCTGGAACGGGTTGAAGGAATGGCAGGCGGAAGCACCGGAACCGCCACCTGGCCATATCCCCGTGGAACCGGCCGAAGCGCGCTGGCGCCTGGCGGAACTGGTGGGCAGCGGGGCTGCGGCCGAACCCAGGCCGCAGCAGGCCGATTATGCCAGTGCGGTGTCCACCGCCTTCACCCCGCGCGACGAACAGGGCGTGCCGCGCGTGGTTCTGGCGGAGGCGGGGACGGGCGTGGGCAAGACCCTGGGCTATCTGGCGCCGGCCACGGTCTGGGCGGAGAAGAATAACGGTCCCGTCTGGATATCGACCTACACAAGACAGCTTCAGCAGCAGATCGACAAGGAACTGGACCGGCTGCATCCCGACCCGGCGGTGAAGGCCAAGCGGGTGGTGGTGCGCAAGGGGCGGGAGAATTACCTGTGCCTGCTGAACCTGGAGGAAGCGGCCAACATCGCCCATACCCAGCCGGCCTATGCCACCGCCATCGGCCTGATGGCGCGCTGGGCGGCGGCGACCCGCGATGGCGACATGGCGGGCGGCGATTTCCCCGGCTGGCTGGTCGACATCCTGGGCAAGGGCCGCACCCAGGGGCTGGCCGACCGGCGCGGCGAGTGCGTCTATAATGCGTGTGCCCATTATTCCCGCTGCTTCATCGAGAAATCGGTCAGGCGGGCGCGCAAGGCCGACATCGTGGTGGCCAACCATGCCCTGGTCATGGTGCAGGCAGCATTGGGCGGCGGTGACGATGCCTATGTGCCCACGCGGTATGTGTTCGATGAGGGCCATCATGTGTTCGATGCCGCCGACAATGCGTTTGCCGGGCACCTGACGGCGGCCGAGGCCGCCGAACTGCGCCGCTGGTTGCTGGGGGCCGAGGTATCGGGCCGCAGCCGGGCGCGCGGTCTGCGCCGGCGGGTGGAGGATCTGGTCGGTGGCGATAAGCCTGCCCTGGACCTGTTGCAGGAGATCCAGCAGGCGGCCCAGATCCTGCCGGGCGAAGCTTGGTCGCAGCGCATCCATGGCGGGGAGACCAAGGGGCCGCTGGAGTCGTTCCTGGCGGCGGTGCGTGGACAGGTCTATGCCCGCGCCCAGGGCGTGGACAATCCCTATAGCCTGGAGACCGACTGCAAGCCCGTGGTCGAGGGCCTGCTGGACCTGGCCGACGATCTGGACATCGCCCTGTTGAAGCTGGCCACGCCGCTGGAAAAGCTGGCTGACCGGCTGGTCGAAATGCTGGACGAGGAAAGCGACGAACTGGATACGGAAACCCGTCGCCGCATGGACAGCGTGGCGCGGGCCTGCAAGCGCCGGGCGCAGAACGAGGTGAATGGCTGGCGCCTGATGCTGCAAAGCCTGAAGGGGGAGACGCCGCGCAAATTCGTGGACTGGTTCGGGGTGGAACGGGTCGATGGCCGTGATTTCGATCTGGGCATGTACCGGCATTGGGTGGACCCGACCATTCCGTTCGCTGACACGGTGGGCACCGCTGCCCATGGACTGGTCCTGACCAGCGCCACCTTGACCGACGGCACGGGCGACATGGAGCAGGACTGGCAGGCGGCCCATCTGCGCACCGGCACCGTGCATATGGGGGCCACGGCCCTGCGCGCCGCCGTGCCCAGCCCCTTCGACTATGGCAGCCAGACGCGGGTGCTGGTGGTCAATGATGTGCGCAAGGATGATCTGGGGCAGGTGGCGGCGGCGTACCGGGAGCTGTTCCTGGCAGCGGGCGGCGGCGGGCTGGGCCTGTTCACCGCCATCCAGCGGCTGCGCGGCGTGCATGAACGCATCGCCGAACCGCTGGAGGCGGCGGGCATCCCGCTGCTGGCCCAGCATCTGGACGGCATGGATGTGCCCACCTTGGTGGATATTTTCCGCGGGGAGGAGGATGCCTGCCTGCTGGGCACCGATGCGGTGCGCGACGGGGTGGACGTGCCGGGCCGATCCTTGCGCCTGATCGTCTTCGACCGCGTGCCCTGGCCGCGGCCGGATATCCTGCACAAGGCGCGGCGCAACTATTTCGACAAGATCGCCGCCCGGCGCGGCTTCGATGACATGATCACCCGCCTGCGTCTGCGCCAGGCCTTCGGCCGGCTGGTCCGCCGCGCCGATGATCAGGGCGTGTTCGTGCTGCTGGACCCGATGATGCCGTCCCGCCTGATCGGCGCCTTCCCGGAAGGGGTAGAGGTGCGCAAGGTTGGCCTCGCGGAGGCTGTGCGCGTGACGAAGGGATTCTTGGCCAGGGGCGTACCCCCGGCCTGACCGGAACAATCAATCCGTACTGCGGCGAGAGAAGGCGGCCGCACCGCGCATCAGCCGCTCCATCTCCCGGATGTGCTCGGCCTGCCGGGCCTGCCGCCGCTGTTCGTCCGACTGACCCTCGGTCGTCACAATCCGCCGGCTGCCGCCCTCTTCCCGATCACCATCATCCATGTCCTGTCCCACCCGAAAACGCCCCCATCGCATACGATAGTCCGCCAGCCCACCGGGGGTGGCAATCCGCCCAATGCACATGGCTGGCGTCAAAGTGTCGCGGAGCCGACACCAAACGGCAATAAACAGATGCACACATAAAGATATCTTTATGCTTGCCCGCCAGCGCTCCGCCTGATACATCCAGCACCAGATACGGCGGTCATCATGGCCTGCCGCTGGTTGCGTTTTCGTAAACCTGTCTTTCGTAAAACCCAATGGGGTCGCGCCACCGCGCGACAGGGAGCCATCATGACCGCCTTTACCGATTATAAGGTCGCCGACATCTCGCTGGCCGGCTGGGGCCGCAAGGAAATCACCATCGCCGAGACCGAGATGCCGGGCCTGATGGCCCTGCGTGCGGAATTCGGCGCTGCCAAGCCGCTGGCCGGTGCCCGCATCGTCGGCTGCCTGCACATGACCATCCAGACCGCCGTGCTGATCGAGACGCTGACGGCGCTGGGCGCCACCGTGCGCTGGTCATCGTGCAACATCTTCTCCACCCAGGATCAGGCCGCCGCCGCCATTGCCGCCGCCGGCATCCCGGTCTTCGCCTGGAAGGGTGAGACGGAAGAGGAATTCTGGTGGTGCATCGAGCAGACGCTGCGCGGGCCCGATGGCTGGACCCCGAACATGATCCTGGACGATGGCGGCGACGTCACCCAGATCATGCATGAGAAGTATCCCGAGATGCTGGCCGAGGTGAAGGGCCTGTCGGAAGAGACCACGACCGGCGTGCATCGCCTGTACGAGATGGTCAAGGTCGGCGCCCTGAAGGTGCCCGCCATCAACGTCAATGACAGCGTCACCAAGTCGAAGTTCGACAACCTGTATGGTTGCCGCGAATCGCTGGTGGACGGCATCAAGCGCGCCACCGACGTGATGATCGCCGGCAAGGTCGCCGTCGTCGCCGGCTATGGCGATGTGGGCAAGGGTTCCGCCGCCAGCCTGCGCACCCAGGGTGCCCGCGTTCTGGTGACGGAGATCGATCCGATCAACGCGCTGCAGGCCGCCATGGAAGGCTATCAGGTCGTCACCATGGAAGACGCCGCCCCGCTGGGCGACATCTTCGTGACCGCCACGGGCAATGTCGATGTGATCACGCTGGATCACATGCGCGCCATGAAGGACCGTGCCATCGTCTGCAATATCGGCCATTTCGACAGCGAAATTCAGATCGCTTCCCTGCAGAACTATGTCTGGGACGAAGTGAAGCCGCAGGTCGATGAAGTCGTGTTCCCCGACGGCAAGCGCCTGATCGTGCTGGCCAAGGGCCGTCTGGTCAATCTGGGCTGCGCCACCGGTCACCCCAGTTTCGTGATGTCCGCCAGCTTCACCAACCAGGTGCTGGCCCAGATCGAGCTGTGGCAGAACCATGCCAAGTACGAGAACAAGGTCTATGTGCTGCCCAAGCACCTGGACGAGAAGGTGGCCCGCCTGCACCTGGACAAGATCGGCGCCAAACTGACCGTCCTCAGCCAGGCCCAGGCCGACTATATCGCCGTGCCGGTGGCCGGTCCGTTCAAGCCGGATCATTATCGTTATTGATATCCGGCACCTTCGGGTACGGATATGCGAACCCCCGCCGGGCGACCGGCGGGGGTTTTGTTTTTGGGAATTATTCCCCGCGAAACAGTGGGTGCCCGAGAATTCAGCTTCCTCCACCGTCACCCCGGCGAAAGCCGGGGCCCAGTGTAGAGCGGCGTCTGCCGCGATAAGACTCATGTCGGCGCTGACCGCGCCTTACGCTGGGTCCCGGCTTTCGCCGGGGTGACGGTAGAGGGGGCGGCACCGAATGTGCCCATTGTTCCAATGAGCCGCCGCGTCCATGCGCCTACTACCGGAATGCTAGTGCGATTTGATTACGGCTTCGGCAAAAAGCTGAAATCCACGCCCTGGCGCCAGTCGATGCCGGGCTTGTAGATACCGAGCGCCACCATCTGCCCGGTGAAGGCCTCCCAGCGGTCGGGGGTCATGGTGCCGATGCCCTGCTTGAGCGCATCGCCGCTTTCCACCAGCCCATATTCGATCATCTTGGCGCGTGCATAGGCCAGCGTCTCATCGTCCATTTCCGGATTGTCGCGCTTGATCAGGGCGTTGGCCGCGGACGGGTCGCCCTGCAGATACTGTTTCCAGCCCTCGATCGACGCCTCCACGAAGGCGCGGACCAGTTCCGGTTTCCGGGCGGCCAGATCCTTGCGCACCATGATGGTGGACGCATAGGACAGGTACCCGTCATCGGCCAGCAGGAAGACCTTGGGTTTGACCCCGCCCTTCATCGCCGTCAGCGGCTCCGACGTGGCATAGCCCTGCTGGATCGCCTGCTTGTTCACCAGGAAGGGGGCGATGTTGAAGGTATATTTGCGGATCTGCGCATCCTCGAATCCATAGCGGGATTTCAGATAGCGCCAGATCGTGTGGACCGTGGGATCGCCGATGGAAATGGGCTTGCCCTTCATATCGGCCAGGCTGTTCACGTCCGGCCGGTCATGCGACATCAGGATGACCGGGTCCTTCTGGAACAGGGCGGCCACGGTCACCACGGGTGCTCCGGCCTCCACCAGGTTCAAGGTGAAATAGCCGTTGGACCCCATGGCGGCGTCGATGGCACCGGCGGCCAGCAATTGCTGCGGGTCCATGCCCACGCCGCCCTGGCGCAGGGTGACATCCAGGCCGCGTGCCTTGTAGAGCCCGGCGGCCAGGGCCTGATAGAAGCCGCCATGTTCGGCCTGGGCCCGCCAGTCTGTGGCGAAGACCAGCTTCTCCTGCGCCTTGGCGGGCAGGGCCAGGGCGGCAAGGCCCAGACAGAGCAGTGCGAATTGACGGCGCAGCATTCCCCAACCCTCCGGCCATGTATCCCCCCTTTCTACGGGAGAGGCCGGCCAGGGTGCAAGTTACTGCCCGCCGCCGGCCTTGGCGCGATAGGCGCGCAGCTGCACGTTGAAGCGCTCGGCGAAGATCTGCATGGCCGACACGGTCAGGTCGTACTGCTGGATCAGGGCCAGATACTCCTGTCCAGAAATGCGATTCAGTGAGGCCTTCACCAGCTTGTCCAGGCAGACATTGAAAGCTTCGGATTCCGTGACATAGGCCTTCACCGCCAGTTGCGCGTCACGCATCTCCGCCTCGGTCGCGGTCTTGCCATCGGGCAGCTTGCCCGGCGCCTTGGGACGGGTGCAGCCGGGTGCGGCTGCCGCGGCGGCCTTGGCGCGTTCGTCCTGCTGCTTCACCACATCGCCCATGGTCGGCAGGTTGGCGGCCGACGGCAGCTGCACCGGCGGGGCGGCCTGCGTGGCCGGGCGGGCCGGCTGGTCGGCCTGTCTCACGATCTCACCCAGGGTGGGGCCCACCGGACGGGTGGTGTCCTGGTTGGCGGCCATTGCCGGCAGGGTGGTCAGCGTCAGGGAAGCGGCGAACAGGGAACGGATCAGCAGGGACATGGGACGCAAACGCTCCAGCGCGGGACCAATGATGGTCGCGGAGTTAGGCACAGGCCGCGCCCGCTTGCAAGCGGCGGAAATGCCCTTTCATCGCCCCAAACCCGTGCTAAACAGCGGATACGGGTTCCAGGGATGGGTTTTGGAATGATCGGCGTGTTCGATTCGGGTCATGGCGGGCTGACGGTGCTGCGGACCCTGCATCAAAGCTTGGCCTCCCATGATTTTCTGTATCTGGGAGACCATGCCGACGCCCCCTATGGCGACCGCCCGCCGGAAGAGATCTATCACCTGACCCTGGCGGGCGTGTCGCGTCTGTTCGACCATGGCGCCCAACTGGTCATCCTGGCCTGCAACACGGCCTCGGCCGTGGCCTTGCGCCGCTTGCAGCAGACCTGGCTGGATCAGGCCTGGCCCGGCCGGCGCGTGCTGGGTGTGCTGGTGCCCATGGTGGAGGCAGTAACGGGCGTGCCCTGGATGGCGGCATTGGCCGCCAGCCGCCCGGTGGGTGCGGCGCGGACCATCGGCATCTTCGCCACCAGCCGCACGGTGGACAGCGGCGCCTATCCGCGCGAGATCGCGGCTCGCGCACCGGAGGTGCGGGTGGTGCAGCAGGCCTGCCCCGACCTTGTTCCCCTGATCGAGCAGGACGCGTCCCGCCAGCATCTGGAGGATGTGGTCCGCCGCTATGTCGATGGGCTGATGATCCAGCTGGACGGGGTGATGCCGCAGGCGGTGATGCTGGGCTGCACCCATTACCCGCTGGTGTCGGACCTGTTCACCGCCAACCTGCCGGTGGGGGTGGAGGTGCTGTCACAGCCCGATTTGACGGCCCGGAGCCTGACGGCATATCTGGACCGGCATCCCGAATTCGACTGTCCGGGCCGGGGAGAGGTGACATTCCTCACCACCGGTGACGCGGCACGGATCACCGACCTGGCCACCCGCTTCTTCGGCAAGCCGGCGCGGTTTGAGAAAGTGTGATCACGCCTTCTTCGCGAACCGATAGCTGACCTCCATGATGCCGTGATCCTCGGCGCTGTCATGAAGGGTGAAGCCCAGGTCGCGGCACAGGCCCAGCATCCCGGCATTCTCGCGCAGGACCTCGCCGAACACCTCATGGATGCCACGGCTCTCGGCATAGGCCAGGATTTCGCGCATCAGGCGGGAGCCCAGGCCCTTGCCCTTCATGTCGCTGCGCACCAGCACGGCATATTCGGCCCGTTCATTGTCCGGGTCGGCGGTGATGCGGACCACGCCGAAGATGGGGCCGGGCTGGTCCGCATCCATCGCGTCCAGGGGGATGGCGACCAGCGCCATTTCCCGGTCATAGTCGATCTGGGTCAGGCGTGCCGCCATCTGGTGGGACAGGCGGCGCAGCGGCGCGAAGAAGCGCAGACGCAAATCCTCCACGCTGGTGGCGGCCACCATGTCGTGGATGGCGGGCTCATCCTCCGGCCGGATGGGCCGGACCAGGAATTCCCGGCCGGAACGCAGCTTGACCGTATGTTCCAGCTTCTTGGGGTAGGCGCGGATGGCCAGCCGTTTCAGCGACCGTTCGGTCAGCGGTTTCACCTTGATGCGGCCGTCCAGCGCCAGCACCCCCGCCTCGTCGGCATAGAGCGGGTTGATGTCCAGTTCCGCGATTTCCGGGAAGTCGATGATCAGCTGGCTGACCTTGGTCATGGCCAGCGCCACGGCATCCAGGTCGGCCGGCGCCATATGGCGGTAGCCTTGCAGAAGCTTGTAGATGCGGGTGCGGGCCATGGCCTCGCGCGCCAGGTTCATGTTCAAGGGCGGCAGGGCCAGCGCCTTGTCGTCCAGCACCTCCACCGCCACGCCGCCGGCCCCGAACAGGATGACGGGCCCGAACAGCGCGTCGTCCGCCATGCCCAGGATCAGTTCCTGGGCACCGGGCCGGTGGGCCATTTCCTGCACCGTGAAGCCCTCGATCCGGGCCTCGGGCAGGGCGGTCCTGATGCGCTCCAGCATGGCCTCGGCCTCCGCCCAGACCTGGGCCGGCAGCAGGTTCAGCGACACGCCACCCATATCCGACTTGTGGGTGATGTCGCGCGACAGGATCTTCAGCGCGATGCGCCCGCCCAGCCGTTTCGCCGCGCGCTCCGCCTCCGCCGGGGTGGCGGCGATGACGGTCTGGACACACGGGATGCCATAGGCGCGCAGGACCTCCTTCGCCTCGAACTCCGACAGCCAGCCCCGGCCTTCCGACAGGGCCAGATCGATGATCGGCCGGACGGCCCCCATGTCCACGTCGAACTGTTCCGGTACGCTGGCCGGCATTTCCATCAGCAGTTCCTGGTTGCGCCGGTACTGCACCAGATGCAGGAAGGCACGAACCGCTTGATTGGGCGTCTGGTAATGCGGGATGCGGGCCTGGTCCAGAAGCTTGCGTGACGGGGCCGCCTGTTGCTCGCCCAGCCAGCTGGCCAGCACGGGCAGCTTGCGGCCGCCGCCGGTCCGGCTGTTCTGGTCGCGCACCAGGTCGGCCACGGCCTGGGCCGCGTCGCGCCCGTCGGCCACGGCCGTGGGGCAGTTCAGAACCAGCACGCCGTCGATATTCTTGTCGGCCATGACGATCTGCAGCGCTTCGGCATAGCGCTTGCCATCGGCGTCGCCGATAATGTCCACGGGGTTGTTATGGCTCCAGGTCGGCGGCAGCACCTTGTCCAGTTGCTGCAGTGTCTCCGGCGCCAGCTGCGCCAGCTTGCCGCCGCCGGCGATCAGCGTGTCGGTGGCCAGCACGCCCACGCCGCCGCCATTGGTGACGATGGCCAGCCGGTCGCCGCTGATCTGCACGCCGGTGGCCAGCGTTTCCACCGCCGCGAACAACTCGTCCAATTCCCCCACGCGCAGCATGCCGGCGCGGCGGAAGGCGGCGTCATAGACGGCATCGGCCCCGGCCAGGGCACCGGTGTGCGAACTGGCGGCGCGCGACCCTTCCTCGCTGCGCCCGGCCTTGATGACGATGACGGGTTTGGACCGGGCGGCGGTGCGGGCCGCGGACATGAATTTGCGCGCACTGGTGATGGCCTCCACATAGAGCAGGATGGCCCGTACCGACGCATCCTGGGCCAGATAATCCAACATGTCGCCGAAATCGACATCGGCCTTGGACCCCAGCGAGATCAGGTGGGAAAAGCCGATGCCGCGCGGCGTGGCCCAGTCGACGATGCTGGTGACCACAGCTCCCGACTGCGCCACCAGGGCGATGTCGCCCTTCAGCGGCGGCACATGGCAGAAGCTGGCATTCAACCCGTGGCCGGGCACCATGATGCCCAGGCAGTTGGGCCCGATGATGCGCAGCAGGTGCGGACGCGCCGCGTCCAGCACGGCCTGCTGCAATTTCCTGCCCTCTTCCCCCATCTCCCCGAACCCGGCGGTGATGACCACGGCGGCCTTGGTGCCGCGTGCCCCCAGTTCGGCGATCAGGCCCGGCACCGTGGCCGGCGGGGTGGCGATGACGGCCAGCTCCGGCGTGACGGGCAGGTCGGCGACGGACGGATAGGCCAGCACCCCCTCGATCGACCGTTCGCGCGGGTTCACGGGCATGATCGGCCCGTCGAAGCCGGCATTGAATAGGTTGCGAGCCACTACCTGGCCCACCGATTTCTCCCGCCGACTGGCCCCGATCAGGGCGACCGACGCGGGTTTGAACAGGCTGTTCAGGTTGCGGATGGTCATGGCGGATTCCTCGGCAATCGGGGTCATGCCTCCCGGCAGCATGCCAGGAAGTGGCGGCACCATAAACCGCGACCATCGCCGGGCGATGACATGGGTCAATCCCTGCGTCATTCACTTACGGTTTACATCTTTTGCGGGTATATTAACCAATAAATGCCGTGCAAATACCCGTGGAGAGAGTTATTTGGCTTATGATCATTCACCTTGCGCTTCAGGAGTACGGGACATGGGAGGCACCACATTCTCCTTCGGGTACAAGAGCTCCGATGTAGATCAGGGCGGCTTCTTCGTGCAGGCCAGCGTGGCCGGCAGTGCGCCGCATACGTTTCAGCTGGACAGCGGCTCCTGCGGCATGATCATCGGGCAGAATTATCTGCCCACGGACTTGAATCTGAATGACTATCCCTGCTTCGGGCCAGGCCAGATGCATTACCTGCCGTCGAACAATATCCGGTCGGGCACCTGGTACTTCCTGCCCGTTACCCTGATCGACAATCCGTCGGGCAACATGATCGCCAGCAACTGCATGGTGTTGGTCATCAACGACCCGGCCGATTTCGATGGCGGCATGATGGGCGTGGCCGCCCAGGCCTCTTACCCCGCCTACAATGCGCTGTTGAACGCCTATGTCACGGCCGGGGATCAGAAGCAGCCGCTGACGCAAAGCTTCGTGCTGACGCAACAGGCAGCCATCATCGGTGCCGACCATACCGATCCTGGCTTTCCGGGCTTCGACTATGTGCAGCTGGTGACGCCAACGGAACTCCCGCTGGCCCCGGCCCAGACAAACCAGGTCCCGATGAACTGGCAATCCAGCCCGATCTGGTCGCCGCCCCAGACCACGCTGACCCTGAAGGGAAGTGGGGAGGCGCAGCCGGCCAGCGCCAGCGCCAATTTCATGATGGATACCGGCATCAACCAGATGCTGATGGTGGCGCCTGACAGTTTCATCCCTGCCGGCGTGCTGGAAAGCGGCACCGGGCAACGGCAGTTCCTGCCCAATATCGGCACCCAGATCGGCATCGAACTGGTGGGGCAGGGTGGCGCGCAGCTGCTGTCCTATACATTCACCGTGGACAGCCCGCCGGCCAACGTGCCGCCGGAAACACCGGCGGATGTCGTTTATCTGGGCCAGTCGACCAACGCAGCCGATCCCTACAAGGTGAATGTCGGCATCCACCCGCTGCGCAACCATATCTACATGTATGACTATGCCGCCGGCCTGATCGGCTTCGCCCCCATCGCTTGACGTTGAGGGTGAAGCCGTACCGGCCTGTCACTCCAGGTCGGACAGGACCGGTGCCGCCGTGCCGCCGCTCACACCGACCAGGTCCAGGGGAGAGGTGGCGGCGATGCCGTCGGTATTGAAGGCCAGCCGTCCTTCCGCCCTGCCATTATTGATATAATGGCCGATCAGGGCGGAATGGTTCAGCCCGAAGACGTTCAGCAGGTCGGGATTGAGGGCGGCATAGGTTTCCGCATCAAAGCCGACTGCGGCCCGGCCCTCCGCCTTGCCATGGTGGATATAGTGATCCAGCAGCAAGGTGCTGTTCAGCCCGAAGGCGCGGAACAGATCGGGATTCAGCGCCGCATAGGCTTCGACATCGAAGCCATCGGCCAGCCGACCCTCCGCCCGGCCATTGGTGATGTAATGGCTGACCAGGGCGGTGGCGTTGCTGCCGAAGACGGCCTGGAGATCTGGGTTCAAGGCGATGTAGGCGGTGACGTCGAAACCTTCGGCCGCCCGGCCCTCATAACGGCCATTGTTGAGATAATGGCTGGCCAGTGCATCGGCGTTCAGCCCGAAGGCGCGGAACAGATCCGGATTCAGTGCCGCATAGGCATCGGCGTCGAAACCGCTGCTGAGGCGGCCTTCGGCCCGGCCGTTGGTGATGTAATGGCGGATATAGGCGGCATCGTCATTGCCGAACACCTTGACCAGATCGGGGTTCAGCGCCTTGTAGGCGTCCAGCGAGAAGGATGACTGGAAATCGTCATTGAGGATCCGGCCCGTGGCGCTGATGCTGGTGGCGTTGCCGGCCAGCGTGGCGCCGCTGACCTGCCCCAGGTTTAGCACCACCGTCTCATGCCCCTCCACCCGCGTATCGCCGGTCACGGAAAGGGTGATGGTGGCCGTGCGCGACCCGGCGGCGATGGTGCCGCCGACGCCTGCCAGGGCGGTGAAGTCCACACCGGCTGTGGCGGTGCCGGTCGCCTGGGTCACCGTGAAACTCACCGCTTCCGTGGCGACGGATGACAGGCTGACGGTGAAGACCAGGCTGGACGTGCCCGACTGTCCCTCCCGCACGGTGCCGCCGCTGAAGGTCAGGACGGGCAGGGACGGCACATCCAGCGTTACATTCTGATCACTGAAGGCCAGCGTCTCGACCCCGACCAGCACATCGGTGCCGTCAGTGCGCGACTGGTCGGTGACGACGGTCTGGCCATTGACGGTGCTGATCAGGTAATTGGCGCGGATGCCGGTGAACACGGCCGTGTCCTGGCCCAGGCCGCCCACCAGCGTGTCATTGCCCGCCCCGCCGGTCAGCCGGTCGTCGCCCGCGTCGCCGAACAGCCGGTCGTGGCTGTTGGCCCCCGCCAGCGTGTCATTGCCGCTGCCACCGAACAGGTCATCCTCGCTGCTGCTGCCGGTCAGGCTGATGGCAGCCGACTGGGTGGCGAAGATGAAGTCGGCGGCGGTCAACTGTCCCTTGTTGATGGCGAAAGCCAGTTCGTTCTCATAGCCGTTATGGGCGGTGTAGAGCACCGACAGCTGCGAACCGTCACTGGTGGGCTGGGTGTTGATCAGCGACAGCACCGTCGACAGGCTGGTGATGCCCAGGCCCGACACGTCGATCCGGTCCTGGCCCTGGGTAAAGTCGGCGATGATGTCGGTCGCATAGAAATAGGTTTGACGCTCCAGCACGAACACATCATTGCCAGCCCCGCCCACCAGCGTGTCGTTGCCGGTACCGCCGATCAGCCGGTCGTCGCCGCTGTCGCCGAACAGCCGGTCATTGCCGGTGCCGCCGCCCAGTGTGTCGTTGCCGCTGCCACCGAACAGGTCGTCATGTTCATTGGTCCCCGTCAGGGTCTGGGCGGTGATGTTGTTGGCGAAGATGAAGTCGGCGCTGTTCAGCAACGACCGATTCACCCCGAAATACAGGATGTTGGCGTAACCGGTGTAATTGGTGGTCAGGCGCGTGAGCTGGCTGCCATCAGCGGCCTGCTGGGCGCTGGTCAGGGCCAGCAGGGTCGACAGGCTGTTGATGCCCAGGCCGGACACGTCGATCCGGTCCTGACCCTGGGTGAAGTCGATGATGGTGTCGGTCGCGTAGAAATAATTCTGGCGCTCCAGCACGAAGATATCATTGCCGGCCCCGCCATACAGCGTGTCGTTGCCGGTGCCGCCAACCAGGCGATCGTTGCCGGCATCGCCGAACAGCCGGTCATTGCCGGTGCCGCCGCCCAGCGTGTCGTTGCCGGTACCGCCGAACACGTCATCATGCTCACTGGTGCCCGTCAGGGTCTGGGCATTGGAACTGGTGGCGAAGATGAAATCGCCGCTGGTCAGCAGCGATTGGTTCGCCCCGAAATCCAGAATATTGGCATAGCCACTGTAATTGGTTGCCAGCCGCGTGATCTGGCTGCCATCGGCGGCCTGCTGGGCGCTGGTCAAGGCCAGCAGCGTGGATAGGCTGACGATGCCCAGACCGGACACGTCGATCCGGTCCTGACCCTGGGTGAAATCGGCGATGGTGTCGGTGGCATAGAAATAGTTCTGGCGTTCCAGCACGAACACATCGTTGCCCAGGCCACCGTAAAGCGTGTCATTGCCGGTGCCACCGACCAGCCGGTCATTGCCGGCATCACCGAACAGCCGGTCATTGCCGGTGCCGCCACCCAGGGTGTCGTTGCCGCTGCCGCCGAACAGATCGTCATGGTCGGTCGTGCCGGTCAGGGTCTGGGCGTTGGCGTTGGTGGCGAAGATGAAGTCCCCACTGGTCAGCAGCGACTGGTTGACGCCGAAATCCAGAATATTGGTATAGCCGGTATAGTTGGTGACCACGCGTGTCACCTGACTGCCGTCGGTGGCCTGCCGGGCGCTGGTAAGCGCCAGCAGGGTGGACAGGCTGACGATGCCCAGGCCGGACACATCGATCCGGTCCTGGCCCTGGGTGAAATCGATGATGGTGTCGGTGGCATAGAAATAGTTCTGGCGTTCCAGCACGAATACGTCGTTGCCCAGGCCACCGTAAAGTGTGTCATTGCCGGTGCCACCGACCAGCCGGTCATTGCCGGCATCGCCGAACAGACGGTCGTTGCCACCCCCGCCGGCCAGCGTGTCGGTGCCACTGCCGCCGAACAGGTCGTCATGATCGGACGTGCCAGTCAGGCTCTGGGCATTGGCGTTGGTGGCGAAGATGAAGTCGGCGCTGGTCAGCAGCGACTGGTTGGCCCCGAAATCCAGGGTGTTGGCATAGCCGGTATAGTTGGTGACCACGCGTGTCACCTGACTGCCGTCGGTGGCCTGCCGGGCGCTGGTCAGCAGCAGCAACGTCGACAGGCTGACGATGCCTAGGCCTGACACGTCGATCCGGTCCTGGCCTTGAGCGAAATCGGTGACGGTGTCGTTGGCATACCAATAGTTCTGGCGTTCCAGGACGAAAATATCGTTGCCGTCCCCACCCGTCATCGTGTCGTTGCCGGTGCCGCCGGCCATGCGGTCATTCCCGGCCTCGCCCGACAGGCTGTCATCGCCGCCGCCACCGACCAGCGTGTCGTCCCCACCGCTGCCATTGATGAAATCGTCGGAAGAGGTACCGGTCAGAGAATCATTGCCGCCCGTTCCGGGAATATTTGCCATTCTGCCCACCCTGAAAATGCATCAAATGGCGAAGGCGATTCAAGTGTATGTCGATCGCTTTCGTCGCATTTTCGGACGATATACAGGTTTTGTGAAATTTTAAAGGTTGCAGAAATGAATATAATTATATTCAGATAGCTATGTTTATTGCTTTAATAACTAAAATAACCAAAACTCGCCAAATATTTTCCTAGTTAAGTATTATTTGTTAGTAGACGAGCAAATACTTAAAACGCAACCAATAAAACCGATTGAATTAAGATCGTATTGTTCGTCAATCGGTGGTGGATTTTTGGTGATGTGTTCTTCTTATCCGCTCCCCCCGGTTGCAGATGGCGCGACCGATCAGAACAGCCACGTTTCCGGATTGGGGATCGGCCGGTCATCGATGGCCTTCAGCAGGCTGTTGATCGACCGGATCAGCCACCAGATGCTGACCGCGAATATCACCAGCACACCGATGAAGATAAAGGTGGTGACGAAGCCGATGCACAGGCCCAGCACGCCCAGCCAGAAGCCGCGGATATAATAGGTGAAGTGGGTTTCCCACAGCGTCCCACGTGCCTCGTCCCGCTTCAGATAGGCGATGATCACGCCGATCAGGCCGAAGCCCACGATGGTCAGCAGATTGATGATCACCACCAGTGTGCGCAGGCCCCTGTGCCGCCCCTCGTCCGAGTAAACCACCGCGCGTCCCCGATCATTCCGGTTTCAATCCGCCATGGAAACCTTTTGCGTCCCGCGATGCAAGCACGGTTCGCCGTCACCAGTAGCCGCCATTGTCCGGCCCCCAGTTGCTGGCGGTCCCCAGGATGTCCAAGTCTGTGGCCGCCGCCGGCACGGTACCATCCAGGCTGTAGGCCAGCCGCCCTTCCGCCCGGCCATTGCTGATGAAGTGCCGGACCAGGGCGGCAGGATCCAGGCCGAAGGCGGCGAACAGGTCGCCGTTCAGCGCGGCATAGGCCTGCGCGCTGAAGCCCAGGGTGGCCCGCCCCTCCCCCCTGCCATGATTGATGAAATGCGCCACCAGCGCCGTCTCATCCAACCCGAAGGCGGCGAACAGGTCGGGGTTCATGGCGGCATAGGCCTGCGCATCGAAGCCGGACGCCAAGCGCCCCTCGCCACTGCCATGGACGATGTAATGGTCCATCAGAACCTGTCGGTTCAACCCGAAGGCGGTGAAGAGGTCGGGGTTGAGGGCGGCATAGGCGACGGCGTCGAATCCTTCCGCCGGCCGCCCCTCATAGACCCCGCTGCTGAGATAATGCTGGCGCAGCGCCGGTTCATCCAGCCCGAACAGGCGGTAGAGATCGGGGTTCTGGGCCGCATAGGCCTCGGCATCGAACCCCTGGGCGAGGCGCCCTTCCGCCCGGCCATTGGTGATGTAGTGGGACAGCAACCTTCCATCATCGCCGCCGAAGAACCGGTCCAGGTCGCCATTCATGGCGCGATAGGCCGACAGGCTGAAATCCGCCTGGAAATCATCGTTCAAAACCGTGAAGGCGTTGCGGGCGCTGTCCCCGCCCGTGGTCAACAAGGCACCCTGCACCGCACTGACCGTGCCGATGATGCGCGTGTCGGTGCCCCGCACCGTGTCCCCCACCTCGTAAGGCAGGCTGATCACGATGCTGGTCGCCCCGGCGGCGATGGTGTAGCTGGCGGTGAATAGCGGTGTAGAGGCATCCTCCGCTTGGGCGGTGAAGGTGAAGCGCACCGGCTCCGCCGCCACGGTGGACAGATTCACTTCATAGAGAAGGGTCAGCGGTGCGGCCGCGGTCGCTGGAAAGCCGATCACCCGCCCATCGACCACGATCGGGTTGTCGCCGCGGTTACCCTCCGGCGCATAGAAGCCGCCGATGGTCAGGGTGGGGACATTGGTTGTGGTGACCGTAACCACCCGGTCGGCGAAGTGCAGCCGCTCCACCCCCATCAGAATGTCGGTCCCATCGACTCCGCCGCCATGGCGGACAGTGGTGATGCCGTTGATGGTGGTGAAGCTGTAGGTGGCGGCATTGCCAGCGAACAAGGCCGTGTCGATGCCGGCCCCGCCATAAAGCCGGTCATTGCCGCCCCCACCCGACAGCGTGTCATCCCCGCCCTCGCCGAACAGGCGGTTGATGGCCCCATTACCGGTCAGGGCGTCGCCCGCCAATCCGCCGAACAGGTCGGAAGCGGTGCTGCCGTCGGCCTGGCGCGTCACTGCGCTGGTCTGCGTGGCCAGCACGATATCGGCGGGATTGATCAGGCCGCGGTCGGTGCGCAACGCCACCCCGCCGCCCCCATCCCAGGGCAGGGCCCCCCGGATGAAGGTCGTGGCCGTCCCACTGACCCGTGCCGATTCGGCCAGCAGCAGGAAGGTCTCGACACTGCCGATGCCCAAGGCGGACAGGTCCAGCCGGTCGCTGCCCGGCGTGAAGTCGGTAATGACGTCGCGCCCGTCCATATCGGTGATGATGAAACTGTCGCGCCCCGCCCCGCCGACCATCGTGTCGCTGTTGCCGGTATAGATGGGGCTGCCCTGGTCCATCAGCACATCGTCGCCGTCCCCGCCCAGCAGCCGTTCCGACACGGCCCCGCCGATCAGGGTGTCATTGCCCGATGCCCCGATCAGCCCGCCATTGCCGCCGCTGGAGACCAGCTGCCGCCCCGGCTGGTCGGCGGCATAGATGAAATCATCGGCGCGCAGCCGGTCGCGGGCGATGTTGAGGCTGAGCAAGGTATTGCCGACCTGAAAGGTGCCATTGCTCCCCGGCGTCAGCGCCATGATGGAACGCAGCATGTCAACGCTGGCGATGCCCATGGCGGACATGTCGATCCGATCCAGCCCCTGCTGGAAATCCACGATGGTGGTGGTGGCCGGCGAATTGAGATCGGCCAGCACGAACGTATCGCGGCCCAGCCCGCCCGACATCGTCTCCTGCCCGCCGCCGGAATAGAGGATGTCGTCGCCCATCTCCCCGAACATGCGCTCGGCGAAGGTGCCGCCATGCAGCCGGTCATGGGCCCGCCCGCCGAACAGGTCGGTCTGGAACCCGCCATAAAGCTCCAGCGGTGTGGTGATCGTGGCGAAAATGAAATCGGCGGGCACTACCCGCGACCGTTCCACACCATCGAACAGCAGGATGGTCTGGCCGCCGCGCATCAGGTTGATGGCCGAACTGTCGGTGCCGTTATAGTCGGCATTGAACAGGAAGCTGACGGCGTTCCAACTGCCGATGCCATAGGCGGTCAGGTCGATCTTGTCGGTGCCCGGCGTGAAATCCAGGATACGATGGGTGCTGAACCCGCCGGCCGGCACCGGGACGAACACATCCTGGCCGCCGCCGCTCAGCGCATCGTCGAAGCCGCCGCGCAGCACCAGCCGGTCATTGCTGGCCCCGCCGATCAGGCTGTCATCGCCCAGGCTGCCATCCAGCGTGTCGTTCCCCGACCCGCCCACCAGATCATCCGGTCCGGTGCCGCCCAGCAGATTGCGGGCACCGCTGTCGGTGGCGAACACGAAATCGGCTTCGGTCAGGCTGGAGAGCGGCCGGTTGATGATCAGCGTTGCATGCCCGTTGGTGGCGCGCAACTCGAACCGCGTATTGCCCGCATCCTCTTCGCGCAGGAACAGGCGGGCGGTGGCCCAGTTGGTGATGCCGGTGACCGACAGGTCAATCCGGTCCTCGCCCTGGGCGAAATCGGTGATCACCGACGCAGCGGCGAAGTAATAGGGTCCCTCGGCGCGCGGCACGAACAGGTCGCGGCCCGCCCCGCCGGTCAGCGTGTCGAACGACCCGCCGACCAGCACATCGTCGCCCGCCTCCCCGAACAGCTGGTCCCAACCTTCGCCACCCACCAGCGTGTCATTGCCGGCCCCGCCGCGCAGCGTGTCGTTGCCACCGCCACCATTGATGCTGTCATGCGCGGCGTCCCCCGTCAGGGCTTCGGGATTGCTTCCGCCGATGATGCTGGCCAATGCCGCCTCCCCGTCTGCTGGACGCCGGTCGGGCGTCATCCTGTAAACGGGATTATGGCGGACGGGGGCAGGTCAAAGCCGTGACAACGGCCGAGCGGGCAGCAAAAAGGCCGGGCGTCGCCGCCCGGCCTTTGCAAATCCGCATGCCTTGAAGGCGTGGGCTCACCCTTCCTTCTGGAAGCGCTCCACGCTTTCCTCGATCAGCTTGGCGGCGACGTCGGCCTCGTCCCAGCGGACGATGCGGACCCATTTCCCGTGCTCCAGGTCCTTGTAATGCTCGAAGAAGTGGGCGATCTGCTCGACCAGGATCTGCGGCAGCTGACGGTAGCTGGTGATGTCCTTGTAGAACGGGTGCAGCTTGTCCACCGGCACGGCCAGGATCTTCTCATCCATGCCGGCATCATCTTCCATGATCAGCACGCCGATGGGGCGGGAGCGCAGGACGACGCCGGGGACCACGGGGGTGGTGCCGACCACCATCACGTCGATCGGGTCGCCATCCAGGGCCAGGCTGTGCGGCACGAAGCCGTAATTGGCCGGATAGAACATGGCAGTGTGCAGGAAACGGTCGACGTAGAGCGCGCCGCTGTCCTTGTCCAGCTCGTACTTCACGGGCTGGCCGCCCTGCGGGATCTCGATGACGACGTTGATGTCCCAGGGCGGGTTCTTGCCGACGGGGATCTTGGTGATGTCCATGGCACGGGCCTTCTTGGCAACTGAACAGTGGTAAACCGGCGCGATCCTAGCCGAGTGCAGGTGCGAAATGAAGGTTCCGGAAGGATGGCCCCCTGTGCATTTCCGCCGCATCTACCAAGGTCGTAGGCCGGATTCGGGTTACGGCGCCGGGGTTGGCGCCACTTCCGGAACCGGAACCGGAACCGGCGGTGGCGGCGGTGCCACCGGCGCCGGGGGCAGGACGGTCAGGCTGCCGGCCGCCGTGCGGGCGAAGCGGCCGCCATCGTTCAGGTCGTCCAGCCGGGCGGATGGCAGGGTGAAGCTGCCCTGGGTCACGGCGCGCGCCAGATAGACCAGACGGAAGCTGCCGCTGTCCGGCATGCCGTCCAGGGCTGCCACGAACCGGTCGTCGCGGAACTCCACCAACGCCGCCTCCGACAGGGTCCCCAGCCAGGACAGGTCGCCCAACTGCGCACTGCCGGCCAGACGCACATTCTCCACCACCAGGCCGGCGGGCAGCGGATCGATCAGCAGCAGCGGGCCGGTCAGCGGCTGGTCGGCCTTGCCCTCCAGCACCACCACCAGCAGGTCGCCGGCGCGGATGCTCTTCAGATTGGCGGGCCGGCCCTTGCCATCCTTGAACTGCCGGGTCAGCGTCAGGCCGCCGGCCGCTTCCGCCTTATCCGGTGTGGACAGGATGCCGGCCGTGGTGGCCAGGGTGCGTACCGGCTGTTCACCGCGATTGGCGACGGACAGGGCCACACCGTCGGCCAGGGGACGCAGCAGCGGCTTGTCGCCCGTCACCGGCTGGCCATCGACCATCAGATTCAAGGCGGTGCCGCGGGTGGCCAGCGCCTGTGACGCCAGCAGCAACCAGGCACGTTCCTGCGTGGCCACCAGCGCCGGGTCGCGCAGCATGGCGGACAGGGCCGCTTCTTCCGCCTGGATACGGGCGGGATCGGCATTGGCGGCGATCAGCAGCGCAAGGGTCGCGGCGCGGTCACGCAGGGGGGACCCGAAATCGCGGATGCCGGCCACGCCCGGCAGGGGATCGTCCAGGTGGGACAGAATGTCCCCGGCCCGCTGCCCATCGCCCAGGATGGCGAAGGCGGCGGCGATCTGGGCGCGGGCCAGACGGGCGGGCACCCTGGCCTGGAACGTCTCCTGGAAGAAGCGCAGCGGGGTGGCGTCGATGGCCCGGGCGCGTGCCGCCACATACAGGGCATAGGCGCGGGCCGGCAGCTCCGCATCCTCCACCCAGCTATTGCCGATGGATCGGACCAGCCAGTCCATGCCCCGGCGATAGCCATCCTCGGGCACGGTGAACCCGGCTTCGCGCGAGCGGGTCAGCACGTCCAGGGCGAAGGCAGTCAACCACGGGTCGGCCACGCCATCATGGGCCCAGAGCGAGAAGGCGCCGTCCGCCCGTTGGCGCCCGATCAGCCGTTCCACCAGATCGTCGGCCTTGGCCTTCAGTTTATCATCGGCGGGCAGGCCCAGACCCTTCACCCAATCATTGGCACCGGCCAGCGGCAGCAGACGGGCGGCGATCTGGTCGGCGGACCCGAAGGGCCGCGCATCGATCAGCAGCAGGTGCGACAGCGCGTCCAGCGGATCGCGCGTGCCGGCCATGGCCAGCTTCCATGAGGTGCCGGCGATGGCGCCCTCGGGCTTGGGCGCCGTCAGGCTTACCGTCTGGCCGGGCGCGATGGTGCCCCGCGCCTGGGTGGCCGCCACGGCATGGGCCGGGCGGATATTGATGGGGAAGCGCCGGGTCAGGCTGTAGCCTTCCGGCCCGGCGACATTGACCACCAGCACGCCATAGCCGGGGTCGCCCGCCACCAGCGTGCGGTCCAGCGTGACCTTGCGGGTCCGCGCCAACCCCTGGAAGCTGGTCTCGGCCTTGCCGCCTTCCAGCTTCACCGGCCCTTCGGCCGCAAGCGACACCTTGTAGGTGCCGCGCACCGGGCCGGACAGGTTCTCCAGCGACAGCGTGATGCGCGCCTTATCGCCCGGCGCCAGGAAGCCCGGCAGGGTCATGTCGGTGGCGATGTCGTCGCGCACCTCCAGCGACCCCTTGCCCACGCCAACCTTAGCGTCGGTCCAGGCCATCGCGGTCAGGGACAGGCGGCCGGCCATGTCGGGCAGGATCAGCACGACATCGGCCTTGCCGTCGGCGCCCACCGTGACCACGCCGGAATGCAGCGCCGTCACCGGTCCGGAACGGGGCGCGGTGGTGATGCGCGCACCCTTGCCATTGTCGGCGCTGACCGACGCTGGTGCCACACCACCTTCATTCGTGCCGACCAGACGGCCATACACATCGCGCAATTCCACGGCCAGCCGGCGCTTGCCCAGGAACCAGCCGACGGGATCGACGGCCTGGGTCTCCGGTAGGCGGGCCACGCCCTCATCCACGGCAGTGACCAGCAGGCGCACGGTCGATCCCGGCTCGGCCCCCGTCACGGTGACCGGCAGGTGGGCTGACCCCCGCGGATGCACGGCCGACTGTTCGTCGATGGCGACGGACAGCGACCGGTCGGCCGGATCGACAGCGACCCAGCCCATGCCCAGGGCGCGGCGCGGCGGCGTGCGGCTGCCGGCATCGGCGGGCGCGAAGGCGGTGGCCAGCACATAGGCTCCGGCCGTCAGGTCGGCGGGCAGCGGTAACTCGACAAAGGCGCCCTCCGTCCCGATCTCGCTGACCAGCGTGTGGCGGATGGACCGGTCGGCCAGCGCCAGGACCACGGTGCCGGCATAGGGCGGGCGCACGAAGACGCGGACCTTTTCGCCCGGCTTGTGCAGCGGGTCCTGGACCTTCACCTCCACCGCGTCGGGCGTGTCGCCCAGCTTGGCCGATACCCACCAGCCGGCGGAGAAGCGCAGGGATGAGGCAATGCCCGTGACCGGGTCGAATACTTCCAGCCGATAGCGGCCGGCGCGGACTTGTTCCTCAATGCTGGCTGGCTTGCCGGCGTCGATATTGATGCTGCCGCCCGTCAGGCGGCGGTCCTTGACGATGGTGCGGTATTCCCAGCGTCCATCGGCCGCGTACCATTCGTAATCGTACTCTTCCTCGAACAGGTCCCAGGACAGGCCGTTGCGGGCGATCTTCCGTCCGTCGGGCGAGACGGCAGCCACATCGACCGACACGGTGGCCCCTTCCGGCACCGCGTCGCCGCCGAAATTCGGTTTCAGGCCCAGGGCGAAGGGCTGGTGCGCCACCGGCAGGAGCAGTTCCTTGTCCACCGACCGGCCGCCGACATCATGCAGGGTGGCGCGCAGCACCGCCTCCATCCGGCGGCTGGTCTCCGGCAGTTTGCCCAGGTCGGCCGTGACCTGTACCTTGCCGTCGGCCCCCGTGGTGAAGCCGGGCAGGCTGCGTTTCTCCGGCGCCAGCCCCTGCTGCGCCAGCCCGAAGCGATAGCCTTCCAGCCCTGGCCAGGACCGGTCGGTCGGGCGCAGGATCACGGTCATCTCACCCGGCAGCAGGCCGGCGGCCCCACCATTCAAGTAGCGGGCATCGACCGACAAGGAAAGCTTGCCATCGGCCCCGATGCGGGCGCGGTCGGCGGTCAGCGTGAATTCCACGCGGGCCGGCGCCACCTCCCCGACATTGAACTTCGTCTGGCCCACGGCCGGACCGCCCGGGTCCAGATGCGCCGTGGCCGTCCAGCGGCCGGGCGGGGCATTGGCCGGCAGTTCAGCCCGCAGCACATGCGCGCCGCCGCCGGCATCATCGACAAGGCGGCGTTCCACCTCCAGCCCGTCGGGGCGGACCACCTTGAAGGTCAGCTTCTGGCCGGACAGCGCCTGGGCATCCACATCGCGCAACAGGGCGGTCAGCCAGACGGGGTCACCGGGGCGATAGGCGCCGCGTTCGGGGAACATATAGGCATCGGCAATGCCGGGCACGGCGCGGCCGCCATCGCCCTTGCCGGCCAGTTCCACGGCCGGCGCCCCGAAATCCAGCAGCGAAAAGCCGCCTTCGGGGCTGGACGCGAACAGCGCCTGGGGGGCGGCTTCGTTCACCCCGCCCATCTGTGCGGCCTCGAATCGGGCCAGCCCGTCGGGGCCGGTGACGGCGCGGCCCAGTTCACGCTTGTCGCGGGCCACCAGCCGCAGTTCCACACCGGCCTGCGGCCGGGCCGTGGACAGGCCGCGGGCGAAGACATACAGGCCGTTGCCAGCCTTGAAGCTGGTCAGGCCCAGGTCGGACACGACGAACCATTGCGTGGCGCGCTTGTCCCAGGCCTGGAAGGACAGGGCCGCATCCTCCGCCACGGCGACATAGACGCCGGGCGGCAGGGTGCCGATCACGGCGTCGATGGGGAAGGGGATGGAGGCGGTCTTGTTGCGCTCCCCCCCGATGGCCATTTCGCCCTTCCAGACGCGTTCGCCCTTCTGGTCCAGCACGTCGCCGATCTCGAAATCGGTCATGCTCTGGTTGGAGCGGCCGTAATAGATCTGTTCCACCAGCGCGCGGTCGTTCAGGCGCAGCACGGTCAGGCGGGCGCGGGCGACATTGACGCTGCGCAGCGGCAAGCCATCGCCGCCGACACGGGGCAGGATATAGCCCTGGCCGCGGAAGGACAGGCTGGGCTTGCGGTCAGGCACAGCCAGATCACGGGTGATGGCGTCGGCCAGCTTTTCCTTCGCACCCGCCGCGGGCAGGCCGGCATTGATGGTGACGGCATAGCGCTGGCCATGCTTCAAGCCATCCAGGCACAGGCTCTGATCGCGGGTAGCGATGGTCACACCCTGGCCCGGCTCGATCGTCACGAAGCGCGCCAGCTCGCTCACCCGACCCCGCGGGCGCGGTAGGGGGCGGGAGAAGGCGAAGCAGGCCTGGGGCTTGTCGCGCTCGGCCGAAATCTCCACGCCCGTCAGTTCGAACGGGCGCGTCTCCGGTCGATCCGCCGGTCCCGGCGGGGCGGCAGGGGGCGAGGCCCCTTCCTGCGCGGCAAGGGCGGCGGGCGCCAGGAGAATTCCCGTGGCGAACAGCAGGGCGGAAATGCGCGGCATCTGGATCGGAATGCGGGGGAAGGGACGGGACATGGCATAGCATGGAACGCCAGGAATATGGCGTCACAACGGCCAGATGAAATTGTTTTACGGCGGTTTGCAACAGGGTCGTTGGTTTGGCCCCCACCGATGACGCCCTTTCATTGCCCGATCCCCGCCATCATGGTAGCGCCATGCTGGTTCCCGCCCTTCATCTTGCGCGCCAGAGGCCTTGCATGACCGATGCCGACGACAGTTCCCATCCACGCCGCCGCCAGCCCCGCCTGGATGCGCCCCGGCTGGCACTGTGGATGGGCGGAATCGCGCTGCTGGGGGCGGCCCTGTGGAACGGCTTCCCCATCGTGTTCTTCGACACGGGCGGCTATATCAAGCGGGTGCTTGACTGGGGGCTGGAGCCCGGCCGGTCCTTCTTCTATGGCCTGTTCCTCTATTTCACGTCCCTGCGCTGGTTCAGTTTCTGGGGACCGGTCCTAGCGCAGGCGGCGGCCACGCTGTGGCTGATCCACCTGCTGCTGCGCGTGCATGGGGCGGGCTTCCGCGACTGGCCACCGCGACAAGTGACGGGCGTGGTGGCCATCGCGCTGTCGGCCCTGACCGGCATCTCCTGGTATGTGGGCCAACTGATGCCCGACATCCTGCTGCCGCTGCTGGTTCTCTGCTTGTGGCTGCTGTCCTTCCGCTGGGACCATCTGGACATGCGGGAACGGGTGGGGGTGGCCGCCATCGGGCTGCTGGCGCTCCTGTCGCACATGTCGGGCATGGCGCTGGCCATGGGGCTGGTGGTCACCATCGCCCTGGCCAAGGGGCTGGACCGCTGGCGCGGCTGGGGTCTGGCGCCGCGCATCGCACCGGCGGCGGGGTTGCTGGCCTTGTCGCTGGTGGCCATGCCGACCTTGCACATGGCCCTTATCGGCAAGCCGGGCTTCACGCCGGGCGGGCCGGTCTTCATCTTCGGCCGGCTGGTGCAGGATGGGTTGGCCCAGCGTTATCTGACCGACCATTGCCCGGACCCGACTATCAAGCTCTGTGCCTATAAGGACCAGTTGCCGACGACCGCCGATGATTTCATCTGGCATGTCGACAGCCCCTTCCGCGCCATCGGCGGCTGGGGGGCGGCGGATGCGGAACTGTCCAGGTTGGTGGGGGGGATCGTCGCGACATATCCCGGCGCGTTCTTGGCAACCGCCCTGTTGGCGACCTGGGACCAGTTGGTCATGGTGCAGACTGGTGACGGGCTGGATGAATGGCAGGAGGTGACGCGCTGGATCTTTTCGTCCCAACTGCCAGGCCGGCGCTATCTGGACTTCATGTCTGCCCGCCAGCAGCGGGAGGAGACGACGCAGCGCCTGTTCGACGCGTTGAACTTGGTGCATGTGCCGGTGGCGCATTTGTCGGGCCTGGGCCTGATCCTGGTGGCGGTCTGGGGCTTTCGCACTGGTCGGCGCGACCTGGCCGCACTGGCCCTGTTCACCGCCATCGCCCTGATCGGCAACGCCTTCATCAGTGGCGCCTTGTCCAACCCGCATGACCGATACCAGAGCCGCATCGTCTGGTTGGCCACCCTGGTGGTGGGGGTGGCGGGGCTGGCCTGGATGGGGCGGAAGAGGCTGAAGCCACCATCCGCCCAACCCAGGTCGTAGCCTGCTGTCCCGGCCTCAGAGGGTCCCATCCATCACGCCGAGCAGGGTCAACTCCACCGTAAAGGCCGGGCGACCTTCTGCGCGGCCGTTACTGATGTAGTGGTTGACCAGGGCGACATGGTCCAGGCCGAAGGCGTTGAACAGGTCGGGGTTCAAGGCCGCATAGGCCTCCGCGTCGAAGCCCGTGGCCACCCGTCCCTCCGCCCGACCGCTCTGAATGTAATGGGTGATCAGGCTGGTGGCGTTGAGGCCGAAGGCGCTGAACAGGTCGGGGTTCAAGGCCGCATAGGCCTCGGCATCGAAGCCGGTGGCCAGGCGGCCTTCCGCCTTGCCATTATTGACATAATGGGTGACCAGGGCGGCATGGCTGGTGCCGAACACCCCGAACAGGTCGGGGTTCAGCGCCGCATAGGCTTCCGCATCGAACCCTTCAGCCAGCCGTCCTTCCGTCTTGCCGTTATTGCGGTAATGGCTGGCCAGGGCATCCTCGTTCAAGCCGAAGGCGTTGAACAGGTCGGGGTTCAGCGCCGCATAGGCCTCGGCATCGAACCCGGCGCTGGCCCGGCCCTCAGCTTTGCCGTTGGTCACGTAGTGACTGACGTAGGCGCTGTCATTATTACCAAAGGCCGACACCAGATCGGGGTTCAGCGCGCGATAGGCATCCAGGGTGAAAGCGGCGGTGGGCAGGTCGTCATCCACGATCACCCCGGTGCCCGTTATGCTGGCAGCATTGCTGGCTAGGATGGCCCCGGTGGCCTGCAATAGCGTCAAGCCGACAGTTTCATTCGCCTCCACCCTGTCATCGTCCTTCACGCTCACCTCGATGGTGGCGCTGGTGTCACCGGCGGCGATGGTGACAGTCCGGTTGACGGTCACGTAATCGCTGCCGACAGCGGCCGTTCCGCCTTCGGTTCTGGCTATGAAAGTGACGGGCGTGGTCGATGTGTCCGACAGGGCGACAGTATAGATCAGGTGGCCCCCTGCCTCCGCCATGACGGGATTGCTGACGGTCAGTGTTGGGGGCGTATATGCCGATGCCGTCAGCGTATAGGTGCCCGTATCGCCGCCGCCGCTGGTCGCCAGGAAATAGCGTCCGGAAATCGTAGGCGTATAGCCAGCGCCGTCCGTCAGGCTGACGCCGGTCACAGCCGTGCCCGAAGGATTCTGAAGGGCAAGGACGACATTGGACAGTGTGCCGCCGCCATCACCCGAACCACGGCCACCGAACCGGTAGGTTGTGCCCGCCACCAGATCAACGGCAATCCAATCCACATCGCCGGCCACACCGATCACGCCTGTCACCCGACCTCCGACGGGCAGGAGGCCGGCCGTCTGTGTATTGGCGGAATACTCATCCGCCAACACCTCGGTTGCGGTCACCGTGTATGATCCCCTCTCGTTCAAGGTGGCGCTCTCCGCCGCCAAGTAGTAGCGGCCGGAAGCGGTGGGCGTGATGTTGATCTTTTGCCCGGCGGCTAAGGGCAAGGTCCCCTGGGATGAGTAGAATCTGAATGCGATTTCGGGCAGCGTGCCGCCGCCAGTATACGCATCGAACCCGTCGAACTGATAGGTCTTGCCCGCCACCAGGTCGACGCCGAACCAATCCCTGTCCTCCGGCAGCCCGATCACGCCCTGCACCTGCCCGCCGATCGCCAAAACGCCCGTTGTTCTGCTGTTGTCCGCATAATCATCAGCCCCCGCCAACACCAGAGCCTGCAGCGAATAGGTGCCAGTCCGCCCGGAATAGCCGGCCACATCCAGGAAGTAACGCCCGGAGACAGTCGGTGTGTAGGTGATCATGTCGTCGGTTGAACTGCTGGCGGTCGACGAACCAGAGGGGGAGCGAAGCGACAGAAACAGGCCCGGCAGCGTGCCAGCATAGCTCGACGCGTCATAGCCGGCGAACCGGTAGGTTGTGCCCGCCACCAGATCCATGGCAAGCCAGTCCCTGTCACCGACGGTTTCGATCGTGCCCCTCACCTCGCCACCGATCGTCAGCATGCCCGCTGTCTGCGCGCTTGCCAGGTAATCGTCATCTGTTGCAACAACCGCCCGCAGCTTATAGCTGCCCATGCCGGTGCTGCTGTATGTGCCGACAGCATAAAGGCTTTTCGCCGACAAGAAATAGCGGCCGGACAGGCTGGGCGTATAGCCGATGGTGTCAGTTTCGCCCGCGCTGGCCAGGATGGAACCCGACGGGCTGTAGAGTGAAATACCGACCCCGAGCAGCGTGCCGCCGCGGCTGAGCGCATCATAGCCGTAGAATTTGTAGGCAGTGCCCGCCGTGAGGTCCACGGCGAACCAGTCCGCGTCCCCGACTTGTTCAATACGACCCGACGATTGGCCGCCGATCGTCAACTTTCCCGTGGTCAGCGTGGTCGCTAGATAATCATCAGCCATCATTTGCCCCGCATGACAATCTGTTCGTTTGCCCACAACCTATTAACGCAATGTCGCTCTCACATAAAATACAACATGAAAACAGATCGGCTTTTTCGCGAACACTTAGACCATCCGGGGGCCGGTGATCGGTGGGGACGGCACGACAAAAAACCCCGCCGCGATGCGACGGGGTTTCCAGTCCAGACGGCGGGCGGGCCCGTGGCCAACCCACCGGCATGATCACTTCTTCTGCGGCGCCGGTGCTGCCGGGGCAGCCACCATCGGCGAGCCGTCGATGTTGAACTTCTCGACCTTGGCGGTCTTTTCCAGGCCCTTCACCACTTCCTCGGCGATCTCCTGGGCCACCATCTGGCGCAGCTGCGGGGTGGCCTGGTCGAAGGTCGGCGGGGTCTGCTTGCGCTTGTCGGCGACCTTGATGACGTGGAAACCGAAATCGGTCTGCACCGGGGCAGCACTGACCTCACCCACCTTCATGGCGAAGGCGGCGTCGGCGAAGGGCTTCACCATCTGGTCCTTCACGAAATAGCCCAGGTCGCCACCCGTCTCCTTCGTGCCGTCGGTGCCCTTCTCGGCCGCCAGCTTGGCGAAGTCGGCCCCGCCCTTCAGCTGCTTGATGATGGCATCGGCCTCTTCCTTGGTCTTCACCAGGATGTGGCTGGCCTTCACCTCGTCCTGCGGCGGGTTCTCCTTGATCCACTTGTCATAGGCGGCCTTCAGCTTGTCGGCGGTCAGCTTCTTGTCGATCTCGGCCTTCAGCCAGGCCTGCTGGACAAACTGCTCTTCCGCCTGCTTCAGGCGGCGCTTGACCTCCGCACTGTCCTGCAGCTTGGCCTTGTAACCGGCCTCGGTCACCAGCTGGGCCTGGACCAGCTGTTCGACCAGCTGCGGGAAGATCATCTGCAAGGGCATCTGCTGGACCTGCGGATCCAGCTGCTGCAACAGCGCCAGCACGTCGGAGCGCTTGAATTCCTTGCCATTGGCGCGGGCGACGACCGGATCGTCAGCCAGCGTGCCGGCGGCGGGCTTGGCGGCCGGGGCCGCGGCCGGCTTGGCCGCGTCCTGTGCCATGGCCGGGGTCAATGCTGCGGCGGCGACCGACCCGAGGGCGGCGGCAACCAGGGCGGCACGCATGGTCTTGAACGACATCTGTGGAGGTTCCCTGCAAACAATCCGGTTGGCCGGCGGGAACATCCCCTCCGGACCGCATCGGCATAAAGCATGACAGGCCATAGACAGGCAAGGGGCCTTGGATATGGCCATAAGGTCAATGAAAAGGGCCCGTTCATGGCCATTTCATGGCTGCAACGCCCGGGAAAACCCGCCCCGGGGTGGCATGCCGCATTGACCGAAGCGATGCGCGGTCTTATCTGTGACGGGCGCTGGAATGGGCGGAGCCTGTTTCGGTGCGAAAACCTTCCCGGCGGCCGGCCCGGCCGTTACCGGGGATTCGTCGTGCCCGGTGTCCTCAATCGCGCCTGTTCCTAGTCGGAGTGCCTCTATGTTCGGTTCCATCGCCCGCAAGCTGTTCGGCAGCGCCAATGAGCGGGTGGTCAAGGGTCTGCGCAAGCAGGTGGAAGCCATCAACGCGCTGGAGCCGAAGCTGGCCGGCCTGTCGGATGCCGAGTTGCAGATGCGCACCGACTGGCTGCGCGACCGGCTGGAAAAGGGCGAGACGCTGGCGGATATCCTGCCCGACGCCTTCGCTACGGTGCGCGAGGCATCCAGGCGCGTCATGGGCATGCGCCATTTCGACGTGCAGATGATCGGCGGCATGGTGCTGCATTCCGGCAAGATCGCCGAAATGCGCACGGGCGAGGGCAAGACCCTGGTCGGTACCCTTGCGGTCTATCTGAATGCGCTGCAGGGCAAGGGCGTGCATGTCGTCACGGTGAACGACTATCTGGCCAGCCGCGATGCCACGCATATGGGCAAGCTCTACGGCTTTCTGGGACTGACCACGGGCGTCATCGTCCATGGCCTGGATGATGATGAGCGTCGCGCCGCCTATGCCTGCGACATCACCTATGGCACCAACAACGAGTTCGGCTTCGATTATCTGCGCGACAATATGAAGTACCGCCTGACCGATATGGTGCAGCGGCCCTTCAATTACGCCATCGTCGATGAGGTGGACAGCATCCTGGTGGATGAGGCGCGCACGCCGCTGATCATCTCCGGCCCCTCCACCGACGGGTCTGAACTGTACATCGCCATTAACAAGGTGATGGACCAGATCGGCGAGGGCGATTTCGAGAAGGACGAGAAGGCCAAGGCCGTCTCCATGACCGAATCGGGCACGGAGAAGGTGGCGCAGATCCTGACAAAGATGGAACTGCTGAAGACCGGCGATCTGTACGACATCCAGAACATCTCCCTGGTCCACCACATGAACCAGGCGCTGAAGGCCCACCAGCTTTTCACCCGCGACGTGGATTACATCGTCAAGGATGACAAGGTCATCATCATCGACGAGTTCACGGGCCGCATGATGGAGGGACGGCGCTACTCCGAGGGCTTGCATCAGGCGCTGGAGGCCAAGGAAGGTGTCGCGATCCAGCGCGAGAACCAGACGCTGGCCAGCATCACCTTCCAGAACTATTTCCGCCTCTATCCCAAGCTGGCGGGCATGACCGGCACGGCCATGACCGAAGCGTCGGAATTTGCCGAGATCTATGGCCTGGAGGTGGTGGACATTCCCACCAACCTGCCCGTCGCCCGTATCGACAATGATGACGAGGTCTATCGGTCGGCCGCGGAGAAGTACGAGGCCATCGTCAAGCTGGTCGAGGAATGCCGTGAACGGCAGCAGCCGGTTCTGGTCGGTACCGTATCGATCGAGAAGTCGGAGACGCTCTCGACCCTCATGAAGAAGAAGGGCATTCCGCACAAGGTGTTGAACGCCCGTTATCATGAACAGGAAGCCTATATCGTTTCGCAGGCGGGTCGTCCCGGTGCCGTAACGATCGCCACCAACATGGCCGGCCGCGGTACCGATATCCAGCTGGGCGGCAATTTCGACATGCGGGTCGAGTTCGAACTGGCGGACGTGCCGGAGGGTGAGGAGCGCCAACGCCGCATCGCCGAGATCAAGGCCGAAATCGCCGTCGCCAAGGAGATCGTGATCAAGGCCGGCGGCCTGTATGTCGTGGGTACCGAGCGCCATGAGAGCCGGCGTATCGACAACCAGTTGCGCGGCCGTTCAGGCCGTCAGGGCGATCCGGGTGCGTCCAAGTTCTTCCTGTCGCTGGATGACGACCTGATGCGCATCTTCGGCAGCCAGCGCCTGGACGGCATGCTCCAGAAGCTGGGCCTGCAGGAGGGTGAGGCCATCATCCATCCCTGGATCAACAAGGCCCTGGAAAAGGCCCAGCAGCGCGTCGAAGCCCATAACTTCGAAATCCGCAAGAACCTGCTGAAGTACGACAATGTCATGAATGACCAGCGCAAGGTCATTTATGAGCAGCGTAAGGAGATCATGGAGGCCGAGGACGTCCAGGAGATGGTCGGCTCCATGCGCCATGAGGTGATCACCGACATGGTGCGCCGTGCCATCCCGGAAAACGCCTATGCCGAGCAGTGGAACGTCAATCTACTGCACGAGGAATGCCTACGCCTGCTGGGTGCCGACCTGCCGGTCCGCGACTGGGCCAAGGAAGAGGGCATCGCCGACGAGGAGATCACCGAGCGGCTGCTGAAGTATGCCGAGGACAAGATGGCGGAGAAGGAAGCCGCCTATGGTGCCGGCCTCTTGCGCAATATCGAGAAGAGCCTGCTGCTCCAGATCCTGGACCAGGTCTGGAAGGACCATCTGCTCTCGCTCGACCATCTGCGTCAGGGCATCAACTTGCGCGCCTATGCGCAGCGCGACCCGCTGAACGAATATAAAAAGGAAGCGTTCGAGCTGTTTTCCGGCCTGCTGGATAATCTGCGCGAGCAGGTGACCCAGATGCTGATGCTGATCCAGGTCCGCGTGACGGAGCCGGAGCCCCTGCCCATGCCGACCTTCGGGGAGGAGACACGTTTCGACCCGGCGTTCGCCGGTGGCACGCCCCCGGCTGATGCCCCGCTGCCCGATGGCATGCGCCGTGCCAGCCTGCCGCATTTCGGCATGGGGGCCGCTGCCTTGCCCGTGGCGCAGGAGACGGATCTGACCGATGGTGAGGCCTGGGTGAACACGCCCCGCAACGCGCCCTGTCCTTGCGGCAGTGGTAAGAAGTTCAAGCATTGCCATGGAGCGGCCGGCTGACGCGTACCGGTCCCTTTTTATCCGCGACTGTAAAGGCCCGTCATTACCCCTTCGGGGGACGATGACGGGCCTTTGCGTTTGTGATGCCCGCGCTGGCTTGGTATAGTTTACCGATAAATGGATCAATATACTTTCCGCATGACATTAATATTCGTGAAAAACTACGAGTTGTTATCGATTAAAATAAACCATATAGTTGCTAACCGAAAGTATTAACCGTTAGATAAATTGACAGAAAGCCGTCCTTCGCAACATATGAAGCCGTGCATGCTTCCGGGTGTGAAGGCGTTGTCGCGCTGTGGCCGTTCCGACTGTTGGGCGGGGGTACCTGCAACTACAGCACCGGCAAAGATCACGGGTCACGCACCGGGCCATCGCACAGGCGACGGGTCCAGCGTCCATGATGGGGAGATGAAATCATGAATCTTCACACGGATTTCTACAATAATACCGGCCGGATCATTCATAAGTGGAAACATTACTTTCCAGCCTATGAACGTCACTTCAGTCCCTGGATCAACAAAACCGTCACCTTCATTGAAATCGGCTGCGGCAGCGGTGGTTCGCTGCAGATGTGGAAGCGGTTCTTTGGTCCCCATGCCACGATCATCGGTATCGACATCAATCCCGAATGCCGGGACTACGCGGATGACCAGATCGCCATCCGCATCGGTCCGCAGCAGGATGAGGGGTTCCTGAAGGATGTTCTGGCCGAGTTCGGGGTGCCGGACGTGGTGCTGGACGATGGTAGTCACGTCATGTCCCACGTCAACGACACCTTTCGATATCTCTATCCGCAGGTATCCAAGAACGGGGTCTATATGGTGGAGGATATGCACACCGCCTATTGGCCGGAGTTCGAGGGAGGGTATCGGCAGGAAGGCAGTTTTATCGAACGGACCAAGGGTCTGATCGATTCCCTGAATGCCGATCACGCCCGCGGCGCCATTGAGCCCGACGAATTCACCCGCTCGACCCTGTCCATCCACCTCTATGACAGCATCGTGGTCTTTGAAAAGGGGCGCCATACCCAGAAGCGGGCACCCCGTATGGGCAAAGAACGCGCTGCGACGCCGCGTGAACTGCTGGGCCGGCTCTCCCGCAAACTTCGGCATTCCTGACATATATCGCGTCCCGGCCGCAGACCGGCCGATGCCGCACCATCGTCCGGTATCGCGTCCCGGCCGCAGACCGGCCGATGCCGCACCATCGCCCGGTAGGTCCCTTCCAATCGGCCCCCGCTTCCATGCTATGGTTCCGCTCCCTGACACACGTGCCCTGCCGGACATCTCCATGGAAGCCTGGTCCGAGTATTCGCGGTTCCTCATCGCGCTGTTCGCCATCCTGACACCCTTTGCGGCCATCCCCATCTTTCTCGGCATGACGGAGGGGCGCAGCGCGGCGGAGCGGAACTCCATCGCGCTATCCGCCGTGATGACGGTGGCCACCGTGCTGGTTAGTTCCGTTTTTCTGGGTGATGCCATCCTCACGGTGCTGGGCACCAGCCTGGCCAGCTTCCGGGTGGGTGGCGGCATCGTGCTGCTGTTGATCGCCCTGTCGCTGCTGAACGCCACGGTCAGTGGTGTGAAGCAGACCCAGCAGGAAGCGGATGAGGCCGGCACGCGCACCGCCATCGGCGTGGTGCCGCTGGGCCTGCCGCTGCTGGCCGGCCCCGGCTCCATCTCCGCCGTGATCATCGAAGCGCAACGCGGCGTGGGCTGGGAACATTACGCCATCCTGGTCGGCTGCATCCTGATCGTCTGTGCGGGCCTGCTGCTGACCTTGCGGCTGGCCGTACCCATCGGCAACAAGCTGGGACAGACCGGCCTGAACATCATGAACCGCCTGACCGGCCTGCTGCTGGCCGCCGTGGCGGTGGAGATCATCGCCGCGGGTCTGCGGGCCTTGTTCCCCGGTTGGATGACCTGACCGACGGCCTCCTTTTTTTGCACCGCAATATCTTGCCGTTCCTGTGGGCTTTGCTACGCTGTCTCCCGTCAAACGACGGGGGCGGGCATGGCGTACAGCGCGACCGTGGGGCGGACGAACTATCGGTTCGATGACCTGAAGACCCTGCTGGCCCGTGCCACCCCGGCCCGGTCGGGTGACCTGCTGGCCGGTGTGGCGGCGGGCAGCGATGCGGAGCGGGTGGCTGCCCGCATGGCGCTTGCCGATCTGCCGCTGAAAGCGTTCCTGGCAGAGCCGCTGGTTCCGTATGAGCAGGACGAGGTGACGCGGCTGATCATGGACAGCCATGACGCCGCCGCCTTCGCCCCCGTTGCCCATATGAGCGTCGGGCAATTTCGCGACTGGCTGCTGTCGGACGCCGCGACCTCCGACGCGTTGGCCAGCCTTTCCCCCGGCCTGACGCCGGAGATGGTGGCTGCCACGTCCAAGCTGATGCGCAATCAGGACCTGATCGCCGTGGGGCGCAAGGCCCGCGTCGTCACCGCCTTCCGCACGACGATCGGCCTGCCCGGCCGCCTGTCGGTGCGGCTGCAGCCCAACCACCCGACCGATGATCCCAAGGCCATCGCCGCCAGCATCCTGGACGGGCTGATGTATGGGTGCGGTGATGCCACCATCGGCATCAACCCGGCCACGGATTCGGCGGGGCGCTGCCTGGACCTTTTGTCGATGATCGACGATCTGCGCCGCCGCTTCGACATACCGGTGCAATCCTGTGTGCTTGCCCATGTCACCACCCTGATCCAGGTGATGGAACGGGCCGGACCCGTGGATCTGGTGTTCCAGTCCATCGCCGGGTCGCAGGCGGCCAACCGGTCTTTCGGCATCGACCTGTCGATCCTGAAAGAGGCGCATGAGGCGGCCCTGGCCCTGAAGCGCGGCACCGTCGGGCAGAATGTCATGTATTTCGAAACGGGGCAGGGCAGCGCCCTGTCGGCCGAGGCCCATCACGGCCTGGACCAGCAGACGATGGAGGTAAGGGCCTATGCCGTGGCCCGGGCCTTCGATCCGCTGCTGGTCAATACGGTCGTGGGCTTCATCGGGCCGGAATATCTCTATGACGGCAAGCAGATCATCCGGGCGGGGCTGGAGGATCATTGCTGCGGCAAGCTGCTGGGCCTGCCGATGGGGGTTGACGTTTGCTACACCAACCATGCCGAGGCGGATCAGGATGACATGGACAATCTGCTGACCCTGCTGGGGGTGGCCGGCTGTTCCTACATCATGGGTGTGCCGGGGGCGGATGATGTGATGCTCTCCTATCAGAGCACCAGCTTCCACGACGCCAATTATGTCCGCACCGCCCTGGGCCTGCGTCCGGCACCGGAATTCGAGGCATGGCTGCAACGGATGGGGGTGATGGATGGCGAGGCCCGCATCCGCCCCGCCCTTGCCGCCGGCAGCGGCGTCTGCAAGCTGCTCGATGGGGTGGCGGCATGAGCAGTTTCGACCCCTGGTCCAACCTGCGCCGTTTCACGCCGGCCCGCATCGCCCTGGGTCGCACGGGTGACGCGCTGCCCGTGGAGCGGCTGTTGGAATTCCAGGCAGCCCATGCCCTGGCCCGCGATGCGGTCCACCAGCCCTTTGACGCCGATGGGCTGGCCGATGCGCTGTCCGATCACCCGACGCTGGTGGTGCGCAGCCAGGCACCCGACCGTGCCGCCTATCTGCAACGGCCTGACCTGGGAAGGCGGCTGCATCAAGACGATCTGGCGCAGTTGTCGGGCATGCGCTGCCATGGGCAGGGGCCGCAGAAAAGCTATGATGCGGTCATCGTTCTGGGCGACGGATTGTCGGCCCGTGCCCTGCATGACCATGGCGAGGCCTTGCTGGATGAATTGCTGCCCCGGCTGACGGGGTGGGACCTGGCGCCGCTGATTCTGGCCCGTCAGGCGCGGGTGGCGCTGGGCGATGATGTGGCGGCGGCGTTGAACGCCGCCATGGTGGTGATGCTGATCGGGGAGCGTCCGGGTTTGACGGCGGCGGACAGTATCGGCGCCTACCTGACCTTCCACCCGCAGCCGGGCGTGACGCGGGATGCGGAACGCAACTGCGTCTCCAACATCCGCCCCGACGGCTATGCCCCGGCCCTGGCCGCCGACCTGATCGCCTGGCTGATGACAGAGGCGCGGCGGTTGAAGCTGACGGGTATCGGGCTGAAGCAGGATCGGCCGGCAGAGTTGACAGCCCCGTAGTGCTACTTTTCCTTCTTCTTCAATTCCCGCTTCTGTTCCGTCTGGGCGCGGTCCAGTGCGTTCAGGTTCTGCAAGGCGGTGGCGGCGGCGGGCGTGCCGGCGGCGACGCGGCGCACAGCCTCCCAATCCTGCTTGGCATGCAGCGTGTCGCTCTTGGCGGCGCGCAGGTTGCCGCGCAGCAGCAGCGCCTCACCGCTCTGCGGTGACAGGCGCAGCGCCTCCTCAACATCCACCATCGATTTGGCGTCCAGCGCCAGCACATGGTGTGCCTGGGCCCGCAGCAGCCAGGCCTCGGACAGTTTGGGCGTCAGTTCCACCACCCGGTTCAAATCCTTGATGGCTTCCCAGTAACGTTCCATGCCGGCCCGCGCGATGGCCCGGTCCATCAGGATCTGGGTGTCGCGCGGCATCAGGTCCAGTGCCTTGCCATAGGCCGCCTCGGCCTTCTCGGGTTTGTGGGCATTGGTCCAGGCCATGCCCGCCCGGCTCAGCAGATTGGCGCGCGCAGACGCCGAATCACGGGTCAGCTCCGCCGCGGACGCTTCCAACGCGGGGGCCGCCAGTTCCCAGTCACCGCGCAACAGCAGGGAAAGCGCCTGACAGAGGCGGGCATCGGCCCCGCCGCCCTGGCGTTCCCACAGCTTCGCCTCCTCGAACGCGAAGTCGGGCAGCTCCGCCGCCCGGTCCAGGCAGGCGGTGCGGTTGGCGAAGATGAGCCCTTCATGTGCCGTCGCGGACAATGGCAGGCAAAGGGGGATAAGGGCGATCAGCGCCCCGGCATTGAGCAAGCGGGTCATGGCACGCTACAAATCCCCATCCGCCCACTGCAGGCAAGTGTCAAAAAAGTCATGATCGACAAGTTCCCCATGCCGGACATGCCGCCCGGCCGGCTGTTCATCTTCGGTCTTGGATACACGTCGCTGCGGCTGGCGGCCCGTCTGCGCACTTTCGGATGGCAGGTGGGCGGCACGACGCGGGGGACAGACAAGGTGGCGACCTTGCGCGCCGCCGGTATCGACGCGGTCGCCTTCGACCGGGACCAGCCCCTGGATGCCGCCATCCTGGACAGCGCCACCCATATCCTGTCCTCCGTCCCGCCCGACGATGCGGGCGATCCTGTCCTGGACGGGCATGGGGCCGACATCGCCGCACGGGCCAGCGGCCTGCGTTGGGTCGGCTATCTCTCCACCACGGGCGTCTATGGCGATGCCGGCGGCGGCTGGGTGGACGAGGACTGTCCGCTTGCCGCCACCGGTGCGCGCGGGCGGCGGCGCGTGGCGGCGGAGGCCGGGTGGCGGGGGCTGCATGAACAGGCCGGTGTGCCTGTCCACCTGTTCCGCCTGCCCGGCATCTATGGTCCCGGCCGCAGCGCCATCGACAGTCTGCGTGCCGGCACGGCCAGGCGGGTGGATAAGCCGGGCCAGGTGTTCTGCCGTGTCCATGTCGATGATATCGGCGGTGCCCTGCTGGCCTCCATGGCCCGGCCGCAGCCGGGTACCGCCTATAATGTCGTGGATGACGAGCCTGCCCCGGCGGCCCAGGTGGTGGAGCATGCGGCCCGCCTGCTGCGGGTGGAGCCGCCACCGCTGGAGCCGTTCGATCCGGCGTCCATGTCCGCCATGGCGGCCAGTTTCTATGCCGACAACCGGCGTGTGCGGAACGATCGGTTGAAGCGGGTGTTGGGTTATCGCCTGCTGTACCCCACCTATCGTGAAGGGCTGGCGGCACAGCTGGCGGCGCAGACAATTGGTATCGGGTCTGTAACGGGCGGGTAAATCCTTAAACCCAGGCCCGATCACCGGCGTAGGATGTGAGCATGCGTGACCCCGATCCCCCTCCCTCCACCCTTCCCGATCCGGCCGACGATGAAAGCCTGGCCCGCGACCTGTCGCGCCATCGCTGGCTGGCCGGGTCTTTCCTGGCGTTGGCGGCGGGTGGCTGGGCTGCCAGCCATGCCCCTTTCATGCCGCCGGGCGTGGCACCGGCGCTGCGGGCGGTGGCGGAAGCGGGGATGGTGGGCGGGCTGGCCGACTGGTTTGCGGTGACGGCCCTGTTCCGCCGGCCGCTGGGCCTGCCCATCCCGCATACGGCCCTGGTGCCGCACAACCGTGACCGCATCGCCGACGGCATTGCCGCCTATATCGACCGGGAGTTCCTGGAACCCGCCATGCTGGTGGAACAGGTGCGGCGCATGGACCCGGCCACGCGCATCGCCCGCCTGCTGTCCGACCCTGCCGACCGCGACAAGCTGGTCGATCTGGTGGCCGGCATGCTGCCGGGCCTGCTGGCCCGCCAAGGGGAGGCGCCATTGGCACAGGCGCTGGGTCGGGCGCTGGCCGCTGGCCTGTCGCAGGCCGACCTGCGTCCGGCGCTCGCCGGTGCTGCCCGGCATTTCGTGGACAGCGATGCGATGGAGCTGCTGGTGCGGGAAATGGTGGACCGGCTGATCCACCTGTTCCATGGCCAGCGCGGATTCGTGGAAGCGGCGGTGGCCGGCAAGTCGCGCTGGTGGATGCCCTCATCGATGGACAAGTCCCTGGCCGGGACCATCAACGAAGCCATCCTGGGTCATCTCTGGGACCTGCGCAGCCCCTATGCGCCGGCGGGACAGGAACTGCGCCTCTGGCTGAAGGGTCTGCCAGACGAGATCAAGGAGGGCAGCGAACTGGCCCAGCGCCTGCTGGAGGCGGTGCGGCAGTTCGCGGGGCCGGCGGCGATGGGGCCATTGCTGAACGATCTGCTGTCGGGTCTGCGCGATGCGGCCCTGGCCGACCTGGACCGGCCGAACGGCCATATCAGGGGGGCCTTGCACGGTGTGGCGGAATCCCTGGCCGGCGCCATGCAGGAGGCGCCGGTGCGCGACCGGCTGAACCAGGCGGTGGAACAGGCCTTCGTGGCAGCTCTGCCGCGCTGGCGTCAGGCCATCCGCGACTTCGTGGCCCGGACCCTGAAGGCCCAGGATGTCGACGAGTTTACCCATCGTTTGGAACTGCGTGTGGGCCGCGATCTGCAATATATCCGGATCAACGGCACCCTGCTGGGGGCGGCCATCGGCGGCGCTCTTTATGCCCTGAACAGCTGGATCGGTTAGGGTTCAGTCTTCATAGACCAGCCGGCGTTCGCGGTAGCTGTCCTGCAGCCCGCCCCATCCGGCCAGATGGACCACGCAAATTTCCTGGACCGGCTTGGAGATGACGGAGCAGACCTTGCCGGTTACCGGGTTGCGGGCCACCCCGCCGGCATTGCAATGGAAATTGTAGAGCGGGTCCAGCACAGTGGCCAGACCATGGTGGGCGATGACGCCGTTGAAGGCCGTCTGCTCGGCGAAATGGATGAATTGCTGGTTCACCAGATGGATGCGGGGGGCGACCTCCAGCACCTCCTGCCACCACAGCTCCCAGAAGGGGGATTGGGTGGAAAGGGCGAACAGGCCGGAGGAGAAGAAGGTGCGGTTGGCGATGGCCTCAGCCAGGACGATGTCATAGCCGCCATGAACCCAGTTGCGCTGCACTTCCAGGTTCTTGTCGGCGCTGATGATGGTCGACTCATAATAATGCGAGATCAGGGGAGCGGCGACCACGCGCCGGGGCGAATAGGCCAGAGCCTGCCCAATGACCGGCAGCAGCCGGTCGTCCTGCACCCAGATATCGCAGTCCAGATAGAGCAGATGGTCGTACCCGGTGATGATCTTGGGAAAGAGCGGCCGGATGAACTGGCAGAAGGTGTAGGGCTTCTCCGCCACGATCCGGCGCAGCGGCCCATCGAAGGCATCCGGACCGATCGGGATATAGGTGACGCCGTGGCTATGGATGAACGCCACATGCTCAGGCGCCATGCCGGGGGAAATACAGAACTTGTCCATCGCATAAAGGGATGGCGCGTTCTTCCGCATGGAAAGAAGAAGGTTCTTCAGGTGGAAGAAATAGCCGTCGTCACAAGCCAGGATGAGGGCGATTTCCTTGGTCGACACAAGCGCTTCCCCCGGTCCAGTCCATGTGCCATCAGCGGGTGATGGTACGCAATCCGATCCCGGGGGGGGGGGGGGGGGGGGGGG
>NZ_JBXAFZ010000001.1:285698-746894 GCF_058793615.1 Niveispirillum sp. GW835-FHT14G11
ACGGGGGCGGCAACAAAATCCACCCCCCCCCCAACACCGGTGTGGTTCGCGCCGGCGGCCGGAAACTCATGGTTGCGGGGCGAAGACCGACAGGGTGACGCGGGCACTCATCGTCAGCTTGTCCTGCACGCCGGGCATCGCATCGGCCATGGGTGCCGGCGGGGCGGAGACCGCCATTTCCGCCTTGGCGCGATAGGCACTGACCGCGACATTCTGCATGTCGAAGAACTCGATCTTGCCGACGCGATAGGTGCGGCCGGGAAAGGCGGCGTTCAGGCGCTTCAGCTCGGCATCCACCTGGGCGTAGAGCTTGGTGCGCAGGGTGCCGCGGGTGGCCTCCATCTCCGCGAGGGTGGGGTCGAAGGCGATAGTGTCGACGCGCACCTGCTGCCCGGGCTTGCTGGCCTTCTTGGCGCGATCACCCAAGGCGGCCAGTTGGCCTTCCGGCAGGCGGGCCTGTAACTGCGCCTGCCAGCGTTCCAGTCCGGCGCTGTCATATTGGGGGTTCATGGCGATGATGCGCCATTCGGCCTTGTCGGCAATGCCGGCCACAGCCTTCAGCACATCATTGCGCACGGTGCCGCCATTGCCGTTGCCGGCCATATCGACCACCAGGGTGACCAGGGCCGTCTCCGTTTTTACCCATTCCTCACCCGACAGGTTGAGGGACACGGTGTCCGTGACGGGGGGCGGGGCCATGGTCTGGGCCGCGACGGCCGGAACAGCGGCGGCCAGCAGACCGGCAACGATAAGGGGGACCAACGACCGGCGCATCTGATTTCTCCACTTCGTTCAAAACGGGTAACGCCCCGCCTGCATCCTAGCCCCTGGGTTGCGGCTGAATTGAGACGAGATTGCGGAAAGGATCAGAAATCCAGGTCGGCGTAATGCTTGGGCGGCGGCAGGCCCGGCTGGTGATCGGTCAGGATGGGGCGGAAGCTGGGCCGGCTTTTCATGCGGGCATAGAAATTCTTGGCCTCGGGATGATCATCCCAGGGCACGTCGCCCAGATAGTCGATGGAGGAGAGCTGGGCGGCGGCGGCGATGTCGGCCCAGCTGAACTGGTCACCGGCCAGCCAGGTGCGCCGGTCGCAGAGCCAGCCGATATAATCCAGATGATAGTGGATGTTGGCCAGGCCGGCGCGGATCGACTGCGCCTGGGGCGTGCCCTGGCCGGAGAAGCGCTTGAACAGCTTCTCCCCCACCAGCATGTCGGTCACCTCTGCCTTGAACTTCACGTCGAACCAGCCGACCAGCCGGCGCACCTCGGCGCGCAGCGCCACGTCGCTGCCCAGCAGCGTGATCGCCGGATAGGCATCCTCCAGATATTCGCAGATCGCCCCCTGCTCGGCGATGGTGGCGCCATCGGCCTCCACCAGCACCGGCACCTCACCGGCGGGGTTCATCAGCATGAACTCCTCCCGCCGTTCCCAGGGCTTTTCCAGCGCCAGGTCGAAATCCAGGCGTTTTTCAGCCAGCGCCACCCGCACCTTGCGCGAGAAGGGGGAGAGGGGATGGTGAAAAAGGGTCCGCATGCGCCGTTCCGATCCGTCGCCGCCGTTCCGCCGGCCATGCCAAAGCTGTGCCACAGGCCAAGGGGGCCTGACAAGGGGAAGCCGCCGCCTTCTTGACGGCAGGTTCTTGTGATCACGGGGAAAATTGTCACCACATCCGCACTATCGACATGTGCTGCATGGACAGGGCCTGCCACCGATGCGATATCCGGTGGCAGGAGATCACCAGGGAAACCGATGATGACGGGTGACGTGAGCGTGCGGCCGATCACGGCCGCGGACCGGGCCGAATGGCGGGCGCTGTGGGATGCCTATTGCGCCTTCTACAAGGTGGGGGTGCCGGAACGGGTGACGGAAACGCTGTGGTGCCGCATCCTGGACCCCGTCTCCCCCGTCAACGGGCTGGTGGCGACCGGCGGGGAAGGGCGGTTGCTGGGGCTTTGTCACTATGTGCTGCATCCCCACACCTGGTCGACGCAACTGCTCTGCTATCTGGAGGACCTGTTCACGGCGCAGGCGGCGCGTGGCCAGGGTGTGGGTCGCGCCCTGATCAGCCGGCTGGTCGAGATGGGGGGCGCAGAGGGCTGGGGCCGCGTCTACTGGCACACGGAAACCGACAATGCCCGCGCCCGCATCCTTTATGACAAGGTGGCGGGCGATGCGGATCCCTATGTTCGCTACACGATCCGGCCCGGCAATCTCAACGCAATGTCTTGAAGCGCTCTGTCGCCTGGACCAGGGCGGTGCGCACCCCTGGTTCCATGGCGCTGTGCCCGGCATCGGGTACCACGATGTAATCGGCTTCCGGCCAGGCGCGGTGCAGTTCGTCGGCGGTACGGATGGGGCAGACGATATCGTAGCGGCCCTGGATGATGACGGCGGGGATGTGCCGCACGTTGCGGATGTCGCGCAGCAGCTTGTCTTCCGGGTCCAGGCCGTTATTGCGGAAATAATGCGCCTCGATCCGGGCCAGACCCAGGGCATGCGTATCCTCGCCGGAGGCGGAGACCAGTTCCGGGCTGGGCATCAAGGTGGAGCAGGAGCCTTCATACATGCTCCATACCCGTGCTGCCGGCAGATGCACATGCGGGTCGGGGTGGGTCAGCCGCTTCCAATAGGCCTCCAGCAGGTCGTCCCGTTCCGCGGCCGGGATATAGGCGTTGAAATGCGCCCAGGCCTCCGGGAAAATCTGCTTCATGCCATGAAGGAACCAGTCGATTTCCGACCGGCGCATCAGGAAGATGCCCCGCAATATCAGGCCGATCACCCGGTCGGGATGCGCCTCGGCATAGGCGATGGACAGGGTGGAACCCCACGACCCCCCGAACACCATCCAGCGGTCGATGCCCAGATGGGCGCGCAACGCTTCCAGGTCGCCCACGAGGTGCGGGATGTCATTGTCGCGCAGTTCTCCCAACGGCGTGGACCGGCCGGCGCCACGCTGGTCCAGGATGATGATGCGATAGAAGGTGGGGTCGAAGAAGCGGCGATGGGTGGGCGAGGCACCGGCCCCGGGCCCGCCATGCAGGAACAGCACCGGCACGCCATCGGGATGGCCGCTCTGTTCCCAATAGATCGTGTGAAGATCATCAACCTTCAGTCGGCCGGTCTGGAAAGGGTCGAGCGGGGAGAAGAGATCGCCGCGAGGCATGGATGCATCCGTTTGTTTGTTGCACAGAGTGTAAGGCAAGCAGCAGGCGCAACGCAAACCGTCCGCGCGAACAAGCCTGCGTCCTTCGTGTTGAAGGTAAGGTCAGGAGCATGAGCGACCCTGATCCTCCCTATTCCCGCATCGATGATGGCAGCCTGGCCGCCCTGATCGTGGAATTCTACGCCACGGTCCGTCTGGACCCGCTGTTGGGCCCGGTCTTCCACGCCATGGTGGGCGACGGGGATGATGAATGGGCCGCCCATCTGCGCCGTGTGCATGATTTCTGGTCGTCGGTGACCATGGGCACGGGTCGCTATGGCGGCCGGCCCATGCAGGTTCATGCCGGCATTCCGGGGCTGGAGACAGCGCATTTCCAGCGCTGGCTTTCGCTGTTTACGGAGACGGCGGACAGGCTGTTCACGCCCCCGGCGTCGGCTTTGCTGCGCGACAAGGCCGAACGCATGGCCCAGGCGTTGCAGCAGGGCATCGCCATGGCACGATCGGCGTGAAATCCGCCGTTTTCCCCTTGCACCCTGCCTTGCTGCATCCCACCTTGGCCCCATGACCGATCATTGCGCCCCCGTTCCCGACCAGCCGACACCGCGCCTGCGCGGACGTCTTGGTCAATGGTCGGATCGGATAAAGGCGCTGCTGCTGCTGTCGCTACTGGCCTTGACCGGCGCCGCGGCAGGCTGGGGCCTGTCTGGCGAAGAGGCAAGCCGGTCCCGTGACAGCATCACCGCCGGCGGCAGCGGGTTGCGTACGGCCCTGGCCGATGGCCCCATCGTCACGCTTCAGCAGGGACAGGCGCCCGCGAAGCCCGACATGGCCGGTGGCGGAGGCGACGTTCCCACCCCTGGCGACCGTTTCGTTTCTCCGCTGTCCCCGCCGTCATCAACGGCCCTCCGGGTCGTCTATGCGCGCACGGGCGACGGTTTCCCCCATCCCCGCGTGGGCCACGGTGCCCGCATGCCGACCGGCCCGCCCGCCCGGCTTTCCGCCTGATCCACCCTGATCGATAGATGCGCGCGTCACTGCGGCGGCCGATTGGCCTTGCCGCTTGTCAGGTGCGCTTGCACGGAAAGCCCTTTACGATGAAAAAATCCCTGCTTTTTTATATCGCGGCCCTGGCTGCGGCTGGTGGTGTCATGACGGTCAGCCGTCAGTGGGGCGGCTTCATGCTGCTGGCCACCTTCATCCTTTGGTTCCTGCATTCAGTGTTCGCCAGCACAGACGGCACGGGCCGTCAGGTCTGATCCCTGGACCTGTTTGAAGAGGATGTGTGTCAGGCCGCCGGCGCGATCCGGCGGCCTTTTCCGTGCCCATCCGATGGGTGTGACATCGGCATGAAATTTCCCCCCGGTTGCGGATCGATGGAAGAGAGGGCTTTTTCACGGTGCTGCGATATGGCATATCCTCTGGGTTGAATTAGGATCGAGAATAAATAGAATTCTGGCGAATCTTCAACGACACAAGAGGTTTACAAGATTATGGCCGATATCCAGGGAACCGAGGCCGCCGATACGTTGCGCGCGAACGGCCTTGACCAGCGGCTGGTCGGGCGCGGTGGTAACGACACCCTGGTCGGCGGCCTCTATCAGCGGGGCACCATCCTGATCGGCGGTACCGGCTCCGACTCCTACTCGGTGGAAGCCGGGCTGATGGATACGGTGATCATCCTGGAGAACGGCAATGATCCGGCGGATCGCTGGGTCGACAAGCCGATCAACGTCTCCATCAACCAGATCGTCCAGATCGATGGCCGCCATCTGCTGATGAACGAGGCGGCGACGGGCCGCAGCGTCCTGTTCCTGGACTGGCAGACGCCCGAAAACATCATCGAGCATTGGGACCTGCTGGTGGGCACCACCGTGCAGTCGATGAGCTTCACGCAGTTCCGCAGCGCGATCCTGTCCAGCGCCGCCTATATCGGCGACGTGCGGATGGAGGTACTGGGCACGGCCTATGCCGCTGCATTGCGGGCCGAGATCGACGGGCATTATGCCATCGCCAACGCCGCCCTGACCCCGGTGCGCGATGTCGCCCGTCAGATGCTGATGAATGGCAGCGTCGTGACCCCGGACACGGCGGATGGCAGCTTCGGCCTGCAGTGGAAGGTCACGGGGCGTACAGCGGATGATATCGTGGTCGGTACCAGCGGCAACGACCTGATCAATGCCATCGAAGGCAGCGATGCTGTTGATGGTGCGGCCGGCAATGACATCATCGATGGCGGGGCAGGGTCCAACTTCCTGACCGGCAGCCAGGGCCAGGATCGGTTCTTCGTGGATGGGCGCGGCAGTAACGGTGCCCAGGCGCGCACCGTATGGAGCACCATCACCGATTTCGACCGCACCGACAGCGAGCAGGTCACCGTCTGGGGTTGGCAGGATGGCACCAGCCGCATCGTGCAGACCACGACCGGCGGCGCCACCGGCTATCAGGGCGTCACCTGGCACCTGGATCTGACAGGCGACGGTACCATCGATGCCAGCGTCACCCTGACCGGCCTGTCGGCCAGCCAGGTGGCAGTGACCTATGGCCTGGTGGACGGCAATGGCTACATGCTGATTGGGTGACAGGTGGACCGCCAATGGTCCATCTCAAGGGACGTGAAGTGAGTCGACTGTGAAGCGGTAGGATTGCCCATATTCGACTATTTTCACGAACAGGACCATGTCGCTTCGATTGTCGCCCTCAAGGAATAGATCGACCAGGACGATCCAGTAACCCTTCATCCATCGATAGACGGATGTCTCCCATGTCTTTTGCGGCAGGCTGATAAGGTCACCTTCGCCATAGCGTCCAATATACGTGCTGAAACTGGCCATATCCTCTTCGGTAATTGCCTCGATTCCCGAGGGGGTGATCGCCGCATCGGCCTTTCTGTCCCTGATCAGTTCGACAATGTCGCGCAGGGGGCCCCGCCAAGCGTGAGGCACGGGCAGTTCGTTGTTCTCATCCTTCAGAATGGGTGCGATCTTCTCCACCCTTTCCTCCCTGGTGCTTCGATGGAAGCCTGACTTTGGCGCAGATCGTCCAACAGCAAAAGGCCGCCGGGTTGCCCCGGCGGCCTTCGCTTAACTCAGCCCTGCAAAACAGGCCGATCCGTTGCCGGATCAGTCGTTCAGCTGCTTGCGCTTCAGGGCCGCACCCAGGATGTCGCCCAGCGAAGCGCCCGAGTCGGAGGAGCCATACTCCTGCATCGCGGACTTCTCTTCCTCGACTTCCTTGGCCTTGATCGACAGGCCGATCTTGCGGGAACCGCGATCGATCTGCGTGACCTTGGCGTCAACCTTCTCGCCCACGGCGAAGCGGTCGGGGCGCTGCTCCGAACGCTCGCGCGACAGGTCGGACTTGCGGATGAAGCCGGTGAAGCCTTCGCCCACTTCCACTTCGATCCCGCCTTCGGTGATCTGGGTGACGGTGCAGGTGACGACCTCGCCCTTCTTCACGCCGGCAGCGGCCTGCTCGAACGGGTCGCCGGCCAGCTGCTTGATGCCGAGCGAGATACGCTCCTTCTCGACATCGACGTCCAGGACCTTGACCTTGACCTGATCGCCCTTCTTGTAGTTCTGGATGGCGGTCTCGCCGGGGGTGTTCCAGTCCAGATCGGACAGGTGCACCATACCGTCGATGTCGCCCGGCAGACCCACGAACAGACCGAATTCGGTGATGTTCTTGACTTCGCCTTCCAGCTCGGTGCCGCCGGGGAACTTCTCGACGAAGGCCTCCCAGGGGTTCTGCATGGTCTGCTTCAGACCCAGCGAGATGCGGCGCTTCACCGGATCCACGTCCAGCACCATCACTTCCACTTCCTGAGAGGTGGAAACGATCTTGCCCGGATGGACGTTCTTCTTGGTCCAGCTCATCTCGGAGACGTGCACCAGACCTTCGATACCCGGCTCCAGCTCCACGAAGGCGCCGTAGTCGGTGATGTTGGTGACGCGGCCCTTGAACTTGGCCTGCGGCGGGTACTTGGCTTCCACGCCCTCCCACGGATCGGCCTCGAGCTGCTTCATGCCGAGGCTGATGCGCTGGGTCTCCGGGTTGAAGCGGATGACCTGGACCGTGACGGTCTGGCCGATCTGCAGGGCTTCCGACGGGTGGTTGATGCGGCGCCAGGCGATGTCGGTGACGTGCAGCAGGCCGTCAACGCCACCCAGATCCACGAACGCACCGTAATCGGTGATGTTCTTGACCACGCCCTGCAGGATCTGGCCTTCCTTGAGGGAGGCGACCAGCTCGGAACGGGCTTCCGCACGGCTTTCTTCCAGCACGGCGCGGCGGGAGACGACGATGTTGCCGCGCGAGCGGTCCATCTTCAGGATCTGGAACGGCTGCGGCGTGCCCATCAGCGGGGCGATGTCGCGCACCGGACGGATATCGACCTGGCTGCCCGGCAGGAAGGCCACGGCGCCATTCAGATCGACGGTGAAGCCACCCTTGACGCGGCCGAAGATGATGCCGGTGACGCGGGACTGGTCCGTGAAGGACTTTTCCAGCAGGGTCCAGGCTTCCTCGCGCTTGGCCTTTTCACGCGACAGAACGGCTTCACCGTTCTTGTCTTCCATGCGCTCCAGGTAAACTTCGACGGTATCGCCAGCCTTCAGCTCGATCGGCTGACCGGGAACGGCGAATTCCTTCAGGGCGACGCGGCCCTCGGACTTCAGGCCGACATCGATCAGGACCTGGTCATTGTCGATGCTGAGGATGCGGCCCTTGACGACGGTGCCTTCCAGGCTGTCGGCGGAACCGAAGGACTCTTCAAGCAGAGCGGCGAAGCTTTCCTTCGCGGCGGAAACCTGTGCCATTTGAACTCCAATGGGCAAACTGTTTCGGGTTGAAGACAACGGTGACGCCGCCCCTCGTTTCCGGCACGCCCGAGCCGGCCGCGAAGCCTTGTCACCGCCGCGCCGGACACCACGTCCGGCGGCTTTGGTACTGCTCCCGCCCGGTCGCCCGGACGGGCCCATCCCGAAGTGGCCGGTCCCCTTCGGCGGAATGCCGGGCAGGAAAACCAGTTGAAGGCCATGGGGGACACCAGCGCGTTGGCACCGGCGAGGACGTTTTACCCAAGCAAAAACGCGGGCATCGACGCGCCCCGGGTTTCCCCTGGCGGTCGTCCGCTCGCGTTACGATCCTTCATGTCCTTCGGGACAGGCGGGTCTTATAGCCGCGATAGGCCCCGCCCGCAACCGATAGAGTCGGATAAATGCCTGCGTTTCCGCGGCGCACCGCGCATGGGTGTCAGGCGGGAAGCTTCGCGCGCGCGATCTCCAACGCCGTTTGCAGCACCTGTTGCGGCGACATGTCCGAATTGTCGATGATCACCGCGTCGGCGGCGGGCACCAGCGGTGCGACGGCGCGCTTGGTGTCGCGGTCGTCGCGGGCCTGCATATCGGCCAGGACGTCGGCGAAATCCGGGCTCTCCCCGCGTCCCTGCAACTCCGCGAAACGCCGCTTGGCCCGCACCGCCACGCTGGCCGTGATGAACAGTTTCACCGGCGCGTCGGGGCAGATCACGGTGCCGATGTCGCGCCCGTCCAGCACGGCACCCGGCGCCCCGCCCGGCGGGTTGGCGGCAAAGCCGCGCTGGAAATCCAGCAATGCCTGGCGCACACCGGGCACGGCCGACACGCGCGAGGCGCCCACCGCCGTCTCATCCAGGCGCAGGGCCGGGTCATGGGTCAGCCGGTCGATATCGGCCGCGGTCAGGGCGCGGGCCGTTGCCGTGGCGGCATCCCCATCGCCCAGGTCCGCCCCGGCCCGGATCATGGTCAGCGCCACGCCACGATAGAGCGCGCCGGTGTCCAGCAAGGCAAAGCCCAGGGCGTGGGCCACCTTGCGGGCCAGCGTGCCCTTGCCCGACGCGGCGGGACCATCGATGGCGATGACGGGACGGGGCATGGGGGGACATCCGGTTCAGCGGGAAAGGCGCGGCAGGCTTTGCGCCAAGCGGGGACGCCCGTCAAGCCCACCCATCGATATGAACATTGATTCGGTTTTCATTTGGCTTGCCCGACGCGCCGGCTTTGCCCATGCTCTGTCCCAAGCATAATCAGATCGCTTTGGGGGGAACAATGCGCCTGTTGGGAAAGATTCTTCTGGCCGTCCTGCTGCTGGTGGTTGCCGGCGTCGGCGGTTTCGCCTGGTGGGCCTGGACGCCCGACTTGTCGCGCGCGGCGGCTGAGGCGCGGTTCGCCCGGGCGCCCACGGATTTCGTGGAGGTGGACGGTGTGCGCTTCCATGTCCGCCAGGAGGGGCCGGAAGCGGCACCGGTGATCGTCCTGATCCATGGCAACGCCTCCATGCTGCAAAGCTGGGACGGTTGGGCCGCCGACCTGTCCAGGGATCACCGCGTCATCCGCTATGATCTGGCCGGTCACGGGCTGACCGGGCCGGACCCGGCCGGCATCTATAGCCCGGAACGCGACGCGGCACAGTTGAAAGCGCTGCTGGATACGCTGAAGGTTGAACGGGCCGTACTGGCCGGCAATTCGCTGGGCGGGCAGATCGCCTGGCACTTCGCGGCGTCAAACCCGGACCGGGTGGAGAAGCTGGTCCTGGTGGCGCCCGGCGGCTTTCCCTTGCCGGGGATCGGTTTTGGCCAGAAGGTCGAACTGCCCGTCGCCATGAAGGTGCTGCCCTATTCGCTGAAGCGGGATGCGGTGCGGACCATGATCGGCTCCCTGTATGGTGATCCGACCCGGTTCACCGCCGCGATGCTGGACAATTACTATCAGTCCTGGCTGTCGCCCGGCGTTCGACAGGCCCGGCTGCTGCGCGCATCCGCCTATATGATCCAGGACCCGACGCAGACATTGCGCACCATCCAGGCCCCGACCCTGCTTGTCTGGGGGGAGAAGGATTGGCTGGTCTCCTTCGCCACCACGCCGGCGAAGTTCCAGGCGGCATTGCCGAACACGGTCCTGGTCAGTTTCCCCGGCCTGGGCCACATGCCGCAGGAGGAAGACCCCGCGACCACGGTTGCCAAGGTGCGGGAATTCCTGGACCCGTAAGCAGGGGGGCCGCGGTCGTCAGGCGCTGCGGCGCTTGGCGGCCAGGTCGATGGGGGCGGGTGGGACGGTGGTGGTGCCCATATCCGTGACCGGCGGCGCCACTGCCGGAAAACGGGCCAGGAAGCAGGTGCCCTGGCCGGTGGCGCTTTCCACCGTCAGGCTGCCGCCCAGTTTCTGTGACACCTGATTATAGGCCAGATAGAGGCCCAGGCCGCTGCCGCCGCGTTCCCGGCGTGTGGTGAAGAAGGGCTCGAACACGCGGTCCAGCTGTTCCCGGTCGATGCCGCAGCCATTATCCTTGACGCGTAGTTCGACCAAGCCGGCGGCATCGGCACGCAGATCCACCTCCACCCGGCCCTGCCGCCCGTCGGGAAAGGCATGGGTGACGGCATTGACCAGCAGGTTGGTGACCAGTTGCGCCACGGCGTCGGGATAGGTGTCGACCGGCAGGCGGGTGGCGCCGGTGAGCGCGATGGCGTGCGGCGTTTTGCGGGTCTGCGGCCGGAGCGAGATTACCACCTCTTCCAGATAGCCGGCCAGATCGAAGCGTCTGCGGTCCTGGCGCGTGCGGTCCACCGCTACATGCTTGAAGCTCTCGATCAGCCGTGCCGCGCGTTCCATGTTGGATTGCAGGATGCGGGCCGCCAGCGAGGTGGCGTCGATATATTCGTTCATTTGTTCACGGCGCAGCGTGCCGCCCGACAGGGCCTGCTCGATCCCGCGCGTGTCATTGGCCAGCCGGGTGGAAGCGGCGAGCGCGGTGCCCACCGGCGTGGCCACCTCATGCGCAATACCGGCGACCAGACGGCCCAGCGACGCCATCTTTTCCGCCTGCACCAGATTGTCTTGAGTCTGGCAGAGGCGAGTCAGGGCCTGCTCCGCCTGATGCCGTGCCTCGCGTTCCGCCAACATCACCCGGCGGAGCGTGGCCATCACCGTGGCCAGCACCAGCCCGGTCACGGCCAGGATGGACAAGGCGGCCAGCAATGTGGCGAAGCTGGCATGGTAGTCGGCTGCCGCGAACGGTCCCAACCCGTGTGCCGTCAACAGGATCAGGCCGGTCGCCACCAGCAGCGTATAAAATGCCGTTCCCAGCAGCCCCAGCCTCAGCCCCGCCGTCAGGATCAGGCAGAACAGGGCCAGACGCCCCACCTCACGCAGCCAGAGCGGTTCCAGCAACGCCATGGCTGTCAGCAGCAGCGCACCGCCGGCCACCAGCCCCAGGGCCGTGGCCCAGCGGCGGCGCAGCAGCGCCGTGGCGCCGGGGGCCGCCATCAGGATCAGCGGCGGGGCCACCAGCAGCACCCCCATGGCATCGCCCACCCACCAGCTGGTCCAGGCGCTGAGGGGGCTTTCCCGCAGTTCGGCGCCGCCGGCCAGGGCGGCCAGCACGCCGATCGTGGCGCTCAGCATCGGGGTCAGCAGCACGGGAACGGTCAGGAAGGCGAACAGTCCCCCCGGCCCGTCGAACAAGGGCTTGGCCCCGCGTACCTGGCGCAGCAGGGCCCAAGCGGCAAGGGCCGGCAGGCAATTGCCCATGCCCACAGGCAGGGCGAAGACCGGATTGCCGAATATCAACAGGTTCAGGCCGGCGGCGCCCGCGAACACCCCCGGCAAAAGCAGGGGCCCACCGCGCCAGAGGGCGGCAAAGGCGATGCCCGTGGGCGGCCATATCAGCGTAACAGCCTCTCCCGCGAACGGTACCTTAAGGCCCAGCCAGCCCGTGACCGCATAGGCCAGGGCCAACACCAGATTTGCCAACAGCAGCCTTTGGGCTTGCGCCATCAACCATCCCCCGTGCCATGCGACCAACGCATGACCATTCACCCGGCATTTACATCAAGTGTAATGGATTGTCGGCGGAATGGAAGGATGGCGTATCGGCGGGAGCGTGCCCGTTGCGCCGCACTATGTTGCAGAAATGTTACTTGAGGCGCAAATGACGGAAGGCAACAGCATTCATGGCTGGCGGCGGGGGGGCTTTGGCGTATTGTCCGCCTTGCCGTGAGGTGCTGCGGGCGACCGCCACTCTACCGGGATGGAACCCTGGACGTGTCTCGCCGATCCGGGGATGATCATCTACAGCCGGCGTGCCAAGCACGGCCGGCTTTTCTTTTGCCTTTCTTTCCCATGCACCGTCCGGCCGGCCATGATATCCTGGCCGGCATGTACAGCGACGTCCTTGATCTTCGCGAATTCTATCGCAGCAGCACCGGACAGGTGGTGCGCCGTCTGATCCGCCGCCGCATCCGCGAGCTGTGGCCCGACCTATCGGGACAGCGCGTGCTCGGCATCGGCTATGCCACGCCCTACCTGACCATGTTCCAGGAGGAGGCGGAGCGGGTGATGGCGGTGATGCCGGCCAGCCAGGGCGTGATCTCCTGGCCGCCTGAAGGGCCGGGCCGGGTGACCCTGGCGGATGAGGCGGAATTGCCCTTCCCCGACATGTCGATCGACCGGGTGCTGCTGGTCCATGGTCTGGAATGTACCGAGGAAATGCGGCCCCTGATGCGGGAGATCTGGCGGGTGCTGGCGGGCGGCGGCCGGCTGATTGCCGTGGTGCCCAACCGGCGCGGCATCTGGGCCCGGTTCGACAGCACACCCTTCGGCCTGGGCAGCCCCTTCTCCCCCAGCCAGCTGCGTGGCACGCTGAAAGCCAACATGTTCGTGCCGGAGCGGGAGGAATGCGCCCTGTTCCTACCCCCCACCCGCCGACGCTTCCTGCTGGCCAGCGCGCCGGCGGTGGAGGAGGCAGGCCATCGCTGGTTCCGGGCCTTTGCCGGGGTGCATATGGTGGAGGCATCCAAGCAGATCTATGCCAACGCCGTCCGTGCCAAGGCGCGTGAACGCCAGCGCGTCCTTGCCCCCAACGCCCAGCCGGTGTTCGGCCGCATGGCGGCCGAGCGCAAGCGGACGGAGCAACGGTAGAACGCCGGCCTGCCGCATTTGGCGGGGCCAAACCTTACATGAAATCCGCTTCCTCATAGAGCGGCCGGATCTCGATCTCGCTGGGACCGGGCATGGGGTTGGGGCACCGCTTCACCCAGGCGATCGCTTCGTCCATGTCCTTCACCTGCCAGAGCCAGAAGCCGGCCACCAGTTCGGAGGTGGCGGCGAACGGCCCGCTGCTGACACGGCGGTCGGCCCCATCGAAGGCGACGCGATAACCCTGGGAGGAGGGCTTGAGCCCATCCCCAGCCAACATGATGCCGGCCTTGGTCAGTTCCTCGTTGAAAGCGCCCATGGCTGTCAGCATTTCCATGGAGGGCAGGTTGCCCTGTTCGCTGTCCACCGTGGCCTTCACGATCACCATCACCCGCATGTCGCTCTCCTTCATCTGCCGGTCATGAAGGGCCGTTCCCGGCCCCGATATGCCAAGGACGGGGCAGGAAGGGCGGTCCCGACATGGGGCCAGAATTAAATCTCAGCCCTTCACCAGGGTCAGCTTCGGCTTGCCCTGCGGCGGGTGATATCCCGGCAAGGCGGCGATCTGGCCGGCAATGACATTGGTGAAATCACCGATGCCAGGCCAGCTCGTCATCTTGCCGATCAGCCGCTTGCCCCGGAAGACGAAGAAGACCGGGATGCCGTGCAGGCTGAAGCGATTGGCCATTTCCATGTCGTCATAGACATTGTCGTGCAGCCAGCGCACCTCCGGCCAGAGGAAGCGTGGCGGTGCCGACAGGATGGCATGTTTGGCGATGTCGCAGTTGGGGCAGTCGCGCCCCCACAGGAAAAGGATCGAAAGCGGCGGGGCCTCAACCTCCGCCAGCACGGCATCCAGGTCGGGGCTGATCACCTCGCGCATGGGAAAACGGGTGAAGAAATCCGGCGGTGTGCCGGGATTGGCCGGATTGACTGGGTTGGACATCGGGTTTCCTCCGCCATTCTTATCGTGGGGCCCGCCAACATTCTTCAGTGCATGCAATGGCGCCTTTAAGGCGTCATTGCAGTTCGGCCAATCTTTCCGCCTCTTCCTGGGCGATCAGGGCGTCGATGACTTCATCCATCTCGCCGGCCATGAACCGATCAATCTTACCATAAAGCGTCAGGTTGATGCGATGGTCGGTGATACGACCCTGGGGGAAATTGTAGGTGCGGATGCGTTCCGACCGGTCGCCCGATCCCACCTGGCTCTTGCGGTCGGCGGCGCGCGCATCGGCCAGGCGTTGGCGCTCCGCCTCATACAGGCGGGCACGCAGCACTTTCAGGGCCTTGGCCTTGTTCTTGTGCTGGCTTTTCTCATCCTGCTGGCTGACCACGATGCCGGTGGGCAGGTGGGTGATGCGGACGGCACTGTCGGTGGTGTTTACCGACTGCCCCCCAGGGCCGGAGGAGCGGAAGACATCGATGCGCAGGTCGCGCTCATCGATATGGATATCCACCTCCTCCGCCTCCGGCAGCACGGCGACCGTGGCGGCCGAGGTGTGGATGCGGCCCTGCGTCTCGGTCGCCGGTACGCGCTGCACCCGGTGGACACCCGATTCGAATTTCAGCCGGCGGAACACGCTGCGCCCGGTGATGGTGGCGCTGGCCTCCTTATAGCCGCCGATACCCGTCTCGCTGACATCCATGGTCTCGAACCGCCAGCCTTGGGCGGCGGCGTAGCGTTTATACATCTCGAACAGTTCGGCCGCGAACAAAGCGGCCTCGTCCCCGCCGGTGCCGGCGCGCACCTCCAGGATGGCGTTGCGCTCGTCGGCCTCATCCTTGGGCAGCAAAGCCAGCAGGATACGGCGTTCCAGATCGGGCAGGCGGCGCCTGGCCTCGGCCAGTTCGTCGGCCGCCAGATCGCGCATCTCGGCATCGTCGCCATCAGCCATGGCCTCCAGCTCGCCCATGTCGGCATGGGCGCGGCGCATCTCGGCGATGGCGGCGGCGACCGGTTCCAACTCGGCATATTCCTGGCTGGCCTTGACGAAGGCGTCACCGGCCATGACGCCGGACGCCAGTGCGTCGCGCAGTTCGTCGAACCGCAGCATCACCTTGGCAAGGGGTTCGCCAAATCTGGTTTCAAAATCCGACAAGGAAGGGGACCCGTTCACATCACACCCGAAGCCCGTGGATATAGGCGATCAGGGCGGCGTGGTCACCTTCGGAATTAAAAAGCCCCCGCCCGGTTATCCAGACGGGGGTGCAGGCTGTACTGCCCGACGGCATGCGTCTGCCCCTTTGGGCGGGCCGCTGCTTACTTGGCGGCGATGGTGACCGTCACGGTGTCGGCATAGTCGCCGGCAATGTACTGATCGGAAGCGGCGACGGTGACCTTCAGGTCGGACTTCTTGTTGAACTGCGCGTTGGCGCGGTCTACCACGGCCTGGCTGGTCAGCGCGCCGGTGAACGTGTCGTAGGCGATGTTGTAGTTGATGGTGAAGTTGCCGGACTTCAGCTTGCCGGCGTTCGCCGATGCCAAGGTGATCTTATAGCCGGTGCCGGAATTGCAGTTCTCGGTGACGGAGCCGACGGTCTTGTTCGTCTCACCGGTCTTCAGGGCCAGGGACTGACCCAGGTCCTGGACGGCGATGGTGCAGGACAGCGCGACATTGCCCTTCAGCTGAATGGTGCCGGACGCGTTCTGGGCCAAGGCGGGGGCGGCGATGGCGGCGGCGATCAGGGCGGCAGCGGCGGTCTTGGCGAAGAACTTGGTCATGGGGGGCTCCGTCGGTTCATTGGGTGAGGCGTTGTCGCCTTCATGGGAACCAAGGATTGCAGGCCGGATGCCAAGTGGGTGCAGACCCTAAAAGTTGAGGGAATCTGCCGCAATCCGGGTGTGTTTACGTTCTATTGACATATTGCATAATGCAAAATCACGGATTGCACATTGCATTTTTCAAATAACGTTGCATTATGCATTAGTCGTGCTGATTTTGACCGCAACCTAACCGAAAGGTCAGGGCCGGCGAGCCAGGCAAATTTTCAAGGGGTCAGTGGCTCCAGAAGGTCGGGAACCCGGTCCTTCTCCACTGCATCCAGCCAGCAATCGGCGAGCCTGTCAGTCTCCTCCACGGCTGTGCGCCAGTATTTCTGACGGGTTGCTGTATCCATACGTTTGAAATCACCGCGATCGGGAATCTTGCCGAAAGGCAGGGCCCGCACGAATTCCACCGATGGGCAGAGTACAAGCATGCGCGACAGGCTGTCCGCCCGCGCCCGACGCCAGGGCAGGGCCTTGTCGAACCAGCCCGGCACGACGCGATGGCTGAAATGCGGATAGAGCACCAGGCCCGGCGGCGTGAATGCCATGTCCAGGTGATAATCCATGATCCCGCCATCCATATAGAGGCCGGGCCGCGCCCCTTCCGGATCGACCACCCCTTCGAAGACGAAAGGCACGGCGCTGGATGCCATCAGGGCCGGCACCAGATTACCGGCGGTCAGCGGCACGGCCTGGGTAGGAAATCCGGTCGATAGGTCGAAGGGCGGGGCGTCGCGCCTGTCATGCAGGACGGTACGCTCGAAGAACAGCGGCAGGCTGCGCCGGCTGGCCAGGTTGGCGATGCCGGCCGCCCCCAGCCCCATGCCCAGCCCCACCTTGCCGGCACGCGGCCCCATCGGTCCCCGCCCGCGCACGGCCAGAATCGACTGGCGCATGAAGGGATGGGACAGGACATGGCCGATCCCGTCCGCGCCAAAGATCAGGCGCAGGAACTCCCGGCAATGCTCCGTCAACTCCGCTATGGTAACGGTGGATTCCACTGCATAGTCCAGATAGGCCGTCTCGAACCGCCTGGCGGCCGCCACCGGATCCCCTTGCGCCAGACAGACGAAACGCCAGGTGCCGATGGAACTGCCCACCATATGCAACGGGCGCTCGCGATGCCGGAACCAGCGGCCGAACATCGCCTGGTCCAGCCGGGTCAGCGACAGCCACTTGGCCCCACCGCTGGCACCCGCCACCACATCGAACAGATCCTCGTGCAACCCGTCGCGGCGGATGCGGGCCATGGCCTCGGGCCCGGCCAGGAAACGCAGGGGCTTGGAGCGCATGGGGTCGGCTGCCGTTTCCAAAGGAGATGTCGCGCCGCACCATAGGGGGCGGACCGGCTCCGGGCAAGGGGCCGGCTATTGACGACGCGCCCGTGGGCGTGATGATAGAAGACCAACCATGCACAAGAACCGCCAGCCTTGAAGGCAAGCACCATGTTCAATATCGCCACCGTGGATTTCGCCGCACCGGATGCCGCCCGGCAGTTCGTGCGTTCCATGCATGAGACGGGCTTCGCCGTCCTGCGCAACCATCCGATCGACACCGGCCTGATCAAGGAACTGTACAAGGTCTGGTCCGGCTTCTTCGCCTGGGACGGCAAGTTCGACTATACGTTCGATCCGGAAATCCAGGACGGCTTCTTCCCCTTCAAGTCGGAGAATGCCAAGGGCAGCGCCTTGAAGGACCTGAAGGAATTCTATCATGTCTATCCGAACCGCCGCCTGCCGCCGCAGGTGAAGGAGGCAACGGACCGCATGTATGCCGACCTGCTGTCCATGGGGTCCACGCTGCTGACCTGGATCCAGGACAATGTGCCGGCCAATGTGCGCGACGCGTTCTATGAGCCGCTGCCCAGCATGATGGATGGATCGACCAGTACCCTGTTCCGCGTTCTGCATTACCCGCCCGTGGGCGAGGGGTACGAGCCGGGCGCCGTGCGCGCCGCCGCGCATGAGGATATCAACCTGATCACCCTGCTGGTGACGGGCAGCGAGCCTGGGCTGCAGGCCCAGGACACGGCCGGCACATGGTATGATGTGCCGTGCGATGCCGGCATGATCGCCGTCAATGGCGGCGACATGCTGAAGCTGGCTTCGAACAACTATATCCCTGCCACGCCGCACCGGGTGGTGAACCCGCCGCCCGAACATAATGTGCCGCGCTACTCCATGCCCATGTTCCTGCACCCCCGCCCCGACGTGCGTCTTTCGGCCGAACTGACGGCGGGTGAGTTCCTGGACCAGCGCCTGCGCGAGATCGGGTTGAAGAAATAACGAGGTTGCCGGGGATACAACTCCATCCCCCGGCGGTTCGGCATCACTTCCCTTTCAGCCAGGCCAGCGACGTCGCCAGATGCGTCATCGGCGTCGGCGATTCGTCCTCCAGCACGTACCAGTCCACGCCGGCTTTGCGTGCGGCGGCCAGCAGCGCGGTCCAATCGACGCTGCCGCTGCCGATCGGGGCGAAATCGCCGGGCCGGGCGGAACCGGTGAATTCGCCTGAGGTCGATCCCGGCGCCATGTCCTTGACATGCAGCAGCTTCACCCGCCCCCCAAGCTTGTCCAGCAGGGCGACGGGATCGACCCCGGCCTTCAGCACCCAGAACACATCCATTTGCAGCTCGACACAGACCGGGTCCAGCCCCGCCAGCAGCCGGTCCAGCAACGTGCCCGCGCCGTCGGCGGCGAACTCGTACCCGTGCAGATGGTACATGACGCGCAATCCGGCGGCCTTCAGGGCCGGACAGGCGGACTGGTAGGCGGCGATGGCCGCATCAATCTCCGCCGGGCCGATGCCCTGGTCGGCGCCCACACCCTGAGGCTTCAGCCAGGCCACGCCGACATAGCGGTAACCGACGATCTTTGCCGTCTCGATGATGCCCGGCACATTCTCGCGCAGATCCTTCAGCGAGACATGGGTGCCCGAAGCCGTCAGTCCGGCCTGGTCCAGCAGCGCCTTGAACGCGGCCGGTGTCAGGCCCAGCGTGTTGAACGCTTCCACCTGGGTGACGCCGCTGGCCCGCAGCGCCTTCAGCGTGCCGGCGGCATCGCGGGCCAGATCCTTATGCAGGCTGAAAAGCTGCACCGCGATCTGCGTGTCGGGCACAGGCGGATTGGCCCCGCCGAATGCCCCCGTGGCCGTTCCCAGCAGCAGGGCCAGGGCCCCCGCCATGCCACGCATCCAGTTCCCGCCCATGATTCCTCCCGTAGCCGCTGCTCTGATAGCGTTGTCAGATTTCCCCTCCGCTTATCACCGCATCAAGGGTCCCGTGCAAGGGGTGATGAATCCGCTTGAGAACAAAATAAGAACATTATATAAGAACAAGAACGGAACATCGATTGAGCAAAGGAGCGTGTGATGCGACCGGCAATCCGACACAGCGCCCTGAAGGGCAATGTTGGCCTGGCGAATTTCCGCGGCCATGATTTCGAGATGCATTGCGTCTGCTGCGGGGAGGAGTGCCATTGGCGCACCGACCTGCTGGTGCGCCGGCATGGGCATGACTGGCCCGTGGCGGAGTTCAGCCGGCTGTTCACCTGCCTGGGCTGTGGCGAGGTCGGCACGTCGGTGCTGCGCATCGCGCAAAGGCCGGCCGACCAGCAGCATACCCGTTTCCGCCGCATGGCACCGCGTCCTGCATGGGGTGCGGAGATGCCGGCGGGGCCCGCGCATTGGCGGATGCGCGAGCTGGGAGAGGGGGCGGTGGTTTAACAACCAACTGCCCCCTTGACCTGGATCATGGGCGGGCCTCAGGCGTTGTCTTACCGTTCACGGCCATGAAGGCGGGTACTCCCGCCCGCTCCCGTGATCTGGAAGGACCGATGCCATGCTGCCGCAGAAGATGAAGGCCGCCGTCGTTCACGCCTATGGTGCCCCGCTCCGGCTGGAGGAGGTGGCGGTGCCCCGGCCGGGACCCGGCCAGATCCTGGTCAAGATCGCGGCGTCGGGCGTTTGCCATACCGACCTGCACGCCGCCGATGGTGACTGGCCCGTCAAGCCGCCGCTGCCCTTCATTCCGGGGCATGAGGGGGTGGGCACCGTGGTGGCCGCCGGTGCGGGTGTCACCTCTGTGCGTGAGGGTGACCGGGTGGGTGTGCCCTGGCTCTACACCGCCTGCGGTCATTGCGAACATTGCCTGACAGGCTGGGAGACGCTGTGCACAGCGCAGCAGAACACGGGCTATTCCGTCAATGGCGGCTATGCCGAATATGTGCTGGCCGACCCGGATTTCGTGGGCCACCTGCCGGCCAATGCCGGCTTCACCGACATCGCCCCCATCCTGTGCGCCGGCGTCACCGTTTATAAGGGCCTGAAGGAGACGGATGCCCGCCCCGGCCAGTGGGTGGTGATCAGCGGTATCGGCGGCCTGGGCCATGTGGCGGTCCAATATGCCAAGGTGATGGGCCTGCATGTCGCCGCCGTCGATGTGGCCGACAGCAAGCTGGCGCTGGCGAAAAGCCTGGGTGCCGATCTGGTGGTCAACGCGCTGAAGACCGACCCGGTGAAGGAGATACAATCCACCATCGGCGGCGCGCATGGCGTGCTGGTCACCGCCGTCAGCCGCCCGGCCTTCGCCCAGGCCATCGGCATGACCCGCCGCCACGGCACCGTCGCCCTGGTCGGTCTGCCGCCCGGCGAGTTTCCCGTGCCCATCTTCGACATGGTGCTGAACCGCATCACCATCCGCGGCTCCATCGTCGGCACCCGCGCCGATCTGGCCGAGGCACTGATGTTCGCGGGCGAGGGCAAGGTGAAGGCCACCGTCTCCGTCGACAGGCTGGATAATGTGAACGCGGTGCTGAACCGCCTGCGCGAGGGGCAGGTGGACGGGCGTGTGGTGCTGGAACTTTAGGGGAGGCGGATGGGGTCGGGTATTTGTCATCGAAGCTGCACTTGACCCGGTGGCCCCGCATCGGCTTGATGCGCAAGAACAATCCCCTGGCAACCGGAGCCCGCCCCATGGCGACCGCTATCTCCCCGCTCGCCCCCCCCTCCTTCCCGTCGTTGCCGCCCGTCGCGGGCGTGCGTCTGGCCGGCCATCGCGCCGGCATCCGATACAAGACGCCGCGCGACGACGTGATGGTGGCGGTGCTGGATGAGGGGGCCAGTGTGGCGGCCGTGCTGACCCGATCGCTGACCGCCTCGGCGCCTGTGCATCGCTGCCGCGCCAACCTGGCTGGCGGGTCGGTGCGGGCGCTGGTGGTCAATGCCGGCAATTCCAACGCGTTTACCGGCAAGGCTGGCGAGGCGTTCGTGGACGCCACCATCGACGCCGCCGTTGCCCTGGTCGGCTGCAAGCCGTCGGAGATTTTCCCCGCTTCCACCGGCGTCATCGGGCAGCCCATGCCGGCCGACCTGATATCCCGCTCCCTACCGGAAGCCTTCACCAAGCTGGCGCCGGCGGAGGGTGAGGCGTGGGAGGTGGCGGCCCGCGCCATCATGACCACCGACACCTTCCCCAAGGGCGCGTCGGCCACGGCCACCATCGATGGCGTCACCGTCACCGTCGCCGGCTTCGCCAAGGGCAGCGGCATGATCGCGCCCGACATGGCGACGATGCTGGCCTATGTCTTCACCGACGCCAATATCGCCCCGGCCCCGTTGCAGGCGGCCCTGTCGTCGGCCACCGACCGCAGCTTCAATTCCATCACCGTGGATGGCGACACCTCGACCTCCGACACGCTGGTCCTCTGCGCCACCCGCAAGGCCGCCCATGCGGCGATCGAGCGGACGGATGATCCGCGCCTAGCCGCCTTCGCCCAGGCGCTGGACGATGTCTGCCTGGACCTGGCCAAGCAGATCGTGCGTGATGGCGAGGGGGCGACCAAGTTCGTGGAAATCCGTGTGACGGGCGCCGACAGCGATGCCGCCGCCAGGCGCATTGCCCTGACCATCGCCAATTCCCCTCTGGTGAAGACCGCCGTGGCCGGCGAGGATGCCAACTGGGGCCGCATCGTCGCCGCCGTGGGCCGGGCCGGCGAGCGCGCCGACCGCGACCTGCTGGTCATCTCTGCCGGCGGCGTGCAGATCTGCGCCAACGGCATGGAGGTCCCGGGCTATGACGAGACGCCGGTCGTGGCCCATATGAAGGGCCAGGAAATCCTGTTCGAGGTGGATATCGGCCTGGGGTCGGGCAAGGCCACGGTCTGGACCTGCGACCTGACCCACGGCTATATCGACATCAATGGCAGCTACCGGTCGTGAGCGGCGGCGACACGCCTTGCTGGCAGGAACCGGCCCGGAAAGGGCCGGTGCGCACAGTACTGGTGGCCGCCGTGGCCCTGGTCGATGCCGACGGCCGCGTCCTGCTGGCCCAGCGCCCGCCCGGCAAATCCATGGCCGGCCTGTGGGAATTTCCCGGCGGCAAGGTCGATGCGGGTGAGACCCCGGAAGCGGCCCTGGTGCGGGAGCTGAAGGAGGAACTGGGGATCGATACGGCCGAAAGCTGCCTCGCCCCCATCGCCTTTGCCAGCCATAGCTATGACGACTTCCACCTGCTGATGCCCCTCTATGCCGCACGGGTCTGGAAGGGCACGCCGACGCCGCTGGAAGGCCAGCAGCTTGCCTGGGTCAAGCCGGTGCGCATGGGCGATTATCCCATGCCGCCGGCCGACATCCCCCTGATTCCCATCCTGCGGGATCTGCTGTAGCGCTGTTTACTCAAACCGGTGCGGCACGAAGCGGGAGGTGTCGCGGGTGACGGCGCTGCTGTCCTCACGGATACCGATGCCGCGGCAGACATCGCCGACCATCCAGGAACCGATGACGGCATGGTGATCGCGCATCACGCCGCGCGCATCCGGCGCGCGGGCCGTCACCACGGGTGACCAGGCCTGATAGACATAGCCTTCCTCGCCATAAGGCCCGGCCACATCCAGTTCGCGCGTGGTGGGGCGGCCATCGGGGCCCATGGTGACGACGCTGATATTGGCCCCCTCCCGGCCCAGCAGCGGCTTGGCCACCACCTTGGCCCCGGCGGCGAAGGCGCGGCGGTCGAAATGCGCCTCCACCAGATAGGGATGGTGCGGGTACATTTCCCACAAGATCGCCAGCAGCCCCTTGTTGGACAGCAGCATCTTCCAGGTCGGTTCCACCACCCGGATCGCGTTGCGCGCCGTCAGGTCCAGCAGGTTGCTGCCGAAATCATCGGCCACCAGCCATTCCCACGGCGTCAGTTTGAACAGGCATTTGATCTCCTGCTCCTCCAGGTCGGTGAAATAATTGCGGCGGCTGCGGTTCAGGTGGTCCTGTTCCTCGGTCCAGCCGATATCCGACAGGGCAATGCTCTTGGTGGCCAGCCCGGCCTCGATGGCCGTGTCCTGGAGATAGCGCAGCGTGCCCTCATCCTCCGCATGCGGCATGGCGCAGGTCAGGTGCAGGGCGCGCCCGGCCTCCCATTCCCCGCGCCGGTCACTGTTCTCGGCCAGCAGACGGTCGGCGCGCAGCAGGGCCTTCCATTGCTCGACCAACCCCTCATGGAGGGAATTGAACTGGTCCCCCTGCGGGAACACCTCCTCCAGCCAGGCCCATTGCGCCACCGCGGCCTCATACAGGCCGGTGGGCGTATCGGCATTATATTCCAGCAGCTTGGGCATGCCGTCACCATGACCGGCCCCGCCAAAGGCCAGATCGAACCGGCCATAGAGGGAGAATTCCTGTCCTTGCTGATGGCGCTGCCAGGAGGCCTCAATGGCGGGGATGGCATGGGCGGGGATGTTCAGCAGCGGATAGAGCCGTTCATCGACGATGCGTTTGGCCGCCGCCATGCACATCTTGTGCAGTTCGACAGAGGCATCGTCCACCAGATCGATCTCCGCCTCGCTGAACACCCAGCAGGCGCTTTCATCCCAGTAGAGACCGCTGGGGTCCTCCTCCGTCGGGATGGTGTGGAAATTGAACCCCAGCGCCTCCATCCGTGCTTTCCAGTCGGGCCGCGGGCGCAGTGATTGGCGATGCATGGCGATATCCGCTGTGCTGGGGATGCTGGACGGAACGGCGCGGCGTCAGCTGCCGCCGCCACCGAACTTGGAAGATGATTTGCCGAAGCCGCCGCGGCTGGTGGATTTGCTGGTCGTGCCGACCTGCGCCGACTTGCCGCGCACTTCCGTCTTCATGCTGTAGCCGGACTTGCCCTGGGTGAAGCTGTCCCGGCTGACCGGTGCGCGGCCCAGGTCGCCGCGGCCGCTATGCATGAATCCGTCGCGGTCGATGAAGATGGGGCGCGGATAATAGTAACCGCCGCCGGTATTGATATACCCGCCGCCATATTGCTGCTGGGGTGGTTGCAGCGCCCTGGCCATCATGAAGCCCATCAGGGCCGGCACGAAGACATTGCCCAGGCTGCCATCGGGTTGCGCCAGGACCAGCGGCTGGCAGGCGCCGTTGCCCATGGTCGCCTCGCAAGCGGTGGCGGTGTCAAAACGCGGTGTGGATTGCAGGTGCAGTTGCTTGGCCTGTTCAAAGGCGCTGCTGCATTCCTGCGCACTGAATTCCACCTGGCACGCTTCCACGCTGGGGAAGATGCGGGCTTCTGTCTGCTGCACATCCTCATCGCCGCAGCCCGAGAGCATCAGGGCCGCGGCACCGCCGACCAGCAGGGTGGAGACATGGGCGGAACGGCGGCGTTTGCGCTGTCTGTCGGTCATGGCGGCCCGGATGGCGGTTGGGGGTGAAGGCGCGGGGACGGCGGATCAGGCGCCCGACCTGTCGATCAGGGCCAGCGGGGCGGCGGCGGACGGACCCTTCAGGCGGGCCAGACGATCCTGCATCGACAGGGCGGGCGCCCCGCCCTTGCCCACGGCGGCCAGGGCCGCCTGGATATCGGCATCGCCCATATCGTCGGCCGATCTGCGCGACAGGTCGCCCAGGGCCTGGGCCTTCATGCGGGCGACCTCGGCATTGGCGCGGGCCTCGTTGGCGCGCCGTGTCATGGCGTCGATGGCGGTGTTCAGCTTCGATCCGCCATCATCGCGCAGGCCGGCGACCTGGGCGGCGCGGTTGGCGCGTTCGCGCTCCCGCTCCTCCTGGATGCTGGCACGCTGCATGTCGCGCTCGGCCTTGGTCAGGGCGGATTTCGCTTCGGTCAGGGCGCGGGCCTTCTCGCGATAGGCCGCCTCGGCTTCCGCCACCAGGGCCTCGGCCTCGTCGGCCTCGCGCTGCTCGATGGCGACCTCGCCCTCCAGCTCTTCCAGCTGGGCCAGCAGCTTGGCCAGGCTGGCCTCCAGGCTGGCCCTGCGCTCGCCCTCGGCGGTGAGCAGCTGGTTGTTCAGATGCTCGGCGGCGGCCAGGCGGCGGTCGTAATTCTCCCGCGCCTCCACGGCTTCCTTGCGCTCGCGCTGCATGTCCACGCGCAGATTGGTCAACAGCTTGCCGGCCTTGTCCAGATCGGCCTCCATGACCCGCAACTGGGCGACGGACGCGCTTTTCGGGTCCATGGCGACCAGGGCATCCACCACCTGGCGGCCTACCTTCTCACCCTTCACGCCCAACAGCGTGCGGAAGAACTGCATCATCTGGAAAGACTCCTCACGGCAAGCGGTCCCGCCCCTGTCATCTCTCGGCGGGTTTCATCGTAGATGGGGAGGGTGGGGTTAAACCGAAAGCGCCCCGGCATTCAAAATTCCCATGGCGATGGACAAGGTGCCCAACGTGATGCCATAGCCCAGCTTGTCCGCCTCGATCCCCTGCCGGAAACCCGGCAGGAGGAAACAGACGGCGACAAACACCAGCAACTGGCAGACCAGCGCCACCCCGCCCCACATCAGCAGTTCAGCCACGGAGTAGGTGCCGCGCGCCACCGATGACAGGGCGATGGCCATGCCGATGGCGGTGCCGCCCATGCTGGTGGCGGCGGCTGAATTGCCCTGCCGGATCAGGGTCCATTCACGATAGGGGGTGATCAGCGTATAGGCCAGCAGGGCCAGGGTCAGCAGCGCCACGGACGCGCCCACGAACATGAAATAAAGCGGCAGGGTCTCGAACATCGATCCGTTGCTCCTGATGGGCGCCCACATAGCCACGCATTTGCCCGCACGCTACGGGAGCGCGCCGGAAATTGCAAAAAATGTTTGGATCGCAGGCAGGACGTGCAAGGGGTCGGGAAGAATTATTCGTAATGCCAACGGCATTGCGAAATTTCCAACTGTTGGTCGGCACCTGTGCCGGTGACACGGTAGACCATCCGGTGTTCGTGGGTGATCCGGCGGGACCACCAGCCTTTCAGGTTGCCGCCCAACGGTTCAGGTTTGCCAAGACCGGTAAAGGGGGTGCGGCGCGTATCCCGGATCAAGCTGTTGAGCCTGGCCAGAACGTCGCGGTCCTGCTCCTGCCAATGCAGGTAATCCTCCCAGCCTCTACTTGTCCAGGTCAGGCGCATCGGGGTCCAGTTCCGGCAGGTCCCGCTCAATCAACTGACCTGCATCCGCCTCCGCGATGGAGGCCAGCAACCGGCGGGTATTGGTGGGCGAACTCAGCAGATGCAGGGTTTCCTGGATGCTGCTCCATTCGCTTTCCGCGATGACCACGACGGGTTCCGCATTCTGCCGAGTGACGACCAGCGGGGCGCGGCTGGCCTCTACCTCGTCCAGGTAATGGGCCAGGTTCTGCCTGAATTGTGTCGCGCTAACATGGGACATGGCGCTCTCCATCTGTACGAAAAAACGTACATCGTCGTCCCCCGCCCCACAACGAAAAAGGCCGTCGGATCGTCCCGACGGCCTTTTCCTTGCTCAACTCACATCCCGAAGCGGGCGGATGCGCCGGGGCTCAGCCCTCGGCACCGTCCTTCTTCTTGGACAGGTCTTCGCCGGTCTCCTGATCGACGACCTTCATCGACAGCTTGACCTTGCCGCGATCGTCGAAGCCCAGGACCTTGACCTTGACGGCATCGCCCTGCTTCACGACGTCGGTGACCTTGGCCACGCGCTCGTTCTTCAGTTCGGAGATATGGACCAGGCCGTCCTTGGAACCCAGGAAGTTCACGAAGGCGCCGAAATCCATGACCTTGACGACCTTGCCGTCATAGATCTCGCCGACCTCGGCCTCGGCGACGATGCCCTTGATCCACTTGATGGCGGCGTCGGAGCACTTGCTGTCCACGGCCGACACCTTGACGGTGCCGTCATCCTCGATGTCGATCTTGGCGCCGGTCTGTTCCACGATCTCGCGGATGACCTTGCCGCCCGAACCGATGACGTCGCGGATCTTTTCCTTGGGAATGTTGATGACGGTGATGCGCGGGGCATTGCCCGACACTTCGCCGCGCGCGGTGTTCAGCGCCTTGTTCATCTCGCCCAGGATATGGATGCGGCCCTTCTGGGCCTGCGCCAGGGCGATCTTCATGATCTCCTCGGTGATCGAGGTGATCTTGATGTCCATCTGCAGGGCGGTGACGCCCGCTTCGGTGCCGGCGACCTTGAAGTCCATGTCGCCCAGGTGATCTTCGTCACCCAGGATGTCGGACAGGACGGCGAACTTCTCGCCTTCCTTGATCAGGCCCATGGCGATGCCGGCGATGGGGCGGGCCAGCGGGGCGCCGGCATCCATCAGCGACAGGGACGTGCCGCACACCGTGGCCATGGAGGAGGAGCCGTTGCTCTCCGTGATCTCCGACACGACGCGCAGCGTGTAGGGGAACTCTTCCTTGGTCGGCAGCAGCGGGTGGATGGCGCGCCATGCCAGCTTGCCATGGCCGATCTCGCGACGGCCCGGGCTGCCCATGCGGCCGGCTTCACCCACGCTGTACGGGGGGAAGTTGTAATGCAGCATGAAGCTTTCGCGGTATTCGCCTTCCAGCGCGTCGATGATCTGCTCGTCCTGGTTGGTGCCCAGGGTGGCGACCACGAGGGCCTGCGTCTCGCCGCGGGTGAACAGGGCCGAACCATGGGCGCGGGGCAGGATGCCCACTTCGGCCACGATGGGGCGGATATCCACGGTGGTGCGGCCGTCGATGCGCTTGCCGGTGTCCAGAACGGCGCCGCGCAGCACGTCGGCTTCCACTTCCTTGAACATCTCGGAAATGGCTTCCGGCGCGAACTCTTCCTTCAGCGCGGTCTTGACCTTGTCCTTGGCGGCACCCACGGCGGCATACCGGTCCTGCTTGACCAGGATCGAATAGGCGGCCTTCACGTCGGCGCCGGCCACTTCCAGGATGCGGGCCTTGACGGCGGCCTTGTCAAAGGCCGGCGGGGCGATGTCGCGGGGTTCCTTGGCGCAATCCTCGGCAAGGCCGATGATCAGGTCGATCACCGGCTGGAACTGGGCATGGCCGAACATGACCGCACCCAGCATGATCTCTTCCGACAGCTCCTTGGCCTCGGACTCGACCATCAGCACGCCTTCCTGCGTACCGGCGACGACCAGGTCCAGGATGGCGTTTTCCATCTGGTCGGCGGTCGGGTTCAGGATGAACTTGCCATCCTCGTAACCGACGCGGGCGGCCCCGATGGGGCCCAGGAAGGGCAGGCCGGAAATGGTCAGTGCGGCGGACGCACCGATCATGGCGACGATGTCGGGATCGTTCTCAAGGTCGTGGCTCAGCACGGTGCAGACGACCTGCGTCTCGCAGCGATAGCCATCGACGAACAGCGGACGGATCGGACGGTCGATCAGGCGGCTGACCAGGACTTCCTTTTCCGTCGGGCGGCCTTCACGCTTGAAGAAGCCGCCGGGGATCTTGCCCGCGGCGAAGGCCTTCTCTTGATAGTTCACCGTCAGCGGGAAGAAATCCACGCCGGGCTTGGGCGACTTGGCGCCGACGGCGGTGCAGAGCACGACCGTGTCGCCATAGCTCACCATGACGGCGCCATCGGCCTGGCGGGCGATCTTGCCGGTCTCGATAACCAGCTTGCGCCCACCCCAATCCATTTCCTTGCGGAACACCTTGAACATGTCTTCGATCCTTCCATCCGAAACCCGCAACACCCCGGATTGGGCGGCCGGGCCGGGGCCCGTTCGGACGGCCCCGCCTGTTTCTTGGCCCCTTCAGTACATCATTTCCGCGCAGCCTTGATAGCGCGCATGGGAAAACGGCCAGCCGGAAGGGGTCCCGGCTGGCCGTCCACACCTCAACTCAGGAGCGGGCCGCGATGGTCTTTCCCGACATCCCTACCGCCACCGCCGACACCCAACCCCCGGCCGCAAGTGCGGCCCCTGGTCCCACAGCCGCAAGCGCGGCTCCGGGTTTGGGTGGAATGTAAAGCTGGGCGGAATGTCACGGGGATTGTCACCCTGTCGACAAGGTTGCGGAAAGGACTGGCGCGGCCGGCCACGCCTTAGCGGCGCAGGCCCAGGCGCTGGATCAGGCTGTCGTAACGAGCCTTGTCCTTGGCCTTGGTGTAATCCAGCAGACGGCGGCGCTGACCGACCATCACCAGCAGACCACGACGGGAATGGAAATCCTTCGAGTGGGTCTTCAGGTGTTCGGTCAGGTTGTTGATGCGCTCGGTCAGGATGGCGACCTGCACTTCGGGCGAACCGGTATCAGTTTCGTTGGTCTTGTACTCTGCGATCAGCGCAGTCTTGCGCTCAGCCGTGATCGACATCGGATGTCTCCATGGTGATATGTTGAGGACAAGCGTTCCCGGCGCCAAGGCGCCCTATCGACCGGTTCCGGTGGTCCGGAATGGGTACGCGCCCACAACCTCGCGGGGCCGGGCCGGGATGTCGTCCAGCACGGTCCCGCGTGGGCGGGCGTCGATATGTCGGGGGTTGATGCGCCAAAGACGGGGCCGGGTCAAGCGTAAAGCTCGGTTTTCTGCCCGTTTGGGCACATGGCTGACCCTAATTGCCGGTCGGAACCCAGGGGATGCGTGCGATAGGCACCCCCTCCTCGCGCAGGGCCTCTGCCTGCTCGACGGAGGTCTCGCCGTAGATGGCCCGGCCTTCCGCCTCGCCATAATGGATCTTGCGGGCCTCCTCGGCGAACTGCTCGCCGACATAGTCGGCATTCTTCTCCACTTGGCTCCGCAATTCCCGTAACTGGCGCAGGATATCTGCCTGCGCCTCCAGGGCGGCGTCGGGAATGGCGGGGGCTGCGGGCGCTTCCGCCCGGTCGTGGGTGCGCCCGCCCTTGGCGATGGCCGGTGCCATCGGGGCCTTGTCCACCTGGGCATCACCACACAGGGGGCAGGTAATGGCATGCGCCGCCGCCTGCGCCTCGTACGCGGCGCCGTTGCGGAACCAGCCTTCGAACCGGTGGCCCTGGCTGCATTTCAGGTCGAACAGGATCATGGGACTAACTGCGGAAGGGTTGATGACAGATAGATGGCCCGGCGCGGCCTCGCCCGCAAGCCTGTTACCGTGCGGCGTGCAATGCCGGCGGCGCGGCGTGTGGAAACCAGTGGCAGTACTCGAAAATGTGCGTCAGAAGCATAAGCGCTTTATGATATTAATGGTTTCTCCATTTCCCCTCCGCGATCATGGGGTGACAAGCGTTGTCCTGATCCACCCCTGTCTCTCGCCGGAGGTGTCATGATCCATCGTCTGTCGACCCTGTTGCTGCTGCCGCTGTTGCTGGCTGGATGCCAGACCGGCAGCCCTGCCAAATCCACCGCCGCCGCGATACAAGCCGCCACCGTGACGGTGACGCAGAAGGAAGAGGCTGCTGTTGGTTGGGTGGACCAGCCGGATGCCGCCGGCCTGCGCTACGGTCCCGCCCCCTTCCTGCTGCCGCGTCAGGTGGCCGGCCTCTCCGTCTCGGGCAAGCGGACGAGCAGCCGCGATCGTGATATCGACGGGTTGGTCCAGTATGGCGTGCCAGGCCAGGACAGCTGGGTGACCTTCTTCGTTTACAAGGCCAGCGCCTTCGATGCCGACCTGACCGTCCTGGCCAGTACCCAGGCCGCCGCCATCCTGTCCGCGCCCGGCCGCCGGCTGGTGGTGGACGGGGCCATGCCCCTGCCCGGCGGTGATGATGCACCCGTGCTGCGTCACTTGCTCTGGCAGGAGGAGGTGGGACGGGCCAGCACGCTGGCAGCCCTCAGCGCCGGTGGCTGGGTGCTGAAGCTGCGGGTCAGCGGCCCCGATCGCGCCGCCGTGGAACAGACGATGCAGGCGGCACTGGCCGGTGTGCGCATCGATGCCGGCAAGAAGCCGGGTCCGCTCCTGGCTGCGGATCGGCGCCCCAAGCCCTGCCCGGCGCCACAGCAAGGGCCGAAGGCCAAGCAGACCGAGATGGATTTTGGTTCCACTCTGTTGGGGGTGGTGGGACTTGGCGAGGGCATGGGCGCGTCCCTGACCTGGCCGCCGGATGGTGCGGGCGATGTCTGTATCGAGATGGAGGGCAAGGATGAACGCCGTCCCTTCATCCTGTTGCGCAGCCAGGATGCGGCAACCGGCAAGACCATCGGCTGGATCGCCCCTGTTGGTGATGCGGGCGCGGCCCTGGAATGCGCACCCAACCTTGCCAATGCCATGGGAATGGAGGGGGCGACGGCGAAATACATGCTGCGCCTGCATGTGCCGGGGGGAGGAGAGGTGTTGCGCAACTTCGACGCCCTGCCCAATCGCGACCAGATGCTGGAGGTCATCCGTCAGATGGTGGCCCCGTTACCGCCCCAGCCCACGGCCTGAGGGCGGGCATCGGGGGCCTTGAATGGCGCAGCGACGGCCCTATGATCGGGCGCATGAGCCATGCCCTGCCGTTCGCCCCGCCCTCGCTCTGGATTGCCCGTTTCGCGCCGCTGGTGCGGGCCGGATCATCGCTGCTGGATGTGGCCTGCGGCGGCGGCCGGCACCTGCGCCATTTCCTGGACCGGGGGGCGCTGGTCACGGGCGTGGATATCGACCTGCGCGGCGTGGCCGACCTGGAGGGGCGGCCGGGCGTGACATTGCTTCAGGCCGATCTGGAGGGGGAGGGGGGATGGCCCGCAGTCCTTGCCGGGTTCGATGCCATCATCGCCACCAACTACCTCCACCGCCCGCTGCTGCCCGCCCTGGTCGGTGCGCTGAAGCCGGGCGGGTTGCTGCTCTATGAGACCTTTGCCAATGGCAACCAGCGCCATGGCCGCCCCTCCAGCCCCGCCTTCCTGTTGCGCGACGGGGAATTGCTGCGCCTTGCCATCGAAGGCGGGCTGCAGGTGGTGGCGTTCGAGCAGGGGGAAGTGTCCAGCCCGAAGGCCGCCATCGTGCAGCGGCTGGCGGCGGTGAAGCCGGCCGGGTCGGCCCCGGACCTGGGCGGGGATCCGGAGCCGGTGGCATTACCGGTGGGGTGAGGGGCCAGCCTCCGATGCTCCCGCCCGTGGCCGGGATGATCGACCGGCCGTTGCCCCCATCACGTGGAGATCATTTCTTTTTAAGAAAGCCATGCATGCCGAGCCAGCGCGTATAGGCGTCGAACCAGCCGGTGCTCGTGGTTTCCTTTTGATACATGCCGAACCCGTGCCCACCCTGTTCATAGAGATGGAATTCTACCGGCCGCTTTGCCGTGCGCCAACCTTCGACCAGCCCGAATCCCGTATTGCCGAAAAGCGGATCGTCGGCGGCCAGCGCCACGAACAAGGGCGGCGCATCGGCGGGAACCGTCATGGCGGCCAGCGGGCCATAGATATTGGCGATGAAGGCCGGCTTCGCGTCCTGGCCGGCCAGGGTGGTGGCCATGGTCAGCATGGCGCCTGCGGAGAAGCCGATCATGCCGATACGGTCGGGATCGACGTGCCATTCGGCCGCGCGCCGGCGAACCAGCGCGAAGGCGGCGCGGGCATCGGCGATCTGCGGTGCGATGGCGGGGATCATCTCCTCCGGCTTCAACCGGGGTGGCCGTGCGGCGCCCGTGAACATCTCGCGCATCGATTGTTCGAAGGCCGGCATATCCTGTGGCGTCTGGTTGAGCCGGTATTTGAGCACGAAGGCGGCAACCCCCCTGGCGGTGAGGGCCTGGGCGACATCCCACCCCTCATTGTTCATCGACAGGGTGCGAAAGCCGCCGCCGGGGGCGATGATGACCGCCGTGCCCGTGGCCTTTGCCGGGTCCGGCAGGAAGGGGGTCAGCGTGGCGACGGTGACGTTGCGGGCGAAGATGCTGCCATACTGGCTGTGCCAGGCTTCCGGCGCCGTGGCGCCCGGCAGGGGGCCGGTCCCCAGCTCGATCGCGGTGGGCTGGGCCGGGGGCGCGATCGGCGTCATCTTGTCGTTCTGCGCGCTGGCCGGGCTGGTCAATGTCCAAGCGGCGATGGCCGCCACGGCGGTCATGCGCACGGCGATCCGCATCATCGGGCGGATGGTGTCGGTGATACAGGCCTTCAGGTCCATGGCATTCCCTCCGGATCGGCTTTGTTGATTTTGGTGTTCAGGGGGGCGGCGGTGCCGTCACGCCGGCCTCTGTCTGTGTCACTGGCTTCATCGTGCCGTCGGCATTGTATTGAAGATGCTCGACCGTGACGGCGCGCCGGCCCAGCGCACCGTTCAGATCGCCGATGGCCAGCGTGGCATTGTGCAGGAACAGGTACCAATCGCCCTTGAACCGGACGATGCCCGGATGGATCGTGAAACTGTACTTGCCGGACCCGGTCAGCTCCCCGCGATGGGTCCAGGGACCCTGGATGGTGGGGGCGGTGGAATAGGATACCCTCTCATCCCTGTGCGTCGCCCGGTCCAGCGAGGCATAGGTCAGATAGTAGAGACCGTCGCGCTTGTGCAGCCAGGGCCCTTCCTCGAAATGCGGCGGTGTGATCTCTGTGATCGGGCCATCGATCTCGATCATGTTGGGCTTCAGCCGGGCGATGTAGCACTGGCGATTGCCCCAGGCGATCCATGTCGTGCCGTCATCATCGGTGAACACGGTGGGGTCGATGTCTTCCCAACTATGCGTGCCCTTCGGCGTCATGGCGTTGGTGATCAGCGCGGAACCTTTGGCATCGACGAAGGGTCCCGTCGGGCTGTCGGACGTGGCGACCGCGATCGCCTTTCCCGGATGGGTATTGTCATGTTCGACCGCTGCGTAGAACCAGAACTTGCCGTTCTTCCGGATCACCTGAGACGCCCAGGCATCCTTCTTCGCCCATTTGAAGTCGGCGACCTTCATGATCGCGCCATGGCCGGTCCATTGCCGCATGTCGGTGGTGGAATAGACCAACCACTCCCGCATGTTGAACATCTCGTCCCGCTGCGCCTCGTCATGCCCGACATAGAGATAGAGCCGGTCATCCACCACCAGCGGGGCGGGATCGGCGGTGAACATGTCGCGGATGATGGGGTTCGATCCTGGCGCAGCGTCGGCAGGGGGCTGGTCCCCTGCAAGGGTTGGATTTGTTAGCGTTAACAAAACCGCTGCCAAGACCGCATGCAGGAACAGCCGTCCGATCACCATGATACCTCGCCGCTCAAACGATATATTAGAAATATAATATTATAAATAAACCGTCAAACGCGAGTTTGCACGCGGTGCTGAGCATCGCGGCCGGTCGATGGGGCTCAGTACGGCCTCCGGCGTTCAGTACATCCGCCCGCCATCCGGTACCGCGCGCTCCGGCGATAGCAGCACGACCTCGCCTTCGGCACTGGGTACGCCCAGCACCAGGACCTCGGAGATGAATTTGCCGATCTGGCGGGGTGGGAAGTTCACCACGCCCATCACCTGCCGGCCCACCAGCGTGTCGGGCTGGTAATAGGCGGTGATCTGGGCAGAGGAGCGGCGGATGCCGATGGGATCGCCGAAATCCACCCACAGTTTGATGGCCGGCTTGCGCGCCTCCGGATAGGGCTCCGCCTTCACGATGGTGCCGGCGCGGATGTCGATCTTCAGGAAATCATCATAGGTGATGCTGGGGATGGGGTCCGCCATGATGCGCCGGCTCCGGTTCTGGCCTTGGGTAAGGCCAGTATGTTGCGGCGCAGCAAGGCTGGAAAGCCATTAGAGTGTGATCGGTTCAAATGGAATCATTTGAAGCGTGAATCACACGACAAAACAAAAGATTAGAGTCTGTCAGGCGCTTACAGAAGCGCCTGACAGACTCTAAAACATCATCTCCAGCACCCGGTCGCGGGGCTGGTGGCCGTCCACGAAGGTCTTGATATTGACGATCACCTTCTCGCCCATGTCGATGCGGCCTTCCAGCGTGGCGGATGCCATGTGGGGCAGCAGCACGACATTATCCAGCTTCAGCAGCTTGGGATCGACATTGGGCTCATCCTCATACACGTCCAGACCGGCCGCACCGATCTCCCGGCGCTGGAGCATGCGGGCCAGCGTCGCCTCGTCCACCACCTGGCCGCGGCTGATATTGACCAGGATGGCGGTGGGCTTCAGCAGGGCCAGGCGCCGCGCGTTCAGCAGGTGATAGGTGGCCGGCGTGCGCGGGCAGGTGATGGCGACGATATCCATGCGCGCCAGCATCTGGTCCAGGCTTTCCCAATAGGCCGCATCCAGTTCCGCCTCCACCTCCGGATGGACTGTCTTGCGGTTATGATAGTGAATGGACAGGCCGAAGGCCCGGGCACGCCGCGCCAGCGCCTGGCCGATACGGCCCATGCCGATGATGCCCAGCCGCTTGCCGGCCAGTCGCGATCCCAGCATGACAGTGGGGGCCCAGCCCGTCCATTGGCCCGACCGCACCAGCCGCTCCCCCTCCGACAGGCGGCGCGCGGTGGCCAGGATCAGGGCCATGGTCATGTCGGCCGTATCCTCCGTCAGCACGCCGGGCGTGTTGGTGACCAGGATGCCCTTGGCGCGAGCCACGCGCAGGTCGATATGATCGACGCCATTGCCGAAATTGGCGATCAGCTTCAATTGCGGACCAGCCTGGTTCAGCAGGGCCTCGTCCACCACATCGGTGACGGTGGGGACCAGCACATCGGCAGTCTTGACCGCGTCTTCCAGTTCGGCCCGCATCATCGGGTGGTCGTCCAGGTTCAGGCGCGTGTTGAACAGCTCCATCATTCTGGTCTCGATGGCGTCCGGCAGTTTGCGCGTGACGATGACCAGGGGCTTCTTGCGTTCGGCCATTTCCCCATCCTCCCGTGGCTTGATCGGCCCATAGCAGTACAAGCGCCGGCCCGCCTTGTCCACGGGTGCCGGCACGCACATGGCGCCGCATGGTCGCTGATGCTTGACCTGCCCGTCCGGGGTACGGCACAAAGGGTCGTTAACGAATGGGCGTCTGGCAGAAGCCGGGGCGCCAGCCAAGAGGCTCCTGTTGCTGCGATCCCGGATGAAGAAGGTGCGCAAGGCTGTGATGGCGGGCGGTTCCCGCCTGCTGCTGGCCGGCCTGCTGGCCGCCGGTCTGCTGCACAGCCCCGCCGGGGGCCAGGAGACAGACCCCCGGTCCGACATGATCGTGCGCAGCGGCCTGCCCGTGCCGCGCTTTGTGTCGCTCCGATCGGGTGAGGTGAATGTCCGCACGGGTCCCGGCCGGTCCTATCCCATCGAATGGGTGTTCGTGCGGCCCGGCATGCCGGTGGAGATCACGGCGGAATTCGATACCTGGCGGCGCATCCGCGATGTGGAGGGTACGCAGGGCTGGGTGCATCAATCCATGCTGTCCGGCCGCCGCGCCCTGGTGATCACGGGAGAGTTGCGCACCGTGCGCGAACGGCCCAGCGCGTCGGCTGCGGCCGTGGCCCAGGCCGAGCCGGGCGTCATGGGAAGGCTGGTCTCCTGCAAGGGCCCCTGGTGCGAGGTGGAGATCCAGGGCTTTCATGGCTGGCTGGAACGCGGTGACTTCTGGGGCATCTATGCCAATGAGGAAGTCGAGGATTAAGTCTGCCCTCCCCCATCAAGGGGGAGGGCATTGAACCACGTCCTCAGAAGCTGGCGCGGGCCGTCAGCTTGACGATGTGGGTGCTGACATTGTCGGCACCGCCACCCTTGGAATTGATCCAGAGATAGCGATAGCCGGGCGCTATGGTCAGCCCGTCCCAGACCACCATGTTCAGCCCGGCCTCGGCAAAGGCCGCGGCATGGGCACCCTCATCAATCAGCAGCAGGTCGCTGTCGCTCTTCAGGTCGGCGATGCCACCGCCGATGCCGACATAGGGCTGGTAGGTCTTGGTGACGGGGATGTCGTAATAGGCCCCGGCCAGGGCGGTCCAGACGGTCAGATCACCATTGGCCTGGAAACCCGGCACCACGGAAATGGCGGCCAGATTGCCCGTCACATCGGCCAGGCGGCCATATCCACCCTCCAGTTCGAACCGGTAATCGTCGATGCGGTAACCGGCGGCGATGGAGGCATTATACTTCTTCTCCGTCTCGCCCTTGGCCGTCTTCCAGATGGCGGAATGGCTGAAATCATTGCCCATATAGGCACCAACGGAGGAGGCGACATAGGGACCGTCCTCGCCGCGCGCGGCACCGACGGCGGTCAGCAGCATGGCGGCGACCGCCAGCAGATGTTTGGTCTTCACGAAATCATTCCCTGCAGGTTTCACATGATCGCCCCTGCCGGGAGAAATAAGCGCTTCCGCCGGCCGGCGGAAGAGGGGGCGGCAACAGATGTGAGGCGCATAATTGCCTTGCCTGCCGCGTCCAAACATCCAGCAACCTGATTATTTCTTGGGCAGAGGCAGGATACATAGAATGTCAGATAATTTTGTGATTCTAAAATGAGCTGCTGAGTAAAAAACATACCGCTTTGTTACAGTTGTTCGCGCATGACGTACCCTGGTTGCATTGCACAAAAGTAAAGGCTCATTCTATTGATTCCTCCTGTGCATGTGTCATCGTTAATACAGGATTAAACAAGAGACATGTTGCGATGCGGCATGGACAGAGGAGACCGCGCATGCTGACCCTGACCCGTTCCGCCCTGCTGACGGCCACGCTGGCCTTGCTGCCGCTGCCGGCCATCGCCGCCTGCGCGATCAAGGCCGCTCCTGCCGTGCCGGATGGTGCCACGGCGGCGCCGGCGGAGATGACGGAGGCGCAGGGTGCCGTGAAGGCCTATATCACCGAGACGCAGGAATATCTGTCCTGCCTGGAGGCCGAGGCCAAGGGCAATTTCACCCCGGAAATGACGGCCCGCTATAACGAGGCGACCAGCCGCATGAGCAGCCTGGCCATGCAGTTGAACGCGCAGCTGCGCAGCTTCAAGAGCCGGGGTTGAGAGAGGGCCACCCCCTCTCAACCCGCATCCGCCTCCGTTTCCACGGCAGGGGCGGCGCCAGGACTGGCGGCGTTGGGGTTCAGGGTGGCGGGGCCGCCCACGGCCACGGCCAGCCGGTTGCAGGCACTCTCCAGCCGCGCCTCCAGCTCGAACAGGGCCACGTCCTTGGGCAGGCCCGGCGGAATCGGCGGCAGGAATTCGATGGTGATCAGGCCGGGGCGCTTGATGAAGGTCTTGCGGCCCCAGAACACGCCAGAATTCAGCGCCATGGGCACCAGCGGCACATCCAGATTCTCATATAGCACCCCGATCCCCACCTTGTAGGGCCGGTATTCCCCCACGCTGACGCGGGTTCCCTGCGGGAAGATGATGATCTCGCGCCCCATCGCCTTCATCTGACGCGCGCCGCGCACCAGTGACGCGATGGCCGCCCCGCGCTTGCCCCGCTTTACCGGGATCATCTGCGACTTCCAGGCGTACCAGCCCCAGAGCGGGATATAGGTCAGCTCATGCTTCAGCACGATCGCCGGATCGCGGAAGATGAGATGCAGCTTCATCGTCTCCCACATCGACTGGTGCTTGGCGCCGACCAGATAGCTGCCGTCCTTGGGCAGGTGCTCACGCCCCTTCACCTCATATTGCAGGCCGATAATGATGCGTTCCAGGAAGCACAGACTGCGCATGTAGAAACGCACGGCCCCCCGCAGGACGGGGCGTGGAAACAGCAGCGTCCAGGCGATGGAGACGCAATAGACAGCCGTCCAGGAGAAGAAGACGATATTGAACAGGAGCGAACGGAGGAAGATCATGCGCGTCTGGTCCGGGATGGGCGGCGTGTGAGGCCCGCACTTAACCTGATGGCCCTGTCCCTGTCCAGGGCGGGGGTGCGGCTCAGGCGGCTGGCCGTGGCACGGTCAGGGCGGCACGCGCCACGGCCAGCAGATACTTGTTATACTCCCCGATGATCAGTTCCGCCGTGCCCGGCCAGCTCCACCAGCCATCCAGCCGCACCTTCTGCGGCATCACCGGATGGGGCACCAGATCGATACCGGGCAGGGCGCGGCGGAATTCCACCAGGCTGCGCGGCATGTGATAATTGGCGGTGACCAGACGCAGGCTGGTCAGGCCCTGTTCGGCCACCCAGCGCGCCGTTTCCACGGCATTGCCCTCGGTGTCGTCGGCGTCATAGCCCAGCTGTACGCAGCATTCCAGATCGCCCGACTTGGATGACAGGGCCAGCAGTTCGCGCACCTCCACCCCGCGATAGACGCCGCTGATGAACAGCTTCCGGCCCTTGCCAGCGCGCAGCAGGTCGAAGGCCACGGATAGCCGCTCGCTGCCACCGGTCAGCACGACGATGCCGTCGGTGGTGATGGCGTCATCGGGTTCCTGGCGGGGCAGGGAGGACGCGAACAGGAACAGGCCCGCCGCCCAGACCAGGGCCAGCAGGCCGACCATCATGATCGGGCCGCGTAACCGGCGGGAGGCGAGATGCCAGCTCACGGCAGCCGGCCCAGCGCGCGCATGACGGTCAGCCGCGCGGTGATGGCCGCCAGCAGGGCCGCGGCCACAGGGACCAGCGGCATCCAGGCCCAGTCGCGCGGCGACAGCGCCATGTCGGGCAGCAGGGACGCGCCCAGGCCGCGCCCCGCCTGCTCCACCCCCCACAGGGTCAACAGTGCCAGCAGGAAGCCCGCGCCGCCGCCCAGCAGCGACTGGCGCAGCATGTGGCGCTGGAACTGCCCGGCGACATAGCCGTCGGTGGCGCCCATCACATGCAGCAACTCCACCTCCTGCCGATGCACGGCAAAACCCGCCGAGGCGGCGAAGATGATGGAGACCACGCCGGCCCCACCGATCAGGGCGATGATCCCCACGGACACCACCTGGACGGTGCGTGCCAGCCGGCGCAGATCGCCCAGCCAGCGGGCCGGGTCCTCCACCGTCACATAGGGGGCGGCACGGTTCAGTTGTTCCGCCAGATCGGTGATGTTGGCGCCATCGGCCAGACGCACATCGATCAGCACCGGCAGCGGCAGTTCCGCCACCAGCGCCCCGTCGCCCAGCCAGGGTTCCACCAGGGCACGGGCATCGGTATCGGACAGGCGACTGGCATCGGCCACGAAGGCGCTGGCCGACAGCGCATCCATCACCTTGCGCACACGTTCATCCAACTCGCGGGCGTTGGCGGTGCCGGTGGGGGCGACTTGCACTGTCATGCCGGACGACAGCTCGCTGTCCCAGCGCCGGGCCAGCCCGGACAGGATCAGCGAAACGGCCAGCGCCAGCGCCGCCAGATAGACCATCAGCGCGATGATCCAGGGCAGGAACCGGCCCGTGGCGTCCTGGCTCAGCGGTATGTCGAAATGGGCGCGGCGCCTCATCTTCCCCCGGTGCGGCTGTAAGCGGCCGGATACCCGGCCGGATGACGGCGAACAGGAATGGCATGCGGCGGCCGCCGCGTAAAGACGGCAGACCCCGTCCGATGGAGGTATCGCTTTCCCCCGCGCCCATCCTTGCGCCCGACCCGCGCGCCCGCCTATAAGGAATGATGGCGGTGGGGCATGGGTCCCGGCGCCGCAATATCGGCCCACCCGCACCCCGGCGCCCCTACCCGATGATTCTTTCCTGTCCGTCCTGCGCAAAACGTTTCATGCTCGACGGGCGTCTTCTGGGTGCGGGCCGCAAGGTGAAATGCGGCCAGTGCGGCCATGTCTGGTTCGCCGAACCCAGCATGGCGGTCTCTCCGCCGCCCCCGCCAAACCGTGCTGCCGCCCCGCCCCGTGCGCCCGCCAAGGCGCCGCTGGCCACAGTGGAGCGGCCTGGCGCCGCTGCCGCCGCGAGCAGTCCCGCAGCCCGGCCACCGGCCCGCAACGCCGTTTCCCCGCCGCCCCCTCCTGCGCCGCCGCCACCGGTGGAAGAGCCGCGCGGCAATCTGTTCGACGATCCACCGGACGACCTGTCGGGCTTCGGCGATCTGGGCAAGGATGCCGGCGGCTTTGAATCCTCACGATTCGACGCCGATGCCGATGATATGGGACTGGCCCGTCCCTTCCGTCCGCGTCCCATGCCTAAGGGCAGCAACCTGCCCGCCGTTCCCGGACAGGCCCGGGCGCGCCGCGCGGCCATGCTGGCCTGGGCGGGGCTGGTGCTGGTGGTGGGGGGCATCGGGGCCGGCCTGTATTTCGGCAAGGACATGGTGATCCAGGCCTGGCCCGCCGCCTTCCCGCTGTATGAGATGGCGGGGCTGGCGGAACTGCCGGGTGCGGGCCTGTCCGAACTGGGCGATCCCAAATCCACCAGGGTGGAAGTGCGCGACGTTGAAGGTGTGAACCTGCTGTTCGTGACGGGGGAGATCGCCAACAAGTCGAGCAGCCAGCGCGACGTGCCCGACATCCAGGCCGTCGCCCTGGGGGAGGATGGCAAGGAGCTTTACGCCTGGCGCATCATCCCGCCCGTGCGCCGCCTGTTCCCGAACCAATCCACCAAATTCGAGTCGCGCATGCCCGAACGCGAGGGCACGCAGGCGAAGAGCATCAGCTTCCGGTACGTGTCGCCGGAAGTGAAGACGCCAGCGGCGCATTGAAGGTCGGCTGTCCGCGCTCTGGTAGGCCAGCGGCATGTTTGCCGCTGGAGGTCGGCGACCGCCGGCCCGGCGCTCGTGCGCCGTAAGCCAAGCCGCCGGATGGCGGCGCCCGGCGATTGAGGGTGCACGAAATAAAGGTTTATGGCGCCCGCCGTGCGGCCAAGCGCCAATGCTTGGCCTGGGAATAGTTCCTGGCCAGGAACTGGTAGGTTTTCTTCAGCACAGCCTCGAAAGGCTGGCTCTTCTCCGTCACCACGCCTTCCCAATCCTCCATCACCTCGTCCCAGGGCAGCAGGGTCTGGTGCAGGTCGTCGCGCATTTCGCGGACATAGGTGATGTTCTTGTCGAACTTGGCCAGCATGGACAGGATCTCGCCCGTCTGGGCATCGATCTGGGCGAATCGCTGTTCCAGATCGGTGATCGGCGGCAGCGACAGGGTCTGCATCCGCACGATCTCCTCCTTCAGGTTCCGCTCGTTTTTGTAGATGCGGTGGGCGGTCTCCAGGCCATCGCGGATCTTGTTCAGCTTGCCCGCCCGTTCGCGCAGCGCCTCCACATAGGACAATTCCTTGGCCAGCGTGTCGATGCGCGTCTCCACCTGCTCCTCGGCATTGCCGGAGAGGGACAGTTTGTTGGCGATCACCTCGAACGCTTCGCGCACGCGGGACTTGGTGTTGGGATCTTCCAGCACCTGCTCCAGCTGCTCCGGGCTGGACACCACCGTCTCGCCCCCCGTCAGCCAGGTCACCATCTGCATGGTCAGCCGACCCTTGGCGATCAGGTAATGACGCTCGTCGACCCGCCAGGAGGCGGTGCCGTCGATCAGCTCATTGGGGATGGTGTCGCCGGGCCGGATTTCCCGCACATATTTCAACCCCTTGGTCACCATGCCCAGTAACTGGCCGTCGAAGCTCTTGGGGTCGATCTTGAACTCGTTGCACAGCTTGTCGACCGCCACCTCGGCCTGGACCTTGCCCAGCATGAAACGCATCACCGCCTCATCCGATGACTTGGACCAGACGAAACGGCAGCCATCCACGGTGAAGACCTTGTGGTCGAACAGGAAATGCGTGCTGCGATTCGCGCTGGGCTGGATGCCTTGGCTCATGTCGGTGTCGGATCCGGTCAGTCTGCTGCTTCTTCGTGCAACTGATAACACGGGCGGGCCATCACCGCGCCGCCCAAATCGAATAGCATGCGAAACCCAGGATTTCCCCTTTCGCGGCTGTGCCTTGGCGGGGTAGCTTGGCACGAATTCATTGCCTTGATCTTAATGGATGCCGATGCCGCCTGCCTCCGTCGTTCCCGGTTCCGTTCCCGCCGTCCAGGTGGAGGCTTTGCACAAGCGCTTCGGCGACAATGAGGTGCTGAAGGGCGTGTCGCTGAACGCCGCGGAGGGGGAGGTGGTGGCCCTGATCGGATCGTCGGGGTCGGGCAAGAGCACGCTGCTGCGCTGCATCAACCTGCTGGAGATACCCGACGACGGGCTGGTGTGCATCGGGGGCGAGCAGATCGCCATGAAGCGCGGCCGCCATGGCGCCGCCCCCGGCGATCCCCGCCAGGTGGAACGGATCCGCCAGCGTTGCGGCATGGTGTTCCAGAGCTTCAATCTCTGGACCCATATGACCGTGCTGGAAAACATCATTGAGGCGCCGGTGCATGTGCGCAAGCAGCCCAGGGACCAGGCCATCGCCAAGGCCGACGCGCTGCTGGCCAAGGTCGGGCTGTCGGCCAAGCGCGACGCTTATCCCTCGCAGATGTCGGGCGGACAGCAGCAGCGTGCCGCCATCGCCCGCATGCTGGCCATGGAACCCAAGGTGATGTTGTTCGATGAGCCGACCAGCGCCTTGGACCCCGAACTGGTGGGGGAGGTGCTGAAGGTCATCCGCGACCTGGCGACGGAGGGGGCGACCATGCTGATCGTCACCCACGAGATGGCGTTCGCGCGCGAGGTTGCGCACAAGGTCGTCTTTCTGCATCAGGGCCGCATCGAGGAGCAGGGATCGCCGGCGGAACTGTTCGGTAATCCCAAGTCGGAGCGTTGCCGGCAGTTCCTGTCCCGCGAGGGGCAGCGGTAACGGGTCAATCCGAACGCATGAATGAGCCGGGCAATCCGGTCATGGTTTCCAGGTTCTGGGGGAGTATGGACGTGATGAAGAAGCTGATGGCGACGCTGGCGCTGGCTGGAATGATGGCGCTCTCGGGCTGCGGCAAGGACGAGGCCAAGCATGAGCCGTCCACCGCCGCGACGGGTGGCATCCCCAATCCGCTGCGGGTCGCTACGGAAGGCGCCTATCCGCCCTACAACATGGTCGATGCCGGCGGCACCCTGGTCGGGTTCGAGATCGACATGATGAAAGATGTGTGCAAGCGTATGGGCACCGAATGCCAGTTCATGGCCCAGGCCTGGGACGGCATGATCCCGGCCTTGCAGGCCGGCCGTTTCGACGCCATCGTCGCCGGCATGTCGATCACCGATGAACGCCTGGCGGCCGTGGATTTCTCCAGCGGCTATACCACCACCCCGGCCTATCTGGTTTCCGCCAACGCCAACCCCCTGCAGGAAGCGGATTACGGGCTGGAGCGCATCGACCTGACGGAGATCAGTGCCGACGAACAGGCAGCGATCGACAAGATCAAAGGCCTGCTGAAGGGCAAGGTGTTGGGCGTGCAGACCAGCACCATCCACGCCAATTTCGTCGACAAGTATCTGGCCGACGTGGTGGATATCCGCCGCTATGACACGCAGGAGAATCTGGCACTCGACCTGCAGACAGGCCGGGTGGAGATCGGTCTGGCCGACGCCATCACCTGGAACGCCTTCCTCCAGCGCCCCGAAGGCAAGGATTTCAGCTATTTTGGGCCCGGCTTCGATGGCGGCCTGTTCGGGCGCGGCCAGGGGATCGCCATCGCCAAGGGCCGCCCGGAACTTCTGGCGGCGCTGAACAAGGCCATCGCCGACATGAAGGCGGACGGCACCATGAAGAACTTGTCGGTGCAGTGGTTCGGCTTTGACAGTTCCATGCCCTGATCCGCGACCGCACGCCGCCGGGGGAGTTCATACCTTGACCGACCAGCCTTACCGTCCCTTCATTCTGAACTGGAAGCTGACCGAGCTGCATGGCTGGGGGCTGGTCGGTCTGCACACCTGTCTGCATTTGATGCGGACGGGCGGCTCGCCGCTGCTGTTGAACCCGCTGGACACGACGACGCTGCGCCCCCAGACGGTGGAAAAGCTGAAGGTGCTGGAGCCGGGAACGATCCGGCTGGCCTCCTATCTGGAGCATGTGAAATCGCAGGGCCGGCGCCTCTACCTTGAGAACGCGACCGTGCTTTATGCGCTGGATGGCAGTATGCGGCCCGGCCTGCCGGAGCAGCCCATCTTCGGCGACCGCAATGTCGGGGTGGGGGCCTTCACCGAAACCAACCTGGATGATCGGGCGCAGGCCGATGCCCGCTCCTATAGCCGCGTCGTCATCCATTCCACCTTCAACCAGCGGGTCCTGGCCGACTATGGCATGGCGTCGGACTGCGTCTTCCAGGGGGTGGATCCGGCTGAGGTGTCGCCGGGTCCGAAGACGGGCAAGCTTGGCGATCGGTTCGTAATCTTCTCCGGTGGCAAGGTCGAGTTCCGCAAGGGACAGGACATTGTACTGGCCGCCTTCCGCACCTTCCAGCAGCGCCATCCAGAGGCGCTTCTTCTGACGGTCTGGGGCAATTTCTGGCCGGGAACAGCCATGACCATGCGCAACAGCCGCCTGGGTCTGGTGCCTCTGGAACTGACGGAGGATGGCCATAGCGTGGATGTGGGGCGCTGGCTGCTGGATAATGGCCTGCCGCAGGATTCCTTCATCGATATCGGCTTCCTGTCGCGTGACCGGATCGCCCCGATCTTGCGTGAATGCGATTTGGCCGTCTTCCCCAACCGTTGCGAGCCCGGCACCAACCTGGTGGCCATGGAGGCGATGGCATGCGGCATACCGCTGGTCCTGTCGGCCAATACCGGCCATCTGGACCTGATCGGTGACAACCGTACTTATGTCCTGGGTCGGCAGGGTCCGGTGCCGGATGAAAAGGGGAACACCCGCTACTGGGGCGAAAGCGACGTGGAGGAGTTGCTGGAGGCCATGGAACATGCCTACCAGAACCGGGATGACGCGCGGGCGATGGGGCTCGCCGGGTCCGACTGGGTGTTGAACAATCGTCGCTGGGACCAGTTCGCCGCGGAGTTCGCCGATGTCTGCAACCGCTGAGCCGCGACCGGGACGCCCCCATGCTTGATCTTCTCCGTTTCGGCAGCGACGGCTGGGGTGACGAGATCGCCAGCGGCGCGGTCATGACCTTGGCAGTCGCGGTCTTCGCCTATCTGATCGGCATCATCGTCGGGTCGGGTGCGGCGGCGGCCAAGCTGTCGGGACCCGCCCCCTTGCGCTGGCTGGCCGCCCTTTACACGACGGTGGTACGCGGCGTGCCGGCCCTGCTGGTCATCTGGCTGCTGTTCTTCGGCGGGTCGGGCTTGATCACCTGGGTGGCGCATCTGTTCGGCTATGGCGGGCGGGTGGATCTGTCGGCCTTCGCGGTGGGGGTGGCCGCAGTGGGCATCGTGTCGGGCGCCTATGCGACGGAGGTGATCCGCGGGGCCGTGCGGGCCGTGCCCAGGGGGCAATTGGAAGCAGCGCGGGCGCTGGGCATGGGCCGGCTGCTGATCCTGCGCCGCATCCTGGTGCCCCAGGCTCTGCGCTATGCCCTGCCGGGCCTGGGCAATGTCTGGCAGATGACGTTGAAGGACACGACCCTGGTCTCCGTCGTTTCCCTTGCCGAACTGATGCGCCAAGCCTATCTGGGCATGCAGTCCACCCGCCAGCCCTTCTTGTTCTATGTGACGGCAGCATTGATCTACATGGTGATGACCACCTGTTCGGAGGCCCTGTTCCGCGCCCTGGCGCGGCGGGCCGAACGCGGCGTGCGCCGCGCCGTGGCGAACTGAGGGGCGGGGCGATGAATATCGACATGATCCTCGCCTCCCTGCCTTCCCTGCTGTCGGGTGCCTGGGTGACGGTGCAGTTGGTAGTGCTGTCGCTGGGCCTTGGTTTCGCGCTGGCGCTGGCGGTGGCGTTCGGGCGGATGTCGTCCAGCCGGATAATCTCCGGCATTACCGGCGCTTATGTCTTCCTGTTCCGGTCCACCCCGCTGCTGGTGCAGATATTCCTGATCTATTACGGGCTGGGCCAGTTCGCCGGCATTCGCGAAAGCTTCCTGTGGCCCGTCCTGCGCGAGGCATACTGGTGCGCCATCATCGCCCTGACCCTGAACACGGCCGCCTATACGGGGGAGATCATGCGCGGCGGTATCCAGGCGGTGCCCTTCGGCCAGATCGAGGCGGCCCGCGCGCTGGGCATGTCGCGTCCGTTGCTCTATCGCCGCATCGTGCTGCCCCAGGCCCTGCGCCAGATCCTGCCCGCCTATGGCAATGAGATGATCCAGATGGTGCAGGCCACGTCACTGGCCAGCGCCATCACGCTGGTGGAACTGACGGGGGCGGCCCGTACCATCGCGTCGCGCAGCTTCCAGCCGGTGGAGATGTTCATCATCGCCGGCGCCATCTATCTGACCATGACCTTCGCTATCACCCAGGGGGTGCGCTGGGCGGAGAAGAAAACGGCGGCAGCAGGGTAGTTTCCTCTGCCGTCATTCCGGCTTGTCGCCGGGACGACGGCAGTAGAGCGTAAAGCGCTATGCCCAAAACAAAACACCCCGCCAGACAGCATCCGGCGGGGTGTTCCTTTCAAGCCTGAAGGCAGGAGTGATCAGTCGGCGGTGACGATCGAGCGGCCGTTCTTCATGCCACGGCCGGTCGTGCGCTCGGCGATACGGGCGGACTTGCCGGTCAGGCCACGCAGGTAATACAGCTTGGCGCGACGGACTTGACCCTTGCGGACCAGCTCGATGCTGTCCAGGCGCGGGCTGTACAGCGGGAACACGCGCTCCACGCCTTCGCCGTAGGAGATCTTGCGGACGGTGAAGCTGGAATTGATGCCGGCATTCTTGCGGGCGATCACAACGCCTTCATAGGCCTGGATACGCTCACGGGTACCTTCGGTCACCTTCACGTTCACCTTCACGGTGTCGCCGGGGGAGAAGGTCGGGATCTTCTTGCCTTCGGTCAGCTTGGCGACCTGTTCGGCTTCCAGCTTCTGCAGAATGTTCATGGTACTCATCCTTCGCTACTGCCACCGTTCCCGTCCGGGATCGCGGTGGTTTTGGTTGGCGCGGCCGATGCCCGACGGGCTCGGCGTTTCTTCACCTTTGGGGCCGGGCGGTTGGCCAGGTAGTCGGACCACAGGTCGGGCCGTCGGGCCTCTGTGATCTTTTCCGCCTGTTCGAGCCGCCAGGCCCGGACCTTCTCATGGTGACCGGACAAAAGGATCTCCGGCACCGCACGGCCATTCCAGACGGGTGGCCGCGTATAATGGGGGTACTCCAGCAACCCCCGTTCAAAACTCTCTTCCCCCGCCGTCTCGACGTTCCCCATGACACCCGGCAAAAGCCGGACCACGGCGTCGATCAGACAGAGGGCCGCCGGCTCACCACCGGACAGCACGAAATCGCCCAGGGAGACCTCCTCCAGGCGATGTTCCTCGATCACCCGTTCGTCGATCCCCTCATACCGCCCGCACAGCAATGTCAGGGTCCCTTCGCTGGCGATCTCTCGCACCAGCGCCTGGTCCAACACGCGTCCACGCGGTGAAAGGTAGACGATCCGCCCTGGTTTCAGTCCGGCTGCCTCTTGCCTGGCCTTTGCTTCACGGATGGCTGCATCGAGCACATCCGGGCGCATGACCATGCCGGGGCCGCCGCCGAACGGGGTATCGTCCACGGAGCGGTGCTTATCGCGCGTGAACGAACGAATGTCCAGCTTTTCCAGCGTCCAGGTGCCCTTTTCCAGCGCTTTTCCCGCAAGGCTGAGCCCCAGCGGCCCCGGAAACATCTCCGGGAACAGGGTCAGCACGGTCACGTGCCAGAAAGGGGACTTGGACTCCGGCATGGCAGATCAACGGCTTGTCGCCGTCTCCCCGCCCTCGGGCTGTTCGCCAACCTGTTCGCCACCGGCCTGTTCGTCACCGGTCGGCTCGTCATCCAGCGACAGCTTGCCGCCCATTTCCGCCAGCTCTTCGGCGTCCGGCTTGGCCGGGGTGAAGAGGTTGACGGGCGGCTCGATGACGATACGGCCGCCCTTGACGTCCACGACGGGCACAACGGCGCGGGAGAACGGTATGAACACCGTCTTGCCCGACACATGCGCCAGTTCCAGCACATCGCCGGCCCCGAAATCATGGACGGCCTTGATGATGCCGAAATCGACATCACCGTCCGGCCCCTGGGTGACGGTACCCAGGCCGATCAGGTCGGCATGGTAGAACTCGTCCTCATCATCCAGCAGGGGCAGCCGGTCGCGCGGCACGAACAGCTTGACGCCCTTCAGCGCGTCGGCGGCGTCGCGGCCCTTCACGCCCGTGGCCTCGACCAGGAAATGGTCCTTGCCCATTCCGGTCATGCGCAGGGTGAAATTCCGTGTGCCCGCCTCGTCCGTCAGGGGGTTGTAATCGAACACGGCCTCAGGATCGCCGGTGAAGCTCTTCACCCGCAGCCGGCCGTGAACCCCATGCGATCCGATGATCTGGGCCACGCAAACGCGATCGGTCATCTTTGAACTCCACCGATGGGGCGGCCCCAAACGAGCTGCCCCATCCATATCACTTACTCAGCCGCGGCGGCCTTGGCGGCCAGCTTGGCGCGCTCCTGGGCCTTGGCCTTCGGGGCGGACTTCTTCGGGCTCTCGATGATGGCCGGGGTGGCGATCAGGTTGGCCTTGGCCAGGAACTTGGTGACGCGGTCGGTGGGCTGGGCGCCCTTGGCCAGCCAGCCCTTGATGGCCTCTTCGTTCAGGGTCACGCGGTCGGCGTGGTCGCTGGCCAGCATCGGGTTGTAGGTGCCGACCTTCTGGATGAAGGCGCCGTCGCGCGGCGCGCGGCTGTCGGCGACGACGATGGCGTAGAACGGACGCTTCTTCGAGCCACCACGGGCCAGACGGATCTTAACGGACATGGAAGTCTTCCTTGAGCTATTGATTGAAGGTGATCTGGATGAAAGGGTAACCGCCGCGGTTCAGATCGGACCCGTGCGACGATGTTCTTGGTCGGCGGGTCATTTTTCGTTCCCGCCATTCGCTGCCGTCCATTCGGACGCCAGGATTCCGTAGATGCAGTTATCCACCAGCTCGCCATCCGGGCGCATACTGCCCTGGCGGCGTATGCCCTCGCGTACGAAGCCCGCACTTTCCAGCACGGCGGCCGACGCCGCGTTGCGCGGGTCCAACTCGGCTTCCACGCGGGCCTTCTTCAGCACGGTGAAGGCATAACGCAGCATGGCGGCGGTAGCGGCCTTGGCCAGCCCCTTGCCACGCGCGGCCGGTGTCAGGATATAGCCCAGATGAACCTGACTGGGCGTTTCCTTCAGCAACAGCGACCAGCCCAGGGACTCGCCGCCATCGCTGGTGACGGCCCAGTGCCAGCCGGCGCGCGCACCCGATGCCATGGACAGAATCTTGTCGCGGGTCTGCTCGATATCCGTATAGGCCGGGTGCGGCATGTACCGCATGCTGTCCGGATCGCCAAAGGCGACGTGCAGGGCGTCGGCGTCGCTGGCCTTCAATGGGCGCAGCACGGCCGGACCATGGCGCAAGGTGGCCAGCGGCGTGGGCGGATTTTCCCGCCGCTTCTGCCAGTCGGATGCCAGGATGCCGAAGATGCCGGTATCGATGTAATCGCCGGCAAAGGGGAAATCCTGGCGCTGGTTGCCTTCCCAGGTGAAACCCTGGCGCAGCAGCAATCCCGCCGACCGGTGATTGCGCGGGTCGATGTTCGCGGACAGCCGGTGCAGGCCCCAGGCGCCGAACGCATAGTTCAGAACCGCTTCCACCGCTTCCTCGCCATAGCCCTTGCCGCGGGCGGCGGGCGACAGGATATAGCCGATCCAGCCCATGCCGTCGCGCACGCCGAACAGGTTGGCCCAGCCCAGACAATTCCGCCCGTCGGTGGTCACGGCCCAGCTGCGCACACTGTCGTCCTCGGCCAGCGCCTTCTCCATCGAAGCCTGGGTCTCTTCGATGCTGGTGACGGCCGGGTGGGACCAGTAGCGCATGGTCTCCGCGTCGCTGAAGATCGCATGCATGGCGTCGGTATCGGCGGCCGACAGCGGCCGCAGCGTCAGGCGCGGGGTCAGCAGCGTGGCATGGTCCGGGGCGGCCGGATTGCGCACTTTCACATTCATGTGCGGTCCTTCCGGCGGATCAGGGCCAGATAGCGCTCGCGCGGCTCCCCGGTCCAGCCATTGACGCCATGACCCGGCAGCCAGACGGCATGGAAATAGAAGGTAAAGACGCTGGAGGCGGCCAGGAAGCCAAGGGCCCAACCACGCCCCAGCAGGGCCGACAGCGCCATGGTCAGCACCACGAATGCGACCAGTCCAGCCAGGCGGCGCAAGGCCGGTCCGTCGCGATGCACGGCCGCGAACAGGGTGCTGTTCACCCCATGCAGCAGTGCCGCCAGCGTGGCATCGAACCACAGGCTGTCCAGCGACAGGGACTGCATCTCCATGTCCAGCGTACCGGCCATCAGCGCATGCCCTTGGGCATCAAAGCCCCCAGGCCCTGGCGCATCAGGCCCTTCTGGCCCAGCTTGCGCATCTTCTTCATCATTTCCGACATGTCCTGATACTGCTTGATCAGGCGGTTCACGTCGGCGACGGTGACGCCGGCCCCCAGCGCGATGCGCCGACGGCGCGACGCGTTCAGGATGTCGGGCTTCTTGCGCTCTTTCTTGGTCATCGACAGGATGATGGCTTCCTGCCGCTTCAGGATCTTGTCGTCGATATTGGCGCCCTTCAGCTGATCCTTGATCTTGCCCATGCCGGGCAGCAGGTTCAGCATCCCGCCCATGCCACCCAGCTTGCTGATCTGGCGCATCTGGCTCAGCATGTCATCCAGGTCAAAGCCGCCCTTTTCCAGCTTCTTGGCCAGCTTTTCGGCTTCTTCCTTGTCGATGCTCTCGGCGGCCTTCTCCACTAGGCTGACCACGTCGCCCATGCCCAGGATGCGGCCGGCGATGCGGTCGGGGTGGAACGGCTCCAGCGCGTCGGTCTTCTCGCCCATGCCCATCAGCTTGATGGGCTTGCCGGTGACGTGGCGCATCGACAAAGCCGCACCGCCGCGCGCATCGCCGTCGATGCGCGTCATGACGATGCCGGTGATGCCGACCTTCTCATTGAAATTGGTGGCGACGGTGACCGCGTCCTGGCCGGTCATGGCATCGACGACCAGCAGGCTTTCCACCGGATGGGTCGCATCGCGGATGGCCACGACCTCGGCCATCAGCTCCTCGTCGATGGCCAAGCGGCCGGCGGTATCCAGAATGACGACGTCGAACCCTTCCAGGCGGCCCACTTCCATGGCACGCCGGGCGATTTCCACCGGCTGCTGACCGGCGATGATGGGCAGGCTGGCCACACCCGTCTGCTCTCCCAGGATGCGCAACTGTTCCTGCGCCGCCGGGCGGCGGGTGTCGAGCGACGCCAGCAGCACCTTCTTCTTGTCGCGGTTCTTCAGGCGGACAGCGATCTTGGCCGACGTGGTGGTCTTGCCCGACCCCTGCAGGCCCAGCATCAGGATGGGAACCGGCGGCACGGCCTCCAGGTTCAGATCCTCGACCTGATTGCCCAGCAGTTCGACCAGATGGTCATGGACGATCTTGATGACCATCTGGCCGGGATTGATGCCACGCAGCACCTCGGTCCCGACGGCCTTTTCCTTCACGCCGGTGACGAAGGACTTCACGGCGGGCAGGGCGACGTCGGCTTCCAGCAGGGCAATGCGCACTTCACGCAAGGCTGCATTGACGTCATCCTCCGACAACGCCCCGCGCTTGCGCAGGCGGTCGAAGATATCGCCAAGCCGTCCCGTCAATCCGTCGAACATTACCAGCCTTCCATCCCGGTCCCGCCAGCGCCCCGTTTTTTCGCCCTCACGCATGGGATATGCCCAAACGCAAAAGCGCCAGTGCGCGACACTCGCGGACCGGCGGGGCACCTCGGTGCCGAATTCGATACCCATTGCAGGGTGGCCGAGTTGATACAGGGGGTGAGGCCGTGAGTCAATGCGCAGCCGGGAAGGGCGGGGTCCCGGCTTGTTCATGCCGACCAGGGGTTGGGACTTGAAGGAAAGGCACATCCTTCCGTAATAGTCGGCCTGTCCGTCTATACGGAATTTTCACTTTTATAATCTTAATGCTAGGCTGATCCTTACGGGTCCTTTGGTCACATTGAATATTCAGCCAAGGTGAAGGGTAGGACATGGGCGGCGAACTGGGGCGCGGGCCGGACCGGTCGCGGATCACTGTTGCGGAATTGCAGGGGGTTCATAGCCGCCATCAGGCCTTTCTACGCCGGCAGGCGGGCGGAGCGCGCGCCAATCTGAAACTGCGCGACCTGTCGCATATGGACCTGTCGGGCTTCGACCTGTCGGATGCCGATCTGTCGGGGGCGAAGCTGTTCGGCACGCGGCTGGAGGGGGCGAACCTGGCGGGGGCCAATTTCTATGCCGCCGACCTGCGCCTGGCCAATCTGGAGGGGGCGGACCTGCGCCGGGCCGATCTGCGTGGGGCCTGCCTGCGGGGGGCGGTGCTGACCGAAGCCATCATGTCGGACAGCGACCTGCGCGATGGCACCATCATGCATGTGCGCAAGAATGGCGACATCGCCGCGCACGAGTTCGAGGCGATATCGGTCAATACCGAACTGTCGGTGGCCACCATCCGCGCCGCCGACCTGTCGCGGGCCAAGATCTCCAACGCCTTCGTCATGCAGACCGATCTGACGGATGCCATCCTGCGCGGCACCAAGTTTGTGCGCGCCAACCTGTCCAATTCCAACCTGACGGGCTGTGACATGACCGGCGCCGACCTGCGGGAGGCCAACCTGTCGGGTGCCAAGCTGTCGGGTGCCAACCTGACGGGAGCGGAACTGAACGCCACCCGCTTCCTGGGGGCCGACCTGATCGGCGTCATCATGGATGACGTGACGCGCCGGGCGGCCGACCTGGAAGGGGCCATCCTGTCGCGCGACCTGTCCACCGACGGGCGTGACCTGGAGCAGATATTGGCTGATCACCGCGTCTGGGTGGACAGCCAGGGGCGCGAAGGCTTGCGCGCCGATCTGTCGGGCGTGGACCTGAACGGGCGCGACCTGTCGGGGCTGGTGCTGTCGGCGGCCCTGATGCACCGGACCATGTTGCGCGGGGCCGACCTGTCGGGCTGCACCCTGGCCATGGCCGACCTGTCGCTGGCCGATCTGCGTGAAGTGGACCTGACGGCGGCCGACATGCGCGGCGCCAGCCTGGAACGGGCGACCTGTACAGGCGCGGTCCTGGTGCGCGCCGATCTGGGGCCCGTGCAGATCCAGAGCAACGCCACGCGCCTCTGGCCTGCCAATCTGGGTCGCACGCGCTTCGACAAGGCCGACCTGGGCGGGGCCAACATGCGCAAGGCCAAGGCCACGCAGGCCGTGTTCACCCAGGCCAATCTGACCCGCGCCGATCTGGGCGGGGCGGTGCTGATCGGCGCCGATCTGAGCGGTGCCATCTGCACCGCGCTGGCCCTGGACGGGGCCAACACCACCGATGTGCGCCATGCCGGGGCCAAGGATTTGAAGCTGCCGGAGTTCGACGATCTGTAATGCCAATGGTCAAGGTTTGACCATTGGCATTCGGCGGCGACTGCCGCCGCGCCGCCCATGCGGCGTAGCCAAGCCCACGGATGTGGGCGCCGGCGCCTGAGGAACAGGTCTAGCGCGCTTCCAGGTCGTAATCATACCGCACGAAGCCCTTATAGCTGGCCACCCGGTCATAGAGGGCGCGGGCGGTGGTGTTGGTCTCATGCGTCAGCCAATAGAGGCGGACGGCGCCCGTCTGCTCCGCGACCCGCGCCACGGCTTCGATCAACGCACGACCGACACCCAGGCCGCGCGCCGTCTCATCCACATACAGGTCCTGGAGATAGCAGACCGGCGCTTGCGACCAGGCAGTGGCCTGGAACAGGTAGTGGGTCAGGCCCAGCAGCCGGCCATCCGCTCCGCGCGCGACAAAGCCCCGGACCACACCGTCGGGCCGCAGCAGTTCCGTCCAGTTGCGATGATAGAGCGCTTCATCCCGGCTGGTATTGTAGAAGGCCAGATATTCCGTCCACAGGTGCCGCCAATCGTTGAAATCAGCGGGTTGGGGAGGGGTGATGGTCAAGGCACTCATCGCATACCGCCTTTGCCGAAATGGGAAGACCTTGCGCTTTTCGCCCATATCGTGGGTTTTTCCAATGTCCATGGGGTGATAGCAGGGGCGACATGCGCGGGACGGGACTATCTCCCGGGCCGCGGGGCCCGTACCATTCCGTTCACTGCCGCTTTCGCGATGCGATACAAATCCCATGGTCACCATCACCGCCCGTCCCAAGGCCCAGCAGGGGGAAGAGAATTTCCCGGCGGGCATCGCGCTCGCCTTCGCGGCCTTCGCGCTCTATAGCGGGATGGATGTCACCATCAAGCTGCTGACCAAGACCTATGCGGTGCCCCAGATCATCGCACTGAACAGCCTGTTCGCGATGGGACCGATCCTGGCCTATGCTGCCCTGTTCGGCGGGCTTTACAACAATCTGCGCACGCGCCGGCCGATCTATCACGTCATCCGCGCCACCTGCGGCCTGTTCAGCAGCTTCTTCGCCTTCTGGGCCTATTCGCGCATGCCCATCGCCGATGCCTATGCGCTGGCCTTCACCGCCCCCCTGTTCATCACGGCGCTGGCTGTACCGATCCTTAAGGAACCCGTCGGCTGGCGCCGCTGGTCGGCCATCGGTGTGGGCTTCGTGGGCGTACTGATCATGCTGCGGCCGGGCAGCGGGCTGATCAATCTGGGGTCGCTGGCGGTGCTGGCCGGGGCGCTGTTCTATTCGGTGGGCATGCTGGTGACGCGCCGGGCCCGCAACACGGAAACCAGCGTCTCCTTCGCCTTCTATGCCACGCTGGCCAGCGGGACGGTGTTCGGCGCCATGACGCCCTGGCTGGGGCGGATGCCGACGCTGCATGATCTGGGCCTGTCGGCGATCGGCGGCACGCTGTGCGGCGTGGCCTTTGTCTGCCTGCTGACCTCGTTTCGCAAGGTGCCGGCGGCGGTGGCGGCACCCTTCCAGTACAGCCAGATCATCTGGGGCGTGCTGTTCGGCTGGCTGGTGTTCGGCGACGTGCCGGATCGCACCCTGTTCATCGGGCTGGCCATCGTCATTTCCAGCGGCCTCTACATCCTGTATCGCGAGACGGTGTTGGGCCGGCAGGTGGCGGCGACGGCAGAGCGGGATTGCGGATGATGGCGGGGCGTGCGCTGTCCGGCATCGGCTTCTTCGTCCTGGCCACCCTGCTGTTCGGCATCATGGACGCCATGATCAAGCATCTGACCGCCGATTACGGCACCTGGCAGATCATGTTCTTCCGGGCCAGTTTCTCCCTGGCTCCCATCGGCATTCTGATCGCGCGCACGGGCGGGGTGGCGTCGTTGCGCACGAAAAGTGTGACCGCCCATGCCGCCCGGTCGCTGATGGGCGTGGCAGCGGCCTATGGCTTCTTCTATGGCTTCGCCGTCATGCCGCTGGCCGATGTCTATGCCATCGGCTTTGCCGCACCGCTGTTCATGACGGCCCTGTCCGTACCGGTGCTGAAGGAGAAGGTGGGCTGGCGGCGCTGGCTGGCGGTGCTGGTCGGATTCGGCGGCGTCATGGTCATGCTGCGGCCGGGGCAGGGGATGTTCAGCCTGCTGGCCCTGATCCCGTTGGGGGCCGCCTTCTTCTATGCGCTGTCCATGCTGTTCGTCCGCGCGCTAGCGCGGACGGAGAGCAATGGCGCCATCACTTTCTATTTCGTTGTCACCATGGGGCTGGTCAGCTTTGTGTGCATGATCCCCGGCTGGCGCACGCCCGATGCGGTGGGCCTGGGCTTGCTGGCCCTGGTCGGCATTGTGGGTGGTGTGGCACAGATCGTCTTCACCCAAGCCTTCCGCCTGGCGGCCCCGTCGCTGCTGGCGCCGTTCGAATATGTGGCGATGATCTGGGCCGCCGGATTCGGCTATATCTTTTTCGCCGAAGTACCGGATGCGGCCATCTGGACCGGCTGTGCCATTGTGGCGGCGTCCGGCCTTTACATCATCCATCGTGAAACCGTACTGCACCGACAGGCATCACTGGCCAGTGCGGCCGATGGCGAGACAATTCGTTAACCAAGCGGTTCCATAGTATCCTCAACCTCTTGGCGCGGGCCGTGCAAGTTTGGCATGCTGTCGTCCATCTGATCCGGCAAGGAAGGTAGGCCTAGCCCCATGCGATCCACCGGCGCCGCGCGCACCATCGTCTGGCCTGGCCGTCCCGATCCGCTGGGGGCGACGTGGGATGGGCTGGGCGTCAATTTCGCCCTGTTCTCCGCCCATGCGGAAAAGGTGGAGCTGTGCCTGTTCGACAGCGACGGCAGCCGCGAGATCGAGCGCATCATCCTGCCGGAATGTACCGACGATGTCTGGCACGCCTATCTGCCGGAAGCGCGGCCGGGCCTGCTCTATGGTTATCGCGTCCACGGCCCCTACGACCCGTCCAGAGGCCACCGGTTCAATGCCAACAAGCTGCTGCTGGATCCTTACGCCAAGGCGCTGGAAGGCCCCATGCGCTGGTCGGACGCGCATTTCGGATACCGGATGGGGGCGGCGCGCGAGGATTTGTCCATCGACCGGCGCGACAATGCCCGCGGCATGCCCAAATGCCGGGTGATCGACCCGGCCTTCACCTGGGGGCTGGAGCGCCGGCCGCGTGTGCCCTGGACCGATACCATCATCTATGAGGCGCATGTGCGCGGCCAGACGCTGCGCCATCCCGATATCGCCCCCGGCCTGCGCGGCACCTTCACCGGCCTGGCCAGCCAGCCGATGATCGACCATCTGAAGGCCTTGGGTGTGACGGCGGTGGAACTGCTGCCGGTCCATGGCTTCACCGACGACCGGCATCTGGTGGAACGGTCCCTGCACAATTACTGGGGCTATGCCAGCATCAGCTTCTTCGCGCCGGAGCCCCGTTACATGACGGGGCGGTCGACGCGGGAATTCAAGAACATGGTCGCCCGCCTGCATGATGCCGGGATCGAGGTGATCCTGGACGTGGTTTATAACCATACGGGAGAGGGCAATCATCTGGGCCCGACCCTGTCGTTCCGCGGCATCGACAATGCCAGCTATTATCTGCTGCAACCGCATGACAAGCGCTTCTACCAAGATCATACCGGTACCGGAAATACCCTTAATCTGGCTCATCCGCGCGTGTTGCAGATGGTGATGGACAGTCTGCGCCACTGGGTGGTCGACATGCATGTCGATGGGTTCCGTTTCGATCTGGCAACGACACTGGCGCGTGAAAGCCACGGCTATGACAATGGTGCCGGCTTCCTGGACGCGGTGCGTCAGGACCCGGTGCTGGCCGGGGTGAAGATGATCGCGGAACCCTGGGATATCGGTCCCGGTGGCTATCGCGTGGGGCAGTTCCCGTCGGGCTGGAGCGAGTGGAACGACCGCTACCGCGACACGATCCGCCGCTTCTGGCGCGGGGATGAGGGCATGCTGCCGGAACTGGCGGCGCGGCTGACCGGGTCGGCCGACATTTTTGACAATGCGCGCCGCCGCCCCTGGTCCAGCATCAACTTCATCACCAGCCATGACGGCTTCACCCTGGCCGACCTCACCGCCTACAATGTCAAGCACAATGAGGCGAATCAGGAAGGCAATCGCGACGGCCACGACGCCAATTTCAGCTTCAACCATGGGGTGGAGGGGCCGACCGACGACCCGTTCATCAAGGCGGTGCGCCGCAGGCAGGGCCGCAACATGCTGGCCACGCTGCTGCTGTCGCAGGGCACCCCCATGCTGACGGCGGGTGACGAACTGCTGCGTAGTCAGCAGGGCAACAACAACGCCTATTGCCAGGATAATGAGGTCAGCTGGATCGACTGGCCCGGCCTGGGCCCGGATGAACGGGCGGCCAGCCGTTTCGTGGCACGCCTGACGGGCCTGCGCCGCACCCATCCCGTGCTGCGCCGGGGCCGGTTCCTGCATGGGCGGGAAGTGTCGGCAGACGGGTTGAAAGACATCACCTGGATCAATCCCCAGGGGGTGGAGAAGGCGGCTGAGCAATGGCGCGACGGGCAGGCCCGTTGCCTGGGCCTGCTGCTGAACGGCAAGGCCGGCCCGCATCTGTCGGCCGATGGCACGCCCGATCTGGACGGGGTGCTGCTGCTGATCGTCAATGCCGGCGACGCGGCCGCGGATTTCATCCTGCCCGCGGTGCAGGGGGGCGGCGCCTGGCGCTGCCTGCTGGATACGGGGGATGAGGAGGGGCGGCCCACCGCCGCTCCCGGCTTCAAGCTTTTGGTAACCGGAAAACCCGTATCCTTGCCCGGCCGGACGTGCTGGCTATATGAACTGATCGAAGCGGATGTTGGCGCTGGCATCGCGCTTTCTTCCGGCCTGGGAGGGCCGGCTCATGGCTGAATATGATTTCCGTTCCCTCGCCGTCGTCATCGTGGATCGGGAGGTCAATACGCGGCGATTACTGCGCGGCATTCTGGCCCGCATGGGGGTGGACCGGATCCTGGATTTCCCGAACACCGCCGACGTGCCCACGGCCATGATGGCCATCCAGCCCGACCTGCTGTTCATCGATGCCGATGCGCCCGATCCGGAGGGGTTGAAGTTCGTGCAGGGCCTGCGCCATGCACAGCCGCCGCACAACCCGTTCCTGGGCATCATCACCACCACCTGGCAGCCGACGCAGCCTCTGCTGATGCGCTTCAATGCCACGGGTGCGGACGACATGATGGTGAAGCCGTTCAGCGCCAAGCAGGTGCAGGACCGGCTCGTCAATCTGATCGAGGCGCGCAAGAGTTTCGTGGTCACGGCCGACTATATCGGCCCCGACCGCCGGCGCCAGCCGCGCGAAGGTATCCAGATCCCGTTGTTCGACGTGCCCAACACCCTGCGCATGAAGGCGGCAGGCCAGTTTGACCGGGGTCGCGCCGCCGAGGCGCTGGCCAATGCCCATGAAGCGATCAACCTGCAGAAGGTTGTGCGCAATGGTTTCCAGGTGGCCTTCCTGATCGATTTCGCCTGTCCCGGCCTGACGATGGGGGGCGACCGCATGGCGGCCGACCATCTGCTGCGGGCGGGCTCGGTGCTGGACGATCTGCTGCGGCGGCTGCGGCCCGAGAGCGACCTGCGCGGACAGGCGGAAACCTATGCCGCAACTATCCGCGCCGCCGTTGAACAGTTCAAGGCGGCACCCGACAAGCCGTTGATCGGGGTGCAGCCGCTCCGTGCCGCCGCCATCGGCATCTGCGCCCTGACCGCACGGCGAACCGACCTGTCGGCGGTGGAGGGGGAGATCCGCGGTGCCGTCACCGCCTATCGCAACCGCCTGGCCCAGATCGCCCAGGCCAAGGCGGAACAGCAGCAGGCAGGGGAGAAGGAGATGGATGGGGAGAAGCCGGCGGGCTGAGCCCCGGCACATGGCGGCGGGGCCGGCCGGGTGGCAGGAATGCAAGCCCCGGAGGCGATTCCCCTTTTCTCGCACGGCGAACGGGTCTATATACCCGTCATCTTTATCCCATACGGACCGGCCAGCGAACGTCGTTGGCAGGCTGGTCTGCATTGCGGGTGGGCCTTTGGCCCGCCTTTTTGTTTATCTGGGCCTTGCTTATCCGGTTCGCACCGGTGGCGGCCAGCGGGCGTACGGAGTTGTAAACGCGAATGGACGTGCTGGAACGCATCGGCGGCATCATCACCCCCTCGGTCGAGGCCATGGGGTATGAGATCGTGCGCCTGCAGATTTCCGGCGGGCTGCGCCCGACCCTGCAGATCATGGCCGACCGCGCCGATGGCGCCGCCATGACCGTGGATGATTGCGCCGACATTTCCCACGCCGTTTCCGCCCTGCTGGATGTCGAAGACCCGATCGCTTCGGCCTATACGCTGGAAGTGTCGAGTCCCGGCATCGACCGGCCGCTGACCCGCCTGAAGGATTTCGAGCGGTTCAAGGGCCTGGATGCCCGTATCGAGACCGACATTCCGCTGGATGGGCGCAAGCGCTTCCGCGGCACGCTTTACGGGGTCGAGGGCGAGAATGTGCTGATCGCCCTGGACGCCAAGACATCGCAGCCGCCCAAGCGCAAGCCGGGTGCCAAGGTTTCGGCCAAGGCCAAGCCGGTCGAGGTTGATCCCAGTCTGGTGGAGGTGGCGGAAATCCCCTTCGCCCAGATCGCCAAGGCCAAGCTGGAACTGACCGACGACCTGTTGCAGGCTGTCGCGAATGAGCAGGGTCTGGTCGCCGGTACTGAAGGCGGACAGATGGATGTGGACGATACGGCTCGGCCGGTGAAGCGTCCCGCGCCAGCGCATTCGAGGTCGACGTCAGAGGCGACCTCCAAGAAGAAGGGTCCTGGGCGTTTTGCCCGTAAGGATCGTCATGACGACCAGGATGTTGACACCACCGATGGCCGCACCAACGCCGATGGCGTTGGAACGGTTTGACGATCAGGAATAGAGGGCAGGGTTCGCCAGGATGGAACTGCTTCAGGTAGCCGACGCGGTCGCCCGCGAGAAGAACATCGACAAGGAGCATGTGCTCGAAGCCATGGAGGAGGCCATCAAGAAGGCTGGCCGCTCCAAGTACGGGCATGAGCACGACATCCGTGCGCGCATCGACCGCAAGTCGGGCGATATCCAGCTCACCCGCCACATGGAAGTGGTGGAAGAGGTGGAGAACGAGGCCGTGCAGGTCACATTGGCCAAGGCCCGTCGCAAGAATCCCAAGGCGCAGCTGGGCGATTTCATCGTCGATCCGCTGCCGCCCATCGATTTCGGCCGCATCGCCGCCCAGACCGCCAAGCAGGTCATCGTGCAGAAAGTGCGCGAGGCGGAGCGTGAGCGTCAGTACAACGAGTATATCGACCGCAAGGGCGAGATCGTGAACGGTCTGGTCAAGCGCGTCGAGTACGGCAACGTCACCGTCGATATGGGCCGGGCCGAAGCCGTGCTGCGCCGTGACGAGTGCCTGCCGCGTGAGCATTTCAAGACCGGCGACCGCGTCCGCGCCTACATCTATGATGTACGCAAGGAGCCGCGTGGCCCGCAGATCTTCCTGTCGCGTACCCATCCGATGTTCATGGCCGGCCTGTTCAAGGCCGAGGTGCCCGAGATTTATGACGGCATCATCGAGATCAAGTCGGTGGCCCGCGACCCGGGCAGCCGCGCCAAGATCGCCGTGATCTCCAAGGACAGTTCCATCGATCCGGTCGGTGCCTGCGTCGGCATGCGCGGTTCCCGCGTTCAGGCCGTTGTGGGCGAGTTGCAGGGCGAGAAGATCGACATCATTCCCTGGAAGCCCGATCCGGCGACCTTTGTCGTCAATGCGCTGGCCCCGGCCGAAGTGGCCAAGGTCGTGCTGGATGACGAGGGCAACAAGATCGAGGTGGTGGTTCCCGACGACCAGCTGTCGCTGGCCATCGGTCGCCGTGGTCAGAATGTCCGCCTGGCCAGCCAGCTGACAGGCTGGACCATCGACATCATGACCGAGGCTGAGGAGCGCGAGCGCCGCCAGACGGAGTTCAGCTCGCGTTCGGCCCTGTTCATGGAGGCCCTGGACGTCGACGACATGATCGCCCACCTGCTGGTGAACGAAGGCTTCACCTCGGTGGAGGAGATCGCCTATGTCGACCTGGACGAGTTGACCCGGATCGACGCGTTCGACGAGGATGTGGCCGCCGAGCTGCAGAATCGTGCCGTCACCTTCCTGGAACAGCAGAACGAAATCCTGGAAGCCAAGCGCCGCGAGCTGGGCGTGGAGGATGTGGTCGCCGCCTTCGAGGCGCTGACCCCCGCCATGCTGGTCAAGTTGGGTGAGAAGGGCGTGAAGACGCTTGATGACCTTGCAGACCTGGCCGGCGACGAATTGCTGGACATCATCGGCAAGGATGCCATGACGCTGGACGAGGCCAATGAACTGATCATGGCCGCGCGGGCGCACTGGTTCTCCGACGAGGAAGGGGCGGAGGGCTGAGGCCTTCCATCCTTTTGGTTTGAGTATTGGGGACTGAGGCATGAGCACCGGCACTGACACGACGCCCGGCTATCCGCCGGAACTCGACGCCGAGGCGCAGGCTGATGAACCCGAGGCCGTGGCGGGTCGTAAAAGCCCGCTGCGCCGATGCATCGCCAGCGGAAAGGTCCAGGACAAGGCGGGTATGATCCGCTTCGTTATCGGACCGGACCAGAGTGTGGTGCCCGACGTGGACGAAACCCTGCCCGGTCGTGGGCTGTGGTTGACGGCTGATGCGGGGTTGGTTGAAAAGGCCCTGGCCAAGGGGCTTTTCTCCAAGGCCGCCCGGCAGGGTGTGAAGCCCGTCCCGGACCTGGCAGCGCTGACGCGTCGTCTGGTTCGCCGTCGGGCCCTGGGCCTGCTCGGCCTTGCCCGCAAGGGTGGGGGCGTGCTGGCGGGTTTCGAGAAGGTACAGGCTGCATTGCGCTCCGGTTACATAGGCCGGGCGGGCGGTGCGGGTCAAAAGAGTGTAGGGTTATGGTTGGAGGCGTGTGACGGATCCGACGATGGTCGGACGAAGTTGCATGCCTTGGCGCAGGCGCTGGGTGTGCCGCTGGTCGATGCTTTCGACCGGGCGGAACTGGGAGCGGCACTGGGCCGGAACGAGGCGGTACATGTGGTGCTGGCGGCGGGTCCGTTGGCAAAACAGCTCCGTCGCGAAGTTGCACGGCTTTCCGCACTCGGCGGAACGGCCGCCTGAGTTCTTGGGCGACCGTATTGGATTTCAACGGCTTACTGTCGGATTAGGGATGAGCGATACCAACGACCAGAACCGCGACAAGAAGGTGCTTACCCTGGGTGGGCGCCAGACGCTTGGACTGGGTGGGGCCAATAAGCAGAAGCCGGCGGCCCCGGCACAGCCGGCGGCGGGCGGCGGCGCCGGTGCGTCAGGCACCGTGCGCCAGAGCTTCTCGCATGGGCGCGGCAAGGAAGTGGCGGTCGAGGTCAAGCGCAAAAAGACCTTCGAGAAGGGTGCCGTACCCGGTGTGGCCGATGGCGGTGCCGCCGCCCGGCGCGCAGCGGAGGGTGCGGCCGGTGGCCGTGGCCCGCAGCTGCGTGGCAATGCCCCCCGTCAGTTGAGCGACGCCGAGCGTGAGGCCCGCCTGCGTGCCCTGCGCTATGCCGCCGAAGAGGCGGAGGAACGCGCTGTCTTGGAGGCTGCCGAGGCCGAGGCCCGGGCCATCGCCGATGCCGAGGCGGCCATTGCCGCAGAAGCGTCAGCCCGTGCCCGTGCCGAAGCCATCGCCCGTGCCGAGGCCGATGCCGCCGCCCGCGCTTCCGAGCCGCTGGACGAGGATACGGTTCGCCGTCGCGAGCTGGAGGAACTGCGCGCCATCCAGGAGGCCGAGAAGGCTGCCGCTGCGGAGGCCGAGCGCCGCCGCAAGGATGCCGAGGACGCCCGCAAGGCCGAAACCGCGGCCCGCACCGAAACCAGCCGGTCCCGTCACGCCGCCCCGGCGGCCGGTGACGACGACCGGTCGGCCCGTCCGGCAGCAAACCGTCCCGGTACCGCAGCGCCGCAGGATCAGCATGCTGCCCGTCCGCCGGTCGGTAGTGTGCCGCCGCGTGTCGGCGATTTCGAAGATGAGGATGGTCCCCGCCGCGCCAAGGTGGCCGGTGGTCCTGGGAAGGTTGCCGCCAAGGTGCCCGCCGCACCGGTCAAGGCCAAGGTCGACGACAAGCGTCGCGGTGGCAAGATGACCATCTCCCAGGCCCTGTCGGACGAGGAAGGCCGTCGCGGTCGGTCCATGGCTGCCGCAAAGCGCGCCCGCGAACGCGAGCGTCTGCGCCAGTTCGGCCGGCAGGAGACCCAAAAGGTGACCCGCGACGTTATCATCCCGGAAGTCATCACGGTGGGCGATCTCGCCAACCGTATGGCTGAACGCGGCGCCGACGTCGTCAAGACCCTGATGCGCATGGGCGTGATGGCCACCATCACCCAGACCATCGATGCCGACACGGCCGAACTGGTGGTGCAGGAACTGGGCCACCGCCCGGTCCGCGTCGCGGAGAGCGACGTGGAAATCGGCGTGAAGGGCGACCAGGACCGGACAGAAGATCTGGTGTCGCGTCCGCCGGTCGTCACGGTCATGGGCCATGTCGACCATGGCAAGACGTCGCTGCTGGATGCGCTGCGCAAGACCGATGTCGCTGCCCGTGAGGCCGGTGGCATCACCCAGCATATCGGTGCCTATCAGGTACAGCTGAAGTCCGGGTCGAAGATTACCTTCGTCGATACGCCGGGCCATGCCGCCTTCACCGAGATGCGTGCCCGTGGCGCCAATGTCACGGACGTCGTGGTGCTGGTCGTGGCCGCCGATGACGGTGTCATGCCGCAGACGATCGAGGCCATCCGCCATGCCAAGGCGGCCGGCGTACCGATCATCGTCGCCATCAACAAGTGCGACCTGCCGTCGGCCAAGCCAGAGCGGGTCCGCCAGGAACTGCTCCAGCATGAATTGGTCGTGGAAGGCATGGGCGGCGACGTCCTGGACGTGGAAGTGTCGGCCAAGGCCGGCCTGAACCTGGACAAGCTGGAAGAAGCCATCCTGTTGCAGGCCGAAATCCTGGAACTGAAGGCCAACCCCAACCGCGCCGCCGAAGGTGTGGTGGTCGAGGCCAAGCTGGACAAGGGCCGTGGTCCCGTGGCGACCGTCCTGGTCAAGCGCGGCACCGTCAAGGTCGGCGACATCGTCGTGGCCGGTTCCGAATGGGGCCGTGTCCGCGCCCTCGTCAACGACCGTGGCACCAACGTGCCCGATGCCCCGCCGGCCATGCCGGTGGAGGTGCTGGGCCTGGGTGGTGTGCCGCTGGCCGGTGAAGAGATGGTCGTGGTCGACAGCGAAAGCCGTGCCCGCGAGATCACCGAGTACCGCGCCCGCAAGAAGCGCGAAGCCGAGAGCGCCAAGTCCGGCCGCGGTTCGCTTGAGCAGATGTTCAAGCAGATCCAGGCTGGCGAGGCCAAGGAACTGCCCATCGTCATCAAGGGCGACGTGCAGGGTTCGGTGGAAGCCATCTCCGGTGCGCTGGAGAAGCTGACGGCCGAGCATACAGAGGTGAAGGTGCGCGTGCTGACGTCCGGTGTGGGCGCCATCACGGAAAGCGACATCACGCTGGCCAATGCGTCCAAGGGTCTGGTCGTGGGCTTCAATGTCCGTGCCAATCCCCAGGCTCGCGACATGGCCAAGCGCGACGGCGTGGAAATCCGCTACTACTCGATCATCTATAACATCATCGACGATGTTAAGCTGATGCTGACCGGTATGCTGGCTCCGACACTGCGGGAGAAGTTCCTGGGCAATGCGCAGATCCTGCAGGTCTTCAACATCACCAAGGTCGGCAAGGTCGCCGGCTGTCGCGTCAGCGAAGGTATCGTCAAGCGCGGTGCCAAGGTCCGTCTGCTGCGCGACAATGTCGTGATCCACGAGGGCACGCTGAAGACCCTGAAGCGCATGAAGGACGAAGTCCGCGAAGTGCGCGAAGGTTTCGAATGCGGCATGGCCTTCGAGAATTACGACGACATCCGCGAAGGCGATATCATCGAAGCCTTCGAGATGGAAGAGATCGCCCGCGTCCTGTAATCCCAGGGATCGGAGCATTCAGCAAAAAGCCCGGCACCAGTGATGGTGCCGGGCTTTTTGTTTCAGACATCCTGACAAATGCGCCCTCCCTTCTCCCCGGTGATGCCGCGGAGAAGGGAGGGCTTCTCCTCTCAGGCGCTAGTGTTCACATGCGCAGTGACATCGCCCTTGGCCACGCCCACGATGGCTTCACGCAGCAGACGGCCATGGATGGTGTAGCCGGCCTGCAGCACCTGGACGACGGTGCCGGCGGGCTTTCCGGTATTCTCGATCTCCATCATGATCTGATGGAAGTTCGGGTCGGCGGGGGCGCCCAGCGCCTCCACCTTGGCGATGCCGGCGCGCTCGAACGCGGCGATCAGCTGGCGCTCCGTCGCCTCCACGCCGGTCAGCAGGTTGCCCACGGCCTGGTTCTCGGCGCGCACATCGTCGCTCACCGCTTCCACGGCGCGGCGCATATTGTCGGCGGCTGACAGCAGGTCCTTGGCGAACTTGGCGACGGCGTATTTGGCGGTGTCCTCGCGCTCGCGCTCGGCCCGGCGGCGCGCATTCTCTGCCTCCGCCAGATTGCGCAGCAACTGGTCCTTCAGGGATGCGACCTCCGCCTCCAACTGGGCAACTCGGGCCCCGTCGGCACCGGCCTCTGTCGCGCCGGCCTGGGCGGCGGGCTCGGGCGTCTGGTCGCTGTCATGGGTGTTGATCGTGTCGGTCATCGCGGAACTTGCCCTTGGGATCGTACGGATAAGGATGGCCTCTGGTTTAGGCGGGAATGCGCCGCCTGTCGAGATGCCGCAACCCGGAATCTGGGGCTGCCGATACCCGACCGCAAGGGGGATCACCCCATCAGCCGCCCGATCAGCTTGGCGGTATAGTCGACCATGGGGATAATGCGTGCATAGTTGAGGCGGGTGGGGCCGATCACACCGATGGCGCCGACGATCTGCTCCTTGGTGTTGGCATAGGGGCTGACGATCATCGAACAGCCGGCATGGGAGAACAGGTTGTTCTCCGCCCCGATGAAAATCTGTACGCCTTCCGCCTTGCCCGTGGCGTCCAGCATGCGCAGCATCTGCTCACGTGTTTCCAGCGCCTCGAACAGGGTGCGGATGCGTTCCAGGTCGGAGATGGCGGTGACATCCTCCAGCAGCTTGGCCTGCCCGCGTACGATCAGGTAACCCTGGCTGCCGCGTGCCCCGGACCAGGTGGCCAAACCTGTCTGCACCACCTTCTGGGTCAGGCCGTCCAGCTGGCTGCGCTGTTCCTCCAGCTCCTTCTGGATGAAGGTACGTGCCTCCACCAGGGTGCGGCCCACGACACGGGCATTCAGGTAATTGCTGGCCATCTGCAGGGCCGATGGCGGCAGGCCTGTCGGCACCTCCACCACCCGGTTCTCCACCAGCCCATCCTCTGTCACCAGCACGACCAGCGCGCGGCCCGGCGACAGGTTCACGAACTCGATATGTTTCAGCGGCCGGTCGGTCTTGGGCGCCAGCACCAGACCGGCGCAGGATGACAGGCCGGACAGCAGGTTTGTCGCCTCCTCCAGCACCTCCGGCACCGAACGGCCCTTGGCGGAGCAGGTAACCTCGATATCCTCCCGCTCCCGCTCCGTCAGGTCACCCACCTCCAGCAGGCCGTTCACGAACAGCCGCAGGCCCGCCTCTGTGGGCACGCGCCCGGCCGACGTGTGCGGAGCCATCAGCAGACCCAGCTCTTCCAGGTCCGCCATGGTGTTGCGGATGGTTGCGGGTGACAGCGCGGTGGACAGCCGGCGCGACAGGGTGCGTGATCCCACCGGCTCTCCGGTCTGGACATAGGCTTCCACGATATGGCGGAAAATCTCCCGCGACCGCTGGTTCAGCTCGCTGATCATCCTGGCGCCAAGGGTCCCCTGTGACGGCAACTTCCAAAAGGAGATTAGTGGTGGCTCCGTACCAAATCAATGGCAGGGGTCACGTCGGTGCCGCTGGACGGGAATGCCGGGCCGTTGCTATGACGGGCAGGCAAGTTTTTTCCTTCAAGCCATGGACCCAGCGATCATGACCCGTCCTTCCGGCCGCCTGGCCGACCAGCTCCGCGCCGTCAGCCTGGAGACCAACTTCTCCCGCCATGCGGAAGGGTCGTGCCTCATCAAGTTCGGGCACACGCATGTGCTGTGCACGGCCAGCGTCGATGAGAAGGTCCCCCCCTTCCTGCGCGGCAAGGGCCAAGGCTGGGTGACGGCGGAATATGGCATGCTGCCCCGTTCCACCCATACCCGCACCGACCGCGAGGCCGCCAAGGGCAAGCAGTCCGGTCGCACGCAGGAGATCCAGCGCCTGATCGGCCGGTCCTTGCGCGCCGTCACCGACCTGAAGGCCATGGGCGAGGTGCAGGTGAAGGTGGATTGCGACGTGATCCAGGCCGATGGCGGCACCCGCACGGCCAGCATCACCGGTGCCTATGTCGCTCTGCATCTGGCCTTCCAGAAGCTGGTGCAGGCCGGCACGATGGCGACGATCCCGCTGATCGACCAGGTGGCCGCCATTTCCTGCGGGCTTTATCAGGGCGTGCCGGTGCTGGACCTGGATTATCCCGAGGACAGCAATGCCGGCGCGGACGCCAATTTCGTGCTGACTGGCCGCGGCGGCATCGTGGAAATCCAGGGCACGGCGGAGGACAAGCCGTTCGAGGAGGCGGAGTTCATGGCGCTGATGGCGCTGGCCCGCAAGGGTGTGGGCGAGCTGGCGGCGTTGCAGCGGGCCGCACTGGGGCTTTGAGGAGGTGGGGGCTCTCCAACGGGAGCCCCCGTCATCATGGCCGGTCGCGTTTATCGTGAATGACGCGAAGGATGATGATCCGTTCCTGTTCGACACGATAGTAGATGCTGTAGGGAGGCAAGATACTCAACCGTCGCCGACCGCCGGCAACAGCTTCCCCACGTGCAGGAAAGGTCATCAGCCCCTCCGCTGCCGCCAATAGCCGAACGGCCATGCGCTCTGCCGCTACCGGGTTGAAATCGCTGATATAGAGCCGGATGGCCTGAAGGTCGCCGATGGCCTCCGCCGTCCAAGTGATGCGCATCGGCGCTCAGGGACGAACGGTCGGGGCGGGCAACTCCTGGGCACGTCCCCAGGAAAGCAGCCATTGGCGCACATCGGCATGATCGACGACATGACCTGCCTTCAGGCTGGCTTCCGCCGCCCGCAGGGCCATTTCATCATCGTCCGATAACGGAGCCATGGTCTTTGGCGAATGTCCATCCATAGGCAAATTCTATCCGAAACCGGTTCGCCCCGCCAGTGCTGGCGGTTTGCAGATTGCGCGACAGCGTGGCCAGGGGATATTCAGCACGGATTCCTCTTGCCCCACCGGAGCCCCCCATGACCCATCCCCGCCAGTTCACCGGCGACACGCTGGTGATTGCCACCCACAACAAGGGCAAGGTGCCGGAGATTGCGGCGTTGCTGAAGGACCATGTCCGGCACTTCCCCAGTGCAGGTGAATTGGGATTGGGGGAGCCGGAGGAGACGGAGACCACCTATATCGGCAATGCCGTGCTGAAGGCGCGGGCGGCCGCACTGGCATCGGGCCTGCCGGCGCTGGCCGATGATAGCGGCGTGTCGGTGGAGGGGCTGGGCGGCGATCCCGGTGTCTATTCCGCGCGCTGGGCCGGGCCGGGCAAGGATTTCACCGTCGCCATGGAACGGGTGCGGCGGGAGCTGGAGGCATCCATCGACCGCAAGGGCGACCGTGCGGCCTTCATCTGTGCCCTGGCCCTGGCTTGGCCCGACGGGCATGTGGAGGTGGTGGAGGGTCGGCTGGAGGGACGGGTGAGCTTCCCGGCACGCGGATCGAACGGCTTCGGCTATGACCCGATCTTCATCGCCGACGGGTACGACATCACCTGCGGGGAGATGGACCCTGCCTTGAAACATGCCATCAGCCACCGGTCCAATGCCTTTGCCAAATTGAAGGCACGCTGCTTCAGGGGCAGCTGAAAAGGACTCGAAATCTGGTATTCGTTCATGTATTGTTCTCATCCATCCGCCGATGCTGGCGGGAATGATCGGGGGGATAAAATGATCGGATATGTGACGGTCGGCACGAACGACCTGGCGCGTGCGGCCATATTCTATGATGCCATCGCCAAGGAGATGGGCACCGGCCGGATGATGGACTATCCCACCTTCATCGGCTGGGGCAATCCCGGCGGGGCTGCCGGTATCGCGGCAACCAAGCCCTATGACGGCAATCCTGCCACGGTCGGCAATGGCGTCATGGTGGCGTTCGAGGCGAAGGACAAGGAACAGGTCCATCGCCTGTACGAGATCGCGCTGGCGCATGGTGGCACCTGCGAAGGCCCGCCGGGTCCGCGCAGCGAAAATTTCTATGCCGCCTATTTCCGCGATCCGGACGGCAACAAGCTGAATGCCTTTTTGATGACCGGTCCGCTCTGAAACTCATCTGACCGGGGCGGCCGTATCCCTGCCGCCCCGGTTCGCAATCCGGTTACGGCTGCCAGTCCTTGACGCCGTACCTGGCCAGGATACCGGCCAACTTGCCACCCTTGCGCAGTTCCAGCAGCTTGGCGTCGATCAGCTTCACATAGGCGGCGCTGTTCGGGTCCTTGGGCGAGAAGCCGATGGACACGCCGCTCTGCTGACCCAGGGAATGGTAGTTAAACAGGTTCCGGTAACCTTTTGATTCCAATAAAAAATCTACGACATTGCTGTCCTCGACCAGCGCATCGATCTTGCCGTCGATCAGCATGTTGACCAGGTCTTCGGTCACATTGTCGCCCGATACCTGCACCAGATTGGGCGAACCCTTGTTGGCGTCGATGAAGGCGTTCACTTCCGTGCTGTAGAAATAATCCTTGATGGAACCGAAGCGGATCGCCTTCAGCGAATTGAGGTTCTCGACCTTGAAGTCCTTGGTCTCCTTGCCTTTGCGGATGACCAGGGTGGGGCGCGACAGGCCCAGATTGACGGTCGGGTAGATCAGGTCCGGTGCCTCGTCCCGGATGGCGCCCACCGCGCCGGTGACGGTACCGGCCTGGGTGGCGGCCAGCACGTCGGTCCAGGTCATCAGGGCGTAATCGACCTTGTGGCCCGCCGGCTCCAGCGCCGCCTTGGCGATCTCGATCAGATAGCCCGGCCGTTCACCGGGTTCGCAATTATAGGGGCACCAGTTATCCGCGCGCAGCCGGACCTCCGCGGCACCGGCCGTCGCCGTCATTGCCAGGGCCAGCATTGTGCCGATACCCAGCCATCCGACCATCCGCCGCATACAAACCTCCATCGCCGTCAACTGTCATTGGCCAAGCGTGGTAATCACCCGTGGCGGCCTTGTCAATTAGGGGGCACGGCCTTTGAGAACGGCCACATTTCATGCATGGAACCGTTTTCCAGCGGACTGATGCTGGACAGCGCGGCCACCCCGTCCCACCTTGTATGATCGGGATCGTCCGCAGGCCGAGGGAAACGACGCATGGAATGGGTGCACCTGTCCGTCTGCATGTCCCTGGACGGGCATATCGACAATGATTGCGGCCGCCGTCTGGTCCTGTCCAGCGAGGAGGACTGCCACGACATGCACCGGGTACGGGCCGATTGCGACGCTATCCTGGTCGGGGCCGCCACGGTACGCCGGGACCAGCCGCGGCTGACGGTACGCTATCCGGAACTGCTGGCGGCACGCCGGGCGCGTGGCCTGCCCGACCACCCGATCAAGGTGGTGGTGACCTTCTCCGGCAACCTGGACCCGACATCGGCCTTTTTCAGCCAGGGCGGCCCCGCCATCGTGCTGTGCGACGAGGAGGCGCTGCCCGCTGCCCGCGCGCGGCTGGGCGATGTGGCCACAGTCATCGGGCTGGGCAGGGAGGATGGCGTAGCCGCCATCCTGTCCCGGCTGGGCTGCCTGGGCGTGCGCCGGCTGATGGTGGAGGGCGGGTGTCAGGTGCTGACGCAGTTCCTGGCCGCCGGGGCCTTTCACCGGCTGCGGGTGGCCGTGGCACCCTTCCTGCTGGGCCGGGCGGGGGCGCCCCGATTGGCCGGCCCCGCCTTCTATCCGCACGGCGCCGATAACCGGTTACGCATCCTGTCAACGCGCACCCTGGGCAACATCGCCGTCATCGATATGGAGAATCCGGAACCGCGGGTTTAAATACAGACGCTTAATTGCTGGCCAGCGTGTCGCGCAGGCGTGGCGCGTTCTGAATCTGGTCGCGGGCAGCGGAGCGGTCGTTGGGGCTGCTCATCGTCCCGCCCGAGGCGAAGACCTGATCGCCGCGCGGCGGGGCCGGCGGTTCCTTGCCGAACATGGCGTGGAGGCGCTGATATTCCTTCTGGTGGAATTCCTGCGCTTCCTGGAAGTCGGGCTCGCCATTGCGCGGGGCAGTGACAATCACCTCGTCCATCACCTCCGGCTGCGGCTTGGGCTGCTGTTGCTGTGCTGCGGCCGGCCAAGCCAGGGCCAGCAGCACCAGGGACAGCATCGGGGCACGCGTACAAGCAAACATGGTGGGCCTCATGATCGATAAACCCTTATATCATAAATGGTAATCGCGCGCCCTTGTTCCCAGCCATCCAGAAGATACCTTGCGCCTTGACAGGGATCGACATCATCCGCAAGGCCATCAATGCATTGAATTTATTCGACTTCATGCCTCCCAATCGCCCAGAAGCGGGCGCATGCGCAGGCTTTCCTTGTTACGGACCCGCACCTTGCCATGCACATGGTCGGGCATGGCATCGCGCGGGCCGCCCACGCGCACCGGCCGTTCGGCGAACCGACCCAGCGAGATCATGCGGTCATAGGTGACAATGGCCGCGGCCACCGAAACATTGACGCAGAACTTGGTAGGGATCTTCACGACATGGTCGCACCTGGCCAGCATGGCGGGCGACAGGTTGCCCCGCTCCGGCCCGAACACATAGGCCGCGCGCAGCGGGTGGCGGAAGCTGGGCAGTTCCGCCGCGTCATCCGTCAGCTCGCATCCGACCAGCTGACAGCCGGCGGGCAGCACCATGTCGTCGATGGAGCGCCAGCCATAATAGGGCACATGGTCCACCCCACCGGACGTGTCGGTGACGCGCAGTTCGTCCATATCGACGACGCCGTTGACGGAGAAGACGAAACTGGCGCCGAAGGCATGGCCGGTGCGCATGATGGTGCCGAGATTGCCGGACTTGCTGATGCCTTCAGCGCCCAGGGCGAAATAGCCGCGCATGATGAAACCGATGAAGCGGTGAGGGGGATTGCGGGGACTCCTTGCATGGAAAGGCCGGTCGGGGCAAGTTTCGTCCCCCCATCCCACATGTGCGCCCCGGTCATGCCCGATCCCGATCCGCCCCATATCCATAGACCCGGCTGCGGCCATCCTCATCCCGACACCGGCCTTGGCGGCGGCGTCACGGTCGCCCTGCCGGATGACCACACCAATCCCATCCTGATCCGGGTGACGCGCGGCGGGCTGGTGGAAAGCAGCCATCGCGGCCGGGCCGTGGTGGTGGGGGCGGACGGCCATGTGCTGGCCGCCTTCGGCGACGTGAAGGCCGTGACATTTCCACGCTCCGCCAACAAGGCGCTGCAGGCCCTGCCGCTGGTGGAAACCGGGGCCGCCGATGCCTTCGGGCTGGGGGCGGAGGAACTGGCGCTGGCCTGTTCCAGCCATGATGGCGAGCCGATGCATACGAACCGCGTGGCCGCCTGGCTGTCACGCATTGGCCTGACGCCCGACCACCTGGAATGCGGCACCCACGCGCCCTATTCGGTCCCGACCTGGGAGGCGATGCTGCGCCGGGGGGAGGAGCCGACGACGATCCACAATAATTGCTCCGGCAAGCATACCGGCATGCTGACCACCGCCCTGCATCGCGGGGAGATGATTCGCGGCTATGTCAGCTATCAGCACCGGGTGCAGCAGCGCATCCTGGGTGTCATGGAACAGGTGACGGCGCAGGACCTGACATCTGCCCCCTGGGGCACGGATGGCTGTTCCATCCCGACCATCGGCTTGCCGTTGGAGGCCCTGGCCTTCGGCATGGCGCGGATGGCCGACCCGCAGGATTTGCCATCCGCCCGCGCCGACGCGGCCCAACGCCTGCTGGCGGCCTGGGGATCGCATCCGGAACTGATCAGCGGCACGGAAGGTTTCGATACAATGTTCATGCAGGCCCTGAACAGCCGCATCCTGTCCAAGGCAGGGGCGGAGGGCGTCAGCGTCGGCATCATCCCGGCAGAAGGCATTGCCATCGCCGTGAAGATCGATGACGGCGCCAAGCGGGCCGCCGGCCCCGCCATGGCGGCGGTCCTGCGTCGCTTGGGCCTGCTGACAGACCCGGAATGGTCGGCGCTGGAAGGGCTGGTGCAGCCGGCGATCCGCAACCGGGCGGGGCTGAAGGTGGGCGGGATCGAAGCCGGATTCTAGACATGAAAAGGGCCCGCCGGTATTGGCCGGCGGGCCCTTGCGTCAACCGTCGCAGCTTACTGCCAGCCGGCGCGGTCCATGATCTTCAGCGCTTCGGCGTTGTTTTTGCCATAGATGCTGGCATTCAGGCTGTCGCGCTTGAAATCGCCCCAGGCGGCGACCACCGGGTGGGACGGGATACCGGCCACCACCGGGAACTCGTAGTTCGCCTCGGCAAAGATCTTCTGCGCCTCCGGCTTGGCCAGGAATTCCAGGAACTTCACGGCATTGTCGCGGTTGGGCGCGAACTTGGCCACACCGGCGCCGGAGATGTTCACATGCGCGCCGCGGTCACCCTGGTTGGGGAAGAACAGCCCGACCTTCTGCGCCGCCGCCTTCTCCGCCGCGTTGCTGGAATTCAGCATGCGGGCGAAATAATAGGTGTTGGAGATGGCGACATCGCCCTCACCGGCCGCCACGGCCTTGATCTGGTCGATATCGCCGCCCTGCGGCTTGCGGGCGAAATTGGCGGCCAGGCCCTTGGCCCAGGCTTCCGTCTTGTCATGCCCGTGTGCGGCCAGGATGGAGCCGGTCAGCGACTGATTATAGACATTGGTGGAGCTGCGGACCAGCAGCCGGCCCTTCCATTTGGGATCGGCCAGATCCTCATAGGTGGACAGGTCGGACAGTTTCACCGCGTCCTTGTTATAGATGATAACGCGGGCACGGGCCGACAGGCCGAACCAATAGCCGTCCTTCTCACGGTATGCGGCCGGCACCGCCTTTTCCAGCGCCGCACTCTTCACGGGTTGCAGCACGCCGGCATCCTGGGCGCGCCACAGGCGGCCGGCATCCACGGCCAGCAGCACGTCGGCCGGACTGTTCTGCCCCTCGGCCTTCAGCCGCTCGATCAACTCGTCATCCTTGCCCTCGATGACATTGACCTGGATGCCCGTCTCTTTCTCGAAGGCGGCGAACAGCAGCTTGTCGGCATCATAATGGCGCGAGGAATAGATGTTCACCTCGGCCGCACCCGCCGCCAGGGCCGGCAGCGACAGCATCGCCACGCCCAGGCCGATACAAGTGGCCCGGCGGGCGATGTCGCGAAGAAAGGTGCGGCGGGCGAACATCTTCATTCTCTGCTCCTGCTTAAGCGTGGGCTGCTTGGGCGCGGCCGGAAGGTTGCCCGATATGTCGGACCGCATTGCGCTTCTGTCAAGATGCCATTGAGAGCCATTCGCAAATCCCGTATTCAGCATACGGGCGCGGAATTCCCCACACGCCTGTATGTGATTGAAAGGAATGAAAAAATCGACGCGTGACCACTCCGCGACGCTTTACCGCGCCCCTCACGATACGCATAATTAACGGGCAAATCTATTCCGGGGGGAAAAGTTGACCAGCCTGCCTTTGGCCCATGATCCCGATAGCCCCGCCACCGATGGACCGCCGCCAGCCGATGGTGGGATCGATGTCCATCTGGACAGGGGGCCGCTGATCGGCCTGTTGTTGCTGAATACGCTGCTGACTATCCTGACCCTGGGCTTCTATCGTTTCTGGGCGCGGACCAAGGTGCGACGGGTCCTGTGGGGTTCGGTGTCGCTGCGCGGGGACGCCTTCGCCTACACGGGTACGGGCAAGGAACTGTTCATCGGCTTTCTGGTGGCGCTGGTGGCGCTGCTGCCTTTCGGCGTGATCATTGCCCTGTTGAACGCCATGATCCCGCCCGCGGCGTTCGGTCAGCATTTCGCCTTTCAGATGGTGGTGGCGCTGGGGGCCGGTCTCCTGGGCCTGATGGCCATGTATTTCGCCCGCCGCTATCTGCTGACCCGCACCCGCTGGCGCGGCATCCATGGCGGGCAGGACCGGGAGTTGGGGCGGTTCATGCTGAAGCACCTCAATGCCTATCTGCTGGTGCTGGTGTCGTTCGGCCTGTTGCAGCCAAAGCTGGATGCCAGGATGTATAATTACCGCACCGGCATCAGCTGGTTCGGCACCGAACGGTTTCGCGCCACGGCGACAAGCGCCGGCCTCTGGTCCATCTATCTGCCAAGCTGGCTGCTGTTCGTTGTGGGCTATGGCGCCATGATCGTGGGTTTCATGCCCTTCATGACCTGGTCGGCGGCGGCACAGGAGGCGCAGGTGACCGGGGTCCATCCCGGCCCCATGCCGGCGTTCGAACCGACCGTGTGGATTGTCGCCGCCATCCTGATCACGCTGGGTACGGCGGGCTTCTTCCTTTACGCCGTGCGCCGTTCCATCGCCTTCCTGGGGGCGACGCAGTTGGGCGACATGCTGTTCGACCTGCCGCTGCGCACCCGTCAGGTACTTTATATCCCACTGGTCGGCACCCTGATCTATGTGGTGACGCTGGTGCTGATGGTGGCGGCGGGCGTGCTTTTTGTCCGGGCGCTGGGTCCGGGCAGTGCCGCGCTGTTCCTGCTGCCGCTGGTTTTGATGGTGGTGTTCCTCTCCTTGAACAGCCTGATTTCCGTTGCCTGGACCCAGGTGGAGGTGCTGCGTCAGATCGGCCGTCACCTGCACCTGCGCAACATGGGCGTGCTGGATGACCTGCTGAACCGGGGTCAGCCGGCCCCGACGCGAGGTGAGGGGCTGGCCGACGCCATCGGCGATATCGGCATCGGCGCGTGACGGAATGCAGGCACAATATGAAGACCGTCAGACGGGCCGCGCCATCGCGGTCCGTCTGACCTTCCTGGACCAGTGGCTGGTGATCGAGCGGGAGGATGGGCGGGAACTGGACCGCTGGTCCTGGCGGGATGTGGCCCCCATACCGGGTGACTTTCCTGATGGCCGCATGCGCGTGGGGCTGGCCGCCGACGCGCATGCCGTTCTGGCGCTGGATGATCCCGACACGCTGCTGCGCCGGGCCCATGCCGCCGGCATGCAGCAGCCGGCCCAGCGGGAACATCGGGTGCGCCACGACCTGCCGCTGGCGGTCTGGCTGGTGGGGGCCGTGCTGTCCCTGGTTCTGCTGGTGCAATTCGTGATCCCGGCCATGGCCGGGATGCTGGCCCCCCTGGTGCCGGCTTCCTGGCAGGCCCGCATCGGCGATCAGGTGCAGACCATCGCGGCCTCCCTGTTGACGCGCAAGGGCGGCAATGCCCAGTGCGACGCACCCGACGGTGTTGCGGCCCTGAAAAAGCTGGTGGGCCGCCTGCCGCCTTCGGCCGAGACCGCGCGGTTGCATGTCATCGACAGCGACCTGCCCAACGCCTTTGCCCTGCCGGGCGGCCATGTCAGCGTCACCACGGCGCTGATGGACTGGGCCGACGGGCCGGATGCCATCCTGGGCGTCATCGGGCATGAGTTGGGGCACCTGCATCATGGTCATTCCATGGAGCGCGTGATGCGCTACAGCCTCAGCTCGGCGCTGATTTCCATGGTGGTGGGTGATATTGGCGGCGGTGCCCTGGCCGTGGGGGTCAGCCAGATGGTGGAGTCGGACTTCAGCCAGGATCAGGAACGCCAGGCCGATGCCTTCGCCATCGATGCCCTGGCCCAGGCGCGTGTCTCCCCCCTAGGTCTGGCCCGATTGTTCGACACGATCCGGGCAGAGCATCCGGAGGCCGATGGCACGCTGGCCGAATGGATCGGCAGTCATCCCCGTCTGTCGGAGCGTATCGCCACCCTGGAACAGGCCGGCGGCCAGACGGTGGGCGACCTGCTGAGCGCGCCCGAATGGCAGGCGCTGAAGAATATCTGCAAGTTGGAAGGCACGGCGACGGCGACGCCCTGATTACGGTTCCGCCGGTGCCGCCGCTCGTTCCGCGCAGGCCTGGCCGATGGCCTGATAGGCGCCACCGCTGCCGGCCAGGCTGAACGTGTCGGTGGTGCGGCTGCCGCGCAGGCTGGTGCCGCGCACGACCAGGGTCGATCCCTGGCGCAGGGCCTGGGCGATGGCATGGTCGGTGTCGGGGTCCCGGGCCCAGGCCTGCTCATCCTTGCTGAACAGCTTGAAGCTCTGCTTGCCGACCTGCACCGTCACCTCGGCATGGTCGGCGAACGGGTAGCCGGCGATGAAATTCACCACATCGAAGCTGCGTTCGTTCGGGCGATGGGTGATCAGCAGGAAGACGTCGCCGCGCTTGGTGAAGTCGCCTTCCATCTTCTTGGGCCGCGATACCATCCAGCAGACGGGACCCGACGCCTCCTCCAGCGTGAAGGCGTTCCAGTCGCGAAAGACGCCGATCAGCCTGGGCTCGGCTGCCTGTGCGGGCGCATACGCTGGCAGCAGGAATGCCAGCAGCAGAGGCAGGATCGCGGTTGGGTGCCTGAACATCCGCCGTGGCTGTGCGCGCATGGGCCCTGATGTGCTTTATGGGGTGGCTCGCATGGGTGACCATTCCCCCTTTACCGGAAACAGCGGAGCAAACGAAGGGCGAAATCATGGCGCCCCCACCGAAACCCCTTCCCTTCCATGTGAAATTCGCCCATCTCGCGTGCTTGACCCGGCGGCGGCCGCCGGTCAAAAGTCGCGGTTCCAAACTGTTGTCCAACTCTATTTCCAGGGGAAAGCCATGTCTTCGGCTGAAGTGCCCGTTTCCAGCGCCCAGGTTGCCATTACGCTGCCCGATGGCAGTGTGCGGACCTATGCGCAGGGCACTACCGGGGCCGACGTGGCCGCCTCCATCGCCAAGTCGCTCGCCAAGGCCGCCCTGGCCGTGAAGATCGACGGCGTTGTCCGTGACCTGGCTCTGCCCATCCAGGCCGATTGCCATCTGGCGATCATCACGGATAAGAACGAGGCCGACGCGCTGGACCTGATCCGGCACGACGCAGCCCACATCATGGCCGAAGCGGTGCAGGAACTGTATCCCGGCACACAGGTGACGATCGGCCCCGCCATCGCCACCGGCTTCTATTATGATTTCGCCCGCGACGTGCCGTTCACGCCCGACGATCTGGTGAAGATCGAAAAGCGCATGCACGAGATCGTGGACGAGAACCGTCCCTTCACGCGCGAGGAATGGGACCGGACCGAGGCGATCGAGCATTTCAAGTCGATCGGTGAGAAGTACAAGGCCCAGATCATCGAGGATCTGCCGGCCTCGGAAACCATCACCATCTATCGCCAGGGCAAGTGGTACGATTTGTGCCGTGGCCCGCATTTGCCCACCACGGGCCGGGTCGGCCATGCCTTCAAGCTGATGAAGGTGGCCGGTGCCTATTGGCGCGGTGACGCCAAGAACGCCATGCTGCAGCGCATCTATGGCACGGCCTGGCGGACCGAAAAGGAACTGGCCGACCATCTGCACCAGATCGAAGAGGCCGAGAAGCGTGACCATCGCAAGCTTGGTCGCGAGATGGACCTGTTCCATGTGCAGGAAGAGGCGGTCGGGTCGGTGTTCTGGCACCCCAAGGGCTGGGCGCTCTACCGGTCGCTGGAGAATTACATCCGGGCCAAGCTGGTCACCGCCGGCTATGTGGAGGTGCGCACGCCGCAGCTCTATGACAGCAGCCTGTTCAAAGCGTCGGGTCACTGGGACCTGTACGGCGACAACATGTTCAAGGTTCGCGAGTCGGCCACCGAGGACGGGGTGGAGAAGTTCCTGGGCGTCAAGCCCATGAATTGCCCGGCCCATGTGCAGATTTTCCGCCAGGGCCTGAAGAGCTACCGCGATCTGCCGCTGCGCATGGCCGAGTTCGGCAATTGCCACCGCAACGAGCCGTCGGGCGCCCTGCACGGCATCCTGCGCGTGCGTAATTTCACCCAGGACGACGCGCATATCTTCTGCACCGAGGATCAGGTCGGCAGCGAGGCGAAGGAGTATTTCGCGCTTCAGCTGGGGGTCTACAAGGATCTGGGCTTCGACAAGATCGCCGTGAAGCTGGCGCTGCGCCCCGATAACCGCCTGGGCGATGATGCTACCTGGGACAAGGCAGAAGAAAGCCTGCGCGTCGCGTTGCGCGCCAACGGGCTGGAATTCGAGGAATTACCGGGTGAGGGCGCCTTCTATGGCCCCAAGGTGGAGTTCCACCTGACCGATGCCATCGGCCGGTCCTGGCAGTGCGGCACCCTGCAGCTGGATTTCCAGCTGCCGGAGCGGCTGGACGCCTCCTATATCGGCCAGGATGGCGCCAAGCACCGGCCCGTCATGCTGCACCGGGCTATCCTGGGCAGCCTGGAACGCTTCATCGGCATGATGATTGAGCACTATGCCGGCAAGTTCCCGCTCTGGCTGGCGCCCACCCAGGTGACCGTGGCCACCATCGTGTCGGATGCGGACGCCTATGCCGGCAAGGTGGCGGCAGCGTTGAGGAAGGCCGGTTTGCGGGTCGAACTGGACACAAGAAACGAGAAGATCAACCTGAAGGTCCGCGAACATTCGCTCCAGAAGGTGCCGGTCATGCTGGTCGTGGGTGGGCGTGAATCGGAGCAGGGAACGGTCGCCATGCGCCGTCTTGGCTCCAATGCGCAGGAAATCCTTGCCCTTGACGCCGCCATTGCTAATCTGTCGGAAGAGGCGCGTCCCCCCGCGGACGTGGACTCCACCGATTCCGCTTTCTAAGACCACCCGTAACCCATGTGATAACGGATCGCCGCCCGCCCGCGCACCCCAAGCTGCCGCCGGGCGGTGATCCCAGGAAAACAGGAGAAGTTTCCATAGCCAGGCCCACCTCCCAAGACCGCGAACCTCAACGCGACGGTCCCCGCATCAATCGCGAAATCAATGTCCGTTCTGTCCGCCTTGTCGATGCGGAAGGCGAGATGGTGGGCGTTGTCAGCCTGCGTGATGCTCTGATCGCTGCCGAGGATGCCGGCCTCGATCTGGTCGAGGTCAGCCCCAATGCCGATCCGCCCGTCTGCAAGATCCTCGACTATGGCAAGTACAAGTACGAGGCACAGAAGAAGGCCAACGAGGCCCGCAAGAAGCAGAAGATCATCGAGGTCAAGGAAATCAAGCTGCGTCCGAACATCGACGAGCATGATTACGACATCAAGATGAAGGCCATGCGCCGTTTCCTGGAAGAAGGCGACAAGGTCAAAGTGACCATGCGCTTCCGCGGCCGTGAGATGGCCCACCAGGACATCGGCATGGCCGTTCTGGTCAAGGTGCGCGAGGCACTGGACGATCTGGGCAAGGTCGAACAGATGCCGAAGCTGGAAGGCAAGCAGATGATCATGGTGCTGGCGCCGCGTTGACCGGCTGCCGACAGAATGATGAGAAAAGGCCGCACCCTCCGGGGTGCGGCCTTTTTCTTGGTACCCGCTTCCTTGCCGGCAATTTCCGGAAACTTGTGGAACTAGCCTAATGCACATCCAGCGAGGCCTTTTCCTGACGCTCGTGGGATGTATGCTGGCGAAATGACCTTTCCCGGCTGCTGCACATGAGGGAAAGGGGCGCCGAAAACCGCCCTCGCCCGCCGCGCATGGCCATTTGTTTCCCGGTGGTTTCGTCAGCATGGGAGCGGAAATCATGCGTCTGTCGATGAAGATTCTGGCCCCGGTGGCCATCCTGTCCATCGTGGCCCTGACGGTGACGGCCACCGCTCTCTGGTCCAAGGCCCGTGTCACTGGTGCCACGGAGGCACTGAACCGGACCAATCAGGCGTCCCTGGCGGCGGCGGAGTTGCGTTCCACCAGCCGAGCGCTGCAGCGCGACGCGCTGAACCTGATCTTCGAGCCAGCGGAAGGGCGGGCCGCCATCGCCAGCCGATTCGACAAGCGCCTGGAGGGCATGGAGAACGCCATCGCTGCCCTGCGCACGTTGCCGCCACCCGTGCCGGGAAGCAACCCCGCTGCCATTGCCGATGACCAAGCCCCTGTGGCAACGGCCCTGCGCGAGGTGCGGACGCTGGCGTTGGACGGCAAGGCGGCCGAAGCGCACGCCTTGTTCCGTGACCGGCTGCGCATAGCCGAACGCACGGCATCGGAACAGACCGATCCCTATATCGCACAGCTGGCGAAGGCCGTTGCCGGCCTGACCGGAGAGCTGCATGCGCTGGAACAGCTGACCACGTGGATTCTGGCGCTGACTGCGCTGCTGGGCACGGTGGGTGGTATCGCGCTGTCGCTGATGGTGGCGCTGAAGGGTGTCACCTTGCCGCTCAACCGGCTGATCGGTGTCATGGGGCGGCTGGCGGCCAATGACTTCACGGTGAAACTGGCCGACGGCGACCGCGCCGATGAGATCGGGGAGATGGCCCGTGCCGTTGCAGTTTTCCGCGATGGCATGGAACGGGCTGAACGGCTGGCCCGCGAACAACGGGAGGCGGAGGCGGCCGACGCCACCCGCCGCGCCGCACGTGACCGGTTGGTGGGCGAGTTTGTGGGCCGGATGGAAGCCATCGTCGCCGAACTGGCGGGGGAAGCGGATGGGCTGCAAAATCAGGCCGGCGGTCTGCAACGCGCGGCCACCAATGCCGCCGACCGTACCAGTGCCGCCGCGGACGCGTCCAACCGCACATCTGCCAATGTACAGACCGTGGCAGCAGCGACGGAGCAGTTGGCGGCCAGCATCCGGGAGATCAGCCGCCAGGCCACCCAGGTGGCGGCCCTGGCGGGCGAGGGGGCAGACGGCGCCCAGCGTACGGCCCGCGACATTGCCGATCTGGCCGATACTGTCGGCCAGATCGGCCAGATCGTGGACCTGATCGACGGGATCGCCGCCCAGACCAACCTGCTGGCGCTGAACGCCACGATCGAGGCGGCACGGGCCGGCGATGCCGGCCGCGGCTTCGCCATCGTGGCGCAGGAGGTGAAGGCCCTGGCAACCCAGACGGCATCCGCCACCGAGGATATCCGCCGCCGGGTTGAAGGGGTTCAGGCCGCCTCCCGCGGGTCGGTGGGAGCCATCGACAGTATCGTCGCGGCCATCGGCCATATCCGCGGCATGACCGGCGCCATCGCCGCGGCGGTGGAGGAACAGGCAGCAGCCACGGCGGAGATCACCCGCAATGTCCAGGCCGCGGCCGTGGGGACCGAGGATATCCGCCAGGATCTGGACGGTCTGTGCGGTATTGCGGGCGAAACGGGGGAGACGTCCCGTCAGGTCACCAGTACGGCCAATGGCGTGGCCGGCCAGGCCGGCAGCCTTCGCCGGAATGTTAGCGGTTTCGTTGAGCAACTGGCCGCCGCATAGTACCGCTAAATATGCCACACCGGTCGGCGGCCCGGCCAAGGCGGCTTGACCCGCGGGATGTGAGCGGGCCATGGTGGATCTGCAACCGGAAACAGGGACCCCATGCCCGCTGCCCCCCCTTCACGCCGCTACATGCGACACCAGTCGATATGGCTGGCGGACGATGGCTGGGGCGTGGAGGTGATCGACCAGGCGGCTTTACCGGCGCTTTGCACGATCCGTCGCCTGTCCAGCGTGGGGGAAGTGCTGGGCGCCATCATGGGTGGTATTGTACGCGGTCCTGGCTTGGTCTCCGTAACGGCAGGCTATGGGCTGGCACTGGCGGCCCGGCGGGATCCCGATATTGTGCCCGTCATGACGGCTTGGCATGCCCTGGCCGCCACCGATCCGCGCTGCCCGCGTCTGCGTGGTGTCCTGGATCGCATGCGCGAGGTGCTGGACGTCACCCCGCCATCGGACCGGGCCCAGCGCGCCTATATGGAGGCCGACGCGATCGCCACGGAGGAACTGGCGGCCAATCTGGCCATCGGTCGTCACGCCATGTCGATGCTGCGCCGAGTCGGCGCCGGCGGGGGCGACGGCATGCCGCAGACCGTGCTGCTGGCGGCGGAGCCTGGCTGGCTGTCGGGTGTGGGCTGGGGGGCGGCATCGGCCGGGCTTTACCTGGCGCAGGAACAGGTCGATCTGCGCCGGGCCACGGGCGGCGTGCTGGGTGAGGATATCGCCCCGCCGCAGGTGGTGACGATCGGCACCCTGGCCGCGTGGGAGATGGTGGAGGCCGGCATCCCGCACAGCCCCTGCGACCAGACAAGCGCCCTGGACCTGGTGCGCCGTGGCGTGGTGGAGCGTCTGTTCGTGGCCGCGTTGCGGGCCAGTTCGCGTGGCGACGTGCTGGTACCGGCCGGCACGGCCGACCTGGCCCGTGCGGGTCAGGGGGCGGGGATACCGGTGCATGTATGCCTGCCAGCCGCCGCCATCAACTGGCAGGCGCTGGGCCCCACCACCATCGCCGCACCCGGCATGGATATACTGCCGCTCACCCTGATCGACGGCTTCGTCACCGACCGCGGGCCGGTGGCGGCGGAAACCGGTGCCCTGCTGGACCGGTTTCCCGACCATGAGCCGATATCCCTGGGCGAGTTGCCGGCGGCCAACGACGCGTGACGCCATGTTCCGGTGATCGTTGATTACCGGAGAACCGCATCCGATGCCGGTTCCCCCTCCCAGCCGCAAGTGGTCAGGGCCGCACGCATGTGCGGTGGGACAGGGGCGGTGATGGTCACGGGCGGTTTCGTGGCCTGGATGGGCACGGTGACGGTGCGGGAATGCAGGTGCAGCATATCGCCCACGCGGCCCCCGACCCCGGCAGGCAGATAGATCGGGTCGCCCAGCAGCGGATGCCCCAGATGCTGCATATGCACCCGGATCTGGTGCGTGCGGCCGGTCTTGGGGTTCAGTTCCATGAAGGCGACGGGGCCGATGCCGGGCAGTTCGCCGCGCCCGCGCACCCGCCAGAGTGTGACGGAGGGCTGGCCGTTTTCCTTGTCGATCACCATGCGCCAGCCGCGCCGCGCATCGCTGACCTTGGTCAGGCCGGCATCGACCTTGCCCGTATTGTCGGCGGGATGGCCCAGCACGATGGCCCAGTAGGTCTTGGCCACCTTGCCTTCCTGGAACAGGATGCCCAGCCGGCGCAGCGCCTTGGGATGCCGGCCCAGGATCAGGCAGCCCGAGGTGTCGCGGTCCAGCCGATGGGCCAGTGATGGGGCCTTGGGAAAGCCGAAGCGCAGCGCATCGAAATGCCGTTCCAGATTGTCGCCCTTGCCCTTGGCGCTATCCGGCCCGGCATGCACGGCGATGCCGGCCGGCTTGTCCAGCACCAGCATCAGACCATCGCGGTAAAGCAGGCGGGAAAGGAGGTCGTCTTCGGTCATGGGGCCCTGGCGATGAATTCTCCCCCACCGTCATCCCGGCGAAAGCCGGGACCCAGGGGCCGCAGGATCAAACCTCTCAACTTGCGTCGAACGACGGTGGCTGAAAGGTCGTGCATGTGGCTCCTGGGTCCCGGCTTTCGCCGGGATGACGGAGAGAGAGTAGGGAAGGTAAATCCCATCATAAAACAAAAGGGCCGCCCCGTCGCCGGGAGCGGCCCTTTCGATCTGGCGGGAAGCCGGTTGCCCGGTTCCCCAAACCTTGATCAGTGCACTTCCGACCACAGGCGACGCTTGGCGGCGTACATGATGCCGGAGAAGAACACCAGGAACAGGATGACCATCAGGCCGACGCGGCGACGCTCTTCCAGCTTGGGCTCCGCGGCCCAGGCCAGGAAGGTCGTCACGTCATGGGCCTGCTGCTCGATCGTGGCCTTGGTACCATCGGTAAAGGTCACGCCGTCCGCGTACAGCGGCTGCGCCATGGCGATGGCGTTGCCGGGGAAGTACTTGTTGTAGTTGCTGCCTTCCGACAATTCATGGCCGGCCGGAGCCTCGCCATAACCCGTCAGCAGGGCGTAGATGTAATCCTCGTGATGGGCGCGGGCCTTCACGATCAGCGACAAGTCCGGCGGGGCCTTGCCACCATTGGCGGCGGCCGCGGCGTTCTTGTTGGGGAACGGGCTCTTGAACCGGTCGGACGGCAGGCCCGGCCGGGTGAACATCTCGCCCTGGTCATTGGGGCCGTCGGTGATTTCCACCGAGGCCGCGATGGCCTTCACTTCCTCTTCGTTGAAGCCGATGTCGTGCAGATGACGGTACGACACCAGATGCAGCGAATGGCAGGCGGAGCAGACTTCCTTGTAGATCTGGAAGCCGCGCTGCACGGAGGCGTAATCATAGCCCTTGAAGAAGGACAGGAAGCTGTTCACCCCGCCATGGGCCCAGGTCTGGGCCGGCGGCAGGGGGGCGTCGCTGGAGGCCAGGGCATTGCCGGTCAGGCCGGCAATGGTCAGGGCGCCGGCGGCGATGAGGGTACGAAGACGACGCATCAGGCCTTCTCCATCACTTGGTGGTGGGGGCGTTGCCGCCCAGGACCGGATTGGCGATGCTGGCCGGCAGCGGCAGCGGCTTCTCGATCCGGCCGATGATCGGCAGGAGCAGGAAGAACGCGAAATACATCACCGTACCCAGCTGACCGATCAGCACATAGGGCTGTTCGGCCGGCTTGCCGCCGGCATAGCCCAGCATGAAGAAAGCCGGCACCAGGCAGAGCAGCACCCACCACTTGAAGATCGGGCGGAACCGGGCCGAACGGACCGGAGAGCTGTCCAGCCAGGGCAGGACGAACAGGATGGCGATCGAGCCGAACATGGCCAGCACGCCGCCCAGCTTCGCCGGGATCAGCACGACGTCGGTGAACGGCAGGCCGATGGAGAAGGTGATGGAACGCAGGATGGCGTAGAAGGGCAGGAAATACCATTCCGGCACGATATGCGCCGGCGTCACCAGCGGGTCGGCCGGAATGTAATTGTCCGGATGACCCATATAGTTCGGTGCAAAGAACACGAACGCGGCGAAGATGATCAGGAACACGGTGATCCCGAAGAAATCCTTCGTCGTGTAGTAGGGGTGGAACGGCAGGGTGTCCTGGGGACCCTTCGGTTCCACACCCAGCGGATTGTTGGACCCGGTGATGTGCAGGGCCGCGACATGCAGGACGACCACGCCCAGCAGCACGAACGGCAACAGATAGTGCAGGGCGAAGAAGCGGTTCAGGGTCGGGTTATCGACCGAGAAGCCACCCCACAGCAGGGTCACGATGCTCTCGCCCACCACCGGGATGGCGGAGAACAGGTTGGTGATCACCGTGGCGCCCCAGAAGGACATCTGGCCCCAGGGCAGCACATAGCCCATGAACGCCGTGCCCATCATCAGCAGCAGGATGACGACGCCGAAGATCCACAGCAGTTCGCGCGGGGCCTTGTAGGAGCCGTAATAGATGCCGCGGAAAATGTGGATATAGACGGCGATGAAGAACATCGACGCGCCGTTGGCGTGGATATAACGGATCATCCAGCCCCAGTTCACGTCGCGCATGATGCGCTCGACGCTGTCGAAGGCCAGCAACGTGTTGTTGGTATAGTGCATCGCCAGCACGATACCGGACACGATCATCGTCACCAGCACCACCATGGCGATGGCACCGAAGTTCCAGAAATAATTGAAGTTACGCGGAGTCGGGAAAGACCCGTACTCCTTGTTCATCATGGTGAAGATCGGCAGGCGCTGGTCGATCCAGTTCACCACCGGGTTCTCGAAATTGGACTGTGGGGCGTGAGCCATCTGGCACTCCCTGACTGGATCTATCTTTTAGCCGATCTTGACGCGGGTGTCGGTCAGGAACGCGTATTCCGGCACGTGCAGGTTCTGCGGGGCGGGACCCTTGCGGATACGGCCGGACGTGTCGTAGTGCGACCCGTGGCAGGGGCAGAACCACCCGCCGAAATCGCCCTTCGATTCGCCCGACGACGTGCCCAGCGGAATGCAGCCCAGATGGGTGCAGACGCCGACCAGCACCAGCCAGTTGTCCTTGCCTTCCTTGACGCGGGCCTGATCGGCCTGCGGATCGATCAGCTCGGCCGTCGGGACGGCGCGGGCAGCGTCGATCTCTTCCTGCGTGCGGTTACGGATGAAGACCGGCTTGCCGCGCCACATGGCCTTGATGGCCTGACCCGGCTGGATCGGGGCCAGATCGACCTCGATCGTGGCCAGGGCCAGCGTGTCGGCGGCCGGGTTCAGGCTGCTGATGAAGGGCCACAAAGCGGCAGCGGCACCCACACCGCCCATGGCGGCGCCAGCCAGATAGATGAAGTCGCGGCGGGTCTGGCCGTCGCCCGCATGGATGGTGTCCGCCATACCTCTCATCTCCTCGGCGAATTGGGCGCGGCCACGGAATGCGGGCCGCCACCCGCTACTGGAACAACTAAAGGGACCCGGCATTGACCGGGCCGAATTGGACTTGCCGTCCGGCCTTTCCACCCCCATTTCTGGCATCCGCGCCCGCATCCGGGGGATACGGCGGGACAGCAGGGAAAGGCCAGCACGAACGGAGCGGCCGGAGGCTTCCCCGGTCGCGGATGTTCGATATACATGGCCCGCCAACGGTTGGGAAGCGCAGGCTTCTGGACAATCTGTCGCGCTGCCCGGCGCCTGGGGCATCGCGGCCCCCGCAACAGGTGCGGCGCGATGCGCTTGCATCCGGGCCGGTTTGGGAATATCCCTGATTTCACAGCGCAACCGGCGTTCATTGGCGTCGCCGATTGTCCGCATTTACCGGTAAACAATCTGCCCGGCGCCCGCGCCGAAGGGATATCGCCCCTTGCCCGAGACCAGCCCGCCTGTGCTTTCGCTTGCCGGCCGCCGCATCCTGCTGATCGTGGCGGGGGGCATCGCCGCCTACAAGACGCCGGACCTGGTGCGCCGCCTGCGCGAGCGCGGGGCTTGCGTGCGCGTGGTGCTGACCGATGGCGGGGCGAAGTTCGTCACGCCCCTGACGTTGCAGGCCGTGTCGGAGGACACCGTCTATCAGGATCTGTGGTCGCTGACCGACGAATCGTCCATGGGCCATATCCAGCTTTCACGGCAGGCGGATCTGGTGCTGGTGGCGCCGGCCACGGCGAATATCCTGGCCCGCATGGCGCACGGGCTGGCCGACGATCTGGCCACCACCGTGCTGCTGGCCACGGACAAGCCGGTGCTGGTGGCGCCGGCCATGAATGTGCGGATGTATGAGCATCCGGCCACCCGCGCCAACCTGGCCCTGCTGGGCTCAAGGGGGGTGGGGGTCATCGGGCCCGATGAGGGACCTATGGCCTGTGGCGAGTACGGGCCGGGCCGGCTGGTGGAACCTTTGGCCATCATCGATCATCTGGTCGGCTGGTTCGCGGCGCAGGATGCGCCCAGGCCCCTGGCCGGCCGCCATGCCCTGGTTACCAGCGGGCCGACACATGAGCCCATCGATCCCGTGCGCTATATCGCCAACCGGTCCAGCGGCAAGCAGGGCCATGCCGTGGCGGCCGCCCTGGCGGCGTTGGGCGCGCGGGTGACGCTGGTCAGCGGGCCGGTGCGTCTGCCCGACCCGGCCGGGGTGACGGTCGTGTCCGTGGAGACGGCGGCGCAGATGCTGGACGCCTGCAAAGCCGCTCTGCCGGCCGACATTTTCGTGGCTGCCGCTGCCGTGGCCGATTGGCGGGTGGATGGGGTGGCGGGGCAGAAGCTGAAGAAGGACGGGTCCGGCCCGCCCGCCCTGCACCTGGCGGAGAATCCCGACATCCTGGCCACCCTGTCGGCCCCGGGGCCACGGCGCCCGGTGCTGGTGGTGGGCTTCGCGGCGGAGACCAACGATGTCGTCGCCTATGCCCGCGCCAAGCGGCTGCGCAAGGGCTGTGACTGGATCGTCGCCAATGATGTATCGCCAGCCACCGGTACCTTTGGCGGCGACCGTAATTCCGTGCATGTCATCCGTGCCGACGGCACGGAGGATGCCTGGACAAACATGCCCAAGGCCGAGGTGGCGAGCCGCCTGGCCGCCGCCATCGCCGATCATTTTGTAAACGGAAAGAATTAAGAATGTCGGATATCAGCATCGCCATCCGCCGCCTTCCCCATGGCGCCGACCTTGCCCTGCCGGCCTATGCCACGGCCCTGTCAGCCGGTCTGGACCTGCTGGCCGCCATCGCGGAGCCGGTGACCCTGGCGCCCGGGGCACGCAAGCTGATCCCCACCGGTATCGCCATCGCCTTGCCGGCCGGTTATGAGGCGCAGATCCGCCCCCGGTCGGGCCTGGCGCTGAAGAACGGCATCAGTCTGGTCAACAGCCCCGGCACTATCGACGCCGATTATCGCGGCGAGATCGGGGTGATCGTGATCAACCATTCCGACACGCCCTTTACGGTGGAGCGCGGCATGCGCATCGCCCAGATGGTGATCGCCCGGCATGAGCGGACCGTCTGGACCGAAGTGGACGATCTGGATGAGACGGAGCGGGGGGCCGGCGGCTTCGGTTCAACGGGCGTGAAGACCACCGGCACGAAAGGGTGAGGGACAGGCATGCTGCGCATTTCCAAGAAACTGATGTTCGCCATCGAGACGGTGCTGGACATCGCCTATAATGCCGGTTCCGCACCCGTGCAGTCGGCCGAGATCACCCAGCGCCAGGGCATTCCCAAGCGCTATCTGGAACAGGTGCTGCAGGCCCTGGTGCGGGCCGGTGTGCTGGCCGGTGTGCGCGGACCCAAGGGCGGCTATCGTCTGGCCAAGGAACGCCGCCGCATCACGGTGGCCGAGATCGTGCGCGTGGTCCGCGCTCTGGAACAGGCCACCGATCCGATCGAGGAGGAGGTGGGGGCCGAACTGGGCCGCCAGGTGGTACGCCCCCTCTGGGCGGAATTGCAGGACGAGGTGATGGCGCGGCTGGAACAGACCAGCATCGAAGACCTCTGCGTGCGTGCCCATCAGGCTGGTGTGGCCAGCGAAGCCGCCTCGAAGCTGGACTTCAGTATCTAGCCCACCGTAGGTCAGGTCGAGCCGGAGGCGAGCCCTGACAGCATTGGATTGAAGTCCATATCTGTCAGGGCTCAGGCTTACGCCCTCGACCTGACCTACGGCCTTTGACACTGCCTGAGCCCCCCTATATACACGGCACTGATCCGGTATTTCCGAAGAATACCACGAATGGAGATGTGAAATGTCCGCTGAATTCCGTGGCAAGATTTATGACAGCATCCTGGACACCGTGGGAGCGACACCGCTGGTGCGGTTGAACCGCCTGGCGGCCAAGCATGGTGTCGTGGCCGACATCGTGGCCAAGCTGGAATTCTTCAACCCGCTGTCCAGCGTCAAGGACCGCATCGGCAAGGCCATGATCGAGGCGGCGGAGGCGGAGGGCAAGATCGCGCCCGACCGCACCGTCCTGATCGAACCGACCTCCGGCAATACCGGCATCGCGCTGGCCTTCGTGGCCGCCGCCAAGGGCTATCGCCTGATCCTGACCATGCCGGAAAGCATGTCGATTGAGCGTCGCAAGATGCTGAAGCTGCTGGGGGCCGAACTGGTGCTGACCCCGGCCCCGCAGGGCATGAAGGGTGCGATCGCCAAGGCGGAGGAACTGCTGGCCAGCACGCCGGACGCCTATATCCTCCAGCAGTTCAAGAACCAGGCCAACCCGGCCGTTCACCGCGCCACCACGGCGGAGGAGATCTGGAAGGACACGGCGGGTAAGGCCGACATCCTGATTTCCGGCGTGGGTACCGGGGGCACCCTGACGGGCGTCGCTGAAGTGCTGAAGGCGCGCAAGCCCGGCTTCAAGGTCGTGGCGGTGGAGCCGGAGGACAGCCCTGTCCTGTCCGGCGGTCTGCCGGGGCCCCATAAGATTCAGGGCATCGGCGCCGGCTTCGTGCCCGACATCCTGGCCAAGGACCAGATCGACGAGGTGTTGCGCATCTCCAACGTCCGCGCGTTCGAGCTGGCCCGTGACGCCGCCAAGACCGAGGGCGTGGCGGTGGGTATCTCGTCCGGTGCCGCTCTGGCCGCCGCGTTCGAGGTGGGCGCGCGGGCCGAGAACAAGGGCAAGCTGATCGTCGTGATCCTGCCCAGTTTCGCCGAACGCTACCTGTCCACCGCCCTGTTTGAGGGGCTGGAATAAGCGCTACTCCAGGGGCGGATCAGCATTGGCTCCGATCCGCCCCGTTATGCATGCCATGACCCCCGACGCTTTCCGCGCCCTGGCGCTGGCCAATCCCGTCAATGCCGCCATCCTGGAACGGCTGCCAGCCCTGGGCCTGTCGCAGGCGTTGCTGGTAGCCGGCTGTCTGTATCAGGCCGTGTGGAACGCGCGGGACGGGCGTGACCCCGGCTGGGGCGTCAAGGATTACGACCTGTTCTATTACGATCCGGACACCAGTTGGGAAGCGGAGGATGCGGCCATCCGCGCCGCCACCACCGTTTTTGCCGATCTGGGCGTGGAGGTGGAGTTGCGTAACCAGGCGCGCGTCCATCTCTGGTATCCGCAGCGATTCGGCAAACTGATCCCGCCGCTGGTCAGCAGCCGTGACGGCGTCGCCGGTTTCCTGGTCCGCTGCACCTGCGTCGGCATGGCCCCCGACGGGGAGGTGGTGGCGCCCTACGGGCTGGATGAACTGGCAGCCGGTATCCTGCGCCCCAACCCCCACAGCGATAATCCGGTCGCGTATCGGGCGAAGGTGGACAGCTATCGCGCCCGCTGGCCATGGCTGATGGAAGTGACGGAAGATTGAAGGAACAAACATCCTCTCTCGTTGTTACTCCCCCATCAACCGCTGGCGAAAAGCCGGCTTCAACGCGAGAGGACATCATGAATAAACGCTCCTATGCGATTCCGGCCGCCCTGCTGCTGTCAATGTTCGCCCTGTCGGCCTGCAATACGGTCGAGGGCGTGGGCAAGGATGTGAAGTCCGGTGGCAAGGCCATCGAGAACACGGCACAGGACGCCAAGAATTAAGACCAACGGCATTTGGCCGATTTCAGCCAAATGCCGTTTTCTTGTTCCCTCAGGTGCCGGGCGGGCGCATCCGCGCCCTTGGCTTGCGCGCCACGTGGCGCGGGCCGGCGGTCGCCGGCCTCTTGCCCCGGCGGGGGCTTTGGCTGCATGGTAAATTCCATGAGCCCGCCCCCCGCCGACCCTTCCCGCCTGTACCCGCCGCCGCCCACCAGCGGCCCGCGCGTGCGCATGGTGCCGCAAGGCGAGGATCGGGAAAGGCTGGTCTGCCCCGATTGTTCCTATATCGCCTATGAGAACCCCAAGATCGTCGTCGGGTCCGTGGTCACCGATGCCGAGGGGCGATTTCTGTTGTGCCGCCGCGCCATTCCACCGCGCCGGGGCTTCTGGACCCTGCCTGCCGGCTATATGGAACTGGCCGAAACGACGGAGCAGGGGGCCGCGCGCGAGGCGCTGGAGGAGGCGGGTGCCCGCATCACCATCGATGCGCTGCTTGCCGTCTACAATATTCCGCGCATTTCCCAGGTGCAGATGATCTATCGCGCCACCCTGGCCGACCCCGCCATTGCGGCCGGACCGGAAAGCCTGGAGGTGGGGATGTTCGCTTGGGGCCAGATTCCCTGGGACGAACTGGCCTTTCCTTCCGTCGCCTGGGCCCTGCATGAATGGCGCGACCGGGCCGGGCAGGCGGCCTTCGCCCCCGGCTCCAATCCGCCGCCGCCCGTGGAAGGCTTGTAACCAACGCGGCGCGGGGGCAAAGTCTGGCTTTCAAGAACGACAACAAGCCGGACGATAAAGCAGCATGCGCCGTTCCCATACCGCCGCCCAGGGCACCCTCCATCGCCTGACGCTGGACAGTCAGGTTCTTGCCGGCAATCTGCTGGGCGACAGCCCCAGGCGGGAGGTGCATGTCTATATTCCGGCCGGCCATGATGGCGCCGACCTGCCGATGCTGGTCGATATTGTCGGCTATACTGCCGGTGGTCCCGCCCATACCAACTGGAAGAATTTCGGGGAGAACCTGCCGGAAAGGCTGGACCGGCTGATCGATAGCGGCGCCATGGCCCCCGCCGTCATGGTCTTCCCCGACTGCTTCACCCGCCTGGGTGGCAACCAGTACATCAATTCCGCCGTCATGGGCCGCTGGATGGATTTCCTGTGTGACGAGGTCGTGCCCTTCGTGGAGGGACGGTTCGGTTGCGGCGGGGCCGGCCGACGGGCGGTTTTCGGGAAAAGCAGCGGTGGCTATGGCGCTCTCGCGCATGCGTACCTGCGCCCGGATGTCTGGGCGGCGGCGGCCTGCCATTCCGGCGACATGGGGTTCGAGCTCTGTTACCTGCCCGACATGCCGGGCGTGCTGCGCGCCCTTGGCCGTTATGGCGGCTCTATCGAGCGTTTCATGAATGCGTTCGAAACGGCGCGCAAGGTGGATGGCAAAGATACCCATGTTCTGATGATCCTGTGCATGGCCGCCACCTATGACCCCGACCCGTCGCAATATCTGGGCATCCGTCTGCCCGTGACGCCTGACACCTGCGAGGTGATAGAGGAACGCTGGGCCCGTTGGCTGGCCTGGGACCCGGCGCGGATGGTGGAGACCCATGCCGACGCCTTGCGCGGTCTGAAGGGCCTGTTCATCGATTGTGGCGACCGCGACCAATATAACCTGGTCCATGGCGCCCGCCGCCTGCATCGCCGTCTGGAACAGCTGGGCATCAATCACCGGTATGAGGAATTTCCAGACGACCATTCCTCGGTCGATTACCGGATGGATGAAAGCCTGCCCTTCCTGGTCCGCGCCCTGAACGGCTGAGCCCATGGCCGATCAGGACATCACCCCCCTTGACCTGTCCGACGTCGCCGATATTGCCAAGGGGAGGCTGCGCCTGGACAAATGGCTCTGGTATGCGCGGTTCCTGAAGACCCGCAGCCAGGCGGCCAAGCTGGCGGGTTCGGGCAGCCTGCGCCTGGGCGGCGCGCCCGTGTCGAAGGCTAGCCAGGTGGTGAAGGTGGGCGACGTGCTGACCTTCCCGCTAGGCGCCTATGTACGGGTGATCAAGGTCAAGGCGCTGGCGGCGCGGCGGGGGCCTGCGCCGGAAGCCCAGGCCCTGTACGAGGACCTGGACCCGCCGACGCCGGAGGCGCGGCTGCCGCGGGGGTGACGGGGCATAAGACTGGTATTATTCCTACCAATCATGCGCCGCCTTGAACGCTGCGTTGCATCCAGGCGCGCGGCCTGAAAGCCGCCTGTGCTTGCCGTGTCCGGATCGTGCCGCTATGCTCCGCCGCTATGTAACAATGTGACCGTAAAGCAACCCCCGTCTTTGCGGTTCGATCCTTGACCCCCAGGTGAGAGACATGGCCCGCACCCTCTATGACAAGATCTTCGACAGCCACACCGTCCATCGGCAGGAGGACGGCACTGCCGTGCTGTATATCGATCTGCATCTGGTGCATGAGGTGACCAGCCCGCAGGCCTTCGAAGGCCTGCGCATCGCCGGGCGCAAGGTGCGCCAGCCCAAGAAGACCCTGGCCGTGGCCGATCATAACGTGCCCACCTCCAAGGATCGTCTGGCCGGCATCAAGAACGAGGAAGGCCGCATCCAGGTGGCGCAACTGGGTGTCAACACCAAGGAATTCGGTATCGAATATTTCGATATGGCCGATATCCGCCAGGGCATCGTACATGTGGTGGGGCCGGAGCAGGGCGTGACCCAGCCGGGCATGACCATCGTCTGTGGTGACAGCCACACGGCCACCCACGGCGCCTTCGGTGCCCTGGCCTTCGGCATCGGCACCTCGGACGTGGAGCATGTGCTGGCCACGCAGACCCTGCTGATCAAGAAGTCGAAGAATATGCTGGTCAAGGTCGATGGCGACCTGCCGCCGGGTGTGACGGCCAAGGACCTGACCCTGGCTGTCATCGGCGTGCTGGGCACGGCCGGCGGCACCGGCTATGTCATCGAATATGCCGGCAAGGCCTTCCGCGACCTGTCCATGGAAGGCCGTATGACGGTCTGCAACATGGCCATCGAGGCGGGGGCCCGCGCCGGCCTGATCGCGCCCGACGACAAGACCTTCGACTATCTGCGCGGTCGCCCCCGCGCCCCGCAGGGGGCCGATTTCGACCGGGCGGTCGAGTATTGGAAGACGCTGCCCACCGACGAGGGCGCGGTCTATGACAAGGTCGTGGAACTGGATGCGGCAGACATTGTGCCGCTGGTCACCTGGGGCACCAGCCCGGAGGATGTGGCCCCGATCACCGCCACCGTGCCGAGCCCGTCCGATTTCAAGGACCCGCATAAGGCCAAGGCGGTGGAACGCTCGCTGGCCTATATGGGCCTGACGCCGGGCACGCCGCTGTCGGAAGTACCGGTGCAGAAGGTGTTCATCGGTTCCTGCACTAACAGCCGCATCGAGGATCTGCGCGCCGCTGCATCGGTGGCCAAGGGTCGCAAGGTGGCCGACGGCGTCTATGCCATGGTCGTGCCGGGGTCGGGGCTGGTGAAGGAACAGGCCGAGAGCGAAGGCCTGCACACGATCTTCACCGAGGCCGGATTCGACTGGCGCGAGCCCGGCTGCTCCATGTGCCTGGCCATGAATGACGACAAGCTGAAGCCCGGCGAGCGCTGTGCCAGCACGTCCAACCGCAATTTCGAAAGCCGCCAGGGCCCCGGTGGCCGTACCCATCTTGTCAGCCCCGCCATGGCGGCCGCCGCCGCCATCAAGGGCCACCTGACCGACGTGCGCAGCCTGTAATCAAGGCGGCCTCATGGCGCTCCTGGTCACGAAAAGGGGTACCTTCGCGGGTACCCCTTTTTGCATGTGTAGATCATGCTGTTCAGCGCATTTGTCGCCTTGCTATTGCGAACCATTCGCAATAGCATCTCCTCATTGACGGTCAATGGATGCCGGAGGCGGTGATGAGCGAGATGGCCCTGTGGTGGCCCGATCTGGGCGCTGCGGCAGCCCGGGAAGGGCAGGCCGAGGAGATGGCCCATGCGGAGCGGGCGCGCCTGCTTGCGGTACTCCAGGATGGCGGGACGGTCTTCACCCTGTCGCGGGGCGAACAGCTGTTGCTGTGGTCGGCCCGGCGCTGGCGCCACGGGCGCTTCCGCTGGGAGGAGGTGGAGATGGAGTTCCGCCGGCTATTGCCGGGCTGCTGGCCCGACGCCCTGATCGCCTGGGAAGAGGTGATGGAGCAACTGCATGTCTATCCGGCCGGCCGGCCGGATATCGGCAATGGCTGCCGTTCCGCCCTGTCCACGGACGAACGGGCCCTGCTGACCCTTGTAGGCGTATTGCAGCGGGGGCCGAAGGCACGGCTGTCGGCCGCACTGCTGCTGGCGCACCTGACGCCGCCGGCCCGCCAGCGCGATCTGGCGGGGCCGTTGCTGGCTCTGGCCACCAGCCTGTCGCTGGCCGGGGTGGAACTGCCCTTGCGCAGCTGTCCCACCGCGGCAGGTACCCTGGAAATGCGGATCAGCGCTCGATCTGCAAATAGCTGACAGGCAGCAGGTCCCAGGGGAAATGGATCCAGGTATCCTGGCTGACCTCGGTGACGAAGGTATCGACCAGGGGCCGGCCGGCCGGCTTGGCATAGATGGTGGCGAAATGCGCATTGGGCAGCAGCTTGCGCACATAGGCGGCCGTCTTGCCGGTATCGACCAGATCGTCGATCAGCAGCCAGTCCTTGCCGCCATCGGTGACGGCGTCGGCGGCCTTCAACACGCGGATCTCGCCTTGGGTCTGGTGGTCATAGCTCTTGACCGAAATGGTCTCGACCACGCGCAGATCCAGTTCACGGGCGATGATGGCCGCAGGCACCAGGCCGCCGCGTGTGATGGCGATGATACCCTTCCATTGGGTATGCTCCGCCAGGCGCCAAGCCAGGGCCTTGGCATTGCGGTGCAGCTCCTCCCAGGTCACGGGGAAGTTCTTGTCGGGGTTCTGGATCTTGTTGCTCAAGGCGGGCCTGCTTTCGTGGGGTTGGCGCAGGAATAGCCGATGCAGGCGCGCTCGGCAATCACCCGACGTCGGCATTGTAGGCAACGTCAACAAAATCCCATTGCAATCCCCGGCGCCATCGGATACAAGCGCCACCTCACCGGCCGGTACCCTTAACGGGGATCGGAAATCGGAATACAGTGCGCCCGTAGCTCAGCTGGATAGAGCACCAGACTACGAATCTGGGGGTCGGAGGTTCGAATCCTTCCGGGCGCGCCACTCTTCATCGAATTGCCGATAATGCACCAGCCCTTCGTTGGCTTTTAAGTGGACTGGGTGGGTTTCGTCCGATTTGACGAGGGCTGTTGAAAGTCCCAAGGGGCGCCAGCCTTGAACAGTATGGCTGCGGCGTCGTGGTTGAATGCGCTTGCAACACGTTTTGTGCGATCTGATCCCGGTTACCACGACCGCCGTTTGACCGGCCCACATCGATCAGGACCGGTCATCCTGCTTGATATGGTTCACAATGCCGTGCGCGATCATGCCGCGGCTGGGCTTGCGCGGGATTGGTGCCCGCGGGCGCTGGGCCTTCACACGTCCCGTCGTGGAATCACACAACCTGCAATGAGAACAACGCAACGCCCAGGATGCGGTCATCATTGCTGTTCGGGGTGAAGGAACTGTGCTTCGTGGCATCGGGTGTCACAATCATGAGCGTTACAATCCCGCCGCCCGGATCAAACCGTCTGACGATCGGCACGGTTACACGCTTGACGTGCCCGGCGGTGATTTTCACTTCGATCAGATCGACAAAATCCACTGAAATGAATACCGATTGCGTGTCGCAATAGGGGAGACCTGCCATCGTAAGAATGATCGCTTTCGCGCCAAAATCCGGGATGCGGGCAGAGAACATCGATTGGCGGCTTGTCCACGCAGTATTGGGGGCCCCAAGGTGGATGCCGGGTCTGAATGCAAGAGCATGAAACAGGTCATTGATTGAATATTCATACCCCTTGACCAGGGTAAAAATTGGAGGAATTCCGGGCACATGCGGGTCGGAGTCAATTCTTGAGGAATCCCTGGGCTGCGGCGTGGCATGTGTTCCGGTAAGGCGGTTGCGATGCCGAATCCACTCGTCGGCCTTGCTCGTATAATCGGCCCGCCATTTTGCCTCAATCGCTTCCGCGCGCTCTGGCGCAATCTTGCCATTGGCGCGCAGCCATGCGACGTCTCGCAAGCGCTGCGCCCGGATCATCACATACACAGCCCCCACATGCTCAAGCGCAACGGGGTCATTGTTGAGCGCCCCGATCATTCGATGGCTATTGCGGGCATGCTGGCGCCAGCCGACAAGGGGGCGCGACAGGTAATGGTGGGAGCCCAGCAATACCGCCCGAAAGCCGGTCAGAAGATCAAGACCATATGCGCAGAGTTCCGGATCCAGGGGCTCAAACGCTTCGATGATGGAGCGATGATAGGCGGAGGAGGCACCCAGCCAGAAGGGACTGCCCTGTTGATCGATCACTTTCACGGGATCATCGATGATCACATCGGGAAGGTCGGTGTTCAACAAATAAGTCGGCAACCCACTTTCGTTAATCAATACGGCATTGGAGGTAATAACCTTACAGTCCGGGTTGGCGTTGAAGTGATCTATAATGGTATCAATGCGTCCCGGTAGCGTGATGTCATCGCTATCTGCCTGAATAATGATGGGTGCTTTTGAAAATTTGACAAGGTGCGGCAACATGCCGTGCCCGATTGGCTTACTGTTTCTCATCACAGTAGCGGCGACATCCGGTCGGGTAGCCAGCCGTTGCGATGCCACTGCGAAGCTGCCGTCGGTGGAGCCGTCATCGACCAGGACCATTTCGAGATCCGGCCGCCACTGGGCAAACAGGCTGTCGAGTTGCGCGCCGATCCACTCAGCATGATTGCGCAAGGGAATGAACAAAGTTGCGGCGAAGGTGGGTCGCGGGGCAGCGGGCGGCGGGGGAAGGACCCAAGTGCGGGTTGGGAGAGGTTCGGCCCAACGATCGATCGCCGCGGCAATATCGCTTTCCCCGAAATAGGGATTGATCTCGGGATGAGCGTAGATTTGCACCAATGCCGAACGTGGCAGTCGAAAGCAGGCCTGGAGTGCGCAGTAGATATCCGCTGTGGATTTATCGGCACCGTCGTTGATGTGGGGCAGTGTGACATCGATATCCGGGAACAGTTCGGCGAGCCCTTGTTCGATGGCGGTCGGTGCCTTTTCCTGTCGGAACAGAAGCAGCCGCACATTATCCTTGGATAGGATGGTGTAACCGCGGTCCTGATCAAACGGCCGGGCTTTCAGATCTAATCCGAAGGGTGTCTCGATCTCCTCCTTGAACCACCGGAAAGGGGCGCGCACCATCAGTTCCAGCCACGCCCGAACCGGGTCCTCACTTTCTGTGTCGTTAAGCCACAGGTCGGCGATACGGGCCGCCATGACGTTGGCCGTGGCCTCCGCGGTGGGGCCCACACAGTCGAGAAAACTGTCATCGAAATTCTGCATCGCAACGGACAGGGAGCGGGCGATCGGGTCGCGGACCCCACTGATGACCGTCACCTGTTCCCCGGCCGCCATGGCCTCGGCCAATCGGTCCAGGATGGCCGGGCCACCATCGAAGAAGGGGCGCAGACCCGGCATGGCCTGATCATTGGCGGCAAAAACACGCGCCAGCGGCTCGCGTAGCCAAGTGCTGAGCCCGTGTGAAGTATAGACTTCCCCCGGGAAGCGTTCGTTCAAAAGGTGACTGATCGAAGTTGTACAAACTTTTGCATAAGTTAAAATCAAAATCATCATAAACTCCGAATCAATACAGTATTTTCGACTGAGTGCCGGGTCCCGGCACCAGTTTGGTGTAGTTACATCTGGAGCTATGATCGTGCAAAGGTAATACGGCGCCGAACATGGAGACGCTGGTCGGTATTGGCAATGGCGCCATCCGGCATGTCGCGGCGAACCACGGCATTGACACCGATTCGGCAGTCATCGCCAATCTGGACGCCGGCATGGATGCGTGCCCCCATCCCGATCATGCATCGCTTCCCGATCCGCACATCGCTGGCCACCGTGGCATGCGGCAGAATGACGGTGAAGTCGTCGACCGCAACGCGCGCACCCAGGACATTGTGAGTGAAGAGATGCACATGCCGGCCCAGGGTGACGTCCGTGACGACGGCGAATGGCCCAATGTAGCACCCTTCGCCGACATTGGCGTGGGAAGAGGTTACCGATGATGGATGGATGAACCGCGGCCAGGTGCAGCCACGCAAAGCTGGGCGGTCCCTGATGCTCTGCGCATGGGCGGGATCGGCAATGGTAAGGAAGGCATTGATGTTAGCACTCCCCGCCACCTCATCGATCAACCCAACCTCATGGCCCAATACGGGCCCGGAAGGCCGGTCATCCGCCAGCCTGGAGACCCGGACACCGGCATTCTCGAATATGCATATGATATTCCGCGCATTTCTGCCGGCGCCAATGAGAAGCAGGCCGTCGGGTGCGGGGGGCGACAAGGACTCTGTACGGCAGGACATTTTTCTTAAAGCTTGTTGAGGTGGGGGCGCTTGTTGTGCCCCACTATATAGACCAGCCTTGGCGTGGGACGGGGATAATATAATACCGAGGGCGGAAGGAGGGGAAAGGCGTGACCCCGCTTGCGCTTGCCCGCGACCTGCCCCATATCCAGCAACGGCTTCAATGCCGCCCTCAATGGAACCAATCGCAGAACAAGGTGAGTGAGATGAGCGAGGAACGGCTCAGTTTCCAGGCCGAGGTCAGCCGCCTGCTGGATATCGTGGCGCACAGCCTCTACTCGGAGAAGGAAGTCTTCCTGCGGGAACTGATCTCCAACGCGTCGGACGCGTGCGATCGGCTGCGTTATGCAGCGCTGACCGACGGGTCGCTGCTGGGGGATGACCGCGACTTCAAGATCCGCCTGATCGCCGACAAGGATGCCAAGACCCTGACCCTGGTCGACAATGGTATCGGCATGAACCGCCAGGATCTGGTGGAGAATCTGGGCACCATCGCCCGGTCCGGCACTTCGGCCTTCGTCAAGAACCTGTCGGGTGATGCCAAAAAGGATGTCAGCCTGATCGGCCAGTTCGGCGTCGGCTTCTATTCCGCTTTCATGGTGGCCGAAAAGGTCGAGGTTTTCAGCCGCAAGGCCGGGGAGGCGGCGGGCTGGCGCTGGCTCAGCGACGGCCAGGGCAGTTTCACGGTGTCCGAGGATGATGCCAGCGCGCCGGCGCGCGGCACCCGAATCGTCATGCATATCCGGGAGGCGGAAACCGAGTTCCTGGAGGAACATCGGCTTCGTCATGTCATCAAGACCTATTCCGACCATATCGCCGTGCCCATCCTGCTGGGGGCCGACAGCGCCGACAGTGTGAACGCGGCCAATGCCCTGTGGACAAGGGCAAAATCGGAGATCACGGACGAACAGTACAAGGAATTCTACCACCATGTCGGTCACGCCTTTGATGAACCGTGGTTGACCCTGCATTGGCGGGCGGAAGGCGTCATCGAATATACGGGCCTGCTGTTCGTGCCGCAGCAACGGCCCTTCGACCTGTTCGATCCGCGCCGCGCCCATCATGTGAAGCTCTATGTCCGCCGCGTCTTCATCACGGACGAAGCTGAAGGGCTGGTCCCGCCCTATCTGCGCTTCCTGAAAGGCGTGGTCGATTCGGAAGACCTGCCGCTGAATGTCAGCCGCGAGATGCTGCAGAACAACCCGGTTCTGGCCAAGCTGAAGGCCGGCATCGTGAAGCGTGTGCTGGGCGATCTGAACAAGAAGGCCGCCGATCCGGAGCAGGTCGCCGATTACGCCCGCTTCTGGGACGCGTTCGGTGCGGTCCTGAAGGAAGGGCTGTATGAGGATTACGGCCACCGCGACGATCTGCTGAAGCTGCTGCGTTTCCGGACCACGGAGAGCAAGGGCGAACTGGTCAGCCTCGCCACCTATATCGGGCGCATGAAGGAAGGCCAGGACGCGATCTATTACATCACGGGCGACGAGAAATCGGCCGTGGATCGCAGCCCGCAGGTCGAAGGCTTCCGCGCCAAGGGCGTGGAGGTCATCCTGCTGACCGATCCGGTGGACGAATTCTGGGTCGGGTCGGTACGCGAAACCGACGGCAAGCCATTCAAATCCGTGACGCGCGGCGGTGCCGACCTCTCCAAGATCAAGGGCGATGAAAAGCCGGAGGATGAGAAGAAGGACAAGGCGTCGGATGGCGACCTGTCGTCGCTGACGGCCCTGCTGAAGCTGACGCTGGGCGATGAGGTGAAGGATGTCCGCCGGTCCGAGCGCCTGACCGACAGCGCCGTCTGTCTGGTGGCGGACGAGGGCGACATGGACATCCATCTCCAGCGCCTGCTGAAGCAGCATGGGCAGTTGGGGGCCGATGCGGCTTCCAAGCGCGTGCTGGAGATCAACCCTGCCCACCCGCTGATCCGCCGACTGGCGGAAAAGGCGGGGCTGGACGGTGCGGCGACGTCGCTGGAGGATGCGGCCTGGCTGCTGCTGGACCAGGCACGCATCCTGGAGGGCGAGACGCTGCCCGACCCGCTGTCCTTCGCGCGCCGCATGGCGGCGTTCGTGGAGAAGGGGCTGGGTTGAAGATTGAAGGGCGGTCCATCCGGGCCGCCCTTTCAGGTTCACGCTGCCGCGATCAGCCGCGGTGCCAGATAGCGCAGCAGGGCCAGGGCATCGGGCGGTGGCTGGCGTTCGATGCGGCGATAATCACGGCAGTCGGACGTGCGGCTGACCAGCCCCTGTTCCACCATTTCCCGGCGCAGCAGCGCGAAATCGCGGAAGCTGTGCAATACGTCCAGCTTCCGGCTGATCCCCTGTTCGGTCATGCTTTCGCGGGCCGGCAGGCGCGACCACAGCACCCAGAGGCAGGTGACCTGCTCGTTGAACTTGTTGGGCCAGCGGATCAGGCGCCCCGCCTCATCGAAATGACGCAGCAGGCGGCGTACCCGACCCAGATCCACCTCAGGCAGAGGGGCAGGTGCTGGGGGCGGGTTCTCCAGCCGGTCGAGCGCCGTGGCCTGGGCGCGGTAATGCTGGAAATTGCGGAAGCCCGCGCCGCGCGCCAGCATGTTCAACAGGCTGACATGTCCGGCCGGCCCCTCATGGACCTCCAGCTGGGACTTCAGCGATTTGGCCAGGGCGCTGATATCGGCGACCTGGAAGGACAAATGTTCTCTCGACATGGGTCAACATCCCGCATAGGCACAGCCTTGATCCGTTCAGGAACCGTCGATGGTCGCCAACTTGTCGACGCAGGCCACGCCTTGGGAGGAGTGACGGTCGAAATTCAGGATATATGGCAGGTTTAGCGGCCCCTTGCGGGGCTGGCGACGCCTGGGTTTTCTGCCGACCAAGGTGAAGACATAGCACAAGGCGAGGCGTTCGGCCAGAGGCCGGCAGCAGAAAAACCCAGGGTGCTGGCGGTATATCAGGCCGGCATCACCGTCATGCTGGCCGTGTCGTCGCCCTTGGCGCGCGCGGCATCCAGCGGGTGGCCCTGAACACGAAAACACAGTGTTTCGGCGATGTTGGTGGCATGGTCGCCGATGCGTTCCAGGTTCTTGGCCGCAAACAGCAGGTGGGTGCAGGCCGTGATGCGGGCCGGGCTTTCCATCATATAGGTCAGCAACTCGCGGAACAGGGCGGAATAGGCATGGTCCACCTCCTCATCCCGTTGGCGCACCGCCAGGGCGGCCTGGGCATCGTCGCTGTCATAGGCCTTCATGACGTCGGACAGCATGTCGGCGACGGCACGGCCGATGGGCAGCATGGACCGGGCCAGCGCCACCTCCGGCTGGGATTGCAGCGTCAGAGAGCGCTTGGCGACATTGGCCGCGAAATCCCCGATTCGCTCCAGATTGTTGGCGATGCGCAGCCCGGCGATCACCATGCGCAGATCATTGGCCTTGGGATGGCGCAGGGCCAGCAGGCGTACCGTCTGCGCCTCCACCTTCTGCTCCAGCTCGTCCAGGCGGGCATCGCGGGTCATGACCCGACCGGCCAGATCGGCGTCGCGCCCGATGATTGCGGCAACGGCATCAATGATCTGTTCCCCCGCCAGCCGGCCCATCTCCCGCACCATGTCGTGCAGCAGATCCAGCTGCTCATCGAAGGCGGTCACGATGTGACGGGTGGGCACGACGTTGGCTTTTTCGTCCACTGAACAGGCTCCGGCAATAGCGAGGCGCATGATTGTCAAGAAACCATCTAACACAAATGCCCCGGCCTGTGGCACGTTCAAGAAAAGTTCATCTTGTCCGCAATGGTCCCCCCGCCATGACACCGCATGAGTTGCTCGCCGTCATCGACAAGCATGAACGTTGGCTCAAAAGGCTGACGGGCGGTGCCCGTGCCATGCTGGCCCTGGCCGACCTGCAAGGACATAATTTTTCCGGCGCCAATCTGCAGAATTCCAAGCTGTCGGGGGCGAACCTGTCGGATTGCGACTTCACGGGCGCCAATCTGACGGCGGCGGACCTGTTCGCGGCGCGGCTGACCCGGGCCATCCTGGTCAATGCCAACCTGACCAACGCCGACCTGCGTGGAGCCCACCTGCGCGGCGCCCGGTTGAAATGCGCCATCCTGCGCGGTGCGGACCTGCGCGGCGGAGCCCTGCTGGACCGGCGATCGCCCAGCAATGTGAAGATGGAGCCGTCGGACCTGCGCGGGGCCGACATGGATGATGCCACCCTGTCCAACGCCAATCTGGCCGGTGCCGATCTGTCGGAATGTTCGCTGGTCGGGGCCGATTGTTCAGGCGCGCAGATGGCCGGGGCCAATTTGGCCCGGTCCGTGATGAAAAGTGCCAATTTCGCCGGCTGCGACATGCGCGGTGTCAACCTGAACTCCGCCAACCTGATGGGCGCTAGGCTGCGCGATGCCAATCTGGCCGGTGCCGTGCTGGCGGGCGCCAATCTGCGCAACGCCGACCTTCAGGGGGCCAACCTGGAAGGGGTGGACCTGTCGAATGTCGACATGCTGGGGGCAAATTTCAGCCGTTCGGCTGAAACCTTCTCCGCCTCCATCCAGCGTATCCTGTCCCAGCACCAGACCTGGATCACCAGCAATGGCGACAAGGGCGAACGCGCGGACCTAGAAGGCCAGGACCTGTCCCATATCGACCTGAATGGCGCCAATCTGGGTGGGGCCAACCTGAAGGGCGTGAATTTCTCCGGTGCCAAGCTGCGCGATTGCCTGTTCGTGATGGCTGACCTGTCGGCCGCCGCCCTGAATTTCGCCGACCTGACGGGGGCGACACTGGACGGTGCCAACCTGCGCGCCAGCAACCTGACGGGTGCCAAGCTGGACAATGCCAAGGTCGGGTCGGTGGAGATCAAGGGACCGAACGGGCGCGGCACGGGCCGCAAATGGCCGGCCAACCTGTCCAACACCATCATGATCCAGGCCAGCCTGACCCGCGCTTCCATGCGCGGGGTCAATCTGTCGGGTGCTGACCTGCGCGGGGCCGATCTGTCGGGGGCCAACCTGCTGGAAGCCAATATCCGTGGTGCCAACCTGACCGACGCCATCACCACCGGGGCCAGCCTGCCGGCGCCCGATGATGATGATGATTTCAATTGATACTGTTCCCTCAGACGCCGGGCGCCGCTATCCGGCGGCTTGGCTGACGCCGCACGTGCGGCGCGGCGGCAGTCGCCGCCGGAGCCTATTCGCTGTGATCGCGAACCGGCTCTATGCCGACACCCGTTCCCTGACCAGCGCCGCCAGCCTTTCCGGCGGGGCCTTGCCATCGGCCACCAGCAGCCGGTCCGGGGCCACATAGCGCCGGCACAGCCCTTCCAGCACCGTCTGGAAATGCAGTTGCATCCAGGGGTTGGTGGAGCGCACCCCATCGGTCGCGATGGGTCGTTCGCCCCAGGGCAGCAGCACGACCAGACTGTAATCGGCCATGGCGCAGACCGCACGGGCCAGCAGCGCCTCCGTCCCTGCCGGATCATCGACACCAAAGCCGTTGGCCAGCCAGAAGGCGGCCATATCCAGCGGAGTGCGGTCGGTGATCAGCCCGCGGCCGCGCGCCAGGTCCAGGGCCAGGTCGTCCGCGTCGCCGGCGATCATCCGCCGGTGCCCGTCGCGGGGCAGGACATGCGGATCGAAGCCGGCGGCCAGCCGGTCGCGCATCGCCTCCCGCCGGACGGGCAGGTCCAGAAGCCGGGACAGATCGGCGGCAAGGCTGGTTTTGCCCGTGCCGGCGCTGCCCGTGATACCGATATGTGGCCGTCGCTGCATGATCGACGCCTCCCCCAACCTTGCCCGTTCCGTCACGACCGCACTATAAGATCGCGCCCGCCGGTTCATCGGCGATCCGGGTCCAAGGATAGCATCGTGCCAACCAAGCCCGCCGCCAATCCCCCCGAAAGGTGGGGGTCCACCAGCCTTTCGGTCATCGGTCTGTTCTGTGTCTTCAGCATGGCGATGCTGGCCCCGATTGCGGCGAAAGCGGGGCCGACGCGTGTGGTGTCGCTGAACCTGTGCACCGACCAGCTGGCAATGCTGCTGCTACCGCGTGAGCGCATCGCGGCCCTGTCCTTCCTGGCGGCCGATCCCGGCCTGTCGGCCCTGTCGGACCGGGTGGGCGACATCCCCCTGGTCCACGGCATGGCGGAGGAGGTGCTGCCGCTGGCGCCCGATCTGGTCCTGGCCGGCACCTTTACCACACGTCCCACCATCGCCCTGCTGCGCGCCCGTGGGGTGACGGTGCTGGAGGTGGGGCTGGTCAGCGACTTCGATGCTATCCGTGCCCAGATCCGTCAGGTTGCCGCCGCCCTGGATGTCGCGGCGCGCGGCGAGGAACTGATCGCCGGCATGGACGCCACGCTGGCCGCCGCCGCCCCGACCACCCCGTCCCGGCTTGCGCGCGTCCTGTCCCTGGCGCCCGGTGCCTTCACGGCCGGGTCGAGCACCCTGTCGGACGCCGTCATGCGGGCGGCGGGGCTGGTGAACTATGCCGCGGACAAGGGCCTGAAGGGCTATGGCTATCTGCCGGTGGAGACGGTGGCCGCCGACCCGCCGGACCTGCTGGTCGCCAATGCCGATGAGCAGGGCCACCCGTCGCTGAACGGCCAGATGCTGGCCCACCCGGCGCTCGACCGCGCCGTGCCGGCGATCGACCGGCCGACGATACCGGGCAAGCTCTGGACCTGCGGCGGGCCCTTCACCGCCGATGCCGTTACCCTGCTGGCCGCCGCGCGCGACCGGCTGCTGTCCCGGAAGGAATGATGATGATGCGCGGTGTCCTGGCCCTGCTGATCCCGGCCGTGATCCTGTTTTTCCTGGCCTCCCTGGCGGTGGGACCCACGCCCGTGTCGCTGCCATTGGCCATCCGCGACTGGTGGGCGGGCGGGGACGGCATGGCCGCCGTGATCTTCGCCGATATCCGCTTGCCCCGCGCCCTGCTGGGCCTGGGCATCGGGGCGGTGCTGGGCCTGTCGGGGGCGGCGTTGCAGGGGCTGCTGCGCAACCCTTTGGCCGAACCGGGCGTCATCGGCGTATCGGCCAGTGCGGGGCTGGGGGCCGTCATCGCATTCTATTCCGGGGCGAGCCTGGTGCTGCCCCTGGCCCTGCCGCTGGGCGGCATGGCGGGGGCGCTGATCGCCGTGACGCTGCTTTACCTGCTGGCCGGGCGGCAGGCGTCTGTATTGACGCTGATCCTGGCCGGCGTGGCCATCAGCAGCCTGGCCGGCGCCCTGACCTCGCTTGCCCTGTCGCTGTCGCCCAATCCCTTTGCCCTGACCGAGATCGTGTTCTGGATGCTGGGATCGCTGGCCGACCGGTCCATGAACCATGTCGCCGTGGCGGCCCCATTCCTGGGGCTGGGGGCGCTGCTGCTGCTGGCCTCGGGCCGGGGGTTGGATGCCCTGTCGCTGGGGGAGGGGACGGCACGGTCCATGGGCTTCAGCCCGCGCCGCACCGGCATCCTGGTCATTCTGGGCACCGCGCTGGCGGTGGGGGCGGCCGTGTCGGTGGCCGGTGCCATCGGCTTTATCGGCCTGATCGTGCCCCACCTGCTGCGCCCGCTGGCCGGCGCCCAGCCCTCACGCCTGCTGCCTTTGTCGGCGCTGGGCGGTGCGGCACTGCTGCTGGCTGCCGATACCGGCCTGCGGTTGGGCGGACCGGGACCGGAACTGAAGCTGGGCGTGGTCACAGCGCTGCTGGGGGCGCCCTTTTTCCTGGCCCTGGTGCTGAAGACGCGGACAAGGGTCATGTGACCGACGGCCCAAACTTGGGCTATGCTGATGGCCGAACGCACCGGTAAGGATGGACAAGATGCGCAAGGTGACCGTTGCCGCCACGCAATTCGCGTGCAGCTGGGACCGCGAGGCGAATATCGCCAAGGCTGACGAACTGGTCCGCAAGGCCCATGGCCAGGGTGCCCAGATCATCCTGATCCAGGAACTGTTCGAGACGCCTTATTTCTGCCAGGACCAGAAGCCGGAATATTTCGAGCTGGCAGCCCCGCTGGAGAATAACCGCCTGATCCAGCATTTCCAGGCCCTGGCCAAGGAACTGGAAGTCGTTCTACCCCTGTCCTTCTTCGAGAAGGCCAATACCGCGCACTATAATTCCCTGGTCACCATTGATGCCGATGGCACGATCCTGGGCCTTTACCGCAAGAGCCATATTCCCGATGGGCCCGGCTACCAGGAGAAGTTCTACTTCAATCCCGGCGACACGGGCTTCCAGACCTATCAGACGCGCTATGCCCGCATCGGCACGGCCATCTGCTGGGATCAATGGTTCCCGGAAGCGGCTCGTGTCATGGCGCTGCAGGGGGCGGAGCTGCTGTTCTATCCCACGGCCATCGGGTCGGAACCGCAGGATGACAGTCTGGACAGCCGCGACCATTGGCAACGGGTGATGCAGGGCCATAGCGGCGCGAACCTGATGCCCGTCATCGCCAGCAACCGTATCGGCAGGGAGACGTTCGAGACGGGCAGCATCACCTTCTATGGTTCTAGCTTCATCACCGATCCCAAGGGAGCCAGACTGGTGGAGGCCGACCGGGTGTCGGAAGCTGTCCTGGTCCAGGAATTCGACCTGGATGCCATCGCCCGCATCCGCGCCGGTTGGGGCGTGTTTCGCGACCGCCGTCCGGCCCTTTACACCCCCATCCTGTCGCTGGACGGCAGCCTGCGGCACGGCTAAGTAGCCTCATTCTCGTTTTCAAAGTCTGAAGACATGTGTAAACCATGACTCCTACAGCTTTTAGGAATCATGGCCCACTGTCGTCATACCCTTCTGCTGCTGGTCCTGCTGATCTTCCCGTTCCAGGTGGCTACTGCCCCGGTAGGGGAGCCGGCGGGGCGTGTCGAGGCGCTGTTCAGCGACCGTGCCGGGCAGGAACTGCGGCTGTTCGGGCGTGACCTGTTTGCCGGAACCGCACCCGGTGACGGCCCGTCATTGGGCAGTGTCGGCGATGATTACCGGCTGGGCGTTGGGGATGAACTTTCACTGCTGCTGCGCGGGCAGGTGACGCGCAGCAGCCGGCATCGCGTCGGTGCCGATGGATTGCTGCTGATCGATGACCTCCGCCCCATTGCGGCGGCCGGCCGGACCCTGGGGGATGTGCGGACGGAACTGGAGGCGGCGGTGGCCGCCACCCATGTCCAGACCCAGGCCTTCCTGTCGCTGCTGTCCATGCGGCGCATCGGCGTGCTGGTGCTGGGACAGGTGGCGCGGCCGGGGCGGCTGTCGCTGCCGGCCTTCGCCACGCCGCTGGATGCGCTTTCCCAGGCCGGCGGCGTGCTGCCGGACGGCAGCCTGCGGGCCATCCGGCTGGTGCTGCCGGGTGCCGATCCCGTCACCGTCGATCTCTATGACCTGCTGACCAGCGGCCAGGGGGCCGCGACGGATTTGCTGGCCGATGGTGCCCGCCTGATCGTGCCGCCCTTGGGCCCCACCGTAGCCGTGGCAGGGTCGGTGAAGCGGCCCGGCATCTATGAATTGCCACCCGGCCCCTCGGCCGGCACCGGTCCCGACGATACGGCCGACCTGCTGACCCTGGCCGGCGGCGCGCTGCGGCCGGGGCGCGACCGGTCCACCCTGTTGCGCCTGTCGCCGGAGGGGGTGGAACGGCCGCAACCGGTCAGCGCCAAGGACCCCATTCCCTTGCGCGATGGCGACCTGCTGCTGCACGCGCCCGAAGGCGGGGCGCGGGCCGGCAGCATCACCCTGTCCGGCGCGGTGGCGGAGCCGGGAGAACGGCCGATGGCCGACGGCATGCGCCTGGCCGACCTGGTGGACCGGTCCATGCTGCCAGTCGATGTCTATCATCCGCTGTCGCTGCTGCTGCGCCGCACGCCGGCCGGCGGGGCGCCACAGATGCGGGCGCTGGACCTGTCTGCCCTGCTGGCCGGGCGGGAGGGGGAATTGGCGCGCGACGGCGATCACCTGATCGTGCTGTCGGCAGGCGATGTTGCCTTTCTGCGTGGCCGTTCGGTGCTGGCGCTCCTGTCCGGACAGCCGGCGGACCCGCTGGCGTTGGAGGAATGCGCCGGCCTGGCATCAATGATTGCCGCCCTGTCGGCCGATCCGGACGGGGCCTTGGCTGCCGGTCCGATGGCGCGCGCTGCCATGGGGGTGGAGGGGCCGCCCACGCCCTGTCCCGCCCTCTTCCAGAAGGACGGAGACCTGCTGCCCTTCCTGCTGCGCCAGTCGGCCTTTCTGCGGCGCGGCGTGCTGCGTCCCGGTCCCTATCCGCTGGCTGGCCCCATGCCGCTGGCGTCACTGGCCCCACTGGCCGGTGGTTCTTATGCGGGTAAGGTGCTGGCGGCACCAGGACAGGTGGCGGATGCCGAAGGCGATGGCGTGCTGCTGTCTGGTCCCGTGCGCCAGCCCGGTCTGCGCACCATCGATGCCGACGGCCTGAGCCTGCGCTCGCTCCTGTCCGGGGGCGGGGCGCCCCTGCCGGATGCCTATGGCCTTGCCGCCCTGTTGGAAAGGGCGGATGCCGCCGGCTCCGGGCGGCGGCCCAGCCTGTTCGCCCCGGCGGAGGTGGCGGAGGGACGGTTCGACCTGCGCCTGCGCGATGGCGACCGCGTCACCCTGTTCCTGCGCGACGAGGTGATGCCCCCGTCGCCGCCCGCCGACCATCCGGCCGCCGGCCCGCCGCCGCCCGATCCGCTGGACCCCGGTACCAGGGCGCTGCTCTCGGAACGGGTCGTGGCCCTGCGCGGCGGGGTGGTATGGCCGGGGGAATACCCGGTGGCGGGCCCGATCCCCCTGCCGCTGCTGCTGCGTGCGGCGGGGGGGCTGAAGCCGGAAGCTGACCCGCAACGCCTTGAGCTATTGCCGCCGCCGTTGGGACCGCGGGGGGAGGGCGATGGCGACGCGCGGGGCGTGGCCCCGCGTACCCTTACCGGCGGCGTGGCGGCGGTGGAGCCGATCCCGCCCGGCGCTGCCCTGCGTGTCGGCCTGCGCCAGCGTCCGCAGGAGCGGCGCGGCGTGCTGCTGGCCGGTGAGGTGGCGGAGCCCGGTACCTATGATCTGGCGCCGGGGGAGACGCTGTCCATGCTGCTGGTCCGCGCCGGCGGTCTGACGGAGGAGGCCTATCCCGCCGGCGCCATCTTCACCCGCGAGAGCGCCAGATTGGCCGAGGAGGAGGGGCTGCGCCGCAATGCGCGCGAACTGGACCGGCAACTGGCCCAGATGCTGGGCGGCAAGAACCCGCCCGACCCGGCGCGCGTCGAACTGGTGCGCCAGCTGGCCGCCGACCTGCGCGGTGCCACGGCATTGGGCCGCATCACGGTGGAGGCCAACCCCGCCCTGCTGGGCGAGAGGCCGGAACTGGACATCCCCTTACAGCCCGGCGACCGCATCCATGTGCCCAAGCGCCCCCTGACCGTTACCGTGTCGGGGGAGGTTCTGTCCCCGGCCTCACTGTTGTTCGACCCCGACAAGGTGCCCGATGATTATTTGCGCGAAGCGGGTGGCCTGACCCGCTTCGCCGATGATGGCCGCATCTTCGTGATCCAGCCCAACGGCGCCGCCCAGCCGCTGGAAAGCGGCTGGCTGGTGCATGACGTGGCGTCGCTGGTACCCGGCGCCATGATTGTGGTGCCGCGCGACGCGGAACCGTTCGAATGGCTGCCCCTGACCCAGAGTATCACCACCATCCTCAGCCAGATCGCCTTCAGCGCCGCCGCCATCGCGGCAATAGAGGATTAGGCGTGGGCAGCCCGGCTTTGTCCATCATCACCGTTGTTCGCGATGATCCTGAAGGCTTGGGCGCCACCCGCGACAGCCTGGGCGCCCAAGCCTGGCGGGATTTCGAATGGCTGGTGGCCGATGGCGGTTCCGGCCCCGCCACTTTGGCCGCGCTGGCGGGGCCGGGCTTGGCGCCGGACTGGTTGGACAGCCGGCCCGATGGCGGGCCGTTTGCCGGTATGGACCGGGCGCTCGCCATCGCGCGGGGGAGGCATGTCCTGTTCCTGAACGCGGGCGATTGTCTGGCCGGCTGTGATGTCCTGGGCAGGATCGCGCCGCTGCTGGCCGATCAGCCGGACCTACTCTATGGCGACAGCCTGGAGGATCCGGGTGACGGGAGGATGCGGCGCAAGCCGGCACGACACTGGCGCTGGGCCTTCTATGGAATGCCGGCGCATCATTGTGCCATCTTCTATCGACGGGCCCTGCTTATCGGGTTGCGGCTGGACACGGGCTATCGCATCGCCGGCGACTACGCCTTCACCCTGGCCGTTCTGCGGCGTGCGAGCCGCATTGTGCAGGTGCGGCAGCTTGTGGCGTGCTTCGCCGGCGGTGGCCTGTCGCGCCGGCAGGCGGCGTTGGGACGGCGTGAGCAATTCGACATCCGGCGCCGGTTCACGGCGATGCCGGTGCCCCTGACAATGGTGGTACTTCTGCTACAAATTGTCGCATCCTCTGTGCGACACATTGCTCCAATTGGGTATGCCTTCTGGAGATTCCGGAACGATTAAAGGTGACCGTTAACGGCATCCAGTTCGTTAACATTGCATTTACATAGTAAAATCAATGGTTAAGCGTTTCCACAACGAATACGTGGATTAACCAGTTGCCAAAGAAGAGGTCACAACCCTCTACAACCAACCGTGTTGGATAGGCGCAACTGTAGCTCTATATGTACTGGCAACATCCGGTGCGAAGGAGTTTTCGCCATGCTTGAGAAGAGAAACCCGTCCAAGGCCGGGCTTGCCCAGGCTTATTCCCTGTCCAAGCGGGGAGAGGGGCCCAACCCGATCGATATTCATGTTGGTCAGCGACTGCGCCTTCGCCGTACCCTGCTGGGCCTGAGCCAGGAAACCCTGGGCGAAGCGGTGGGTATCACCTTCCAGCAGCTACAGAAATATGAGCGCGGCGCGAACCGCATCAGCGCCAGCCGCCTGTTCAATCTGTCGCAGGTACTGGGCGTGCCGGTGACCTTTTTCTTCGACGACCTGCCGGCGCCGGAATCGACGTTGGTCCCCGATGACCAGCCCAGCGAAACCCAGGAATTCGAGAGCATGGCCCGGCGTGAAACGCTGGAACTGGTGCGTGCCTATTACCGGATTCCGGAGGAATCGGTGCGTCGCCGCACGTTCGAACTGGTGAAGACGCTGGCCGGTGATCCCGATGACAATACCAGGGCCGGCTGATCGGCTGCCTCCGATACCCGTGTGCCGGATATGTCCGACTGGCTGGCCGTCCCCGTGATGGCCAGCCAGTCGCGTTTAAGGTCGATGGACCAGTAGTAAAAGGCCCGTGACAGGGCGTGGTGCAGCCCGGCCTTGCCATCCAGGAAGCCCAGGTGCCACAGATAGGCGTGCAGGAAGGCTAGCCAGGGCCGGCCCGGGAGCGCCGCCAGCAGCCTTTTCGCCAGCCGTCGCCCCCCCCGCTCCCCCGCCAGCAGGGCCGCCGCCCCGCCGCCATGGGCGAGTGCCGCCTCCCAATCCGAATAGCGGTTGTGCCGGTCGAACCAGTCGGCCGGCGGTTTGGCATCGGCATGGATCATGGGCGAGGAAAGCCGGCCCACCGCACCATCGATGATGGGCTGGTAATGGCCCTCCACCTCCCACATGCGCGCCACATGCAGATCGGGACAGACGGGAAACCGGGCGTGGCGACGGTTCACCAGGGCGATCTTGCGATAGGGCGTGCCATGGCGCAGCACCCGGCCCAGCCATCGCGGCCGGCTATCAATGAAGAAGGCCGCCTCTCGTGGGCCTGTCCGCATCAGCAATGCCAGTTCTGCAACCAGGTCGGGAGTAATTCTCTCATCGGCATCGACGAATAGGACCCAATCCTGGCGAATGTCGGGATGGGAGAGGCTCCACTGTTTCTTCTTGGGATACCGCCCGTTCCAGCGGAACGGCAACACCTCCGCTCCCTTGGTCGCGGCGATAGCCGGGGTGCCATCCTCGCTATGGCTGTCCACGACCAGCACCTGGGCGAAGCGGGCCAGTGGCGCCAGACACTCGGCGATGTTCGCCGCCTCGTTCCGGGTCATGATGATGATAGAGATGGGAATGGCGGGTTCCATCACAGCCCCCGACGATAGCCATGGCGGGCAGCCAGCACGAACAGGCCCAGGCCCAGCCCGGCCAGGGTGCCGGCCGGGATCAGCGGCACGGGGTTGGGCCAGTCCGCCAGCGCCGGGGCGGCGGGTGCTTCCAGCAGATCGGCGGCATAGGGAAGCCCGACCTCCAGCATCATCAGCGTCTCCTCCTGCTCCGCCACCATGCCGGTCAACTGGCGCGACCGGTCCAGGTTGGACACACCGGACAGGCGGCTGTTGACATGGGCCATTTCTGCCTTCAACCGGCGCTCCGCCTCCTCCCGCAGGTGCGTTTCCGTCGCGGCATGCAGGCGGGTCAGCAGCAACAGGGCGAAGTCCCGCTTCTCATGGCGATAGACCAGCCGGCGCAGCGGCCCCTCATTCACGGCCTCCACCGCCAGATCCTTCTTCAGCAGGCGCGACAGGTCCACCGCATCGGGGGCCGCCCAGGACTCGTAACCGGCCAGCCATCGCAGACCGCGGCGCAGCACCGCACCTGGCCCGACGGGGGGGCGCCAGCGTCCCGCCTGCTCGTCCCAGGCATCCTCGAACAGACCGCGCATCACCGCGGCATCGGCGGTCAGCCGGGCCGCCACCGGCACGGAGGTCAGAAGGGCCAGATAGCGGGCGAAGTCAGAGACCAGTTCCTCCGCCGATCCCTGTTCGGCGATGCCGCGCCCGGCGGCGGGCGACAGGGCGGGGGCACGGGGGCCCATCGCCGCCGGCCCGCTGCGCCCCGGCGGCCCCACCACCATGCTGACCGTATAGCGGGGGGTGACCAGATGCAAAGCCAGCAGCGTCAAGGCCAGCCCCGCCAGCCCGCACAAGGCCAGCTGGCGCCATTGCATGGCCAGCGCGCGCAACAACTCGCCCATCCCGCCGACGGGCATCTCCAGCCTGGGGGCGAAACTATCGGGCATGGTCGCCTTCACTAATATTCACCGGAAAAGAGAATGACTCGGAGTCTATCTCCCGTAAAGACGGGAATGAGCCCTTCCTGTCACCAGCGATAGGAGAAGCGAGAAGCACAGATACTTGAAGCTTGTATGAAGGAAGCCCCCCAGCAGCAGCGATGGCATCACCGCCAGCAGTAGCATGGGCATGGCGCGGGCCGCGCGCGCCATGGTCCCTGCCAGCAATCCCGTCAGCCCCAGCATCAGCGCCAGCCCCAGGGCCCCCAGCTTCAACAGGAAATAGCTGGCCGCACTATGGGTATAGGATACGCGCCACCAGCCCACGGCCGGATTGGCCACCAGTGCCCCCCAGCCATCGCCGAACAGAAAGGCCCAGGGGTTGCGCCCCACCTGTTCCAGCACGGCCAGCAACTCGCCCACCCGGTTGTTCAGACCCACGCTTTCCGTCTTGTCGGCCAGCAGTTCGGCCACCCCCGCCACCCGCGCGCCCACCGCCACCAGCAGGGTGGACGCCAACAGGAAGCCGGTGATGAACAGGGCCGGTCGCCGCCACAGCCATCGCCCTAAGCCAATGCCCAGCGCCAGCAGCGACAGAATCAGGCCCGCCCGATGCAGCGTGGCCGCCAGCGCCAGCAGGCAGCAAAGACTGCCCCCCGCTGCCGTCAAAGCCAACAGCATCTGCATCCTTGTCGGGGACGACAGCAGCCAACGCGTGGCGCGCAGACCCAGCCAGACGGCGGCGAAGGGCACCAGCGCACTGTTCAGCAGGTAATGGCGCCCCTCGCCCAGCGGCGCCGTCCCCACAGCAGACAAAGCCAGCCCTGCCTCCAGCCACCAGCGCAGGGTGAACAGCACCCCGGCCATTGCCGCCGCGTCGGCCAGCAGGTCGGCCTTCGCCTCCGGCAGGCGCCCCAATGCGGGGGCCAGCAGCAGCGGCAGGGATAGGAACAGCATGGGCACGATGTCGCGCATCATGTCGGTCAGGCCCCAACCGTTCCACAAGCCACGCACCAGCCCCTGCCACAGCAGCAGGACCAGGATCGCCGATCCCGCCGCCAGCGGGGCAGGGGCCCGGGTCACATCCAGCCCGGACAGAAACCGCCAGGGGCCGATCACGCCGGCCATCACCGCAATACCGGCGAAGACCAGCAGTTCCTGCGGCCTTATGCCCGGGGGTGCCGGAGCCGACGCCGCACCATAGGCCAGGATGGACAGGGCGAAGGCCCATAACCGCCATTCCGCGCGCCATTCCACTCGCATGTCGCGATCCTGCCCCCGGTTGCGCAATCAAGACCATTCTGCCACGTGATTGGCGCTGGACAAGGGGTGGCCGGCGGCGCCAAGAATTCCCGCCATGACGCACCAGACCGACACCATCACCCTGCCCCATGGCCGCCCCGGTACCAGCCGCCGGCTGACCATCCACCGTTTCGGCGCCCAAGGCGCCGGCCCCAAGGCCTATATCCAGGCGGGATTGCATGCGGGCGAGTTGCCGGGGCTGGTCGTGGCCCGCCACCTGCTGGATCGGCTGGCCGCACTGGATGCGCAGGGGCGGATCAAGGGGGAGGTGGTGCTGGTCCCCATGGCCAATCCCATCGGTCTGGACCAGGTGCTGCTGGGTGGGCATGTCGGGCGGTTCGATCTGGCCACCGGGGTGAATTTCAACCGCGCCTTCGCCAACCTCGCCGATGCCGTGTCGGGCCGGCTTCGTCCCGGTGACCTGGGACCCGATGCGGCCGCCAATGGCCGCTTCCTGCAGGCGGCGCTGGCCGAAGCAGCCCGCGCCCTGCGGCCCCGCACCGAGGCCGATGCGCTGCGCAAGCTGCTGCTGTCCCATGCTGTCGATGCCGATATCGTGCTGGACCTGCATTGCGACAGCGAGGCGGTGATGCATCTCTACACCACGCCCGCCTGCTGGCCCCTGGGCGTGGCCGATCTGGCGTCAAGGCTGGCGGCCAAGGCCGTCTTCCTGGCCGATATCTCGGGCGGGGAGCCGTTCGACGAGGTCTGTTCCACGCCGTGGGACACGTTGCGCGCCCGCCATGGCGGGCCGGATACGCCGGTTCCCGTCGGCTGTTCCGCGGTCACCGTGGAACTGCGCGGGGAGGGGGACGTGGATGACGATCTGGCCGCCACCGACGCCGGGGCCCTGATCGACCACCTGGCCTGGCGTGGAATCATTGATACGCCCACGCCGGCGGTGCCCGACGCGTCCGCTCTGGCCACGCCCCTGGCCGGGGTCGATCGGGTGCGCGCGCCGGTGGGCGGGGTGGCGCTCTATCATGTGGGGCTGGGCGATAGGGTGACGGTGGGCCAGCATGTGGCCACCGTGCTGGACCCGTTCACGGGGCAGCGCCATGCCTGTCACGCCGCGGCGGATGGCATCGTCTGGTCACGCACCCAGAATCGCTATGCGGGGCCGGGCGATATCCTGCTCTGCGTGGCGGGGCGCGCGGTGCTGGTGACCAGTGGCCCCCTTCTGACCGCGTAACTTTATTGCCCGCGAAATCGCGCCTGCGCCATGACGTGGCGCGCGGCCACACGGGCTTGGAAAACCCGGCGGGGCGGTCTAGTTTCCCCCGACACCTTTCGTCATCCAGGCAGCGTCATGAACAAGCCCCTGAACAGCTATCGTAACGGTCCCGACGAACATGGCCATTTCGGCATTTTCGGGGGACGTTTCGTCGCCGAAACGCTGATGCCGCTGATCCTGGAGGTGGAAAAGGCCTATGAGGCGGCCAAGGCCGACCCGGAATTCCACGCCGAACTGGCGCATCAACTGAAGCATTATGTGGGCCGTCCCAGCCCGCTCTACTTCGCCAAGCGCCTGACGGAGGAATTGGGTGGGGCCAAGATCTATTTCAAGCGCGACGAGCTGAACCATACCGGCGCACACAAGATCAACAATTGCATGGGCCAGATACTGTTGGCCAAGCGCATGGGCAAGAAGCGCATCATCGCGGAAACCGGTGCCGGCCAGCATGGCGTGGCCACGGCCACGGTCTGCGCCCTGATGGGCCTGCCCTGTGTGGTCTATATGGGCGCCACCGACATTGCGCGCCAGGCGCCCAACGTGTTCCGCATGAAGCTGCTGGGTGCTGAAGTGCGCGCCGTGACTAGCGGGGCCGGCACCCTGAAGGACGCGATGAATGACGCGCTGCGCGATTGGGTGACGAATGTCGAAGACACATTCTACATCATCGGCACCGCCGCCGGCCCGCACCCGTACCCGGCCATGGTCCGTGATTTCCAGTCGATCATCGGGCGTGAAACCCGCGAACAGATGCTGGAGGCCGAAGGCCGTCTGCCCGACATGCTGGTCGCCTGTATCGGCGGCGGGTCCAATGCCATCGGCCTGTTCCATGATTTCCTGGACGAACCCACGGTGCGCATGGTGGCGGTGGAAGCCGGCGGCCATGGTCTGGACGTGCCCAACGGCCATGCCGCCAGCCTGAAGGGCGGCCGCCCTGGCGTCCTGCACGGCAATCGCACCTATCTGCTTCAGGATGATGACGGCCAGATCCTGGAAGGCCATTCCATCTCCGCCGGTCTGGATTATCCCGGCATCGGCCCGGAACATTCCTGGCTGCATGAGGTGGGGCGCGTGGATTATGTCAGCGCCACCGACCGCGAGGCGCTGGACGCGTTCCAGTTGCTGGCCCGGACGGAGGGCATCCTGCCGGCCCTGGAACCCAGCCACGCCCTGGCCGCCGTCACACGCATCGCGCCGACCCTGTCCAAGGACACGCTGCTGGTCATGAATCTCTGTGGCCGCGGCGACAAGGATATTTTCACGGTGGGCAAGGAACTGGGCGTGGCCCTGTAAGGGGTCTTTGTTCTTGACTTGTTCCTGTTTTGCGCGTGCGCTATGCTCCGTCCCTGACCTGTGACGGAGGCCGCGTTTCGTGCCGCTTGACCTGATTTCGCTTATGGCCGGCGCCTTGGTGGGGGCCGTGATCGCCTTTCTCTGGCTGCGCCAGGGGACAGCGACCTTGCGCGCCGAACGGGGCGCTCTGCTGGCCGACCGGGAGCGGGACCGGCACCATATCGGGGAATTGCGGGGGGAACTGGCGCAGCGCGACGGGCTGCTGGCCGATCTGCGCCGACAGTTGCAGGTCGAATCGACCCGGCGCGCCGCGGCGGAGAATGAGGCCGCCCGCGTTCCCCGGCTGGAGGAGGCGCTGTCCGTGGCGCGTGAGGAGCAGGCGGAATTGCAGACCGCCCTGACGGAGGCCCGCACGGCGCTGGACCATGAACAGCGCGCCCATGCCGACAAGCTGGCCCTGCTGGATCAAGCGCAGGTGCGGCTGGCCGATGCGTTCAAGGCGCTGTCGGCCGACGCGCTCTCCGCCAACAACCGCGATTTCCTGACCCTGGCCCAGGCACAGTTCGAGAGATTCGGGGAGACGGCGAAGGGTGACCTGGAAAAGCGTGGGGCCGCCATCGACGCCCTGGTCACCCCCATCCGCGAACATCTGGCCAAGTTCGGGGAAGCCGTCCAGGGCATCGAACAAGCCCGCGTCGGCGCCTATGTCGAGTTGAAGACCCAGGTGGCCCACCTCATGGACAGCCAGACACAGCTGCGAGCGGAGACGGGCAACCTGGTCAAGGCGCTGCGCAGCCCGTCCACGCGTGGCCGCTGGGGGGAGATCCAGCTGAAGCGCGTAGTGGAAATGGCCGGTATGCTGGACCATTGCGATTTCCATGAGCAGACCAGTGTCAACGGCACCGACGGCAACCGCCTGCGCCCCGACCTGATCGTGCGGCTGCCGGGCGGCAAGAGCATCGTGGTCGATGCCAAGGCCCCGCTGGAAGCCTATCTGGATGCCGCCCACGCGCCGGATGGCGAGGTGCGGACGGCACAGCTGGCCCGCCATGCCCGCCATATCCGCGACCATATGAAGGCTCTGGGTGAGAAGCGGTACTGGGCGCAGTTCGATCCGGCCCCGGAATTCGTGGTCCTGTTCCTGCCGGGGGAGAATTTCTTCTCCGCCGCGCTGGAGCAGGACCCGGCCTTGATCGAGGCCGGGATCGACCAGTCGGTGATCCCCGCCACGCCCACCACCCTGATCGCCCTGTTGCGCGCCGTTTCCTATGGCTGGCGGCAGGAGGCGCTGGCTCGCAACGCGCAGGCCATCAGCCAGCTGGGCCGGGAACTGCATGAGCGGCTGTCCACCATGGCCGACCATATGGTCAAGGTGGGCAAGGGGCTGGGCGGGGCCGTGAACAGCTACAATGCCGCCATCGCATCCTTGGAAACCCGCGTCATGGTGACGGCGCGGCGCTTCAAGGAATTGAAAGCCACCTCCGGCGGCGACCTGCCGGAACTGGTGCAACTGGACCAGGTGCCCAGACTGCCCCTGCCGGAAGTGGAGGGGTGAGGGGAAGGGGGAGGGGTGACCCTCCCCCCCTTGCCGGTTACTTGGCAAACGCCGCCTTCAGCGCCGCCGCACCCTGGGCGACCGCAGCCTTCGCGGCGGGCGTCTCGGCCAGGCCGTTCAGCATCACGAAATCATGGATGGTGCCATTATACCGCGTGGACGTGACGCTCACACCCGCCTGGGTCAGCTTCCTGGCATAGGCCTCGCCCTCGTCCCGCAGCAGATCATTCTCCGCCACGATGATGGTGGCCGTGGGCAAGCCCTTCAGCTGTTCCAGGCTGGCCTTCAAGGGGAAGGCCGTCACCTCGCCGCGCTTGTCGGCGGGGAAGGTGGCGTCCAGGAAGTAATGCATGGCCTTTTCCGTCAGCCACGGGCCGTTGCCGAATGCCTGGTAGGAGCTGTTGGCCGACACGTCATCGGTGACGGGATAGAACAGCAGCTGATGGCGGATGGATGCTCCCTGCCGGGCCTTGCTCATCAAGGTGATGGCGGCGGCCATGTTGCCGCCGGCGCTGTCACCGGCCACCGCGATGCGGCTGCCATCCAGGCCGTACTGCGCGCCATTCTTGGCCACATACTGCAGGGCGGCATATCCCTGTTCATTCTGGGCCGGATAGACGATTTCCGGCACGCGGTCGTAATCAACGAACACCACGGCCGCACCCGAGGCGGCAGACAGTTCGCGGATCAGATGGTCATGGGTGTTGCGGTCGCCCATCACCCAGCCGCCACCATGAAAATACATGATCACGGGCAGCGGGCCCTTGGCCCCTTCCGGCTTCACGATCCGCACCGGCACTTTGCCGGTCGGGCCGACGGGGAAGGTCGTGTCCTGCACGCTGGTCGGCGCCGATTTCAGCAGCGGGCTCTGCGCACCGGCCAGCACGGCGCGGGCATCGGCGTAGGACAAGGTGTAGATCGGCTTGCCACCCGATGCGGCGACGGCATCGACAAAGGCCTGGGTCCCGGCTTCCAGCAGGGGAGCGTCGGCATGGGCCGGGCCGGCCAGGGCGGCAACGGAAAGGGCAAGAGCGGCGACGGTATTGCGCAAGCTGTTCATGATGATCTCCTGTCTGTCCGGTTAAGGGGGCGCCGGTTCGGTGCCCGTCATTCGATGGGCTGATTGATATCGTACGATTTAATCGTACACTATATAATTAAATGAATAGCGGCCATGCAGCAAAAGCGCCTGCGATCATATCGTACGCGATGCAATATGAAGGGTCCTCACTGCTTAAAGCCTGCACAGGTGCAACCATGTCCGACGCTCCCGCCCTGAAGCTGGGCGATTTCATCTGCTTCTCGCTCTATTCGGCCAGCCACGCGTTCACCCGCGTGTATAAGCCACTGCTGGACCGCATCGGTCTGACCTATCCGCAGTACCTGGTCATGGTGCTGCTGTGGGAGAAGGACGGGCAGAGCGTGGGCCAGATCGGCGAACAGCTATTTCTGGAGAGCAGCACCTTGACCCCGCTGCTGAAGCGGTTGGAAGTGGCGGGCCAGGTGAAGCGGGAACGCAACCCGGCCGATGAACGCCAGGTGCTGATCCGCCTGACCGACGCCGGTCGCGCGCTGAAGGCGCAGACCGCGGATTTCTTCGATCACCTGTCCCAGGCAGTCGGGATGAACGGGGCGGACATTATGGCCCTGCGGGACAATATCCAGTCGCTGCGCACGAACCTGAACAAGTTTGTGGAGTAACGCCTGTTACGCTTTAAAACCGGGCCTCCACGCCCAGGCTGCCCACCCAGCCGCGACGTCCGCCCTCATAGCGCACACCGTCCAGGCTGAGGCTGGTTTCGTCTGCCACGCGCCAGGACAGACCGGCGCCATAGGCGTCGTAATCGCGGCTGACATCCAGGTCCGCGCCCTGCCACCACAGGGCGGCCCCATAGGGCCCGTTCTCGTAGGAGGCCATCAGGGTGGTGCTGGTGGCGTCGTCGCCCTTCAACCGGCCGCTATCGCCATCATCGACATAGACCAGTCCACCGGCGAAGCCGCCATAGAGCAGCAGGCCGGCCAGTTTCAGACTGTCCGTGTCGCCCAGCAGCGGGTTGCGGGATTGCGCGGTGACATAGCCGGCCGCCAGTTCATAGGAGATGGCGTCCCAATCGCCTTGGTAGTTGACGCCGACCTCCCACAGGTCGCGGTCCAGCCGGCCCGGTGTTTCCCGCGCGACATTCTCCACCAGACTGTCGCGCTCCGGCGCGTAGGATACACCCAGCCGCACGCCCATGATGCGCGGCGTCTCATACAGCAGCTTGGTGGCGTCGTCACTGTCGCGGCCCAGATGATCGATGGGCGGGGCGGTGGGCGTGATACCTGTCCACAAGCCGTCCATCTGCCCGCCGGCCAGCAGCGGCAGCATATCGACGGCCCGCTTGGCGGCCCCGTCCTCGTCACCCACGCGCAGCCGTCCCCAGGCGGAATTGACGGTCAGGAACAGCTCGTTGGCGGTCAGCTGGTCGTTGCGGCCCGGCCGGTCCAGGCTTTTCTGGTAATCGCCGGAACCCAGCGTCGCCGTCAGCGACAGGCCCAGCCCGCTATCCGTCGTCAGCGTTCCCTCCCCCGTCACGGCATAGGCGCCGAACAGGTCATGCCCGGCGCCCGATCGCACGACGGCCCCCTGGCCCACGCCGCGCCAGCTGACCTCGGTCGTGGCCGCATCGGCCGGAAGAAGGGCGAGGAGCGGCATCAGGGCGGCGGCGGACAGGGAGCGGCGGAGACGGGGCAAGATCACCATCCGGACAGGGCGGCCATGGACCGCGGGATTGACGGGACCGACAGGAACGGCTTTACGTGGCCGATGGGGCGAAAACAAGGCCGATGGCCACCGCCCCATAGGTTTTCGTTTCTCCCGGGGGCCCCAACCATGACCGACCATGCCAACGATGTGGCCGCCAACCTGGCGGAGATCAAGGCCCGTATCGACAAGGCTGCCGCCGACGCCGGCCGTCCCGCCGGTGCCGCCCGCCTGATCGCCGTCTCCAAAGTGCAGCCCGTGGAGAAACTGGAGGCCGCCCTGGCTGCCGGCCACCGCCTGTTCGCAGAGAACCGGGTGCAGGAGGCCAAGGCCAAGTTTCCCGCCGCCCGTGAACGCTATCCCGACCTGGAACTGCACCTGATCGGCCCCTTGCAGACCAACAAGGTGAAGGAGGCCGTGGCCCTGTTCGACGTGATCCAGACCCTGGACCGGCCGAAGCTGGCCGCCGCCCTGGCCGAGGAGGGGGCCAAGCGCGGCCGCTTGCCGCGCCTGTATGTGGAGGTGAATGTCGGTGCGGAGCCGCAGAAGGCCGGCATCGCGCCCGCCGACTTGCCCGCCTTCCTGGCCGAATGCCGCGATGTGCACGGACTGACCATCGAGGGGCTGATGTGCATCCCCCCCGCCGATACCGAGCCGGCCCCCTTCTTCGCGCTGCTGTCCGACCTGGCGGCCCGCAACGGGCTGGCGCAGGTGTCGATGGGCATGAGCGGTGATTATGAGCTGGCAGTGCGTTTGGGCGCCACCTGCGTGCGCGTCGGCACCGCCATCTTCGGGGAGCGAATCAGGCCCGCCGCCCATGACTGATCTCCTGCCCGATTTCCGGGATTGGTCCTTCCTGGCGGCAGGCAGTGCCGACCAGCGTCGCGCGCATGCCGTCCTCTCCCGTCACCGCCCGTTCGACCGGCTGGCCGGCCATGATGCGGGCCTGGCCGGCACCTTCCCCATTGACATCGCCGTCCCGGGCTCCGACCTGGACATCCTGGTCCAGGCCGATGACCCGGCCGGGCTGGGCCCGCTGCTGGACCAGGCCTTCGGCGCGCAAGACGGCTATACGCGCCACCTGATCCCTGTGGCGGACGGGCCGGCCCTGGTGGCGGGTTTCGCGCTGGATGGTGTGCCGGTTGAGGTTTTCGTCCAATCCCTGCCGGTGGACCGGCAGAGGGGTTGGCGCCACATGCTGGTGGAGGCCAGGCTGCTGGCCCTGGATCCGGGCTTGCGGGAACCGGTTCGGGCGCTGAAGGCCATGGGCGTGAAAACCGAACCGGCCTTCGCCCGGCTGCTGGGACTGGCGGACGACCCCTATGCGGCACTGCTGGGGCTGGCCGATTGGAGCGATGCGGCCCTGTCCGGCCTGCTGTCGCAACGCCGGTCCGCCATGCCGAAACAGGGGTGATTAAAAAGCTTGCGGGATCGGGATGACGTCATTATGTTCCGCGCCCATCCAGTGCGGAGGGGTGGCCGAGTGGTTGAAGGCGCTCGCCTGGAAAGCGGGTATACGTCAAAAGCGTATCGTGAGTTCGAATCTCATCCCCTCCGCCATCTTGCCCAAGTGGGCATTGATGCATCATATCTTTTCCCCGGTTTGTGACTAACCGCTTTGACCGGTTAGCCATTGGGTGTTCCTGCTTTGGCCCCGATGGACGCGATTGCGACCTCTGCCAACTGATCCCGGTTCGCTTCCTTGGTGTAGCGCTCCACGTCTTTCAGGGTCGAATGACCGGTCACCGACGCGATTTCATGCGGGGTGCATCCGGCTTCCGCCAAGCGGCGGGCAATGGCCTTACGCAGACCATGGGCGCTCAAATCATCCGACAGGCCGGCATCCTTGCAGGTGCCGCGAAACCAGTTCCCGAAGCTCTCCGCCGTGAACGGCTTCCCGTAGCGGGTGGACAGGAACGCCAGCCTGTCGCGCGGCACGGTGGTCAGGATGGCCGATAGTTCCTTGTGGATAGGGATGGATACTCGCCCGCCCGTCTTCTGCTGGCGGAACACCAGCCGGTCACCCTGCACATGCTGCCAACCCAGCTTGACCACGTCCGACCGGCGGGCACCCGTGTAGAGCAACAGGGCGAATGCCAGCCGCTCCCGCGTACCCACCGCGTGGAACGCCTCATAGCGGGCGATATCATCCTCTGACCAGGTGGCAAAGCCGTCCGTCTTGCGCCGCACCGGGCGTACCGCCTGGGTAGGGTCAGTCCTGATCCAGTCGCGTTCCAGGGCGTGCCGCATCAACAGGCGCAGCATGCGCAACAGGTTGTTGGCGGCGGCTGGCGTGTCGCTCTTGTCATCCATGAAGCCGCGCACATGGCGGGCCTCCAGCTTGGCAACCGGCTTATGCCCGTGCTTGGCGCGGAAATTCTCGATGATCCCGCTATAGGTCGACTTGGTCGATTCGCTCAACCGGGTGAAATCGGCGCTGCGGTAGTAGGCTTCACAGAGGGCGGAAAGGCTGCCCGGTGGCGGGGCCTTCACGGATGGCTGCTTTTCCCCTTCACCGGCCAGCGCCGCGTTGTACGCTTTCAGGAAGGCCGGGGAACCCACGGGACCGGGCAGGATGACGCGCTTCTCCGCCCCACGGCGGAAATAGATGCGTTCCTTGCCGCGACAGTCCGTATAGCGATGGATGAATTTCAGCCGAACGGTGGTCATGCGGATTCATCCCAGGGGTTGGCGTCGCTGTCTTCATCACCGGGCAGCGCCGCGAAGGCGCGCTCCAGCTGGCGGCGATCCCAGACGCGGCGGCCGTCAATGCGCTTCGGTCCCGGCATGCGCCCATCCCGCACCATCGCATCGAGCTTGCTCGAAGAAATGCCGATGAACTCAGCCGCCGCTTCACGGCACAGGCCGATGGGGGGCAGGTTCTGGGGAAGGGCGGCATGCTTGACCATGGGTCAGACCTCCACCGCCGGGGCGGGGGCAGGGTCCGCCGGCGGGGGGCTGGCGGGGTCCAGGTTGTCACCATCGGGAAGCGGGTTATACCCCTCCTCCTCCCGAACCTCGTTGCGGGTCAGGACGCGGTTTTTCAGGGCGATTTCATGGGAACGCCACCGGCTTTCCGGGTCACCACGCAGGAAGCCGGCCAGATCAAGCGACAGCTCGCGGGGTTCGGCCTGGGTGAATACGGTACGGTTGAACTCCGTCTCGATCTTACGGATCCAGCCATTCAGGGTGTGCTGGGCAAACCAGCGGCCGGCCGTCTCCGAATTGGTGAAGGTGCTGTTATCCCAGATGCCGACGATGGGCGGCGGGATGTTGAAGATGCGCGCCAGTTCCTCGGTGGTGAAGCGCCGGCTTGCCAGCATCTCCGCGTCCTCGGGGGAGATGGTCATCTGTGACCAGCGCAGGCCACCCGACAGAACCATGATCTTCCCGGCCCGTCCGGCCCCGGCGAACTTCTGATCCATCTGGTCTTTAAGCGACGCGGTCTGTTCCTGTGACAGCTTCTGTTCCGCCGTCAGAAAGCCGCTGGGGTTGGCGCCATTGCGATAGATGGCGTCGCTGAATTCCTGGATTGTCAGCCCGGCGGAAACCGTGGCGGCGGCGCGCTGCAACCGGCTGCGGCCAAGCAAGCCGTCGTCGCTGCGGTCCTTCAGGTGGATAACCTCCCCCTGCAACAGGCGGCGCATACGCCCCTGTCCGCCATAGATGGACGTGATCTCGGTCACGTCATAGGCCAGCCGCCCGCTGGGCAGCAGCTGCACCGATACCCATTCCCAGGGGATCGGGCGCAGTTCCACCAGCCGGCCGGAACGATCCCAGACCATTTCGGCCAGGCCGTTGCCGCGCAACAGGGTGGACGCGACCAGCCATTCAACGAAATCCGGCCATGTCTGCCACGGGTTCGGCCCGCGCCGGATCAGGTCCGCCACGGGGTGGCCGTCGTCAATCTCCCGTCCCTTGCCCACCCGGCGGTAGACATAGGCGGGCAGGCTGGCGATGCCGCCGGCGATGGCCCCGACACAGGCCAGCACCACGGACAGCCCTTCCGCCGTGCGGGGATTGACCAGGATGCCGGTGGCCGTGTTCATGCCGGACAGGGCGGACCATGACGGGTCATAGCTCCGCGTTTCGGGTTCTGTGATTTCCGGGGCGTTCATCGGCACGTCTCCAGGAACAGAAGGGCGGCGGACAGGTGCGGCGTAGCGGCGCGGGCCTGGACGCTGGTGCCGTCATAGGCGGGGAAGGCGGTGACGACGGACACTTCCAGCAGCTGCACGCTGCGCAGCTCCCGCCGCTTGCCAGTCCAGTGCTGGCCGTCCGGTGTGGCACGGAACCCGAAGGACATGCCGCCAAGGTCGCCACGGTCGGCCAGGGCCAGCACGTCGCGGCCTGCCTGGGTGTCGGGCACCTCCAGGCTGAACGCCAGCCCGCGCGCATCCTCTGACAGGCGCAAGGTGCCGGACCGCGTGCGGGCCAGCACCTTGGTTGCGTCGTGATCGACCAGGGCCAGGATGTCGCCACCGCCGGCCAGACTGGCACGGAAGGCACCCGGACGGATGATTTCAGTGAAATCACCAATCCGGGCTTCCGTGCCAAACGTGGCCGCATAGCCTTCCAGACGGCGGCCCACGGCGCGCAGTTCGGCGGCGATGCGGCGTTCCATCTTGGCCCCGCCCGTCATCACTGGGTATCCACGGTCTGGCAGGCGACGAAGGATTCGGCGTGCCGGACCGCGATATCCATGGTCAGCATCCCGCGCACCTGGACATTCCCCTTGGCATAGGCCGTGGTCTCGAACGGGTTGACCAGCAGATCGAAGGCGGACCAGTAACCCAGCAACAGATCGGACCAGTTGCCGAAAATCAGGGCGCTGCGGGTCAGGGTGGCGGGGTCGCCCCCATCCGTCAGATTGGACGGGACCAGATTGGACGCGGCCAGCCGGTAATCGGCAAGGTCGGTGCGGCTGGTCATGATATAGCCGGCCCCGGCATCGCCGCTTTCCTTCAGGGTGGAACGGCACTTGCGGACCACCTTGGGGTTCGTGGCCCAGCCCAGGGAACCGGTGTCGGCGTTCGCCACCTCCACCTTTTCGATGAACTCCAGGACCTTAGCCCAGGTCGGGGCCGTCATGGTCACCGAACCGATACCGGACGTGGCCAGAACACCCGTGGGTTCGTTGCTGCCACCGCCCTTGATGGCCACCCGGTCCACCGCCTCGGCCAGCACGGCGGCGAAGTCATCGCGGACCAGCGCCTCGATATCCGGGGTGGATTGCAGCAGCATGTTGCGGCTGAACTCCGTCAGGCAACCGGCATGCTTGGGCGTCATGCTGACCTTGCCGAACCCCAGGTCAGAGGTGGACAGGCCGCTATTCTCCGCCACCCAACCCGCCGTGGCGGACTGCTTCATCTTGGGGATATCGACATTGCCCGTCAGGCCGGACAGGACACGGGCACCCAGGCCGCGAACGATCAGCTTCGACCGCAGAATGTCGATGAACTGCCCGCCCATATGGTCGGTGGCGATCAGGTTGCCGCCCACGGAACCGCTGGGGGCGGTGCTGGTCATGACACGCTGTTCCGCCGGGGCCATGAACACCGACAGGGGCACGGCCATGCCCTGGAACTTCTGCCCGGACCGGCGGGCCACTTCCTGCGACAGCTCCCGTTCCCGCCCGCAATCCACGTCCAGGCCGGGCACCTGGGACGCGATGGCGCGCACCAGGCTGAAACTGCGCAGGGCCGTGTCGAACTGTTCGTCACCGGTCCCGGTCAGGGGCTGGCCAGCGGCGCGGCGGTCGGCGTCGTCAATGAAGCTCTGACGCTGGATACGATCCTCCAGCGTCGTGACTTCCGTTTTCAGCGTCTCGAACCGGGTCCGCTGTTCCTCGGACAGGTCACCCGCCTGTCCGGCGGGGGCCTCGGTGATCTTGCGCAACTCAGCAATCGTGCGGGTGCGCTTTTCCTGCAATTCACGAAGGGACATAGAAAAAGCTCCATCTAAGGGAGGGTGGGCGTCTCGCGACGTTCGGTTACTTCCATCAAGGGTTCGGGCGTCTCCCGACGCTCGGTACTTCCATCAATGGGACAGGGCGTCTCCCGACGCTCATTCCCGCTGGCCTGGATCAGTGATCTTCGGAAACCTCCTGTGGCGGTTCCGTGGCTTCATCGTCCAAGAGATACTTCTGTCGGGCCAAATCCTTATGCCGGTACTGTTCAATTTCGGCCTGCGTCAGGTCGGTATCTTTATAGGCTCCAATATCGTGGGGACCATAAAGCACGGTCTCAAGATCACCGAGGACCTGCATAATAATGTGTCCAATTGGAATAGCGATTACAGGGTCTAGAACCCCAGCTGTTCCAACATTGAGCCAAGTACTTATTTCGTCGCCTTCGAATTGACAGTACAGCGTTCGATCAAGAAACTTGGCGCCGGAATGCACGCCGTAGAACTGCGTGGAGTGCTCCGCCGCCTTCTGAGCAACAACCGCCGCGTAACGCGCTTCCATGTGTACCTTGTCAATGCAGGTCACCATGGTGCGAACGGCCACGATGTCCTGTGCCGAGTAGAGGCGGCGGGCATAACGCGAACCCATGTCGCCAAAGGGCAGCAAGCCACGCTTCAGCCAGTTCTGAAGCGTGTTGTTCGACACTTCGGCCACCTTCAACATGACCGCGTGTCGGAACTGCTTTACCTGCACGTCCATCGGATATGGTCACCTGACTATCTTGCAGGGAACAGTAGGGCAACATCGTGCCCGCCTCAACAGAAATATTGTCACCTGACCACAAGGAATATCCGCCACCTTATCACGCGCTGGCCGGGAGCCTGCCCGATTGGCGAAGTCCCCATTCGGCGATGGACCACAGGGGACCGGTTACGCGGTCGGACAGGAACACAGCCGGCGGGCGGGAATAGCCATCCCAGGTGCGCAGAAAGTCGGGGTGGTTGAACCCTTCCTCGCTGTCCCGGATCAGGGCCAAGGCGATGCAGGCGGCACCCAGGGGGCCGGATGGCGGCGTTGCACACAGGGTTGCCAGGATTGCCCGGCTTTCGGTGTACCGCGCCTGTTGCAGGCGGTCGAAATCCACCGGGTCCATCCCGGCGGGCATGTCAGCGCCGCAGAATATCCGGTCAATGGCTGTGTAGCGCTCGTACAGGGCGACCAGGGCGGCGTCGGGGTCCTTGGGTGTCAGGGCAGCGACGGGGGCAACCAGGGCGGCGCTGGCGACGGCGGAAAGGGCGTGGCGGCGGGTCAGCATGTGGCTTCCTCCTCCCCGAAATCGCAGGGGTCATGCTCCCTGTCGTCGCTTTCTTCGTCGTCGGCGTCGGGTTCCCTGTCCGGGTCGCCATCCATGGCGTCCAGATGGGCGATCAAGGTCTCAATCGCGGCCTCGATCTGGGCGCGGGGCGAGGTGAGAAGGAGGAGCAAGGCGGGCGGGCAAAGCTCCGCCGTGGCGCGAATTTGGCGCATTTGGAACTCCATTGCTTTCAAAACTAATGTCAGCTATTATCACTGACCTGAAACGTGGTCAATGTTAAAAGCCAATGTCAGTTATTTCCGCTGAACAATGTCTTGGCGCACGCGCAATGCTCCGGCTTACCCGTGACCAAGTCGCGGAAGCGGCTGAGGTAGCAATTGCTACGTTGGCTGACTTTGAGACGGGTAAGCGGACACCCCATCCACGCACTTTGACGGCCATCAAGGTCGCACTTGAAACGGCTGGTGTTGAGTTCATCCCTGAGAACGGTGGCGGCGCTGGCGTCCGCCTCAAGAAGGAGGCGTAAATGTTTGAGGTCGGCAAAACCTACCGGATACACATGATAAAGGAGGGCGGGGAAACACAGTTCAGTGGTACTATTGAAAAATATGAGCACCCACTTATAAAGATTGCCGACGTTACGTCGGATTTATTTCCAGGAAAGACCATATTTGGCGAAATCATAAATGTCACTTCCTTGCATTTTATCAGCGCCTCAATACACGATTATTAAAAGAACAGCACCTCAATCCCCGGCTCTGCCTGTTCCGGTTCCCGGCTATACAGCCCCACGGCCATAACCAGGGCCACCAGCCCGTCAACGCGGGCGGTGGCCTTGTCCTTGGCGACCTTGCGTGCGCCCGCCGGGTCCAGCTGGATAGCGGCGTTCGCCACGTTCCAGGTCAGGACCGGGTTGCCGCCATGGCGCAGGGCGCCCGACAGGATGGCGGTTTCCAGGGCGTCCACCGCCGGCCCCATATCCTTGAAGCCCTGCCCCCATCCCACCAGGGGCAGGTCGATCCCTTCATCCTCCAGGATGCGTTTCAGGTCCTCGATCCGCCACCGGTCATAGGCGATGCCGCGCACGTCGAAGGCGGAAGCGATTTCGGCCAGCCGGAAGGCGATTGCCCGCTTATCGATTGCGCGGCCTGCGGTGGCCTCCAGATGGCCTTGATCCCGCCAAAGCTGGTAGGGTACCCGGTCACCATGTTCCCTGTCCTCCAGCCCCTCCCCAGGCAGCCAGAACAGGGATAGAACATCCATGCCACCGCCCTCATCGGGGAAAACCAGCTGCAGGCTGGTCAGGTCGCGGGTGCTGGACAGGTCCAGCCCACCCCAGCAGCGGCGGCCCCGCAACGCCTCCCATTCCACCACCGCCTTGCAGGCATCCCAATCGGGGCCGGCGATGAAGCGTTGCACCGCGTCCACCGGCTGGTTCAGGTACAGCGCCCGAAACGAAGCCTCCAGCGCCGGCATGCGCCGCGCCCGGCTGGCATATTGGCGCATTTCCTCCAGGCTGCGGAAATCACCCAGGGCGGGGTTGGCGAGATACCAGCCCTCTTCGTCCCACGGGTCGGCATCCATGGGCGCGGCGAAGATGAAGGGGGCAAAGGTCGGATCCTCGATCACCCCATCCCGCACCTGGCGGCCATAGGATACCAGCTCGCTCATGATGTGGTTGGGGTTGCTGGATTGGGTGCTGATCACCAGGGTCAGCGGCTCCCGCCGGGCGGCGGTGGACGTGGTCAGAACGTCGTACAGCTCCCGGTTCGGGACCTGTGCCAGTTCGTCGTAAATGATCACCGACGCGCTGAAACCGTGCTTGGACTTGCTGTCGCTGGACAGGGCCTGAAAGAAACTGCCGGTGGCGTAGTGGACGATGCGCTTGGTGCTGTCGATGATGTTGACCAGGGCCAGAAGCTCGGGGTCCGCCTCCAGCATGGCCTTGGCTTCGTTGTAGATGATTGCCGCCTGGGCGCGATCGGCGGCGGCGCTGTAAATCTGGCCGCGCTGCTCCCGCTCCGGCCCGATCAGATGGGCCAGCGCCAGGCCGGCGGCCAGCTGCGTCTTGCCGTTCTTGCGCCCCATGGTCAGCAATGCGGTACGGACGCGCCGGCGGCCGTCGGGCTCCGCCGGGTCATAGATGCCGCGGATGATGTCCTTCTGCCAGTCACGCAACAGGAACGGCCGGCCGGCATGCTCCCCGCTGGTGATGGTCAGGTTCTCGATGAACCGGATTACCCGATCAGCCCGGCCCATTTGCTCCCTGCCTTGGTCTGGGGATTGGTCAGTTTGATGCCCGTGCGGTCGGCTGGCGACAGACCCAGGCGGGTCGCCAGCGTCGCCATGGTGCGCGCGGCCTGTTCCATGATCCGCAGATAGGGGGAGGGCTTGCCGCTGGGTGTCACCATCCGCCCGCCGAACAGGTCCTTCTCCTGCCGCAACCGGATCGAGGCTTCCTTGTGCTGTGCCACGGCCTCGCAATAGCAGGTCAGCAAGGGGGCGTCGGCAACGGTAATCATGCCCGGCGGCACGCTGGTCATGATCGTTTCCCAAACCGCCCGCGCGTCGTCCGACAGGTAGTCCGGGCAGACCGGAACCCCGATGCAGGCCGGTTCATCGTGGTTGATCGGCAGCCGTCCAGGGTTGCCTTCCAGCTCCCGGACGGTGGTCGGCTTCGGCTTTGGTCCGCGCTTACCCATTGATTTTCCTCGTAACCCTCGAAATTCTAAATTGCGATAAACACACGGGGGTTACCCTTCCGTTCCCAGAGATTTATCGGGTCTTGCCGTTCCACCAGTGGCCGGGGTCGAGGGGGCGCCCATCGGCGTCGCACCCCTTCACCGGCATGCGGGTCCGCCGCTTGTTGCCGAACCCGCCATCCATCGTTGCCGTCTTGCGGCTGTGGCAGGCTTGGCAGCTGCTGCGGAGGTTGCCCCATGCGAACGGGTCGCCACCGGCTGCCACAGCCCGCTCATGGTCGACCTGGGTTGCAGGCCGCGCCCTGCCGGGTGGGCAGTACTGGCAAAGGGGGTCAGACCGCAGCTTGTCCAGGCGAACCCGCTTCCACTCGGGCGTGTTGTAGAACCCGCTCTTCGCCATATCACGCCCCCCGCAGTTCGGCGCACAGGCGGTCGGTCTCGGCCCGATTGCCCGCCGTGAATGCCTTCACCAGATCGGACACCATGGCCACTTGCTCGGGCTTGCGCTCCGCCGGCTGGGTGACGGGCTGGGGGCGCTGCTGGGGACGCGACAGCATCAGGCAGCGTTCGCGCTCCGCCTCCAGCGCCCGCAGCTTGCCCCGCAGGAAGGCGGACAGGTGCTTGAAGTCGAAGACATATTCCACGGTTTCGGCGGCCTCGACCAAGTTCGCATCCGTGAACAGGCACAGGGGCATATCCAGCACGCTGGCGATGGCCTGGATCTGCACCTTGGCGTCATCCAAGGGCTTGTTGCTTGCCCGCAAGACGGCCAGTTTCGTCAACCAGACCCGAATGACGCGCTGGGGCGCTTCCTGCTGCAACGCTTGGTCCAGCAGTTCCGCCCGCCGCTTCGCCTCACGCTGCGTCGTCGGGTACACGATGGCAGGTGCCTTCCACGGTGCCTCCACCATGCGGGCCCCATTGCCCGTATCCACCGGGACCGTGTCGGTCATCAGGGCCCAACGCAAGTTCCTGCTCAAGGTCGGCAAGCAGGGCGGCAGCGCCACCGCGCCGGCTTCCTTGGCGGGGATTGTGGCGATGTTGGTCATAGTTCACCTCGGAAGGTTCGTCGGTCCATCGTTCGTCGGTAAGCCAGGTTGCCGGGTGACAGGTGTGGGGCGCTCCCGGCCTTTTCTGCTCCCACGCATAGCGCTGCATGCCCTGGACCAGGGTATCGAGCGGCACTTTCTGCCGTGCCTTCTGGAAAGCCTTCCTGGCTGCTGCCTTGGCGGCCTTCTTGGGACAGATGGCCCACCACGCCTCAAAGTCGGGATCATCGCCCCTCGCGCGCTCACGCGCGTTTACCCCCCGAAGGGGGGGTTCTTTATTCTGATATCTGTTATCTGTCGCGCGCAGAGGCGGAAACGTTTCATCGCCGTTTCGTGACGGCGCGTCACCGTTTCGTGACGTTTCATCAGCGTCACGTGACGGCGCTGTAACGGTCTGGGAACCGGCCTTGCGACGTTCCCGAAACGCGCGAACGCGGTCGGTGCTGCTATCCGATTCGTACTGTTCCTGATCCCAGTTTAGCAGCTTGTCACCGTCCAGGATGACACCCTGCATCGCTTCCCGAATGGCGGTCAGGTCCGCCGGTTTCAGGTCCAGGATGGCGGCGGCCCGCTTGTCCATCCAACCGGCCAGCGTGCCGCGTGGGGTGGCTTCCGAAGCGTGGCACAGCATGGCGGTCCAGGCGGCCAGCACAGCATGCACGGGCAAGCCAGTATCAGCGGCGATCATGCGCCAATTCGGATCGTTGGCCGTGGCGTTGTAGAGGCGAACCCACTTCATGCCCCGCCCTCCAGCTGCCGGGCAATGGCGCACAGCCGGGCGGCGATGCTGTCCTTTGCCAGGGCGATGGTTTCGGGATCAGTGCGGAAGCCGCACCCGATGCGGCGCACGTCGCGGGACAGGTCCAGCAACTGCCCCGCCAGATGGTGGCGGTTCGGGGTGGGGTCGGTGACGGCGCTACGCATGTCCACCACCCTTGCGAGTGGCGGGGATGGTCAGAAAAGCGTTAGCCGACAGGCTGAAAAAGATAATGAAATCAAGGGGGCGTTTCTGGCGGTTAGCCATGACAACGGCTTGACAGCCCTTGCCCCTTGCACTCTCATCCCCTCCGCCATTTTCCTTGAAATAGGACGATGTGCTTGTTTGCCCGGCTTGGCTTCTCGGCCTGCGCGGTGCCACTATGCTTCATGCGGGTATAGGATGACCTCGATCATCGGGCATGGGCAAAATGGCTTTCGGTGTCTTCCTTCATCGGTCCGACTCAATCTATGACGACAGTCCAGCCGAACAGTATCAGTTCCCCAGACAATATCTGAGCCGGGTGGAACCCTGCATCGGTGAGTGGATTGTTTATCTCGAACCCACCAAAGTTCGAGACTCACGTGGCTATTTTGCCATCGCCCAGGTCCGGCAGGTAATACCGGATCCCAAGTCCCCCGATATGTTCCTCGCCATCATCGAGCCCGGTTCCTATCTGGAATTCGTCAATCCTGTTCCTTTCAGGGACGGAGCGGCACCGGTGGAGCGGGGATTGTTGAACCCGGAAGGCAAGTTGTCGGGGCGGGCACAGTCTGCCGTGCGCGCCATTTCACCTGCAGATTTCAATCGCATCCTGGAATTGGGGCTGGAGGAAAGCGCAGCCATCATTCCCCGGCAAGGTGAAGCCACGTTGCCAGCCGGATTCGCTGAAACCCAAACCACTTATATGGTCGAACAACCGCGTGAGCGTGTTCAAACGCTGACCTCCCGTCTTGTCCGCGACCGGGTGTTTCGGCGCATTGTGCTGCGTGCCTATGGCGAACGCTGCGCCATCAGCGGCATGAAGTTGATCAATGGCGGCGGCAGGGCAGAAGTGGAGGCCGCCCATATTCGCCCCGTGGAGCGTAACGGCCCGGACATCATCAATAACGGCATTGCCCTTTCCGGCACCGCGCATTGGATGTTTGATCGGGGATTGATCAGTCTCGAGGATGATCTTCTCGTAAAAATCTCCCGACATGTCAACGACATGGATAGCATTCGACACTTCATCAACCGGACGGGCAGGGCCTATCCGCCCGAGAGGTCCAGAGATAGGCCACACCCTGCCTTTCTGAAATGGCACCGGGAAAATTGCTTCAAGGTTTGAGATATCGGGATCAAGTGCGTAGTGAAGTCCTTCATTGATTTCACATATTCCGACTGGTCTAAATATCTATTGGGTACCGTCATAATCCGCCAATCCGGAGTGCATGAACGATGCTGCGTGATCTGGGTATCGCCCCGAAGCTTGGCCTCGCCTCGCTTCTGTTCATCGTCCCAGTCGCCTTCCTGCTCTGGGCGCTGATCGCCAAGCAGGGAGAGGTCATCGATTTCTCTGCTAAGGAACAACAAGGCACCGGTTATCTGCGCGGCCTGGCGTCCGTACAGATGGTGCTGGCCAAGGCGGAGATCGCCGGCGGCAATGTCGACGGCAAGGCACTGGCCGATCAGGTGCGCGCGCTGGACGCGCAATATGGCGAGGGGATGGAGGCGGCGGCGCAGGTGAAGGCCGTGCTGGCCGCGCTGGGTACGGCCAAGCCCACGGCTGAGAGCCGCACGGCGCTGCGGGCCCTGATCACCCGGGTTGGCGACAAATCCAACCTGATCCTGGATCCCGACCTGGACAGCTATTACGTCATGGACCTGACGTTGATCAAGCTGCCGGACCTGCTGGATCAAGCCAGCGCCATGTACAGCCTGACCCACAAGCTCTATGCGGACGGCAGCGTCGATGCCGATGAGAAGGTTGATCTCTATGTGTCGCTTGGCGGGCTGAAGGCTGTTGCCGATGGGGCCGGCATCTCCGTGAAATCCGCCATCGACGCCAGTGCCGATGCCAGCGTGGCCAAGGCCCTGACCAAGCCGGATGCGGAATTGCAGGCCGCCTTCAAGCTCCTGCTGGACCAGGCGGAAACCCAGGCCCTGGACGCGGCCGCCACGGGCGCCGCCCTGGCGCGCATCGATGCGCTTTATGCCGCTGGGTCGACCGACCTGTCGCGTCTGTTGGATGCGCGCGTGGGCAAGTTCCACCGTGAGCAGATCGTCTCCCTGCTGGTCACCGCCCTGCTGTTCGTGATCGCCGCGGGCACGGTGCTGTGGGTGGTGCTGCGCCACATCATCTCTCCGCTAGGTACATTGACCCGGTCCATGGGCCGGCTGGCCGATGGTGATCTGGGCGTGGAGGTGGCCTTTGCCGGGCAGAAGGACGAGGTGGGGGCGCTTGCCCGCGCCATGGCCGTGTTCAAGTCAAACGCCCAGCGCAACCGCGAGCTGGAGGAGGAGCGGCAGCGCGAGCAGGAGGCCCGCGCCCGCCGACAGGCCGCGTTGGAGGAACTGGTGCGCGATTTCCAGATGGCGGTCAGCGGCCAGCTGCGCACCTTCGCCAGCGCATCGACGGAGTTGGAGGCCACAGCCCGCAACCTGTCACAACAGGCGGACGAAACCAGTGGCCACACGGCCGTGGCCGGACAGAGTGCGGACCGTGCCACCTTGAACGCACAGACCGTGGCCGCCGCAACGGAGGAGCTGGCCGCCTCCAGTGCCGAGATCGGGGCGCAGATTGAGCGCACGGCTGTCACTACCAAGGATGCCGTAAGCGAAGCCGACAAGGCGCGCGGCGTGGTGGATGAGCTGGCCCATGTCGTGGACGGGGTGGGTGCCGTGGTTGACTTCATCCATTCCATCGCCGCCCAGACCAACCTGTTGGCCCTGAACGCCACAATCGAGGCGGCGCGGGCCGGCGAGGCCGGCAAGGGCTTCGCCGTGGTGGCGTCGGAGGTGAAGAACCTGGCCAGCCAGACGGCCCAGGCCACCGATGAGATCCAGGACAAGGTCAACGCCGTCAAGCAGGCGGCCGACCATGCCGTCTCCATCATCTCCACCATCGCCCGCATCATCGGGGAGGTGGATGGCAATTCCGGGGCCATCGCGTCCGCCGTCACCGAACAGGGTGCCGCCACGGATGAGATCGCCCGCAACGTGACGGAGGCCGCCGACCGTACCCGTGAGGTGACGGAGAGCCTGGGCACCGTGCGCGAGAGTGCGGAGTTCACGAAGGTTGCCTCCACCCAGCTGCTGGCCGCCGCCGGCGACCTGTCCTTGCAGTCCGAACGGCTGCGCGCCGATGTGGAGGAATTCCTGTCGGCCATGCAGACGGCGGGTGAACGTCGGCAGTTCGAGCGCCGCCCCTGCACCCTGCGCGCTGAACTGGTGGCGCAGGGACCGCGCGGGGCCGTGCAGCGTGCAGACGTCACCCTGGTTGATCTGGGTCTGGGCGGCTGCGCCCTGACGGGAGCCGACGTGCTGCCGGGTACGGAGGTGGAACTGCGCGTGGCTGGCGCGTCGCTGCCCGGCCGCGTCATCAAGCAGGAGGGCCTGACCCTGCGCCTGCAATTCCGTCTGAATGACCAGACCCATGATGCCGTGGAGCATCTGCTGGCGGAGCTGGAGCGGGCGGCATAATCCCCCGTGGAGCAGAAAAGCCAACGGCGGCCCGGATCGCTCCGGGCCGCCGTTGCCGTTTCAGCCGTCAAGCCAGATCGAACCGGTCCAGGTTCATGACCTTGGTCCAGGCCGCCGCGAAGTCCGCGGCGAACTTGGCCGCCGCATCGCTGCTGCCATAGACCTCGGCCAGGGCCCGCAGTTGGGAGTTGGACCCGAACACCAGATCCACCCGGGTGCCAGTCCACTTCACCGAACCGTTGGTACGGTCGCGGCCCTCATAAACGCCCTGGGTGCCGTCGGTGGGGTTCCAGACGGTGGAGGCATCCAGCAGGTTAAGGAAGAAGTCATTGGTCAACTGGCCCGGCCGCTTGGTGAACACCCCGTGCGGAGATCCGCCGCTATTGGCGTTCAGGGCCCGCAAGCCACCGACCAGCACGGTCATCTCCGGTGCCGTCAGGGTCAGAAGCTGGGCCTTGTCGACCAGCAGTTCCTCCGCCGGCAGGCTGTATTCGGCCTTCAGGTAGTTGCGGAAACCGTCGGCAATCGGCTCCATCACCTCGAAAGACTCGACATCCGTGTCCTCCTGGCTGGCATCGGTGCGGCCTGGCGTGAAGGGCACCGTCACGTCATGACCGGCATCCCTGGCGGCCTTTTCCACGGCGGCGGAACCGGCCAGAACGATCAGGTCGGCCAGCGACACCTTCTTGCCGCCCCCGGCACTGGTATTGAAGGCCGCCTGGATGCCTTCCAGGACCGACAACACCTTGGCCAGCTGTGCGGGCTGATTGACGATCCAGTCCTTCTGCGGGGCCAGACGGACGCGGGCGCCATTGGCCCCGCCGCGCTTGTCGGATCCGCGGAAGGTGGAGGCCGATGCCCAGGCGGTGGCCACCAGTTCGGATATCGACAGGCCCGATGCCAGAACCTTGGCCTTCAGCGCCGCCACATCGGTCGCGTCGACCAGGGGATGATCGACGGCGGGCACCGGATCTTGCCAGATCAGATCCTCGGACGGCACTTCGGGTCCCAGATAACGGGATTTCGGACCCATGTCGCGGTGGGTCAGCTTGAACCAGGCCCGTGCGAAGGCATCGGCGAACTGGTCCGGGTTGGCATGGAAACGCTTGGAGATTTCCAGGTAGGCGGGGTCGACGCGCATGGCCATGTCGGCCGTCGTCATCATCGGCGCGTGGCGCAGGCTCGGATCATGGGCGTCGGGCACGGTGGTGGCCGCCGCCGGGTCCTTTGGCTTCCACTGATGGGCGCCAGCCGGGCTCTTGGTCAGTTCCCATTCGTAGCCCAGCAGCGTGTCGAAATAGGAATTGTCCCATTGGGTCGGCGTCGGGGTCCATGCCCCCTCGATACCGCTGGTGATGGTGTGGACACCCTTGCCGCTGCCGAAGGTGGACAGCCAGCCCAGGCCCATGGCCTCCAGCGGTGCCGCTTCCGGCTCCGGCCCGACATGGGCGACGTCACCGGCACCATGCGCCTTGCCGAACGTGTGACCGCCGGCGGTCAGGGCCACCGTCTCCTCATCATTCATCGCCATGCGGGCAAAGGTCTCGCGGATGTCGCGGCCGGAGGCGGCGGGGTCCGGGTTGCCGTTGGGGCCTTCCGGGTTCACATAGATCAGGCCCATCTGCACGGCGGCCAGCGGATTCTCCAGGTCGCGATCGCCGCTATAGCGCTTGTCGCCCAGCCAGGTATCCTCCTTGCCCCAATAGATATCCTCCTCCGGCTCCCACACGTCCGCGCGGCCGCCGCCGAAGCCGAAGGTCTTGAAACCCATGGATTCCAGGGCGACATTGCCGGCCAGGATCATCAAATCGGCCCAGGAGATGGCCTTGCCGTATTTCTGCTTGATGGGCCAGAGCAGGCGGCGGGCCTTGTCCAGATTGCCATTGTCGGGCCAGGAATTCAGTGGCGCGAAGCGCTGTGTGCCGGACGAGGCGCCGCCACGCCCGTCGGCGGTGCGATAGGTGCCGGCACTGTGCCAGGCCATGCGGATGAAGAGCGGGCCATAATGGCCGTAATCGGCGGGCCACCAATCCTGGCTGTCGGTCATCAGCGCCGTCAGATCGGCCTTCAGCGCGGCATAATCCAGCTTCTTGAAGGCCTCGGCATAGTTGAAGGCGCCGCCGAACGGGTCCGACAGGGCGGTGTTCTGATGCAGGATGCGCAGGTTCAGCTGGTTGGGCCACCAGTCACGGTTGGAGCGGCCGCCATGGGTGGTGCTGGGACGGATCCCATGCAGCACCGGGCATTTGGCTTCACTCCCCATATTGTTCCCGTCCATTTATTATCTCCAGTCATGGCTGTGGGGGTTGGGGGCGTAACGCCGCTTCCATGCAGCGCCATCGCCCATCAGGACGACTTCAGGCATTGGATTTGTGACAGACCGTGGACGGCCACTTGAGCCCCGAAATGGGACCGGCGCACGGAACCCCCTGTCGTTCCGGAGATCCGGAACCCGCATGCGAACCTCTCCGGTGATGCGACGCGGCTGGGACATGGGGTGCTCCTCATCCTCGCCAGACAAGGAATACCAAATTTATCCCATAAGATTAAGTTGGATTTTCTGATTGTCGTAATAAGATGAACTTATGACAAACCTGACCTTGAAGCAGCTTCGCTATTTCGACGCCCTGGCCCGGCTGGGTCATTTCGGACGGGCGGCGGATGATTGCGCCATATCCCAGCCCGCCCTGTCGATGCAGATCAAGGAACTGGAGGAAGGGCTGGGCGCCCCCCTGTTCGAACGCGGGCCACGGCAGATCTGGCTGACCGGATTTGGGGAGGAGTTCGCCACCCGGGTGCGCGACATCCTGCGCTCGGTGGATGAGTTGGGGGATCTGGGCCGGGCGGCGCGCGACCGGCTGGCCGGGCGGTTGCGCATCGGGGTCATCCCGACGGTGGCGCCCTATCTGCTGCCCAGCATCATCGGTGACCTGACGCGCCAGAATGCCGATCTGGACATCCATGTGCGTGAAACGGTGACGCCCCGCCTGCTGCATGAGTTGCTGGAAGGACGGCTGGACACGGCGGTGGTGGCCCTGCCCGTGTCGGAACCGTCACTGACTGAGGTGGCCTTGTTCGAGGAGAATTTTGTGCTGGTCCGCCCGGCGGAGGAGGAAGGCAAACCTGTTCCCGGCCCCGATGCGCTGCGCGAGATGCGCCTGCTGCTGCTGGAGGAGGGGCATTGCTTCCGCGATCAGGCGCTGTCCTTCTGCAACATGCACTCCGCCTTGCCGCGCGAACTGCTAGACGGATCGTCCCTATCGACCCTGGTGCAGATGGTGGGGTCGGGCATCGGCGTCACCCTGATCCCGGAAATGGCCGTGCCGGTGGAAACGCGGTCGGCCTCTGTTTCCATCGCCCGATTCAAGGCACCGGAACCGTCACGCACCATCGGCATGGTCTGGCGCAAATCCAGCCCGCTGTCGAAGCAGCTTCTGTCCATCGCCGACCTGGTGCGAAGGGCCGGGGAGGCACAGCGCCAAACCCTGCCGTAACCTCACACCACCAGCTTGACCCCCAGCCCGGCCATGGTCAGGGCAATGACCCCGTCCAGCACCCGCCAGGTGCCGGGCCGGGCGAACAGCGGGCGCAGAAGCCGCGCTCCGTGACCCAGTGCCAGGAAGAAGGTGAAAGAGGCGGCGATGGCGCCCAGGGCGAATCCGTGCCGATCCTCCCCATGTCCGGCGGCGATCGACCCGATCAGCAGCACCGTGTCCAGATAGACATGCGGGTTCAGCCAGGTCAGCGCCAGGCAGGTGGCCAGCGTTGCCGCCAATCCCTTTCCCGCTCCCCCTGCCGGTGACAGGCCCGTGCCGGGGCGCAGCGCCGACCATGCCGCACGCGCCGCATAGGCCAGCAGGAACGCCGCCCCGGCGTAGCGCATCAGGGGCACGATGGCCGGCACCGCTGCCTGTATCCTGCCCAGCCCTTCCACCCCCGCCAGGATCAGCAGCGCGTCGGAGCACGCGCAGGTCAGGCTGACCGCCCACACATGCTCCCCCCGCAGGCCCTGTCGCAGCACGAAGGCGTTCTGTGCGCCGATGGCGACGATCAGGCTCAGTCCCAGGAGAAAGCCTGGCAGGATATGGGCGGTCATGGCGATACCGGCGGCAGGAGGGCGTTACATCTTCGGCGTATCACCGGGCATTGGATTAGCGTAGATAATCCTTCTAATCACGATTAAGCGATATTTCATCCATGCTGGACTATGCCTTGCTGGAGGCGCTGGCCGCCGTGATCCGCACTGGCGGGTTCGACCGGGCCGCGCGACAGCTGCACCTCACCCCTTCCGCCATTTCCCAGCGCGTGAAGCTGCTGGAGGAACGGATGGGTACGGTACTGGTGGTGCGCGGTCAGCCCTGCACCGCCACGCCGGCCGGCCTGCGCCTGTGCCAGCACGCCGAACAGGTGGCACTGCTGGAAAGCGAGCTGCCGGCGGCATTGCCGGGGCTGGCCCCGGCCGCCGCACGGGTGCCACTGCGCGTTGCGGTCAATGCCGACAGTTTGGCAACCTGGTTCATCACGGCCATGGCGGCCCTGCCCGACAGCCTGTTCGATCTGGTGCTGGACGACCAGGATCACAGTGCGGACTGGCTGCGCAAGGGAGAGGTGCTGGCCGCCGTCACGGCGGGCGGCGGCACCGTGCCGGGCTGCGACCTCCATCCGCTGGGTGTGCTGCGTTATGTGGCGACGGCCAGCCCCGGTTTCATGCGCCGGTATTTCCCCGATGGGGTGACGGTTGAAGCGCTGGCCCGAGCGCCCTGCCTGACCTTCAATGCCAAGGATGGTCTGCAGGCGGCCTGGCGGGCCCAGGCGCTGGGCCCGGCGGGGGGCGCCCTGTCGCCACCCACCCACTGGCTGCCCTCCTCCCAGGCTTTCATTGATGCGGCATTGGCCGGCATCGGCTGGGGCATGAATCCGGTGCTGTTGGCGGGGCCGCATCTGGCCACGGGGCGGCTGGTGCCATTGCTGCCGGGGACGGAGCTGGATGTGCCCCTGGTCTGGCAGCGCAGCCGCATGGCCAGCGCCACCCTGTCCGACTTGACCCGCGCCGTGCGGCGGGCAGCGGCGGAGCATTTGCTGCCTTTCGCGACGGGATGATGCTTACCGGCTTGCGCTGCCCGCCCTTTCCCGCCACCCTGGGTTGGCCGGGGGGCGGGAGTTCGGCGGTCATGAGCGATGCATTCACCCTTGATCCCGTGGAGGGGCGCGACCAGTTGCGCCATCCGCATCTGCGGCTTCTCTATGACGCCTGGGTGGCTGCCATCGCGCCGGGACAGGAACTGCCCGTGGCGGATCGGCTGCTGCCGGCGGCGCAGGCCGTCCTGTCCGACGATCTCTGGTACCTGGAAATCATCGTGCAGGGGGAACGCCCTGATTTCATCGGCCGCTTCTTTGGCCGGACCACCATGGAAAATTACGGCATCGACCCGACCGGGCGCCGGATCAGCGAGTTTGCGCGCCAGCCGGTATTCGCCCGCATCATGCGCGTCCTCGGCTCCGTGGCGGCCAGCGGCCGGCCCATGCGCTTTGCCGCCGAACAATCGGTGATGTCCGACGGTCGGCTGTTGGAGGTGGAGGCGCTGGCCCTGCCGGTGGGTGGGCCGGACGGGAGCCTTCTGGGGGTGCTTGGCGTCACCACGGCACGGTCGTTCTGACAAGCTGGCACGCCGGTTGCTTGGGCAAGGGGCAAATCGCAGATCGAACCGGACGCCCCGCCATGAACCGCCCTTCCATCTCCAGAAGCCAGATCATCCGCAACGCCACGGTGTGCCTGCTGACCACGGCTCTCTGCCTGGGGCTGGCGGGCTGTTCGGCGCGGCCGCTGGCGGTTTCCATGCCGATGAAGCCACAGCCGGTGCTGCAATCGGCCGGGCAGTGGCAGGTGGTGGCCGATGACGTCGCCTCGGCAATTTCCGCCCACCTGGAGTTCCAGATGGGCAGGAAGGTGCCGGTCCAGGTCTATATGATGCGCCGGGACGATACGCTGTTCGCCGACGCCTTCCTGTCCGCCGTGACCACCAGGCTGGTGCAGCAGGGCCATCTGGTCTCCGTCGATGCGCGGCCCGACGTTGTGGCCGTGGGTATCGACGTGCTGACGGTGAAAAGCAGCGGCCCGCGCATCGCCGCCGACCCGTTCCCCGGTCCCCTGACCATTCTGGCTGCCGGTGTCGGTCTGGCCTCCCGTCTCACGGGTGGGGACCTGCCGAAATTCCCCTGGGGCATCTCCGCCGGGGTGGCGGCCGTGGGGCTGGAGGCCCTGAATGCCAAGCCGCCGGAAACCGATACGGAAATGGTCCTGACCGTCTCCATCGCGCGCGAAGGTTACTACACCTTCCGCACCAGCGCCGTTTACTATGTGAACAGCGACGATCTCTGGCACTATGACGGGCAGCCCGCAATGGGCGGCCGGCGCAGCATCAACCTGAACGCGGTCCCCCAGGGATCGGTGATGTACGATCTGGCCGGCAAACCCTATGTGATGAAATAGGCGCGCCTCACCGCCGCTCCGTCACCGTCGACAGCAGGGCGATGCCCAGCAGGAACAGCACGATCACGGTGGCCATGCCCGCCCGTTGGGTGCCGAGTGCCGTGACGGCCGTGCCATAGGCCAGCGGCCCCAACACGCCCACGGCCCGCCCGGTCAGGGCATAGATGCCGAAGAATTCGGTCTCCAGTCCGGGCGGGGAGATGCGGGCCATCATCGACCGCGCCGCGGCCTGTGCCGGCCCAAAGAACAGGCCCAGCCCCATGCCCAGCAGCAGCAGCCATTGCTGGTCGGGCGTGAAATCCAGCGGCAGCGACAGCACCGGCGCCCAGTCCCACCAGGACGTGCCGACCAGCACCATCGCGGTGCCGGTGATGATCAGCCCGACCAGGCTGACCAGCAGGGTCGGCTTCGCTCCCAGCTTGTCATCGGCCCAGGCAAAGCCGATGGCGCCAAGCCCGGCCGCCACGTTCAAGGCGATGGCGAACAGGATCAACTGTGCCTCCACCATGCCGAAGACGATGCCGGCATAGATGCCGCCAAAGGCGGTGATGGTATTGATCCCGTCGCGCCACAGCGCGCTGGCGATCAGGAAACGCAGGGTGTTGGCATGGCGCGGCATGGCTTTCAGCGTGCCCCACAGCCCGGCCAGCCCCTCTCGCACCGCCCTTGCCGCCGTCACGCCAGCATCGCGTGCCCGGTCCGGTACCAGCAGGAACAGGGGCAGCGCGAAGATCGCGTACCAGACGGCCACCAGGACGGAAGTGGCGCGCACCGGCTGCGCCGCATCCTTCCCGATCAGGCCGAACAGCGGCGGATCGGCCTGCAGCAGCAGAACCAGGCACAGGACCAGACAGACCAGCCCGCCCAGATAACCCACGCCCCAGCCCCAGCCCGACACGCGGCCCAGATGGCTGCGCGGGGTGATGACGGGCAGCAGCGCGTTGTAGAAGACGTTGGACAGTTCAAACGCCGTACTGGCGATGCCGACCAGCAGCAGGGCAGGCAGCGCATAGGCGGGATCGGGCCGGATCAGCCAGAGCAGGGCCGATCCCGCCACGGCGACCATGGTGCAGATGGCCAGCCAGGGCTTGATCGGTCCGCCCCGGTCGGCGATGGCGCCCAGAACCGGCGACAGCAGCGCGATGGCCAGCCCCGACAGGCCCAGCATGAACGCCCAGTCGGCCGACCCCTGGTCCGGGTCCGCCGCCACACCCTTGGTGAAATAGACGGAGAAGACGAAGGTGCCGATGACGGTGTTGAAGGCCGACATGGCCCAGTCGTACAGGCACCAGCCCGCGACGGCCCGGGGCATCAGGGGGGCTGGCGCCATGATCTCAGGCGACCGTGTAGCGGGCACGCGCACCGCGTTCCAGGGCGGCGGCCGTCAGCCGGTCCACGTCCAGCCCGTGGCGCAGCAGTTCCAGCAGGCGCAGTTCCTCCTGGCTGGCGGTGCGATCGGCGGCCACCACCTCACAGGCCAGCATATAGGCCGTCTCACGCAGGCTCTTGGGCAGGGACCGCTTGATCATGGCGATGGCCACGTCCAGCCCGTCGCTGGCCTCCAGCAACTCCGTACATTCGCTGGCCACCTGCGGCAGCTTGTGCGCATCGAAATCGGCGAAGACCGGCAGGAAACGGATATTCTCGCCGATGGCGTGAAGCTCCGCGTCGGTCATGTTGCCGTCGGATGCCGAGGTCAGCACCATGGCATAGATCAGGGCGCGGTGATGATCGATCATCCTGTTCTCCTGTCGGACGGGCAACTGCCGCCAGTAGGGTGCAAAGCCACCGCCGCCGTCAAGCACGGCACGGTATTAAGCCCATGAGACGTCTTGGCGTGGGAGGGGCGGGTTATGACAACTCCCTATGCGTTCAATTCATCGGGAGGCCATATAGAGCCTCAGGCGTCCACCATCTCCGCTGCCCGTGCCAGATCGACGGAGACAAGCTGGCTGACGCCGCGTTCCATCATGGTGACGCCGAACAGCCGGTGCATGCGGGCCATGGTCAGCCGGTGGTGGGTGACGATCAGGAAGCGGGTGGCGCCGTCGGCCGCCATCTCCTCCACCATGTCGCAGAAGCGGCCGACATTGGCCTCGTCCAGGGGCGCGTCCACCTCGTCCAGCACGCAGACCGGGGCGGGGTTGCACAAGAACACGGCGAACAGCAGCGACAGCGCCGTCAGCGCCTGTTCCCCACCCGACAGCAGCGACAGGACCTGCAATTTCTTGCCCGGCGGGCTGGCATAGATCTCCAGCCCCGCATCCAGCGGGTCTTCCGATTCGGTCAGCTTCAGATGCGCCGCGCCGCCGCCGAACAGGCGTGTGAACAGGCGCTGGAAATGCCCGTCCACCAATTCGAAGCTGGCCAGCAGCTTCTCCCGCGCCTCGCGGTTGATGGCGCCAATACCCTGCCGAAGCCGCGCGATGGCAGCGGTCAGGTCGGAGCACTCGGCCGTCAGTCTGGCCGTCTGCGCCTCCAGTTCCGCCAGTTCAGTCTCGGCTCGCAGGTTGACGGGGCCGATGCGTTCCCGGTCCTCCAGCAGCCGCGCCAGCCGCTGTTCCAACTGGGCGGGCGGCGGCATCTCCTCATCCGCCTCGACGTCGGCCACGGCAAGCACCTCGCCCGGCTCGCAATCCAGCTTCTCCCGCACCCGTTCCACCAGGCCCGCCAGCGCGGTCAGCGACTGGGCCACGGCGGCCTCGGCATGGGCGCGGGCCTCGCGGGCGTCGGCCAGGGCTGATTCAGCCTTGCGCACATCCTGGTCGCTCTGGGACAGGGCCGTCTCCGCCTCGGCCAGGGCGTCGCCCGTCTGTCGGCGGCGGCGTTCGGCGGTGGCGATGTGGCCACGCAGGGCCTCGCGCTCTGCCTCGATTTCCACGGGCCGTTCGGCCAGGGCTTCCAACTCCGCCCGCCCTTCCTCGGCCCGCTCCGTCAGTTCCGACAGGCGTGCCGCCGCTCCCGCGACGCGGGCCTTCCAGGAGGCCTCTTCAGCCTCCAGCGCCGAAAGGCGGCGACGGCGCTGTTCCGCTTCGCGCCGTACCCGGTCCACGGTTCCTTGCGCGCCCGTCAGGTGCCCCCGCTGTTCGGCCAGCATCCCGCGGGCATCGGCCACCCCCATACGGGCCAGGGTCGGGTTGGGCAGGGCGTCCAGGGCACTTTGCGCCTCGACGGTCAGCCGTGCGGCATCCCCCTTGTCGGCGCTCAGCACGTCCAGCGCCTGGGCCATGGCATCACGCTTTGACCGTGCGGCGGCGGCCTCTCCCGTCAGGCGGGATTGGGCGCTGCGCGCCTGATCGACGCCGGTGAAGGCCAGCCGCACCGATTCGCGTGCCTGCCGGTCGCCGGCCATCGCCGCCTCCTGCGCCCGCCTGGCGGCCAGGATGGCGGCGTCGGCATCGGCCGCCACATTGGCATGGGCCTGTCGCGCTGCGGCCGTCGCTGTTTCCGCCGCTTCCAGCTCCGCCTCGATCTCGGCCAGCCGGTTGCGCTGGGTCAGGCGAATGGCGGCGGCCGTGGGTGCGCCCGGCGTGCTGGTCAGCCCGTCCCATCGCCAGGCCCCGCCATCGCGGCTGACCAGCATCTGGCCGGCAGACAGGCTTGGGGCCAGCCGCCGCGCCGTTGCCACATCCGCCACCAGCCCGATATGCGACAGGCAGCGCCCCAGCTCCGCCGGCCCCCGCACATGGGCCGACAGCGCCGTCACCCCATCCGGCAGCGGGGCGATGGCGGCCAGCGGCGGCAGGCCGCGCCAATGCCGCGCCGCCGCCTCGTCCAGCGGTGCCGTCAGATCGTCCCCCAGGGCGGCGGCCAACGCCTGTTCATAGCCGGCGGCGACCGTCACCGCATCGATCAGCGGCGGGAACAGGTCCTCCTCCTCCAGATTTAACAAAGCGCGCAGCCCGTCGCGCTCGGCCCGCAGCAGGGTGCCCCGTGCCTCGGCGCTGGAAAGGGCGGCCCGCGCTGCCGCCAGCGCATCCTGGCCGTCGGTGCGCACCTGTTCCAGGGCTCCGTCGGCCGCCTGTTTGGTGGCCTCCGCTTCTTCTGCCGCCGCACGGGCCAGTTCCAGCCGCTCCTCCGCCAGGGCCAGGGCTTCGGCCGCCGCCTCCAGCACCGTCGCGTCGCTGATCCGGGCCTCCAGGGCCGCCAACTGTCCGGACTGTTCCGCCAGCCGCTTCTCCAGCGTGGCCAGCCGCGCCTGGGCATCGCGCAGCCGGCCGGATGCGGCGCTGCGGGCGGCGTCCTCCGATGCGGCCTTTTCCAGGGCGCGGGACAGGTCGCGCTCTGCCGCCTCCACCGCATCGCGGGCCGTCAGCAGCACCTCTTCCGCCGCCTCCAGCTCCATCGCCTCCTCGCCCTGTGCGTCCAGCAGGCCGGCACGCTCCTCGGCCAGCCGGGCCGCAGCGCTGTCGGCATCGGCGGCCAGGGAGCGCTCGCGGGCCAGATCGGTGGCCAGTTGCGCCAGCCGGCGCTGGGTGGCGCCGTGCGCCTCCTTGACCCGCACCTCCTCCGCGTCCAGCTGCTCGCGCGCCACGATCAGGCGCTGAAGCGCGGCCCCGGCGCCGACATCCTCCTGGCGCAGGGGCGGCACGGCGTCGGCCGCCGCGTCACGGGCCGTGACGATGGATGTCACCGCCAGCATCCGGTCGCGCACGGCGGCGTCGGCGGCGGCGTGGCTGTCGCGGGCGCGGTCCAGCAGCCGGTTCGCTTCTGCCCAGCGCTGATGCAACAGCTGCGCCTCGGCCCGGCGGATATGGTCCTGCACCTGGCGGTAGCGCTGGGCCTGGCGGGCCTGTTTGCGCAGGCCCTGAAGCTGCCCGTCCATGGCGGCCAGCACATCTTCCAGCCGGGTCAGGTTGGTCTCCGCCGCACGCAGGCGCAGTTCGGCCTCATGCCGCCGTGCATGCAGGCCGGAAATGCCCGCCGCCTCCTCCAGCAATTGCCGACGGTCGGCGGGCCTGGCATTGATCAGGGCGCCGACGCGGCCCTGGCTGACCATGGACGGGCTGTTGGCGCCCGACGAATGGTCGGCGAACAGGATCTGTACGTCGCGGGCCCGCACCAGCTTGCCATTGATGCGGTAATCCGACCCCGACCCGCGCTCCAGCCGGCGGGTGATCTCCAGTTCATCCGCGTCGGTGAAGGGCGGGGGGGCGGTGCGGGCATTGTTGCCCAGCACCATGGTCACTTCGCAGATATTGCGGGCCGGACGCGTGGCAGTGCCGCCGAAGATGACATCATCCATATCCTCGCCGCGCATGCGCTTGGCGGAGGTTTCGCCCATGGCCCAGCGCAATGCCTCCAGCAGGTTGGACTTGCCGCAGCCATTGGGGCCGACAACGCCGGTCATCCCCGGCTCGATCAGCAGCTCTGTCTGATCGACGAAGGATTTGAAGCCGGAAAGGCGGAGCTTGGTGAACTGCACGGGCGCATCAGGTCCGAAAAACGGGAGGAAGCAGCTTACGCCCGCATGGAGTTACGACGCCTTGCGCTTGGCGCCGGCCTTGATCACGGCGTCGGTCAACTGATCCAGGTATGCACCGGCGATGACATATTCACCATTCACGATGAAGGTCGGCGTGGAGTTGACCTGATGTTCCTGCTGGGCCGTGTACTGGCTCTTGATGATGAAATCTTCCAGCGGCTTGGTGGCCATGCAGGCATCGAACTGCGCCTGCGACACGCCGGCCAGTTTGCCGATATTGGCCAGGTTGGCCAGGAAGTTCTGGTTCAGCCAGGTGGCCTGGCTGCCGAAGATCGCGGTCTTCAGCGCCTGGGTCTTGGCCCCGCCGGCACAGCGCATCAGCATATGGGCGCGCAGACCCGGCCCGTTCAGCGGATAGTCGCGGAAGATCAGCTTCACCTCGCCGGTATCGATGAATTCCTTCTTGAAGGTGGGCAGCATCTCTTTCTCGAAATGCGCGCAGTGCGAGCAGGCGAGAGAGGCATATTCGACCACCGTCACCTTGGCCGTTGTGCTGCCATAGACGATGTCGGCCGTGGCGGCCTTCACGTCGATGACGGGGGCGGCCTGGCCCAGGGCCGGCAGGGCGGGCACCAGCGACAGGACGGCACCGGCGGCCAGGATCTGACGGCGGGAAAAGTCGAAACCGCTCACGGGTAGAAACTCCACCAGGGGAAATGTCCGCCCGACTATAGGGGGATGATCATGGCGGCGGCAAGGCGATCCCTGTCGCACTCTCAGGCCAGGATATGCAGTCCGTGCTTCTGCACTAGAGAAAGCAGTTTCAGCGCCATGCCGCTCGGCCGCTTGGCGCCGCTTTCCCATTTTTCCACCGTACTCTCGCTGGTGTTCAGGTAGCGGGCAAAGACGGGCTGGCTGACCTTGTTATCCTGCCTGATTCGTTTGATGTCGTCGGGAGCCAGCAGTCCCGGTGCCACAAGGCAGGTTTCGTCGAATTGCCGAAGGGTGGCCTTGTCGATGGTGCCGGCACGATCCATGCCGGACACGGCGCTGTGGATCGCCGCAAAGGCATCACTCCTGAATTCACGCTTCACTGCCATGACAAATCTCCATCAGTTCCCCGGCCTGTATTTCACGGTCGATCTCGGCGTTGCCCTTCCGGGAGTACAGATCGGCCAGTGCCCGGAAGGCCTGTAACTCGTCAGCATCGATATTGGCACGATCCTGTTTGGCGAAAAGATAGGCGTAGACCCAATACCGCCGGCCCTTGGCAACGATGATGCTGCGTTGCCGGTTCTGGTCCAGCCGCTTCTTGAAGACGCCGCCGCCCAAGTCGTCCGCTTGTCCCCGCATCACAGCCCTTATGGCCGTGCACAGTTCATTGTCGTCGATCCGTGCCTTCCTGGCCGCCCTGGCGAACCAGGCGGTTTTGAACACCCGCACCGTGGGGATGCTATCGATCATACGAGAAGGGTAGCACCAGGTGCTATTCTTGGCAAACCGCCCCCAGCATCTCCTCCATCCGCGCCAGTGCGTCGGCATTGGCGCGCAGGCTGTCCGCCTCCGCCTGCCGGTACAGCGCCACCAGTTCCCGGCCCCAGCCGGTCAGGGCCGTGCCGCCGCCGCCGCTGCCACCGGTCTGGCCGGTCACCGCAGGTTCGGCGAAGGCGCGGTTGATCTGGTCGACCAGCAGCCAGGCCCGGCGATAGGACATGCCCATGGACCGGCCCGCCGCGGCAATGGAGCCCGTCTGACCGATGGCTTCCAGCAGCCGAATCTTGCCGGGGCCGATCTGGCTGCCATTGGCGAAGTCCAGGCGCAGGGTCAGGCGGGTCATGGTTCCATCCGGCATGAAAAGGGGCGGCCGTTGCCGGCCGCCCCAACAATTGGGTGCGAATGGGTGCCGGCGTCAATGGCCGCCCGCACCCGCCTTGGCCCGCCGCTTCTTGGCGGCCAGCAGGTTCAGGCTCTCCACCCCCACCGAGAAGGCGATGGCGAAGTAGAGATAGGCCTTGGGGATGTGGAAATGCAGCCCGTCGGCGATCAGGGCCACGCCCACCAGGATCAGGAAGGCGAGCGCCAGCATCTTCACCGTCGGATGGTCCTGCACGAATTTCGACGTCGGGCCCGCCGCGAACAGCATGACGGCGACGGCGATGATGACGGCCGTGATCATCACCGGCAGGTCATTGGCCATGCCCACGGCCGTGATGACGCTGTCCAGCGAGAAGACGATGTCCAGGACCAGGATCTGGGCGATGACACCGCCGAAGGTGGCCACGGCACGGGGCTTGCCCTCGTCCTCGTGCTGGCCTTCCATCGTGTGGTGGATCTCCTGCGTGCCCTTCCACAACAAGAACAGGCCGCCGCCCAGCAGGATCAGGTCGCGGGCCGAGATGTCCAGGCCGAAGGCGCTGAACAAGGGCTCGGTCAGCGACACGATCCAGGCGATCGACGCCAGCAGGCCCAGGCGCATGATCAGCGCCAGCGCCAGGCCCAGCTGCCGTGCCTTGGCGCGCTGCGCTTCGGGCAAACGGTTGGCCATGATCGAAATGAAGATGATGTTGTCGATGCCCAGCACGATCTCCAGCGCCGTCAAGGTCGCCAGACTGGCCCAGGCATTCGGGTCGGATAGCCACTCAAACATTGTATTCCACCTGCCAATGGAAATGGTTCGTTAAGGATAGCACCATATTGGGACCATTTGCCGCCGCGCAAGCAGGCCTTAGCGGCCCTTGCGGGCGGGCGCCTTCGGGCATAGCGTGACCGGCAAATCGGACACCCAAGGAAACCATGCCCATGCGCCGTCTGGCCCGCACGCTGCTCCTCTCCTCCCTGGCCCTGCTGCCGCTGATGGCACCGCTGGAGGTGGGGGCGGAGACGGTGTTCCGGCGCGGCATCGGGTCGGCGCCCGGCACCATCGATCCCGGCAAGGCCGACCTGCATCCCGAATCCATCGTCATATACGACCTGTATGAAGGTCTGCTGACCCCGGGGGCCGACGGCAAGCCCATCGTCGGCGCCGCCGCCAGTTGGGAGGTTAGCCCGGATGGCAAGACCTATACGTTCCACCTGCGTCCCGAGGGTCGCTGGTCGGACGGGTCGAAGGTGACGGCTAAGGATTTCGTCTATGCTTGGCGCCGCCTGGCCAGCCCGGTACAGGCCTCCCCCTATGCCTATTACGTCTGGCCCATCGTCAATGGCAAGGAGGTGACGGCCGGCACCAAGCCCCCGGCGGAACTGGGGGTGGAGGCCGTGGGCGACCTGATCTTCCGGGTCAGGCTGGTGGAACCCGCTGCCTATTTCCTGGGTCAGGTGGCGCACCAGTCGATGTCGCCGGTCAAGGAAGGGGTGCCGGCCGGCCAGGTGGTGGGCAACGGCGCCTACAAGCTGGTGGAATCGATCCCGCAGACGCATCTGAAGCTGGTGAAGAACCCCAATTTCCGCGACGCGGCGAATGTGAAGATCGACACCGTCATGCATTATGTGACGGAGAACAACGATACCGAACTGAAACGCTATCGCGCCGGGGAATTGGACGTCACCTACACCCTGCCCATCACGGCTGTGGAATGGGCGCGAACCGAGGCACAAGCGGACTATACCCCGACTCCCACATATTCCACTTACTTCATGGCGCTGAACCTGACGCATGAGCCGTGGAAGTCGAACCCGAAGCTACGCGCTGCCCTGTCTATCGCCATCGATCGCGAGGTGATCGTGGAGAAGGTGCTGCAGGGTGACCTGCGCCCGGCCTACACCTTCACGCCCCCCGGCCGGGTGGCGGGGTATGAGCCGCCGATGCCGGACTGGGCGGCACTGCCGCAGAAGGAACGCGACGTGCTGGCCAGGAAGCTGCTGGCCGAGGCCGGGTATGGCCCGGGCGGCAAGCCACTGCCGCCCGTGGAGGTGCTGTTGAGCCAGAGCGAGAACAACAAGCGCACCCTGGTGGCCGTGGCCGCCATGTGGAAGCAGAAACTGGGGGTGGAGACGGTCCTCAACAACCAGGAATTCCGCGTCGTCTCCTCCATCGGCAATCAGAAGACCTATAAGGACGTGCTGTTCTATGGCTGGATCGGTGATTTCGCCGATCCCATCAATTTCCTGAAGCTGCTGCGCAGCGACGTCGCCCAGCAGAACTATCCCGCCTATCAGAACAAGGCTTACGACGCGCTGCTGGACCGGGCCAATGCCAGCCTGGACCCGGCGGAACGGCTGGCCCTGCTGGGGCAGGCGGAAAGCCTGTACCTGGCCGATTTCCCCCTGATCCCGGTCTATCACAATACCCGCCGCCGCCTGGTCAGCCCGCGCGTCGTGGGCTGGGTCAAGGCACCGCTGGACCAGAACCCGACCCGGTTCCTGGATGTGAAGGGCTGACAAGCCCTTGACCGTTGCCGCCTTCCCCTGATCGGACGCTCGCACCCCATGAAGAATATCCGCCTCTTGCCGCTGCTGGCCGCCTTCGCGCTGGCACCCTTGTCGCTCCCTGCCCAGGCCGAGATGGTCTATACGCGCGGTTCCGGCGCCTCGCCCGACACGCTGGACCCCACCAAGTCGGAATTGCAGCCGGCCGCGCGCATCATCTACGACCTGTTCGAAGGGCTTTATTCCCTGGACGCCAAGGGTCAGGCGCGCAAGGGCGTGGCGGTGGGCCACAGCGTCAGCGCCGATGGCAAGATCTACACATTCACCCTGCGCGCCGACGCCAGATGGTCGGACGGCACGGCGGTGACGGCGGCGGATTTCGTCTATTCCTTGCGCCGGCTGGCCGATCCCAAGCATGCCTCGCCCTATGCCTATTTCGTCTGGCCCATCGTGAATGGCACGGCGGTGACGGCGGGCAAGATGCCGACGGACAAGCTGGGGGTGGAGGCGGTGGATGCAAGCACGCTGAGGGTCACGTTGGAACGGCCGACCGGCTATTTCCTGGCCTCGCTCCAGCATCTGGCCATGGCGCCGGTCAACAAGGCGAACATCGACACGTTCGGGGAGAATTTCACCAGTCCCGGCAATCTGGTCTCCAACGGCGCTTACAAGCTGGTGGATTATCTGCCGCAATCGCACATCAAGACGGTCAAGAATCCGTACTATCATGATGCCGCGAATGTGAAGATCGACACCGTGATCTCCTACCCGATCGACAATCAGGATACGGAGTTCAAGAAATTCCGGGCGGGGGAGCTGCTGGTCACCGACACGCTGCCCAACCCGCAGATCAACTTCGCCAAGGAAAATCTGGGATCGGCCTATATGGCGGGGCAGACCTATTCCACCTATTACATGGCGTTCAATCTGAAGAACGAGCCGTGGAAATCGAATGCCAAGCTGCGCGCCGCCCTGGTCCTGGCCGTGGACCGGGAGACCATCGCCGACAAGGTGGTGGGCGGGGGCGAGAAGCCGGCCTTCACCTTTACGCCGCCGGGCAATGTCGGCGGTTATGAGCCGCCGAAGCCGGAATGGGCATCCTGGCCGCAGGCGGAGCGCGACGAGTTGGCGAAGAAGCTGTTCGCCGAAGCCGGCTATGGGCCGGGGGCCAAGGAACTGCCGGAGATCGAGATCCTGCATTACACCAACGACAATGCCCGCAAGGTCGTGGTCGCCGTGGCCGCCATGTGGCGGCAGAAGCTGGGCGTGAAGACTCGGCTGAACAATCAGGAATTCCGGGTTGTGGCCAATATCGGCAACCAGAAGAGCTATCCGGACATCATGTATTATGCCTGGATCGGCGACTACCCGGATGCCAATTCCTTCCTGCAATTGTTCCGCAGCGATGTGGAGCAGCAGAACCTGCCGGGATACAAGAACCCCGCCTATGACAAACTGCTGGACGAGGCCAATGCCTGCACCGACCCGGCCCGGCGCATCGCGCTGATGAAGCAGGCCGAAGCCCTGGCGCTGGCCGCCAACAGCATCGTGCCGCTGACCCACAATACCCGCCGCCGGCTGGTCGATCCGCGGGTCAAGGGCTGGGTCCCCAACCCGCTGGATTTCAACCTGTCACAATATCTGGAAGTGACGAAGTAGTTACAGCCCCAGCACGTCATCCATCGAGTAGACCCCCGGTGCCTTGCCGGCGGCCCACAGGGCGGCGCGGACCGCACCTCGGGCGAAGATGGCGCGGCTGCCGGCCTTGTGGGTCAGTTCCAGGCGCTCGGCCTCGGTCGCGAACAGCACGGTATGGTCGCCCACCACGTCGCCGCCGCGCAGGGTGGCAAAGCCGATATCGCCCACCTTGCGCGCACCCGTATGCCCGTCGCGCACGGCATCCTTGACTTCCATCAGGTCGACGCCGCGCCCGGCTGCTGCTGCCCGTCCCAGGGCCAGGGCGGTGCCGCTGGGCGCATCCACCTTGTGGCGGTGGTGCATCTCCATGATTTCAATGTCCCAGTCGGGACCCAGCGTGGCTGCAACCTTGCGCACCAGGCCGGCCAGCAGGGTGACACCCAGGCTGAAATTGGCGGACACCACCAAGGGCGCCTTGGCCCCGGCCTCGTTCAGCCTGGCATGGTCGTCGGCGGTCAGGCCCGTGGTGCCGACGATCAGGGCGGTGCCGTGCTGAACGGCCAGGGCCGCATGCGCCACGGTGGCGGCGGGGGCGGTGAAGTCGATGACGGCATCCGACGTCGCGAACAGGGCGGCGGCATCATCGGTGACGGCTATGCCCAGCGGATCGGCACCGACCAGGGTGCCAAGGTCACGGCCGATGCTGGCCGAACCGGGCCGTTCCGTGGCGCCGGACAGGACAGCACCCTTGGTGCCCAGCACCTCACGGATCAGCATCTGCCCCATGCGGCCACCACCGCCCACGATCCCGATACGCATCGCCTTGCCTCCAAGCGTTCATTCCGCAAGGACGGATAGCATGCTGGGCGTCCGGGATCAGCCCCCGGAAAGGCAATCCACCAGTGAGCGCATGTTGAAGCGCATCAGCTTGCCATAAAGCTCCGGCCCGTCCGGGATGTCGGCCCCTTCCGGGTCCAGCACGCCGGTGCGCGCATTCGTTCCCTGGGCCAGGGTGCGGACCAGGGCCGGTTCGAATTGCGGTTCGGCAAAGACGCAGACCGCACCGGCCTGATTGATCCGTTCCCGCAGGGCCGACAGCCGCGCCGCCCCCGGCGGCTGGTCCGGTGACACGGTAATGGCGCCGGCGGCGGCCAGCCCGTACCGGTCCTCCAGATAATGATAGGCGTCGTGGAACACGATGAAGGGCCTGTCCTTCACGGGGGCCAAGGCGGTCTTCATCTCCGCGTCCAGCGTGTCCAGCGTCCGTTTCTGGCTGTCGGCATTGGCGCGGTAGGTCGCGGCCCGTTCGGGGTCCAGGGTCGACAGGCGGGACGCGATCAGGTCGGTGATGACCTTGGCGTTCAGCGGGTCCAGCCAGACATGGCCGTCGGTTTCCAGGTCGCCGCCGGGCCGATGCTCATGCGCATGGTCATGGTCATGCGCCTCCCACGCTCCGCCGGTGCGCACGGGCAGCAGCCGCACGGATGGTTCGCGCACCAAGGTCAGGACTTGTGCCCCCTTGGCCAGCGTGGCCAGCGGCTTTTCCAGGAAGGTCTCCACCGGCTGACCGGCCCAAACCACCAGTTCGGCGCCGGACAATGCCTTCGCATCCGACGGGCGCAGGGCGAAGGCATGCGGATTGGCGGCCCCGCGCACCAGCAGGTAAGGATCGCCAACCCCCTTCATCACGCCGGCCACCAGCGAATGCAACGGCTTCACCGACACCACGACATCAGGCGCCGGGGCGGCGCGGGCCGGCAGCGCGAAGGCGGCCAGCAGCAAGGACAAGGACAGCGCACGGAACATCGGAGACCTGGGTATGCTAAGGGACGGAAGGACTGACCTGCAGATTTGTTATATTGTAACGTTTGTCAAGGCGGCGGCCATGGCGTAAACCCTGCGACATGCGCAGGGCAGCCCAGCCCACATGCTGCCGGAGGAGCCGCCCTTTGTCCCCCCAACCGCTTTTAAGCGCAGAAGGCCTCAGCCTGTCGCGTGGCGATCGCGCCGTGCTGGACAATGTCTCCCTGCGCGTGGGGGCAGGGGAGATCGTCACCCTGATCGGACCCAACGGGGCGGGCAAGACCAGTCTGGTGAAGCTGTGCCTGGGCTTGATCCAGCCGGATGCCGGGCGTGTCGCGCGCCGGCCGGGCCTGTCCATCGGCTACATGCCGCAGCGTCTGACGGTGGATGCCACGCTGCCCATGCCCGTTTCCCGCTTCCTGTCGCTCTGGTCGCGTCCGACGCGCGAGCAGATGCTGGAGGTGCTGACGGAGGTGGGGGCGGCCCATGCCATCGACCGGGCCGTGCAGACCCTGTCGGGCGGAGAGATGCAGCGCGTGCTGCTGGCCCGCGCCCTGCTGCGCCAGCCCGACCTGCTGGTGCTGGACGAACCGGTGCAGGCGGTGGATGTGCATGGGCAGATCGAGCTGTTCGAACTGATCGGGGCCATCCGCAACCACCGCGGCTGCGGCGTGCTGCTGGTCAGCCACGATCTGCACCTGGTGATGGCCCGCACCGATACGGTGATCTGCCTGAACCGGCATGTCTGCTGCCAGGGCAAGCCGGAGGATGTGTCGCGCCATCCTGAATATGTGGCCCTGTTCGGCCGCCATGCCGAGGCGCTGGCCATCTATCATCACAGCCACGACCATTCCCATGCCGATGATGGCTGTGTCGTGCCGGCGGGTCTGGAACATACGCCGCATAGTACCCACCAGCATCACGATTGCGGCCACGACCATCATCATGACCACGCGCATGGGCACGACCATGGGGGGCATCGCCATGGATGATTTCCTGCTGCGCGGCCTGGCGGCTGGAATCGGGCTGGCGCTGGTGACGGGGCCGCTGGGCTGTGTCGTCGTCTGGCGGCGCATGGCCTATTTCGGCGACACCCTGTCGCATTCGGCCCTGCTGGGCGTGGCACTGGGCTTCCTGGCCGGGATTGGCAGCCAGGCCGGCATCGTCCTGGTCTGCCTGACCATCGCCGTGGCCCTGACCTTCTTGCAGGAACAGCGCCGGCTGGGCAGCGACACGCTGCTGGGCATCATCTCCCATTCCACGCTCAGCCTGGGCATGATCGCGCTGGCGGTGCTGGGCAGCGTGCGAGTGGACCTGCTCTCCTATCTGTTCGGCGACATATTGGCGGTGGGTGTGGATGATCTCTATGCCATCTGGGGCGGCGGGGCGCTGGTGCTGGCGCTGCTGGCCTGGATCTGGCGGCCGCTGCTGGCGTTGATCGTGGATGAGGATCTGGCCCGGGTGGAAGGGGTACCGGTGCGCCGTGTGCGCCTGGGCTTCACCCTGCTGATCGCCGTCACCATCGCGCTGGCCATGAAGGTGGTGGGCATCCTGCTGGTCACCGCCCTGCTGATCATCCCCGCCGCCGCCGCCCGCCGGTTTGCGCGGGGGCCGGAAAGCATGGCCCTGCTGGCCGCCCTGATCGGCGCGGGCTCGGTCGCAGCAGGTTTGGCCGCCTCGCTTCAGGCCGACGTACCCACGGGCCCTGCCATCGTCGCGGCGGCAGCCATCCTATTCCTGGCCAGCCATGCGGTGCCGGCGCGGGCGTAATATCCCCAGGCCGGCAGTCGCCGGATGGCGGCGCCCGGCGTCTGAGGGAACAGAGATGAGGGAACAGAGAACAAAAATACCCCCGCCGCCCAGGCAGGGGCGACGGGGGCAGTTGCTCTGGAGAGAGGAACTAAACTACTCAAGTTCGGGATGCCGCCCCCGGCTCCCGGCGCCGCCGTTGAAGGGGCGGGCTGGCGGGGCCGGAAGGCCGGGGGCGGACTTCCCTGCATCGCGGGCCGGCGGTGGATGGGGCGTCCAGGGTTCCGCGGCACTGGCCGATGGCTCGGGTGGGATTGAGGCATCGGCTGCGATATTGCTTTTACGCCACAGGCAAATAAATCCTGTCGCCGGAGCCTAAAAAACTTTTTCATCCGCCCGCGACAGCCCGTTCCAGCCGCCGACAGGGATTTGCGTCCCGGCCCGTGAAAGGGGCATGCTGGCGACGAAGCGGCTTCCGTCACCGCTGGACCTGCCGGGGCGTGACGCCCGGCAGTCCGGTGCGGCCGGACGGGATCGATACGAGGATGCGCAGGTGACCGTGACCGGTATGGCTCTTGCGGATTCCAGAGATGATGATGACAGCCTGCTGGCGCGGATCGCCGACGGGGACAGGGGCGCGTTCACGCTTCTGGCCACCCGTCACAGCGCCCGCGCCCTGTCCGTAGCCCAACGCGTTCTCAACAACGCGGCGGAAGCGGACGAGGTGGTGCAGGAGGCCTGGGTCAAGGTCTGGACCAAGGCCAACCAGTGGCAGGCGGGCGGCAGCGCCCGTTTTCCAACCTGGCTACACCGTGTCGTGGTCAATCTCTGCATCGACCGTCGCCGCCGGAAAGGGTTCGAGGCGCTGGAAGATGCGCCCGACATGCCCGATCCGGCGCCGGCTGCTGGCACGCTGATTGCGCGCCGGCAGATGTCGGAAACCATTGCGGCGGCCCTGGCCGGGCTGCCGGAACGGCAAAGGGTGGCCGTCTCCCTTTGCTATTACGAGGAAATGAGCGCCGCCGAGGCCGGGCGGATGTTGGACCTTTCGGTGCCGGCGGTGGAGTCGCTGCTGGCCCGTGCCCGGCGTGCGCTGCGCGGCCGGCTGACCGCCCTGGGGATCACGGGCGTGGGGGAGGATGAAGAATGAGGGAACCGAAACCGATCGCAGGCGGGAAGAAGGCCATGGGGATGGCCGCTTTCCAGGCCCTGCTGGAACAATATGGGGCGCAGCCGCGGCGCTGGCCCGATGATCTGCGCGCCTCGGCCCAGGCCCTGCTGGACCTGTCCGTGGAGGCGCGGGCCGAACAGCAGCGGGCGGCGACGCTGGATGCGCTGCTGGACCGGCTGGACGCACCGGCTGTCAGCGAGGCGCGCATTGCCCGCGTGGTGGCCGGTGCGCTGGCCGATCTGCCGGTGTCGGGAATGGTGCGCCGCGGCATCCCTTTTTCGCGGCGTGTCGCGGGTTTGCTGGGGCCCGTGCACCTGGTCTGGCCGCGCGCGGCGGGCTTGGCGGCCTGTACGGCGGCCGGCATCCTGGTCGGCGCCTTCACGCCCGCCGCTTCCACCGCGGCTGGCGGCAATGGTGCGCAGGGCACGGTCGCGGTGGCGACCGCCAATGACCTGCCTACCGCCCTTCTGACCCCTTCCGCCCTGGAAAGCCTGTTCCAATGAACCGCGACCGCTTGATCCAGACCGCGCTGCTGGCGTCGGTCGGCTTGAACCTTTTCCTGTTGGGCACCATGGTTCCGCGCTGGCTGGGGCCGAATCCGCCGCATCCTGACAAGATGATCATGGCTGGACCGGAGGGGCCCGGCGGGCCCCTCGGCCCCGGCGCCCCCTTCTTTGCCATGCGCCGCATGCTCGATGATCTGCCGGAAGCCGATGCCAAGATCCTGAAAGATCATTTCGGTTCCGATATGGAGAAATTCACCGACAAGGCGCGATCATTTCGTGATCGCATCGATCGCCTGCGCGACCTGATGCGCGCCGATCCGTTCGACGCCCCGGCCCTGCGGGCGGAACTGGAAAGTGCCGCCGCGGAACGTGTAGGCATGGAAAAGGCCCAGACGGACGCCATTGTTGAGGTGCTGGGCAAATTGTCACCCGAAGGACGCCGCCGGCTGGCCGATATCCGGGCCCCGCGCATGATGGAGCACAGGATGCCGCCTCCGCCGCCGGGCGGGATCCCGATGGACCCCGACCGCGCCCCGATGGCGTCCCCCCCGCCGCCGGGGAGGTAAGGATAGGGCAGGGAAAAGAAGGCCGCGCCTCAGCCGGCCTTCTTTTCCGCCATCTCATCCCCGCTATTGGCGGGTTGAGGCGGTTCGGCGCTGACCGACAATTCCTCCGTCTCCATCTCGACGGATTCCGTGGCCAGCAGCAAGGGCTCAGCCTCCGCCGTCGCCTCGGCCAGGGGCTCCGGCGTCGGCGGGGCCAGCATGGCGGTGGCCATGGCCGACGTGCGGCGGCGGATGGCGCCTTCGAAGCTTGCGCCGGGCGCGATCTCCAGCAATTGCTGCACGACGTCGCCCTGTACGGTGGAGCCGTTGAGGATGAATACTTCCTCGGCGTTGATCTCCCCCTGCACACGGCCATGCACGCGCACCGTCGTGGCCAGGATATGCCCGTTCACCGAACCGGTGGCGCCGATGATCAGCTTGGAACAGGTGATGTCGCCATTGACGGTGCCTTCAACATGCACCTCGCCCGGCGTGTCCAGATTGCCCGTCACGCGCATGTCGCGACTGACAATAGAGGGCATGGGACGGTCGGATCCGCCGCCATTGCCACCGCCACCGGAGGGGCGGGCGGTGGAGCTGTCGATACGTTCCTTAACCTTCGCAAACATGCCGTCCCCTCTCCATGAAACGCAGCGGGTCCACCGGCTTGCCTTCCAGCAGCACCTCGTAATGCAGGTGCGGGCCGGAACTGCGGCCACTGTCGCCCAGCGTGCCAACCTGCCGGCCAGGGTCCAGCATTTCGCCTTCCTTAACCACGATTTTCTTCATGTGGGCATAACGGGTGCGGATACCCAGGCCGTGATCGACCTCCACCATATGGCCATAGCCCTCGTCATAGGAGATGGCGACGACGCGGCCGGCGGCGGGCAGGGTGACGGGTGATCCTTCCTTCGCCACCAGGTCCAGCCCCTGATGGGTGGCCCATTGGTTTGTGAAAGGGTCGCGCCGGCCACCGAAGCCGCTGGACACGTAGAAATTATCCACCGGCGGGGTCAGGGGCAGGTAATTGGACAGCGACCGCAGCCGGGCCTGCCGGTCCAGCCGCGACTCGAGCTGGGTCAAGGCCGCCTGCGCTGAGGGCGGCAGGCCCCCCGCCGGCAGTTCCGACAGGCCGATCAGCGGGCCGCCCATGCCGCGCTGCGGCTGGTCCAGGGCGCGCAGCACCTTGTCCAGGTTCAGGCCGGTATTCTTCAGTTCCCCCTCGATGGCGCCGATGCGCAGGTCGGCATGGTCGCTGAGGCGGGTCAGCAGGGCCACCTGGCCGGCCGCGATCTCCGTCATCCGCTGCTCATTGTGGGCCAGTTGAGCCGCCATTTCGTTGCGTTCGGTCCAGGCTGCCTCCGCTTCCGCCTGGGCCCGTCGTGCCTGGGCTTGGGCTTCGGCCAGCGCGCGCGCCAGCCCGTCGGTGGCCAGGGTCAGTGTGGGCTGTGCTTGGCCGGGGGCGGCTTCCGCCTCCTCCAGCGCCAGTGACAGGGCCGCGATGGCAACCTGGGCGCGGCGCGACGCGGCCTGCTGGCTGACATCGGTGACGAGTTGAAGCGACTCCTGGGCGGCGCGCAGATGGCTGCCACCTTCATCCGGACCGATGCGCAGTGGCGCCAGTTCGTTGCGCACGGCGGTCAGCAACTGGCGTGGCGTCTTCGATCCGTCCTTTTCCGCATTGGTCAGAACGGCCATGGCGGCATCGATACGGGCACGGGACTGCGCCTCCTCCGTCATGGCGGCATCCAGCGCCTCGCGAGCCCGGTCCAGGTCGCCGGCCACGCGGGACAGCTGATCACGGCTGTCGGCCAACTGGATGGCCAGATTCTGGGCGCCCTGGTCGACCTGGAAGATGCTGTCGCGGCTATCATGCAGGGCGAAGGCGGTAACCATCCAGCCGGCACTGGCCATCAGCATGCCGGACAGGGCAGCGGCAGCCAGCAATGCCGGACGCAGCCGCTGTCCGGGACCGATGGTCACCGACCGGATCTTGTCATCATCGACGATGATGACCCGTTCGCTGCGCATGAAAAAACCCAGCAAGCCGCCCCCCGTCACCATGCCGTGCTGTCAAATGCCGTGCTACCGACCGCGGGCTTCTCCGGCAGTGCCGGAACCCGGATCGGTTTTGACTTGGGCGAACATTTGGGTCCGCCTGGCCGGCACTGGGCGCCGGTGGGGGGAATTTAAGGGATGCACATCTTTCGGGCAAGCCATGAATCGCCAATGATGTAGGCCAAACGGATATGCAACCATCCAAAGGCAAAGGCCCGGCCCGCCTGCCTCCGGGCGATCTATTCAAGGGCGGCCCGCAGCGATGCGGCCGCCGCCCAGGGTGCCAGCGGCAGGGCCCCGGCCAGAAGTCCCGATAGTAACAGCAGGTGCGGGCGCGCCGACTGTCCCGTCAAAACCGAATCGATGGATGCTGCGGCGAAGATCAGCGCCGGGATGTAAAGGGGAAGCACAAGTAAAGGCAGAAGCACCCCGCCCCTGCGTGCCCCCAACGTCAATCCCGCTCCGATCCCGCCAATCAGGCTTAAAAGCGGGGTGACCAGCAGCAGCGTGCCCAGCAGGATGGGGAATCCATCGCCGGACAGGTTCAAAAACAGCGCCAGCAGCGGGGCGGCCAGGATCAGCGGCAGGCCGGTGACCAGCCAATGGGCCAGGATCTTGGCCGCCGCCACCGCTTCCAACGGCAGTGACGCCAGCGACAGCAACTCCAGGGATCCATCCTCGTGATCCGCCTGGAACAGCCGGTCCAGCGACAAGAGCGAGGCCAGGAGTGCTGCCACCAGGATGACCCCTGGCGCGATGCGCGACAGCACCCCCGGTTCCGGCCCGATGCCAAAGGGGAACATGATGACGCAGAGCACGAAAAACAGCACCGCCATGGCCGCGTCCGCTCCCTGGCGCAGGGCCAGGCGCAGGTCGCGGCGCAACAGCCGCAGGAAGCCCCTCATGCCGGGGCTCCCGCTTCCTCTTCTTCGGCGGCATCGTCGGCGGCGGCTCCGAAATCAGCCAGGTTCAAGGTGACGGCGCCGGCCACGTCCAGATCGCTGTGGGTGGACAGCACGACCATACCGCCCTGGATGCGATGGGCGGTGATCAGGCCCGCCAGCCGGTCGATCGAATCGCGGTCCAGCGCCGTCGCCGGTTCGTCCAGCAGCCAGAGCGGGGCCAGCCTGGCGGGTGCCAGGGCCAGACGGGCCAGGTTGACGCGCTTCTTCTGGCCCGCCGACAAATATCGGCCCGGCATGTCGGCCACATGGTCCATGGCCAATGCCTCCAGTGCCTTTTCAGCCCGGTCCTCCGGATCGGGCAACCCGTCCAACCCGGCCCAGGTCGACAGATTCTCCAGCGCGGTCAGGGTCGGCTTGACGGCATCCAGGTGTCCGGCATAGCGCAGGCGGGCCCGGTGGGCGTCGGGATCCTGGGCGATGTCGGCACCGTTCCAGGTCAGGGCGCCGGAAAAGGGATGGGACAGCCCGGCCAGCAGGCGCAGTAGGCTGGACTTGCCGCTGCCATTGGGGCCCAGCAGCAGCAGGGCACCGCCGGGTGACAGGGTGAAATCCAGGTCGCTGAACACCACCCGTTCCCCGCGCAGGCAGGTCAGGCGATGGGCGGCAAGGCCCGGTGCGGCGGGACTGGTCTGGCCCTGGTTCACGGGGGACGGCTCCTGGCATGGCGCAATGGAAGTGGCGGCCAAAATGCCAGAAATGGCTGCGCAATGGCTATAAATTCCAGACAAAGAAACGGCCACCGCGGGGGGCTTTTGCGGTGGCCGTAAATGATGTCGATCCGGGGCAGGATCGACTGGTGCGGACGGACGTTCCATATGGGGTCTGGAAAGTCCGCCAAGACGGGGTGTCTCAAACGCCTTGGCGTTTCCCAGGTGCAAGATGGAAGTCCCGCATGACCAAAGTCGGACGTGAAAGTGGCGAAAATGTGATTTGTGCTGGGGACAGCCGACCTATGCGCAATTTCATGATCCCGACATAAAAAACCGCTTTCGCCGTCAGGCAGTCGGCCCTATATAGCCGCTTATCGCAGCGCACGTGCCTATGGCCCCCACACCCGCCCGGCTGTCATTTTCAAGACAGGGCGGAGCCGTCGACCCGGTGGGGTTATGCAACGACGTAACGCGTATCCTCGTCCGTCCCTTAAAAAAGGCGGCGAATTGGAGGCTACGATGGTTGTTGTTGTTGTCGGGGGGCGGCTTGCGTCCTCCCTTTCCTATTCGTCTGATCGCGCCCTTTGCCATTGGGCGGCGATCCTTCCTGGCGTCATGACCAGTATCTGACCCGCCTGGGCCGGCCGCGTTTACGGCACGCTTGGGCGGAACCGGACCCCGATCGGGTCCGGCATAAAGCCTTTCACCCCACATCATCCGCATTATGCCGCCTCGGAGTCCACGATGACCGAGAAGATCGCCCGATTCTTCGCTGAACAGACGCCTGCGACCCCCTGCCTAGTCGTGGACCTGGACGTCGTTGCCGACAATTACGGCAAGCTGGCGACCGCCATGCCCGACAGCCGCATCTTCTATGCCGTGAAGGCCAACCCGGCGCCGGCGATCCTGCGCCTGCTGGTGGAGAACGGCTCCTGCTTCGATACGGCGTCCGTTCCGGAGATTCAGTATTGCCTGGAAGCCGGCGCCACGCCCGACCGCATCTCTTTCGGCAACACCATCAAGAAGGCTGCTGATATCCGTGCGGCGCATCAACTGGGCATCGACCTGTTCGCTTTCGACAGCATCGAGGAGTTGGAGAAGATCGCCGAGCATGCGCCGGGTGCCCGTGTCTTCTGCCGCATCCTGACCTCGGGCGAAGGGGCCGACTGGCCCCTGTCGCGCAAGTTCGGCTGTGAGCCGGACATGGCCCGCGACCTGCTGATCCAGGCATCGACGATGAATGTCCGTCCCTATGGCGTTTCCTTTCATGTCGGCAGCCAGCAGCGCGACCTGAAGCAGTGGGACATCGCGCTGTCCACTGCCGCCGCGATTTTCCGCGGCTGCGAGGAGCAGGGCGTGGTCCTGTCGATGGTGAATATGGGCGGCGGCTTCCCCACCCGCTATTTGAAAGACGTGCCTTCCAGCCAGGCCTATGGCGAGGCAATCAATGACAGCCTGCGCCGTCATTTCGGCAACCGTCTGCCCGAGACGATCATCGAACCGGGTCGCGGCATGGTGGGCAATGCCGGCATCATCCAGTCGGAAGTCGTGCTGATCTCCCGCAAGTCGGCCAATGACGACAAGCGCTGGGTCTATCTGGATATCGGCAAGTTCGGTGGTCTGGCCGAGACCATGGACGAGGCCATCCAGTATCCGATCCAGACGGACCGCGACGGTCCCGCCGAACCGGTGATCCTGGCGGGACCTACCTGCGACAGCGCCGATGTGCTGTATGAAAAGGCGGATTACCGCCTGCCGACCTCGCTGAAGATCGGCGACAAGGTGACGATCATGGCCACGGGTGCCTACACCACCACCTATTCGGCGGTGAATTTCAACGGCTTCTCGCCGCTGCACGCCTATTATATCTGATCCTGCCGGCCCTTTTGGTAACTGTAAGTACCGCACAAGCCGCCCCGGAAGGGCGGCTTGTGGCATTTTTGTGGCCAGTTGATGGAATTTTGTGCACCATTCACGCCACTGCGTATTTTTTTTGCAACACCCCGGGGGAATGTTGCACAGCAGCATCCGCAGCTTATAGGCGATCGGGTTGGAAACCCCCATAATCCGTTCGAAGCTTGGTCCGTGTCGTTCGTGGCATCAGAATTGCTGAATGATGCAAGGACCCCAACCATAAATGCCTCATAAGGAGTGGTTCATGCGTTTCTCCCGGTTGCTCTCCTCCACCGCGGTCGCTCTTGCCATGCTGGGCGGCGTTGCTGCTGCGCAGGCTGAAGACGCTCCCTTCTCTTTCTCCGGCACCGCTGCGATCACCAACGACTATGTGTTCCGCGGCTACAGCCAGACCGACAGCGACCCCGCCTTCCAGGCCGGCCTGACCGCCAGCCATGAGAGCGGCTTCTTCGTGTCCGCCTGGGGCTCGAATGTCGATCTCGGCTTTGACACCGATATCGAGGTCGATCTGATCGCCGGCTACACGAACAGCGTCGATAACCTGACCTATACGGTCGGTGGCTACTACTACACCTATCCGGGCGCCGACGGTTCCGCCGACCTGGACTATTTCGAGTTCGGCCTGGATCTGGCCTACGCCATCGACAAGGTCACGGTGACCGGCAAGGTCTATTACTCGCCGGAATTCTACGGCGTCAGCACCGATGCCTGGTACTTCGCGGGCGGCGCCTCGGTGGCTGTGACGGATAATATCTCCGTCTATGGCGCCATCGGCTTCAACGAACTGGGTGGTGGCGCCAGCTACCAGGACTACCAGGGCGGCGTTGCCGTCAAGCTGGAGCCGTTCACGGTCGATCTGAAGTACACCGACACCGACGTCAAGGGCGCCGCTCCGCTGGGCGATGGCCGTTTCGTCGCCACGCTGACCTACGCGTTCTGATAAGGGGGAGGGCGGGCCTTATCCCGCCTTCGCCTATCACAAGTCCAAGTGGTCCAGGCGCGGCCGGCCCTCCTCATCGGGGGCCGGTCGTTGCTTTTGCGGGCTATCCTTTCCCGTGCTTGCCCCTCCGGCCTTTCGGCGCGAAGATCGGCGGTGAGGGAGAGAGGTGGAACCATGTCCATCGGCAGCATCGGTACGGCCCTGTCTGGCGCCCTGGCCCAGACGCAGCGTTTGGCCGGCAGCGCCAGCAACGTGGCTAACCAGCGCAGCACGGGTGCCATCCCGGCGGCGGACGGCACCGTGCAGCCCGGCCAGACACAGGCCTATCAACCGCAGAGCATCGGACAGGTCGCTGTGACCGGTGCCAATGGCCAGGGGCAGGGCACCCGTGCCGTGGCGCGGCCCACCACGCCCGCCTATATCCCCGAATACCAGCCCGACAGCCCCAATGCGAATGCGGATGGGCTGGTGGCGGCCCCCAATGTCGATCCGGTGGCCGAACGGGTGGACCAGATCAGTTCCCTGCGCGCCTTCCAGGCCAATCTGGCCCTCATCCGCACCCAGGATGACATGGAACGCAGCGCCATCGACACGCTGGCTTGACGATACCCGTCTTCCGCGCCGCACACTTGCCGATTGCCCAATCGACAGGCAGGATGCGCGCCATGAATCCGCCATGGCGCGGGGCGATGCTGCCGTCCCGTGCCATTCACAATGATAACAGGAAGCCATCATGCTGCGCCGTTCGCTGCTGACGATCGCCCTGGCCGCCCCGCTGCTGGCCGCCTTGCCTGCCGCCGCCCAGTCGGCCGGCGTGGATTTCTCCGGCCGGGATCCCATCGTGCTGGATGTCGCCAGCATTGATGTGGAAAGCCGCTATTCCCCGCCGATGCAGCCACCCAATGTCGATCACGAAATCCCCGTGACCCCGTCGGACGCTGTGCGCCTTTGGGCCAGCGCGTGCCTTAAGGCCGGCGGGTCGCAGGGCAAGGCCCGGGTGATCATCCGCGATGCATCGATCGTTGAACTGGACCTGAAGACGACCAAGGGCATCAAGGGCTGGTTCACCAAGGATCAGTCGCAGAAATATGAAGGCAAGATCCAGGTCGAGATCTCGGTGGAGGACACGGCGCGCGGCGTCACCGGTGCCGTGTCGGCCACCGTCGCCCGTGCCACTACCGTGGCGGAGGATGTGACCCTGGCCCAGCGGGAAAAGACCATGCTGGACCTGGTCCGCGACCTGGCCGGTGACCTGGATGTCGAACTGGACAAGAGTATCCGGACCAACATGTTCCCGGCGATTCTCATCGATCAGGGGAACATGGTTCAGGGGAAATAGTCAGGGGATAGGGGGAGGCATCCACGCTTCCACCCTGTTCCGGCCGCCATGCTTGGCGGCATAGAGCGCCTGGTCGGCCCGGTCGACCAGCGCGTCCACGCTAAGGCCCGCCGCCGCCTCCGCCGCCCCGAAGCTGGCGGTGACACGCAGCACCTGCCCGTCGGCCAGTTGCACCGGGTTGGCCGCCAGATCGGCCCGCAGCCTTTCCAGCACCAGCAGCGACTCCGGCAGCGACGTTTCCTTCAGGAGGATCAGGATTTCCTCACCCCCCATGCGGAAGGCCTCATCGATGGCGCGGATACCGCGGGTCAGGCAGCCGGCTGCCGCCACCAGCACGCGGTCGCCCGCCTCATGGCCATAGGTGTCGTTGACCGACTTGAACTTGTCCAGGTCGCACAAGGCCACACAGAAGGGCTGGCCGGTGCGGGCGAAGCGCGCCAGTTCGCGCGCCACCTCATCGGCCAGGCCGGTGCGGTTGCGCAGGCCCGTCAGCATGTCGATGCCGCTTCCGGCCACCGACAGCGCCCGCTCGATGCGCCGGCATTGCTGGATGAATTCCTCGAACCGTTCCAGCACGGCACTGTAGGTGCCGTAATCCGGTACATCGCCCTCCGCCGCCCGCATCAGGGTCAGGCGGCCCATGCGGTGCAGCTGGTCATGCAGCTGCACCAGCCGGTCGAAGGCGGGCTGGTGCGCCACGCTGCCCTTTTTCACCCGCACCACCCAGGTGGCGAATCCCGATGGTTCGGGGGCCGCCTCCGGCCCCGTCTGGCCATTATCGCGGGGGAACAGGGCGGCCTTGTGCCATAGCGTCAGCCAGCGCAGATGCTCGTCCACCACGGCCGACAGGCCGGCCACGATGGCGGACGCCGCATTGCTGCCACTGGCCGGCGGGTTCATTCGCTATCCCCTGGCTGCCACACCCATTTGCGCCGCGCCTCGGCCAGGGTGCCCGTCTGGATGGCCGCACGCACGTCGCGCATCAGGCGGTTCATGGTGTGGACATTGTGCATTGTCAGCAGCTGCATGCCCAGCATCTCCTCCGCCTTCAGCAGGTGGTGGACATAACCACGGCTGGCCGTACGGCAGGCATAACAGCCGCAGTCGGGATCGATGGGGCCGTCATCATCCTTGAACCGGGCATTGCGCATGTTCAACCGCTCCCCTTTCACACCGGGCGCCAGGGCCCAGCCGTGGCGGGCGATTCGCGTCGGGCTGACACAGTCGAACGTGTCGATGCCCAGCGCCACGCCTTCGAAAATATCGACAATGCCGCCGATACCGAGAAGATGGACGGGCCGGGTGGGATGCACATGCGCCATGGCCATGCCCACTACCTCATGCATCTGCTCCCGCGTCGCCCCCAGGCAGCCGCCGACGGCGGTGGCGAAGAAATCCTGGGATGCGACGATCTCCGCACTCTCCTTGCGCAGGTCCGGATAGACCCCGCCCTGGACGATGCCATACATGGCCTGCGGCAGACCATTGGCCGAGATGCCGCCAAACTCCTTGAACGCCGCCAGCGACCGGTCGCCCCAGCGGTGCGACATCTTCATCGACCGCGCGGTGTATTTCCGGTCCACATGGAAGGGCGTGCATTCATCCAGCTGCACGACAAAATCCGGGCCCAGCTTGCGCTGGATATCGATGCTCTTCTCCGGCGTCAGGAACAGCTTTTCCCCGTTGGTATAGGACCGGAAGGTCGCCCCCTCCTCAGTGATCTTCAGCAGGGTCTTCTCGCGCGTCGTCGTCCGCCGCCCCTTCACCTCATCCGCGACCGACCCATGGCCCATGGCGAAAATCTGGTACCCGCCGCTATCGGTCAGCATCGGCCCATGCCAGTTCATCATCTTGTGCAGGCCCCCCAACCTGGCGACGATGTCGGCGCCCGGCTGGATCATCAGATGATAGGTGTTGGCCAGGATGATGTCGGTCTTCTCGTCGCGCATCTGCTCCGTGGTCAGGCCCTTGATGGCCGCCTTGGTGCCGCAGAAAATGAAATTCGGCGTCTGGATGGCGCCATGCGGCGTGGACAACGTGCCGATCCGGGCCTTGCTGCCGGCCAGGTCACGGTGGGTGATGTCGAAGGAGAAGCCGGGATAGGAGATGGACATCGGGAACGGGAACTTTCAGGTCGGTAAGGATGGGGGGCGCGTCAAGCGGCCGCCCTTGCTGCCTATGGGTATTGGCGAAATTTGGCGGGTTTGTACAGAAGCGGCAGCGAATGGCTGGCCGCCATCCGCACTGCATCAGCGGAAAATCTGCACCAGAAGCCCGGCGGCACAGGCCAGGAAGGTCACGTGCTGTATCATCATGGCGATGGCCCGTGGGGCCGGCATGTCGGTCAGCAACATGCCGGCTGCGTGCAGCAGACGGGTGATGGCGAAGCTGGTCGCGATCCCGACAACCACCGGCATTGACATGCCCGAAGCTTCCAGCAGGCCCAAACAGATCAGGGCGAGCGGGGCGTATTCGACGAAATTGCCATGCGCCCGCACGCGGCGTCGCAGGGGCATATCCCCGCCATCGCCGAAGCTGACGCCACCGATGGCAACCCGTCGTAGCGAAACGAGAAAGCCCAGGGCGGTAACCATGAAGGCGAACAATGCCGCACAGGTGGCGGTAATCGGCAACGCGCTCAATCATTCCTCCTGAAGCGGGGCATTAATGGTACCTTGCAAAACACAAGTCACAGGGTGGATGAGCGACTTGTGTTTTGCAAGTGACGAATGGAGAGTGCGATCTTGAATGAACCCGCATTGGGGGAGCAACGTCGCTCCGGCTGCCCCATCGCGTCGTCCCTCGACATTCTGGGAGACCGTTGGACATTGCTGATCGTCCGTGACCTGATCAATGGCAAGAGCCGGTTCGGGGAGTTTCTGACATCGCCGGAAGGGATCACGACCTCTGTCCTGGCCAGCCGCCTGAAGCGGATGGAGATTCAGGGGCTCGTCCGCTCCCGACTCTATGAGGCGCACCCCAAGCGCTATCTCTATGAACTGACCGAGATGGGAAGGGCGCTGCTGCCGGTACTTCAGGACCTTTGCCGCTGGGGCAACCGCTGGATCGGTGAAACCTGGGTGCCGCCCGCCGCCTTCATGGATCGCCAGCCGGAAGATTGATCCCTATACCGGTAATCCGCCAATCCGCCGCACCATGCGCCGCGACAGGTACATGAAGGGCGTGTCCAGCAGCGACAGCACGACGCGCATGCCGTAGGTGCCCAATATATAGGTATAGAGCAGCGCCTCCCAACCCACCGGGTCCGGCGCGAACACCACCCAGGCCAGGACGCTGAAGATCACATTGTCGACCAGGGCCGACAGCATCGTGCTGCCATTGTTGCGCAGCCACAGGTGCCGGTCGCCGGTCGCACCCCGGATGCGCTGATAGACCCAGACATCGAACAACTGGCTGGTCAGATAGGCCGTCATGCCGGCCGCGAACAGGGCCGGGGCGGGGGTGAACAAGGCGGCGATATGGTCCTGCATGGGCAGGGCCCAGCCCATGTCCGTGCCCGCCTGTTCCGCGCTCATGGGGCGGAAGCCCAGGGTCAGGATCATGAAGATCGTGAACAGCAGATAGGCGGCAAAGCCCAGGAACACCGCCTTGCGCGCCGCGTCCCGCCCGTAATGTTCGGTCAGGATGTCGGTGGCCAGATATGTCGATCCGAACAGCACCGTGCCCATGGCCACCGGATGGTCATAGAAACCGAACTGCACGGCCTTCAGCACCTCCACATTCGCCGCGATGACGGCGGTGGCGATGTAGAGATAGAGGCCCGGCGCGCCGAACAGCCTGGTCATCAGCAGTATGACGCCGAAGCAGAACAAGGCCTGGAACAGCAGCAACGCCTCTGGCGGCACCCCGTTCAGAAAGGCGATCAGATCGGCGGGCGAGAGCGACATGGGGAAGGGTCCCGGACAGCGGGCTTGTTAAGAGAGTTGCTGCAAACGGCAGCGGCCCCGCGAAACGACCCGAACGGGTGTCTCGCGGGGCCGACGATACCGTCAGCAGCGATACTGGAACCGAAAGACGCCGATCAGGCGGCGGTCTTGGCGGCCAGCACCTTCTGGATCTGCTTCTTCACCTTGCGGGCATCGACGTCCAGCTTGGTGTCGGCGATGTCCAGCAGGGCGGCGTCCAGGCCACCCTTATGCTCGATCGTGCGGATGCCGTTGGTCGACAGGCGCAGGCGGACCATGCGGCCCAGCGCGTCGGACATCAGCGAGGTTTCCTGCAGGTTCGGCAGGAAGCGCCGGCGGGACTTGTTGTTGGCGTGGGACACGTTGTTACCGGTCTGCACACCCTTGCCGGTCACGGCGCACTTGCGGGACATGGAACACCTATTCTCTATGCTGCTGGCGGCCACGGAAACGACGCACCGGGGCCGACCTTGAGACGAAACTGACCTTGCCGGCCAGGGCGGTCCCCGGCCAACGAAGCCGCGTTGATAAACGAGGGGTGGTGCAGAGTCAAGCCCATGGGGCCCAGAAAGCACCGGCAAGTCCGCCATGCGCCCATACGCATGCACACTTTCCTCAACGCCCCATTCCTTATAGACTCCGGCCTCAGCAATCCAGTGCAACCGCAGCAGGCATGCCATGGTCGATACGCGCATGAACCCCACGTCCACCGGCCCCACGGGTCTGGGTGGCTCTGCCATCGAAGGCGGCGGGCGGCGCAGCGTGCTGGCCGTCAGTGGTCCCGGTGGGCGCCCCATCCCCATGGGCCGGCCCGGCAACCGCTGGCCCAACGCCAAGGAACTGGCGGCGCTGATCGTGGATGGCATGCTGCGCCTGCCCGCCCGCTATCGCCGCGGCATGTTCCTGGATGTGCTGACGTAACACCTGATGCCGTAGGTCAGGTCGAGGCGAATGCCGAGCCCTGACATCCCGTCGCATTGTCGCCTGTCAGGGCTCGCCTCCGGCTCGACCTGACCTACGAGATCGCCTTTGCCCCGCCTTGCCCTTTACCAGCCCGACATTCCCCAGAATGCCGGCACCCTGATGCGCCTGGGCGCCTGTACCGGCGTCGGGTTGGACATTATCGAGCCCTGCGGCTTCATCCTGGACGACAAGCGCATGAAGCGCTCCGTCATGGATTATGCCGACCATGCGGACGTGAGCCGCCATGTCAGCTGGACCGCCTTTCAGGCCCAGCGCCGGGGTCGTCTGGTGCTGCTGACCACCCGCGGGGCCGTGCCCTATACGGACGTCGCCTACCACCCCGATGATATCCTGCTGCTGGGCCGGGAAAGTGCGGGTGTGCCGGACGATGTGCATGCGGTGGCGGACCTGCGGGTGCTGATCCCCATGCGGCCGGGCACCCGTTCGCTGAACGTGGCCATCGCCGCCGCCATGGTGCTGGGCGAGGTATTGCGGCAGGTCGGAAGCCGTGCGGACGAAACAGCCATTCCAAGCACGGGTGCTTCGGGTTAAACCTTGATCCCAGTATTCCCCTTGCCGGATTCGCCGATGCCCACCCCCCTTCCCACCCCGGAGATTCTGGACGACCGCAAAGCCCAGGCCCGCGCCTGGTTTGAATTGCTGCGTGATCGGATCTGCGCCGCGTTCGAGACGCTGGAAGACGAGTTGGCATCGGGCCCGCACGCGGACCTGCCGCCGGGACGGTTTGAGCGCAAGGCATGGGACCGCCCCAACCATGATGGCACCGACGGCGGCGGCGGCGTCATGGGCATCATGAAGGGCCGGGTGTTCGAGAAGGTGGGGGTGAATGTGTCCACCGTCCATGGCACCTTCTCCCCCGAATTCCGGGGCGCCATCACCGGTGCCGGCGACGATGGGCATTTTTGGGCCAGCGGCATCAGTCTGGTGGCCCATATGCGCAGCCCGCTGGTACCCGCCGTTCACATGAATACCCGCATGCTGGTGACCAGCCAGAACTGGTTCGGCGGCGGCGCCGACCTGACGCCGATGTTCCTGGAAGGGCTGGAGACCGAACAGGACAAGGCGGAATTCCACGCCGCCCTGAAGGCGGCCTGCGACGCGCATGGCGGCGACTATTACGCGCGGTTCAAGGAATGGTGTGACCGCTATTTCTTCCTGCCGCATCGTAACGAGCCGCGCGGCGTGGGCGGCATCTTCTATGACCAGCTGGATACCGGCGACTGGGCGGCCGATTTCGCCTTTACCCGCGCGGTGGGAGAGGCGTTCCTGGATGTGTATCCCCGCATCGTGGCGCGGCGCATGCTTGCCCCCTGGACGGCCGCACAGCGCGAGCATCAGCTGGTTCGCCGCGGCCGCTATGTCGAGTTCAACCTGCTGCATGACCGCGGCACCCTGTTCGGTCTGAAGACCGGCGGGAATATCGAGGCCATCCTGATGAGCCTGCCGCCCGAAGTGAAGTGGCCTTGATCCATGGACATGATGCTTGACCGCCGGATCATCGCCGGCCACCCCATCCTGCTGGTCCGTCATGGCCAGACCCATTGGAACGTGGAGGCCCGTTGCCAGGGCCAGATGGACAGCGACCTGACCGAGTTGGGCCGGGCGCAGGCCGATCTGGTGGGGCGTATCCTGCTGCGGCTGGTCCAGGCCATTCCCGATTGGCGCGATGCGGTGCGGCTGGTCTCCAGCCCGCTGGGCCGCACGCAGGAGACGACGCGCATCATCAACCGCCACCTGGATCTGCCCGTCAGCCTGGATGCGCGTCTGGCCGAGGTTTCGTTCGGCGACTGGGAGGGGATGACACGGCGGGAGGTGGAGGCTGCCAACCCCTGGCTGGAGGCGCACGGCCCCTATGGCTGGCAGTTCCATGCCCCGGGTGGGGAGCGCTATGACGGCGTGCTGGCGCGCCTGCTGGGCTTCGTGGCCGACGTGGACAGGCCCACCATCGCCATCTCCCACGGCATGAGCGGGCGCATCCTGCGCGGCCATTATGCAGGCCAGGACCAGGAAACCGCCTGCTGCCTGCCGGTGCCGCAGGACAAGGTGTTCAGGCTGTCCAAGGATGGGGTGGAGGAGTTGGGGGAGGGTTGATCCCTCACCCGATCCCCTTGCCCAGCCGCCGGATCGCCTCGTCCAGCACCTCGTCCCGCTTGCAGAAGCAGAATCGGGCCAGGTGCGTGGGGGCGTCCACCTCGAAAAAGGCGCTGATGGGGATGGCGGCCACACCCACCTGTTCGGTCAGGCGGCGGCAGAAGGCCTTGTCATCCTCATCGATGCCGCTGGCCGCCAGATCGACGGTCAGGAAATAGGTGCCGGCGCAGGGCAGGACCTTCAGGCCAGCCGCTGCCAAACCGGCAGAGAGGCGGTCCCGCCGCCTTGCCATATCGTCGGCTAGGCCCGCGAAATAGCCATCCTCCTTGGACAGCCCGATGGCCACGGCATGCTGCAGATTGGGCGGCGTGGTGAAGGTCAGGAACTGATGGGCCTTGATCACCGGGCCCAGCAGGGCGGCCGGTGCCGTGACATAACCCACCTTCCAGCCGGTCAGCGAGAAGGTCTTGCCCGCCGAACCGATGCGCAGCGTGCGTTCGCGCATGCCGGGCAGGGACATCAGCGGGATATGTTTGCGACCGTCGAACACCAGATGCTCATAGACCTCGTCGCAGAGCGCCATTGCGTCATGGGCGATGACGCGGCTGGCCAGCAATTCCAGCTCCGCGCGGTCCCAGACCTTGCCGGCCGGGTTCTGCGGGTTGTTGATCAGGAGCAGCTTTGTCCTGTCGCTGAAGGCTGCGTCCAGATCTTGCGCCGTGAACGACCAGTCCGGTGCCTTCAGGCTGACGAAGCGCGGGATGGCGCCGGCGCGGCGGATGATGGGGACATAGCTGTCATAGAGCGGCTGGAACAGAACCACCTCGTCGCCCGGTTCCAGCAGACCGAACAGGCAGGCGGCCAGCGCCTCCGTGGCCCCACTGGTCACCAGCGTCTGGGTCGCCCAATCCACATCCAGCCCGTAGAAGCGGGCATTATGCGCCGCCAGGGCCTGACGCAAGGATGGCAGGCCCGGCATGGGCGGATACTGGTTCCAGCCCTCGGTCAGATAGGCGGCTGCGGCTTCCACCACGTCCGGCGGACCGTTGCCGTCGGGGAAGCCCTGGCCCAGGTTGATGGCCTTGTGCTGGTCGGCCAGACGCGACATCACCTCGAAAATGGTGGTGCCGTAGGAGGAGAGGACGGAATTGCCCGATTTCATGATGCCTTCCGGTTTATGCCAGCGGCGCGTAGCCCTTTGCCCATAGGGCGAAGTGCCCGTCGCGCAGCACTTGCGTGCCCACGAATCCCGCATCATCCATGGCTCTTTGCAGAGTGCTCTGCACGAAACCGGTCTTGTGGGCCATGTAATGGTTGCCCCTGGCGATCGGTGCGCGCCAGCCATAAAGGATGTCGATGGCGGCGATGGGGCCGGCCGGCGACTCATAGGCCGGTCCCTCCAGATTGCCGGTGGCAACCAGTTCCGCCACCTGCTGCAGGTCGGGCAGGGTGATCAGGGCAAAGGCGCCCGGCTTCAGCACACGGCGAAATTCCGCCAGCGCCACCGGCACTTCATGCGGATAGAGATGTTCGACATTGTGCGAAGACCAGACGGCATCCACCGACGCCGTAGCGATATTGGTCATGTCGGTGATGGTGCCGATGATATCGGGTTCCACGTCGGGATCGATGTCATAGCGCAGTTCGCGCCATTGCCCAGGAGCAAAAAACATCTCCGGCAGCTTGGCGGGGTTCGCCACGCCGCAGCCGACATGCAGAACAACCGGCAACCCATCCGTCATCGCCCCAGCACCCCTTCCATGGCCCGATCATTCGGGTGGGCACAAGGGTAGAGAAAACCCGCCCCCCTTGGCGATGAAAATCAGTTGGAAAGCAGGGAGGCCAGTTCCTCCAGCCCGTAATTGCGCATGATGGCGGCCAGCCTGCCATTGTTGCGCAGGCGGTGGGTGCCTTCCGCCATGATCCGGGCCAGTTCCGGGGAACGGGGATCGTTCTGGGAGAATCCGACGAACAGGTCGGCATCATCCTTCAACGATACCGCCACCACCTGCTGATCCAGCCCCAGGCGGCGGACCTGCCAGCGCAGGACGTTATGATCGTCCATCAGCATGTCCAGCCGGCCCGCCGTCAACATCCGCAATCCCTGCACCAGATGCGAATAACCGAAGCCACTCAGAACGACAATCCGTTCCGGATTCTGGATATTCTGGTCTACATACTCCTGTAACAGGCCGCCATAGTCGTAATCCTTGATCACGCCCAGGCGGAACCGTTCCAGGTCCTGCGGCTTGGCATAGGTGAAGGTATGTGCGCGGGACATCGCCACGGCATTGGCCGAATTGCCCTGGGCCAATGCCGGCAGCACAACCGCGCCATCCATGGTTGAACCCATGCCGGGCAGGGCGGTAGCGCTGCCATCCTTGGCCATGCGCTTCATCGTGGCAAAGTTGACGATGCGATATTCAACCTTCAAGCCAAGTTCTTCAAAAATCTCGCGCGTCAGATCAACCATATAGCCCTCACGCCCATCCGCGTCGGGATCGCAGGCATAGGGGCACCAGGGGTCGGATGCGATGACGATGGGGCGGGCGCGTTCGGCCTGCGTCAGTTCGCGGGCGCACACTTCGGTGAACCCGGCGCAAGGGGCCAGGAAAGCGATGAAAACCGGCAAGGAGCGCACCAGGCGCGATAACGAAAATCGCATGGGTGCCGACTATACTCGGGCCCGCAACACAAATCACGCGATGACTTCGTATGCGTGAAACAAATGCAATGCAAAAACGGCTGGCGAAGACCTCGTGGGGTTTTTGCCAGCCGCCATTGGTATGATTATTCCGCCGCCTGCGCTAACAGTGCGACGGGCTTCACCCAGCGCAGCACCGGCTTGCGGGCCGCCTGGGTTTCGTCCAGGCGCTTGCGCGGCGTCAGGCGCGGGGCGGCCTGGAAGTGGGCCAGATCGCCTGCTTTGGCCTTTTCCGCCAGATGCCGCATCGTGCCGATGAACTGATCCAGCGTGCGCTTGCTTTCGGTCTCCGTCGGCTCGATCAGCAGGGCGCCATGGACCACCAGGGGGAAATACATGGTCATCGGATGATAACCCTCGTCGATCATCGCCTTGGCGAAGTCCAGCGGCGTAACGCCGGTGCCCTTCAGGAAGCGGTCATCGAACAGCGCCTCATGCATGCACGGCCCCTCGAACGACGCCGACATCACATCCTTCAGGCTGGCCAGCACATAGTTGGCGTTCAGGACGGCGTCCGACGCCACCTGCCGCAGCCCATCGGCCCCATGCGACAGCATGTAGGACAGCGCCCGCACGAACATGCCCATCTGGCCATGGAAGCCCTTCAGGCGGCCGAAGGGCTTGGCTTCACCGGCATCCTTGGAATGTTCGACCAGGGTAAAGCCGTCCTTGCCATGCACCACGAAGGGCAGAGGGGCGAAGGGGGCCAGGGCGTCGGACAGGACCACCGGGCCGGAACCCGGACCGCCACCGCCATGCGGGGTGGAGAAGGTCTTGTGCAGGTTGATATGCATGGCGTCCACGCCCAGATCGGCGGGGCGCACGCGCCCGACGATGGCGTTGTAGTTCGCCCCGTCGCAGTAGAAATAGCCGCCGGCCGCATGCACAGCGTCGGCGATCTCCCGGATCTGCGGTTCGAACAGGCCGCAGGTATTGGGGTTGGTCAGCATGATGCAGGCGACATCATCGCCCAGCTTGGCCTTAACGGCCTCCACACTGACGCGGCCATTCTCTTCCGCCGGGATCGTGTCCACGGTGAAGCCGCAGAAGGCGGCGGTGGCCGGGTTGGTGCCATGCGCCGATTCAGGTACCAGCACGCGGCGGCGATGGCTTTCGCCCCGCGCATCCAATGCTGCATGGATGGCCATCAGGCCGCACAGTTCGCCATGGGCACCGGCCCCCGGCGACATGGCAACCGCCGGCATGCCGGTCAGGGTCTTCAGCCAATGGGCCAACTGATCGATCAGTTCCAGCGCGCCCTGCACGGTTTCGACCGGCTGCAGCGGGTGGATGTCGCCGAAGCCCGGCAGGCGGGCCATCTTCTCGTTCAAGCGCGGGTTATGCTTCATCGTGCACGACCCCAGCGGGTACATGGTCGTGTCGATGGCAAAGTTCTTCTGCGACAAGCGCGTGTAATGCCGCACCACGTCGGGTTCCGACAGTTGCGGCAGGCCGACACCGGCGCGGGGGGACAGGCCACCCAGCCGGGTCTTGGTCGTCACCGGTTCCGGCAGATCGACGCCCACGGCACCTTGATTGTCCAGTTCGAAGATCAGCGCTTCTTCCTGCAGCAGCGCCTTGTTGCCGGTGAAGGTGACAACGTCGCCCGTGACCGACACGGAATGGGGGGTGCTGTCGCGACCCTGATTGTTCATGGCCATCAGAGAACCTCCTCCAGACCGCGCACCAGCGCGTCCATATCTTCCACGCTGTTGATCTCCGTCGCGGCGATCAGCAGCAGATCGTCCAGCCCTTCCACATCCGGGTACAGGCGGCTGACCGGCACGCCGGCCAGGATGTCCCTGGCCGCCAGCTTGGACACGACCTTCGCCGCCTTCTTGGGCAGCTTCACCGTGAATTCGTTGAAGAACCCGTCATTGACGACGCTGACACCCTTCACGGCGGACAGCTTATCGGCCAGCGTCACGGCGTTGGCGTGATTGATGCGGGCCAGTTGCACCAGCCCCTGCTCGCCCAGCAGCGACAGGTGGATGGTGAAGGCGAGCGCACACAAGCCGGAGTTCGTGCAGATGTTCGACGTCGCCTTTTCGCGGCGGATATGCTGTTCCCGCGTCGAGAGCGTCAGCACGAAACCGCGCTTGCCATCGGCATCCACGGTCTGACCGCACAGGCGGCCCGGCATCTGGCGCACATATTTGTCGCGGGTGGCGAACAGGCCGACATAGGGACCGCCGAAATTCAGGCCATTGCCGATGCTCTGGCCTTCGCACACCACGATGTCGGCGCCCATGGAACCCGGCGACGGCAGCAGGCCCAGCGACACAACCTCCGTCACCACCACGATGACCATCACGCCCCGGGCCCGGGCGGCATCGCACAGGGTGGTGAAGTCGCGCAGATGGCCGAACAGCGACGGGGTCTGAACGACGACGGCAGAAGTCTCGCCATCCAGCAAGGCGGCCAGATCCTCGGCATTCTTCCAGTCCGGCGCTTGGGCGCGGATATCCATGCCCATGACGCCGCAGGTGGTTTCCACCACTTCGCGGTAATGCGGATGCAGGCCGCCGGACAGGATGACCTTGTTGCGCTTATTGACGCGGGCGGCCATCAGCACGGCTTCGGCCGTACCGGTCGCCCCGTCATACATGGAGGCGTTGGCCACATCCATGCCGGTCAGCAGCGCAACCTGGGTCTGGAATTCGAACAGGTACTGAAGCGTGCCCTGCGTCACTTCCGGCTGATACGGGGTGTAGCTGGTCAGGAACTCGCCCCGCAGCAGGATCTGGTCGACCGAGGCCGGCACATGGTGCTTGTAGGCACCGGCCCCCACGAAGAACGGCACGGAGGACGCCGTGACATTCTTGGCGGCCAGGCGCGACAGGTGGCGTTCTACCTCCAGTTCGCCCTGATGGTCAGGCAGGCCGGCGATCTTGCCCGGCAGCTTGGCGTGGTCGGGCACATCACGGAACAGGGCATCCATGCTGTCCACCCCGATGGTGGCCAGCATGGACGAACGGTCGGCATCGGTCAGCGGCAGGTAACGCATCACAGCCCCTCGGTGAAGGACTTGTAGGCGTCCTGATCCATCAGCGCCTCGAACTGCGTCATGTCCTTGATGGTCATCTTGAAGAACCAGCCGTCACCTTCCGGCGCGGTGTTGACCAGCGACGGGTCATCGCCCAGGGCGGCATTGCCTTCCAGAACGGTGCCATCGACAGGGGCGTAAATCTCCGAAGCGGCCTTCACCGATTCGACCACGGCGGCATCCTTGCCTTGCTCCAGCACCTTGCCGGCGTCCGGCACCTCGACGAACACCACATCGCCGAGCGCGTTCTGGGCATAGTCGGTGATGCCGACGGTGGCGACGCCGCCGTCCAGCTTGATCCACTCATGGTCCTTGGTGAAACGGATGGTCATGGGTCGGTCTTTCGTTTGGGGGTAACGTTGGGAGGGCTTCAGCCCTTGAAATAACGGTGCGGCGCGAAGGGCATGGCGGCGACCTTGGCCGGCAGCGCCTTGCCGCGCACGATCAGTTGAACCGGCGTGCCGACAGCGGCGGATCCGGCATCGACATAGCCCATGGCCACGGGGCCGCCGGCGGTCGGACCAAAGCCGCCGCTGGTGATTTCCCCGATGCGGTTGCCGGACAGATCCTGGATTTCGGTATGTTCGCGGGCGGGTGCCTTGCCTTCCGGCAGGATGCCGACCCGCTTGCGGGCGGGGCCGCCGGCCAGTTGCGCCTGCACCACGGCAGCACCGGGGAAGCCGCCCTCGGTCCGGCGCCGCTTGGAGATCGTCCAGTTCAGGGCGGCTTCAATCGGGCTGGTGGTCGTGTCGATGTCATGGCCATAGAGGCACAGGCCAGCCTCCAGGCGCAGCGAATCGCGGGCACCCAGCCCGATCGCCTCCACCCCATCCTGGTCCAGGATCAGGCGGGCCAGCCTTTCGGCATCCGTCGCACCGACGCTGATCTCATACCCGTCCTCACCGGTATAGCCCGACCGGCTGATCTGCACCGGCATGACGCCGATCTTGGCGGCCCGCGCGCTCATGAAGCCCATGCTTGCCGCTTCGGGCAGCAGGCGGGCCATGACGGACGCCGCTTCCGGGCCCTGCAGGGCCAGCAGGCCGGCATCGTCGCCCAGGTAATCAATGGTGATGTCGGCGGGGAGATTGGCGCGCAGATGGGCCAGGTCTTCGGTCTTGCAGCCGGCATTGATCACCACATAAAGGTGGTCTTCAAACCGCGTGACCATCAGGTCATCCAGGATGCCGCCGGCATCATTCGTGAACATGGTGTAGCGGATGCGGCCCGGCGCCAAGGCGGCGATATCGCCCGGCACCATCGCTTCCAGCGCCTTGATGACGCTGTCGATATCGGGGCCGCGCAGGCGGACCTGCCCCATATGGGACACATCGAACAGGCCGGCACGGGCACGGGTGTGTAGATGTTCCTTCAGCACGCCCAGTGGATACTGGACCGGCATGTCATAACCGGCGAACGGCACCATCCTGGCGCCCCGTTCGACATGCAGATCATAAAGCGGCGTACGCAGCAGGCTGGTGTCACCCAAGGCGGGGCACTCCCATCAGGACAGAGTTCACCCGTCACGGAGATCGTCCCCGCGGCGGTTGCCCCCCTCTGTCCTGGCCCCTGAGAGATTCGCGGCGCCATTCGGCGTCCACTTACTCCGTCGGTGGGCTGTCGGCCCGGTATCCCGGACCCGCCTGCTTTCCAGATGCGCCTACCCTTCGCGGTCCTTTTGCCTGAGAGTTTCCGGGGGCGGTTGCTCCTTCGGCGCCGGCCACCCTGTCGCCAGGGCGCCGGTCTCTCCCGCATGGGGTCAATGGCTTTGCGGCGCCAACCTACGCTTCCCGGCGCCCATGTCAATGGGTACTCCGCAGAGGACTTTACCGGCCTTCGTTGGTCGCCCGGTTGGCGGCCACCTGCTCCGGCGTCAACTGGAAGCCGACCAGCACCTCATACCAGCGGGCATCCATGGTTTTGGGCACCGGGATGACCTGGGTCAGCGTTTCTTGGATGTCGCTGCCGGTCGGCACGGCGGTGGAGAAGCTCTTCTTGGAGATGATGTTGCGATTGGGGTCGGTGACCGCCACGAAATAGGTGACGGGGATCGACCCGCCGGAAGCCCCCTCATTCGCGCGGCCGGTGATCATCAGGTTGGCGGCGACGGTGACGGATGTATCGTCATAGCCGCAATTGGCCAGGATGCCCGACAGGATGGCGACCCCCTGGTCCGTGCGCAGCGTGCCGGCATCGCGCAGGACGCCGACATTGGGGCAGCCGGCGACCATCGCGTCATTCTCGGCGCAGCCGGCCAAGGTCAGCATGCCCATGCCCGCAACGGCGGCCAGGGTCCAACGGCGGGCGGCTTTCCTGGCCGGGGAAACCGGGCTATGGTCGGGCTGGGTGCTCATCATGGGGCTGGTCATCAAAGGTCCGTTCACTTCCATTACCGGGACTGATTGGGCGGTGACCATGTCTTAAGAATGGCAGCACCTTCCCACGCGCCGGGTTGCGACAATATAGGTGGGCATCCGGCCGCGCAAGCGTGGCCCCCGAGGCTGACACGTATCGACAGGGACACTCCCATCATCATGGCCGAGAATAACGCCGTCTCCACCCCTTTGCCGCCGTTGAACGTCCTGCTTGCGGCCCCGCGCGGCTTCTGCGCCGGGGTGGACCGTGCCATCCAGATTGTGGAGGTCGCGCTGAAAAAGTTCGGCGCCCCCGTCTATGTCCGGCATGAGATCGTGCATAACCGTTTCGTGGTGGAAAGCCTGGAGGCGAAGGGGGCGGTTTTCGTGAAGGAACTGGACGAGGTGCCGGACGACCGGCCCGTCGTCTTTTCCGCCCATGGTGTGCCCAAGGCCATCCCGGCCGAGGCGCAGCGCCGCAATATGATCTATGTCGATGCCACCTGCCCCCTGGTGTCAAAGGTGCATCGTGAGGCGGAGCACCACCACGAGGCGGGGCGCACCGTCCTGCTGATCGGCCATGCCGGCCATCCGGAGGTGGTAGGTACCATCGGCCAATTGCCCGCAGGTGTGGTCAAGCTGGTGGAAACGGTGGAGGATGTGGCGACGCTGACGGTGGACGACCCGGACAACCTGGCCTTTGCCACCCAGACCACGCTTTCCGTGGACGATACCGGCGCCATTGTCGATGCGCTGCGTGAGCGGTTTCCCGCCATCTCCGGCCCGAAGCGGGAAGATATCTGCTACGCGACCACCAATCGCCAGGGGGCGGTGAAGGCGATAGCCCCCCGCGCCGATGCGCTGCTGGTGCTGGGGGCGCCCAATTCATCCAATTCCGTGCGGCTGGTGGAGGTGGCGCGGGCCCATGGCTGCAGCCGGGCCATGCTGGTGCAGCGTGCTTCCCAGATCGATTGGAGTCGGCTTGAAAAAGTCCGCACACTCGGCATCACGGCTGGCGCCTCGGCGCCGGAAGTGCTGGTGGATGAGGTGCTGGATAGCTTGCGCGAGCGCTTCACCGTCACGGTGGAGGAAGTGGTGACCGCGACGGAGAACGTCATCTTCAAGCTGCCGCGCGTGTTGGCGGCGGAATGAGCGAAAGGGGCGTCGCCATCGGCAACGCCCCTTCGTTCTTTACCCGACGAAGCCGGACACGACGGGCGCCACCTGGTGCCAGCCATCGATGATCATCTTGATGGCGACATAGAAGATTACAGCCAGGCCCAGATAGGCGATCCAGTGGAACTTGGCCAGCAGCTTGGCGATAGCCGTGGCCGCGGCACCCATGAAGGCCACCGACAGGGCCAGACCCAGGATCAGCACTTCCGGATGCTCATGTGCGGCACCGGCGACGGCCAGCACATTGTCCAGCGACATGGATACGTCGGCGATGACGATCTGGATGATGGCTTGGCGCACCGTCTTGGTGCCGCCCTTCGGCAGCGCCTCGGCGTCGGGGTTGGCGCCCTCGGGGTGCACCGCCTCGTCCGCGACCTCGGCCCCCAGATCTTCCTGTTTGTGCTGGCGAATCTCACGCCACATCTTCCAGCAGACCCAGAGCAGCAGGATGCCGCCGGCCAGTGTCAGGCCGACGATCTGCAACAGCTGCGTGGTCAGCAGGGCGAAAATGATGCGCAGCACGACGGCCGCGGCGATACCCCAGAAGATCACCTTGGCACGGTGCGACGCCGCCACGCCGGCAGCCGCCAGGCCCACGACGATGGCATTGTCACCGGCCAGCACGATATCGATCAGGATCACCTGCCAGAGGGCGTTCCAGAACGAGACCTCGAAAAACATTTCCATTTGCGAATACCCCTTCGCCCCTATTTCAGCCGTTCTTATCACGGGGCCGGGGCGCTGGCGATGGGGAACGAAAAAAGCCCGCCCTTGCATGAACAAGGGCGGGTTTTAAAGTCTTGGCAGTTGGATCCTGCATGAATGATGACAGGACGGAAGAAGATTGAGGGATTTAGAGCGCTTCGTCAAACATTATTTTTAATAACACAAATAATCGTGACTAGTTTTACTTTCAAAATGCCAATAGAACGGCATATTCATTCAAATTCATGAATGAAAGCAAAGATGTATGGAGAATAGACAAATTAAGCCGTCCCAGCCGGAGCGGCAGGTGCTGTCAGGCGCGCGGGGGGCCGGTCGCCCAGGGGCGGGTACGATGCTGGTGCGTATCGGCAGGCCCGGTGGATGATGGCCGATGATCGGCGTGCAGGGTGCAGGGCAGGAGGGTAGCGGCCGGCAGCGCCAAGCCATCATGGCTGCCGCTATCGTCGGTACCGGCCGGAGCAGGTGCCTCCGGCGCAGCGGTCAGCAGGAAAAGTGCGGCATCGTCAGGGGAAGGTGCCGGGCCGGGGGAGGGCTTCTCCCCCTTCGGTTCGGACAGGACGGCCGGTGCCGCCACTTGGCCGTGGTCATGCGCTGCCGCGGGCGGTGCCAGCAGCAGGAAGGACAGGCTCAGCAACAGGACAAGCAACCGGTCGATGGTCACGAGGCCGTATCCGTGGCGATCGCCCCGCCGATCGGGACGCACCTTTTAAGAATGGGCGTTACGATGCCGGACGGCAAGTCCCGGTTAACGAACCGCCTGCGCGCCTTCGGGCAGGTGCTTGGTGATCACTTCGGCCAGGCGACGGATGTCACCGCTGCGCGGGCTGCCACGCCGCCAGACCAGGGCCATGGTGCGCGTCGGCGCCGGATACGCGAATCGCCGCAGTCCCACCTGATCGTTGGCGGCCAGCGACGGGGCGGCCAATGCCGGCAACAGTGTCAGGCCCAGCCCGCCCGCCACCATCTCCACCAGGGTTGTCAGTGAGGTGCCAGTGAATCCATCACCGGCCTGTGCCCCCGACAGGGCACAGACATCCAGTGCCTGATCGCGGAAGCAGTGCCCATCTTCCAGCAGCAGCAGCTTTTCATTCGCCAGTTCGCCTTCTTCCACCGTGTCGGCATTGTCCAGCCGGTGGCCACGGGGCAATGCGACCAGGAAAGGCTCGGTATAGAGGGGCAGTTGTTCCACCCCCGGTTCCGTCACCGGCAGGGCCAGCAGCGCCATATCCAGGTCACCGCCGCGCAGCCGGTCCAGCAGCCGCTCGGTCAGATCCTCGCGCAGGTAAAGCTTCAGCTCCGGATATGACGCACGCAGCGCCGGCAGGACGCGGGGCAACAGATAAGGCCCGCTGGTGGGAATGACACCCATGCGCAAGGCGCCCGACAGGGGCCGGCCCGAGGCGCGCACGGCCTGCGACAGATCGTCCACCTGGCCCAGGATGGCGCGTGCCCGCTCCACCGCATCCTCTCCGGCGGGCGTCAGCAGCACCCGGTGCTTGGTGCGTTCCACCAGGGTGGAACCCAGCATTTCCTCCAGCTGCTGTATCTGCGCAGACAAGGAAGGCTGGGAAACATGGCAGGCCGACGCCGCGCGCCCGAAATGGAGCGTGTCGGCCAGGGCCACGAGATAACGCAACTGCCGAAGGGTGATGTTCGCCGGGTTCATTGGTTCATCCTATGACGGCAGTCGGAAGATGCGATTGGATTTTGCGGTGCGATACCTACATATCTGCGACGCATCAGGCCGATAGCTGTATCGGCCGGGGCCTGTTTCTGGCACCGCATCATTAACCAACCTATAAAGTGGAGTTGCACCTATGCTGACCGTTGGCGATAAGTTCCCCGCGTTCGACCTGAAGGCCACCGTTTCCACGGACATCAAGTCCGCCTTCACGACGATCAACAACGACACCTATAAGGGCAAGTGGCTGGTCGTGTTCTTCTGGCCGAAGGATTTCACCTTCGTGTGCCCGACCGAGATCGCCGCCTTCGGCAAGCTGAACGGCGACTTCGCGGACCGCGACGCCCAGGTGCTGGGCGCCTCGATCGATACGGAGTTCGTGCACCTGGCCTGGCGCCAGAACCATGCCGACCTGAAGGACCTGCCGTTCCCGATGCTGGCCGACGTGAAGCGCGAGCTGTCTGCCGGCCTGGGCGTTCTGGACAAGAACGAGGGCGTGGCCCTGCGCGCCACCTTCATCGTCGATCCGGAGGGCATCATCCGCTTCGCCTCCGTCCATGACCTGTCGGTCGGCCGCAATGTTCAGGAAGTGCTGCGCACCCTGGACGCCCTGCAGACCGACGAGCTGTGCCCCTGCAATTGGCAGAAGGGCGAGGACGTGCTGAAGGTCGGCTGATCCGCCCGCGATCGCTGACCTTTGACGATGGGCGCCCTGATCCCCCCGATCATAGGGGCGCCCATCACTCCCTTCGCCTTGGCCGGTGAAGGGCCTGATACCGGCGTCACCCCCCGCCGTTCGACCGGCCGCCGCCATTACGCAGGCGCCGTCACCTTTCAAAACCTGACCGTCCCGCGCACCGGCCCATCGCGCCGCGCCCGACGTCATGACCTCAATCCCTGACCGGAGATGAAACCATGTCCATCGACGCGCTGAAGTCGCGCCTGCCCGACTATGCCAAGGATCTGAAGCTGAACCTGGGCTCGGTGCTGACCACCTCTTCCCTGTCGCCGCTGCAGGCCTGGGGCACGGCCATCGCCGCGGCCTATGCCAGCCGCAATGCCGAGGTGACCAAGGCCATCGTCGCCGATGCCGCCGCTCACCTGGACGCCCAGAACCTGACGGCCGCCAAGGCCGCCGGCGCCATCATGGGCATGAACAACATCTATTACCGCTTCGTGCATCTGGCCGATAACAAGGAATATTCCAAGATGCCGGCCCGCCTGCGCATGAACATCATCGCCAATCCCGGCGCGTCCAAGGTGGATTTCGAGCTGTGGTCCTTGGCCGCCAGCGCCGTCAATGGCTGCGGCATGTGCATCGACGCCCACGAGCATGAAGTGATCCAGAAGGGGGCGACCAAGGAGAATGTCCAGGATGTCGTGCGCATCGCCGCCGTCATCCACGCCGTCGCCACCGTGCTGGACGCCGAGGACGCGCTGGCCGTCTGATCGGCGTCGTCGGTTTGATGTGGAAACGCCCCGCTGCCGCCAAGGTACCGGGGCGTTTTGCTTTCAGGTCGCGATTCGGATGGTGGAGGTGATCTCATCCACCTTGCTGGACAGGTGGCCCGTCGCTTCATCCCGGTCGATCAGGCCCAGTTCGGCCAGGGCCATCACATCCTGGTGCACTCGTTTCACATCACGTCCCAGGGCACGGGCCAGGGCCCGAAGGCTGTCGGCCGGCTGTGCCCGCAGATGGCGGAGCAGTTCCATGCGCTTGGGCGTCAGCACGGCATAAAGCGCGTCCCAATCACGGAACAGGATGCGGTCGCTGGCCGGCTGTGGATGCCCGGTGGCGGCGGCTTTCCAGGCGGCGGCGACGTCCGCCGCCACGTCACGCAGGCTGGCGCCGACATGGATGTCAGTCTTTTCCATGGGCCTTCCTCCATTCCTCGACGGCTTGGACGAAATCCGCCAACAATCCGTCTATGTCCCTGAATGCATAGGGTATTTCCCGATCGCCGTCATGGCGGTGGTCGCCCTTGCCACGCTCATTGTCGAACCCCAGGACACGCCGTCCATCGACGATATAGACCAGCCGGTACTTGAACCCATGCGTCGTGGGTGGCACGGGCACCGGCAGGGCCCAGACCACCATCTCGGCAAAATCCCGCTCGGCGAAGGCCAAACGCCGCCTGACGATCAAGGTCGCTTCCATGTTGGCATTATAGGCCAACAATGCCTGGCGCGCTACCCCACAACCGCCCGGCCCAGCCGCTCCAGCACCGCGCGCAATTCCTCGTTCTCGATGGGCTCCACAGCGGCGGCCAGTTCCTTTTCCTTGACCGGGTCCAGCCGCTTCACCGGCTTCAAGGCATAGCTTTTCTGCGGCAGGACCGGCCCGGTATGCACCAGTTTCAGCCGCGCCACGGCCCGCCAGCCCATGAAGGAATTGATCCGTTCCAGGATCTGCGGCTCTTCATGCTGGACCAGCAATGCAGCGGCACTGGACACCCGGACATGCAGCACGGCATTCTCCCGCCGGCCGGCGGGGAAGGCCAGCTTCAGCGGCGCCGTCTGTTCCGCCAGGCGCCCGCCGACGATGGCGGCCCAGTCGGTCAGCAAGGCACCAAAGGCCATGCCGTCCTTGCCCAGCGCCTTGCCAGCAATGCTGTTCAATGTCCGTCCAAGCCGTTGCGGGCCGAAACCACCGGGGTTGTTCATGAGCGTCTCCAGGAATATCGGCATCAAAGCAGATCGCGGCGACGCTGACCAGCCAGGCTTGCTGCCCGGCCTGTTGCTGGCCTGGTACGACCGGCACCGTCGCACCCTTCCCTGGCGTTTCGCACCGGGGGAACCGGCCGATCCCTACCGCGTCTGGCTGTCGGAGATCATGTTGCAGCAGACGACGGTGGCCACCGTCGGCCCCTATTTCCAGAACTTCCTGGAACGTTGGCCGACCGTCACCGCCCTGGCGGCGGCCGACCTGGACGATGTGCTGCGCGCCTGGGCGGGGCTGGGCTATTACGCGCGCGCCCGCAACCTGCATAAATGCGCCGTCGCGGTGGCCAAAGACCATGGCGGGCATTTCCCCGATACCGAGGAGGGGCTGCTGTCCCTGCCCGGCATCGGTACCTATACGGCCGCCGCCATCCTGGCCATCGCCTTTGACAAGCCCGCCACCGCCATGGATGGCAATGTCGAGCGGGTGATGGCTCGCCTGCATGCCGTCACCGCGCCGCTGCCCGGATCGAAGCCGACCTTGCGTGCCCATGCCGCGGCCCTGGTGCCCGACCGCCGGCCCGGCGATTACACCCAGGCCCTGTTCGACCTGGGCGCCACCATCTGCGCGCCGCGCAAGCCGCGTTGCATCCTCTGCCCCTGGGCGGACCCGTGTCTGGCCCGCCGGCAGGGCATCGCCGAGGAACTGCCGGCCAAGACGGCCAAGGCCGCCAAGCCCGTGCGCCGGGCCCTGGCCTTCGTCCTGACCGATGCGCGTGGGTATGTGGCGCTGCGCCGCCGGCCGGAAAAGGGGCTGCTGGGCGGCATGATGGAGGTGCCGACCACGCCGTGGGAGGCCGCCCCCATGCCCGCCCTGGCCGCGTCCCGCAGCCACGCCCCCTTGGCTGGTATCGACTGGCGGCCGCTGCCCGGTCAGGTCCGTCATACTTTCACCCATTTCGAGTTCGAGATTGGCGTGGTGACGGGCAATGCTGCCGGTGCCGGTGGCGGGCAGGATCTGGTCTGGGTCGCCCCGGACGCGCTGGGCGACGAGGCCCTGCCCACACTGATGGTCAAGATACTGCGCCACGCCCTTGGTTGAGGGCGCCTGACGCTTTCCGGGCGGAGGCCCCGAGCCCACACGTGACCCTGCTTTCGCGTCGATCCATCCTGGCGGGCCTTGCCGCCCTGCCTTCCGTCCCCGCCGCCCTGGCCGCACCCCCGCCCGTGGACGCGGCCTTGCTGCTGGCTGTGGATGCTTCGGCCAGCATCGACCGGGGTCTGTTGGATTTCCAGTTGCGCGGCCATGCCGCCGCCTTCCGGCACAAGGCCGTGGAAGCGGCGATCAGCCGTGGCGGCAACGGCATCGCCGTCATGCTGGCGCAGTTCGCGGGGCCGGAGACCCTGACCACCCTGGTGCCTTGGCGGGTGCTGAAGAGTGGTGCCGATTGTGAGAGCTTCGCCGACACCATCGACGCCGCACCCGGCGTGTTCATGGGCGGTGCCACGGCGCTGGGCAGTGCCGTGGTGCAGGCCGTGGCCCTGCTGGACGCGGCACCCTACAGCACGTCGAAGCGCACGATGGACATCGTGTCGAACGGGTTCAGCAATGCCGGCATCGACCCGCGTTCGGCCAGGGGCTATGCCGCCGGGGCCAATGTCACGGTGAACGCGCTGGCCATCCTCAATGAGTATGACTGGCTGGAGACCTATTATGCGGAAAATGTGATCGTCGGCCGCGGGTCCTTTGTCCGCACGGCCGACGATCTGAACAGCTTTGCCGGGGTGCTGCTAGGCAAGCTGGTGACGGAGATGGTGTAGCCGGCGGCCTTACGCCGGCTGCTTATCGCCGCGCGTCTTGTACAGCGAGTAGAGCACGCCGGTGGCCAGCAGACCGAAAGTCACCGAGAGCGAGATGGCCGGGTCGAGCTTGCCATAGATCTGGTTCCAGAAAATCTTGCCCCCGATGAACACCAGCACGACCGCAAGCGCGTATTTCAGGTAATGGAAGCGGTGGACCATGGCGGCCAGCGCGAAGTACAGCGCGCGCAGACCCAGGATGGCGAAGATATTGCTGGTATAGACGATGAACGGGTCGGTGGTGATGGCGAAGATGGCGGGCACGCTGTCCACCGCGAACACGATGTCGGCAAACTCCACCATCAGCAGGGCAAGGAACAACGGCGTGGCCCAGCGCACGATCTTGCCCGTGACGGGGTCTGGCTGCTTCACGAAGAAGGCGTTGCCGTGCAGGTCGTTGGTGACGCGCATGCGCCGACGCAGGAAGCGGACCATGGCATTGTCGTCCATGGACTGTTCCTTGTCGCCCATGAACAGCATCTTCACGCCGGTCAGGATCAGGAAGCCGCCGAAGATATAGAGCAGCCAATCGAACTCCGTCACCAGCGCGGCACCCAGACCGATCATGATGCCGCGTAGCACGATCACGCCCAGGATGCCCCAGAACAGCACCCGGTGCTGATACAGGCGCGGAATGGCGAAATAGCCGAAAATCAGGGAGATAACGAAGACGTTATCCATGGCCAGCGCCTTTTCCAGCGCAAAGCCCGTGAAATATTGCATGCCCGGCGTGGGCCCCAGATACCACCAGACCCAGGCGCCAAAGGCCGCCGCGATGGCAATATAGAGGGCGGACAGCACAAGGCTCTCCCGCACGCCGATCTCATGGTCGTTCTTGTTCAGAACACCAAGGTCGAAGACCAGAAGAGCAATAACGATGGAAATGAAGACCAGCCAGAGCCAGAGGGCCTTGCCCAGAACCGGCTCAAGCATGATCGCGGCGAGAAACTCCATAGGAGCGCCTCCAATAGATCAGCCGAGTGCTTGCGTCAGCGACGAAGGTTCTATCCGACATCGCAGCCAACGCCTTGGCTGCCAGAGGGGCCCGGATCGACGCAGATGTAAGACGCGCTTTGTGACCTTCAAGGGGTGCGCTGCAAAATTTCCCGCACCTTGGCGATGCGGGCGAAGCGGAAAAAGGCGATGATGGCTGCCAGTTCCAGACCATAGAGCCCGAAGACCCAATAGCCCTTCAGAAAGAAGTACCGGAACAGGTTGACGGGAAATTCCGTCATGGAACGCAACGCCCCATAGCGCCGCCCCTTGCCCCGCGCCACGATCTCCTCGGCTTGGGCCGTGGAATAGCGGTTCAGCTTGGCGATCAGGTCGCCATGGCTGCGGATGGAATAATGCACGATGATGGGCGACAGGCGGCCCACCGCGCCGCTGTGCATTTCCACCGCGTCATGGGTGGCGCTGTCGGCAAAGCGGCCATGGCGTCGGTCATAGAGGCGGATGTAATTGTGCCGGGGCGCGAAGGGGTGCGGCCGCTGCTGATGGGGCAGGGCCATCACGGTCTGGATGCGGTATCCCTGGAGTGCGGGCGTGCCGCCGTCGGCGAACAGCGCCCGCACCGCTCCTTCCAGTTCCGGCACCGGCACCTCGTCCGCATCCAGGTTCAACAGCCAGTCATGCCGGCACTGTTCCTCGGCAAACCGCTTCTGCGGGCCATAGCCGGGCCAGTCATTGTGGATGACCCTGGCCCCCAGCGACCGGACCAGCTCCTGGGTCCCGTCGCTGCTGCCGCTATCCACCACCAGCACCTCGTCCACCCAGTCGCGGACGGCCCGGATCACGGGGCCGATGCGGTCGGCCTCGTTCAGGGCGATGATGAAGACGGAGAGGGGGAGTTTGTCTTGCATGCGGAGTGTATAGCATGTCCGGCCCGGGACTTTCATGCGCGGCCCGACCCGACCCGCGTTTCACCCCGGCCACCCGTCCCGCGCGCTTTCCGCCAGCAGATAATTGGCCACGCTCCAGGGAGAGGCCGGGGTGGCGTCCTGGCGCAGGCGACGGCAGAGGATGGCGAGCTTGGCGGCGGCATCGGCCGGGGTCCGGTTCGGCTCCACGGCCAGACAGCGCACCAGCCTTTCCCGCCGCTCGGCCAGGGCGCCGGCCTCGTCATCACTGATCCCCGTGGGCCGACGCTCCGCCTCCTCCAGCGCCCGCACCCACCGCATCACTTCCGGCGACACCGTCATGACGCACCTTTCCCACCCCGCCCTTCCATGAGCGGGACGTAGCCGATATTGTTGGGGCACGGGGTAACCCGTTTCTCACAAATTATGAGAAATATAGGTTCCTGTCAAGCATGCCCCCCGCCGCCCCGCCATCCTTGGAGATCACACCCGCCCAGTGCCGGGCCGCACGCGGCCTGCTGGGCTGGACCCAGGAAGAACTGGGCAAGCGGGCCGGTATCACCATGCGCACCGTGATCGCTTTCGAGAATGGCGAGAACCGACCCCAAGGTAGGACGATGGGCAAGCTGGTCACCTGCCTGCAGGAGGCGGGAATCCGGTTCAGTGAGGAGCGGGGCGTGGTGGGGGTAGCCCCCTAGATCGACTTGAACCCCCGGCTTGGCGATTGGCCGGAAACGTAGTAACGTGCATACATTATGGGCAGGAGGTACGCGATGGCTGTCACGACCGTATCCAGCCGGGAACTGAACCAGGATTTAGGCAAGGCGAAGCGCGCCGCCACGCAGAACCCCGTCATCATCACTGACCGGGGCAAACCGGCCTTCGTGCTGCTGTCCTATACCGAGTATCAGCGCCTGAGCGGTACGGCACCGGGCCGCACCCTGGTGCAGGCACTGTCCATGCCCGGCCTGTCGGAGATCGCGTTTGATCCCCCCAAGGCGGATATAAGGTCACGCCCGGCGGACCTTTCCTGATGTATCTCCTGGATACGAATGTCATTTCGGAGCTGCGAAAGCTGGGCGACGGCTGTGCCGATGCCAATGTGACGGCGTGGTTGGCGGACCGGGATGCCAACAGCTTTTTCATCTCCGTGATCACACTGATGGAACTGGAGATCGGCATCCTGCGCGTCGAACGGCGGGATAGTCGGCAGGCCAGTATCCTGCGCCAATGGGTCGATGGGATTGTGCGGCCAGAATTCTCCGCCCGGACCTTGCCGATTGATGAAGCCATCGCCCTACGCTGCGCCCGCCTGCATGTCCCCGACCCACGCAGCGACCGCGACGCCCTGATCGCGGCCACGGCACTGCATCATGGAATGGGGGTTGTGACGCGGAACGTCGCGGATTTCGCGGCGACGGAGGTTCCGCTGATCAATCCTTGGGTGTAGCGGGTGATGATGGGAGATGGCGTGGTTCTGGGTGACTGGGGAAAACTTACATTCTAACTGCCAGCACCCGATGCGATGCTCGCGACTGCTGCCCCCCCATCCGGCGCGTTTTCTGACAGCACGTAATTGGCGACGCCCAAGGTGATGCCAGCGTCGCATTCTGGCGCAGGCGGCGGTATTGCGGCAGGACCATACTTCAAAATGGAATGTCATCTCCTGGATCAGATGGATGTATTTTTTTGAAGGCGGTAATAGCCAGTGTCGTTAATAATTCTCCCGAGTGTTTTCTTATCGACATATTCTTTGTGAAGTAAATATAAAAGTCTTCATATCCATTTTGCATCATTAAAAGTGCTGATTTTGCAATCTTTGCTATATGACCAGCTTCGAGTTTAAAAATATGTGGTAATATATATTTAATAATATACTTATGTTTATTTGTATTTTTTGATTCTATTGAGCATACTATAGTATCAACAAGCTGATTTTTCATCAGAAAATTTCCAATAAGGTGACCACACCAAGTAGCGAGAACTCCATCTTGGTTACAGGATGTAGATTTATTACCGACCATCTCTCCAATTTTGAGTGACTTTATAATAATATTTTCCATTCTTAGCTTTGATGCCTTCGTAATGTTATTTATCATGCCTGCATCGACGCTTCTAACCATCCGCAGAATACCGGAGGCATCTTCTTGGGAGATAACATCTGAGAGATGCTTATGGAAATCATTTGCTTGTTCGCTATCGAGCCTATGTAGTATAGCTTGCAGAACGTGCTTTACTCCCCCGTGCCACTGATCACGCGCACGAACAAGCACGATAAATAAGTCATATAATTGCTTTTTCGGTATTTCATCTATTACTAAACTGGCGTAATCATAATTATCAACAAAATGCTTATCTAATATTTTATCCATAACATCTTCAATAGATACTTTGGACTTCGCACCATCAATTTGACGCGCTATGTAGTCAATGAAAATTACCACTGATCTGCAGTCAGCTTCAGAGTCGTTGAACTTTTCATGACTTCGCGGATTTCTAATGAACATATACATTCCTCTACATATACTTTCAAATCCCCGTTGTTGGTTTTTTTCTGTTTCTGTTTGCATTTTTGATATTTTAATTAATGGCTTATTAACATTAAATGCCTCTGAAATCAAATTCACCCCATCTCCGTCGGCACCGGATTTCTGTCTAATTATTTCACTTAGATAATACATAGAATCTTGGATGGCACCCGTAAAATTTCTTGTCTCTATATTGTGACGGATCGCCTTCCACAAATCTTCATTTATGCTAGTCTCTAAGTTCATCTCGACCTCACACTAGAAATATTTGAGGCTGCCAGGGGTGATTGTAGCATAAAACAAAAAGGCCAACGGGTCACGCCCGTTGGCCTTTTGCATTGCTCTAAAATACCCCTATAGGAAGCGTAATGCTCCCATAGTGTTTATATTACTCCGCCGCTGCCGGTGCGGCGAGGTTGCGCAGCACGTACTGCAAGATGCCGCCATTCTTGAAATAGTCGACCTCGTCCAGCGTATCGATACGGCAGAACAGGTTGACCACTTCCGTCGACCCGTCGGCGCGGGTGATGGTCAGCTTCAGGTCCATGTGCGGCGACAGGCCGGCTTCCACGCCCTCGATGTCGAAGGTCTCCGAACCGTCCAGCTTCAGGGTGTGGCGGGTGACGCCGGCCGGGTACTGGAGCGGCAGGATGCCCATGCCGACCAGATTGGACCGGTGGATACGCTCGAAGCTCTCGGCCACCACGGCGCGCACGCCCAGCAGGCGGGTGCCCTTGGCGGCCCAGTCGCGCGACGAACCCGTGCCATATTCCTGGCCGGCGAACACCACCAGCGGCGTGCCCTCGGCCTGGTACTTCATCGAGGCATTGTAGATCGGCATGACCTCGCCCGTGGGGACATACTTGGTCAGGCCGCCTTCGACGCCGTCCAGCATCTCGTTCTTGATGCGGATATTGGCGAAGGTGCCGCGCATCATGACTTCATGGTTGCCACGGCGGGCGCCATAGCTGTTGAAGTCGGCGACGATGACGTCGTGCGACAGCAGGTACTCACCGGCCGGGCTGGCCTTCTTGATGTTGCCGGCAGGCGAGATATGGTCGGTGGTGATGCTGTCGCCCAGGATGGCGAGCGCGCGGGCACCCTTCACGTCCGACACGTCGCCCGGCGTCATGGTGATGCCGTCGAACAGCGGCGGACGCTTGGCGTAGGTCGACTTCTCGTCCCACTGATAGGTCATGCCCTCGACGGTCTTGATCTTCTGCCACTGCTCCGGCCCCAGGAACACGTTGGCATAGCGGCTGACGAACATTTCGCGCGTCAGGAACTGGGAAATCGTGTCCTCGATCTCCTTGTTCGTGGGCCAGATGTCCTTCAGATAGACGGGCTGGCCATCCTTGCCGGTGCCGATCGGGTCCTTGGAGATATCCAGGTGCAGGGTGCCGGCCAGGGCATAGGCCACCACCAGCGGCGGGGAGGCCAGATAGTTGGCGCGGACCTGCGGGGAGACGCGGCCCTCGAAATTACGGTTGCCGGACAGGACGGAGGCGACGGTCAGCTTGCCCGCATCCACGGCGGCGGCGATGGGGTCCGGCAGCGGGCCGGAATTGCCGATGCAGGTGGTGCAGCCATAGCCGACCAGATTGAAGCCCAACTGATCCAGGTAGGTCGACAGGCCGGCGGCGTTCAGATAGTCGGTGACGACCTGGGACCCAGGGGCCAGCGACGGCTTCACCCACGGCTTGGTCTTCAGGCCCAGCTCCACCGCCTTCTTGGCCACCAGACCGGCAGCGAACAGCACCGACGGGTTGGAGGTGTTGGTGCAGCTGGTGATGGCGGCGATCACGACATGGCCGTGATCCAGCTTGTAATCGGCACCGGCGACATCGGTCGGCTGGCTGACGGGGCGGCCGGCAACGTCGGTGGCCAGGAATTCACCGAATTCCTTGGTGACGCTGGACAGCAAAACCCGGTCCTGCGGACGCTTCGGGCCAGCCAGCGACGGCTCCACCGAACCCAGCTCCAGCTCCAGCGTGTCGGTGAAGACCGGGTCGGGCGAGGACGCATCGCGCCACATGCCCTGGGCCTTGGCGTATGCTTCCACCAGCGCCACGCGGTCGGCGTCGCGGCCCGTGAAGTGCAGGAAGCGGATGGTCTCGGCGTCGATCGGGAAAATGCCGCAGGTGGCGCCATATTCCGGGGCCATGTTGGCGATCGTCGCGCGATCGGCCAGGGTCAGCGCGTCCAGGCCGGGGCCGTAGAACTCGACGAACTTGCCCACCACCTTCTTCTTGCGCAGCATCTGGGTGACGGTCAGCACCAGATCAGTGGCGGTCGCCCCCTCCCGCAGCTTGCCGGTCAGCTTGAAGCCGACAACTTCCGGGATCAGCATGGAGATCGGTTGGCCCAGCATCGCTGCTTCCGCCTCGATACCGCCCACGCCCCAGCCCAGCACGGCCATGCCGTTGACCATGGTGGTGTGGCTATCGGTGCCGACCAGCGTGTCCGGATAGGCGACGGTGGCGCCGCTCTGATCGGTATCGGTCCAGACGGTCTGGGCCAGATATTCCAGGTTCACCTGATGGCAGATGCCGGTGCCCGGCGGGACCACGCGGAAATTGTTGAACGCCTTCTGGCCCCAGCGCAGGAACTCGTACCGCTCGCCATTGCGCTGGAATTCCAGCTCGACATTCTCGTCGAACGCCTGGGGCGTGCCGAAGCTGTCCACCATCACCGAATGGTCGATAACCAGATCGACGGGGGTCAGCGGGTTGATCTTGGTCGGATCACCACCCAGGGCTACCATGGCCTCACGCATCGCGGCCAGATCGCAGACGGCGGGCACGCCCGTGAAATCCTGCATCAGCACGCGGGCCGGGCGATAGGCGATCTCGCGGTCGGACCGCTTATCGACCAGCCACTGGGCCACGGCCTTGACATCGTCAACGCTCACCGTGCGCCCATCTTCGAAGCGCAGCAGGTTTTCCAGCAGCACCTTCATCGAGAAGGGCAGGCGCGACACGTCGCCCAGGCCGGCCTTCTCCGCTTCGGGAATGCTGAAATAATCAACGGACTTGCCGCCGACGGTAAGCGTGCGGCGGGTCTTCAGGCTGTCGTGGCCGGTGAACGTGGACATCGGGGGGTGACTCCTCCAACGGGGTCGCGGGGTAAACGGCAGACCGTATCTCGCCCCGGCTCCAGCGTCCGGGACCGTTGATCTGCCTGGATGGCGTTTCGGTGCGTGGTGTAACGCTTTTTGCGGTGCGGGGAAAGGGCAGGTTGAGGGGATCAGCCCCCGATTTTTGTACAGATCGGGCTGTATTCAGGGCTTGTTGCGAAACGATCTTAATTGGGTGCGGTCGTTACCGCGGCCAAAGCCGCCTTTTCTGCGCGGCCCTTGATGATATGCAGGACCGCTTCGTGAAAATCGTTCAGGAATATCTGTCCCCACCACGCGCTGTAATCGTTGAACGGGGTAGCCATTTCATAGCTGGTGATCAGCGTGACCCGTGTGCCGCCATCGGGCAAGGGCAGAAGTTCATAGCGCCCGTTCTGGATACGCAGATAGTCAGCGTCCACGCGCACATGGGATTCAATATGTTTGGGGATCGAGTCTGGCTGGAAGCGGAACTCCCAGGCCAGCAATTGCCCCGGCTGCCACTCCGTCACGATTTCCTGGAAGTACACGCCCTCCTGCCACCGTAGATGCCGGACCGCACCAACGCCAACGCCGTCCATCCGCGCATCCACAGGGCCGGGTAGGCCGACAAAACTATGGCTAAAGCTGGCGATACGCTCTGACGTGGCGATATCGCGTATCTCCACGGTGTGGTCCCAGACCAGCGCCGGCGGTGCATGGATATCCACGACGGTACGCACATGCTCCTCCCGTACCGGATATACTGCCTGCCGTTCTACTGGCATGCCAACCAACGGCAGGACCAGCATCAGCAACGGCAATCGTCGTGCTCCTGGCCACGGAGAAAATGAGCGGATAAACGGGATGGCCGCAAATCCCATGGACATGAATATCGGCGCCGCCATCACCACGCATACCGTCCCCTCGTGGAACAGTAGGATCGTGCCCAGCAGGACTACCGCCATCAGCCAGAAGCAATGTGCGAAGGCGCGGCGCGGCGGCCATAGGCCTTGAGGGTCGGCGATCGAGAGGTAGAGAGAGCAGATACAGAAAGGCGTCACCAGAAGGCCGACGATGAAGTAAAGAAGCCCGCTTTCCACATAAATGGCAAGGTAGAGCACCAAGGCGTACAGGCAGGTAATGACGCTTGCCCGAATGACGGCAATCCGAGTTGTGCCATTGCCTTCGCCCCTGTCGGCACTCATGCGACCCCCACTCACAACATTTCAGCGTATCCCCAAGAAGCTGACGCTACAGCAGCCGCGTTAAGATGCCCAAAAGTTTCCCAACCCGGCCCATCCGAATTGGTGAATGGCCCGCGCGGTACAGCAAATTTGAAATAATATCTCTTTTGCCCGGGCACGGTTGACAGGGGCTCATTTTTCACAGAGATGTCATGCCGTCAGCGCGGGATGCGTTCGTTGCATGGCTGCTACCATGCAGGGGCGAAGGCGCGATAGAGGGACCCTTATCGATGCTGTCTTACACCGTCCGGCGCCTGCTGGAAGCGATCCCGACATTGCTGGTGATCGTGGCCCTGTCGTTCTTCCTGATGCATTCGGCCCCCGGCGGCCCGTTCGACAGCGAACGCGTGCTGCCGCCGGAGATCGAGGCCAACCTGAAGGCGGCCTATAACCTGGACAAGCCGGTCTGGCAGCAGTTCCTGATCTATCTGGGCAATGCGGTGCAGGGCGATTTCGGCCCCTCCTTCACCTATAAGGACTTTTCCGTCTCCGAACTGATCGGCACTGGCTTTCCGGTGTCCCTCAAGCTTGGCCTGTCGGCGATCACGCTGGCGGTGCTGATCGGCTGCACGCTGGGCATCCTGGCCGCCATGCGCCAGAACACCAGGACCGACTATTCCATCATGGGTGTGGCGATGGTCGGCATCACCATCCCGAACTTCGTGATGGCGCCGCTGCTGACCCTGGTGTTCGGCATCTATCTGGGGCTGCTGCCGGTGGCGGGCCTGGGCGACGGGTCGTTCCGCAACCTGATCCTGCCGGTAGTGGCCCTGTCGCTGCCGCAGATCGCCATCATCAGCCGCCTGACGCGTGGCGGCATGGTGGAGGTGCTGCGGTCGAACTTCGTGCGCACCGCCCATGCCAAGGGTCTGCCCGAACATCTGATCATCACCCGCCACACGCTGCGCGCGGCGCTGCTGCCCGTCATCTCCTATCTGGGGCCGGCCATCGCCGGGCTGGTGACGGGATCGGTGGTGATCGAGCAGATTTTCGGCCTGCCGGGTATCGGGCGCTATTTCGTTCAGGGTGCGATCAATCGCGACTACACGCTGGTGATGGGCACCGTCATCACCTATGGCAGCCTGATCGTGCTGATGAATCTCGCCGTCGATCTGGTCTATGGCCTGATGGACCCGCGCGTCCGCTACGACTGATCCAAACTGAAGAACAACAGGTAAGGACAGGGAACCATGCGCATCACCCTCAACTTGCGTGCCGGCGTCGCCCTTGGCGCCATGATGTTGCTGTCGGCCTGTGGGCAGCCGGCCGACAAGCAGGCCGCCAAGCCCACGGTGGAGGAGGCGACAGCCTTCATCGCCAAGGCGGAGGCCGAACTGGGCGTGGCGCGGGAGAAGGGTTCCCGCATCGCCTGGGTGCAGAATACCTATATCACGCCCGACACGCTGGCCATCGCCGCCGATAGCAACGCCGCCTATTCGGCACTGGTCGCAAGGCTGACGGCGGAGAGCAAGCGCTTCGTGGGCCTGGACCTGCCGCAGGATGTGGCGCGCAAGCTGAACCTGCTGCGCGGGGAAACGGCCCTGCCGTCCCCGTCCGACCCGGCCCTGAACAAGGAACTGGCGGAGCTGGACGCCAAGCTGGGTGAGCTTTACGCCACCGGCAAGGTCTGCCGCGACGATGGCAGCGATTGCAAGACGCTGGACGAGATCGACGACATCTTCCGCACCTCGCGCGACGAGAAGGAACTGAAGCGCCTGTGGACCGGCTGGCACAAGGTGGCCCAGCCAATGAAGCCGCTATACCAGCGTCAGGTGGAAGTGGCCAATATCGGCGCCAAGGAACTGGGCATGCCCGACACGGGCACCCTGTGGCGCAGCGGCTATGAAATGGCGCCCGAGGCGTTCGAGGCGGAGGCCGACCGGCTGTGGGAACAGGTGAAGCCGCTTTATACCGGCCTGCACTGCTATGCCCGCACCAAGCTGGGCGAGACCTATGGCACCGATGTGGTGCCGCAGGACAAGCCGATCCCGGCGCATCTGCTGGGCAATATGTGGGCGCAGGCCTGGGGCAATGTCTATGACCTGATGGCGCCCAAGCAAGCGGCCCAGAATGTCGACGTCACGGCCCTGCTGACCAAGGCCGGCTACGATCCGATCAAGATGACCAAGTCGGCGGAAGGTTTCTTCACCGGCCTGGGCTTTGAGGCGCTGCCCCAGACCTTCTGGGAACGCTCGCAGATCACCCGCCCGCGCGACCGCGAGGTGGTGTGCCATGCGTCGGCCTGGGATATCGATGACAAGGACGATATCCGCATCAAGATGTGCACGAAGGTCAATGGCGACGATTTCCAGACCCTGCATCATGAGCTGGGCCATAATTTCTACCAGCGCGCCTACAAGAACCAGACGACCCTGTTCCGCAATGGTGCCAATGATGGCTTCCACGAGGCCATTGGCGATTTCATCGCCCTGTCGGTGACGCCGGGTTACCTGGTCAAGCTGGGCCTGCTGGACAAGGAGCCGAGTGCCGATGGCGACGTGCCGCAGCTGCTGAACATGGCGCTGGACAAGGTGGCCTTCCTGCCCTTCGGCCTGTTGATCGACAAGTGGCGCTGGAACGTCTTCAACGGCAATATCAAGCCGGAAGACTACAACAAGGCCTGGTGGGAACTGCGCACCAAGTATCAGGGCGTGGCTGCCCCGATCGAGCGCACAGAGGCCGATTTCGACCCCGGTGCCAAGAACCATGTGCCGACCAGCGTGCCCTATGTGCGCTATTTCCTGGCGCATGTGCTGCAGTTCCAGTTCCACAAGGCCGCCTGTGATCAGGCCGGCTTCACCGGTCCGCTGCATCGCTGCTCCATCGCCGGCAACGCCGAGGTGGGCAAGCGCTTCAACGCCATGCTGGAAATGGGCGCTTCCAAGCCCTGGCCCGAGGCGCTGAAGGCTTTCACCGGCACCGAACAGATGGACGCATCGGCCATGCTGGCCTATTTCGCGCCGCTGAAGGAATGGCTGGACAAGCAGAACGCGGGCAAGAGCTGCGGCTGGGAGTAAACGACGGGAGGGACGTTGATGCCGACATTGCGGCGGGAAGGGAAATGGAAATTGTCGGTCTATGGACCGGGCGACCATCCCCCGCCCCATTTTCACATCATCGGTCCCGACCATGACGTGATCGTGCATGCCGTCAGCTTTCAGCCGTTGGGCGGGACACTGACGGGGGTGCCGGACGCGTTGATGCAATGGGCGCGGGCCAACCAGGATGTTATCCTGGCCATGTTCCAGGCCCTGAACCCGACAAGGAGGTGATGGGATGCGTACACCCCGGATCAAATCCGTTACCACTCTGCCGGGCTTCAAGGTGCGGCTGGAATGGGACGTTGGACAGATATCGGTCGTCGATATTGCCGACATCATCGACCGCTATGACATCTTCGCGCCAATCCGGGAGAACCCGGCCCGGTTCGACCAGGTGACAGTTGGTGAGTACGGGTACGACCTGCATTGGTCGGACCTGATGGAAATCCCCTGTACGCAGCTTTGGCAGCGGTCGCAGGTCCAGGCCGCAGAATAGTGCCGTAGGGAAAGAGCGAACGACGATGGTTCAAGACATCACCGGCGGGGCCAACCGGGCCGCGCTGATCGAAAAGGCGGGCGAAGAGATCCAAGGCCGTTCCCTGTGGCAGGATGCGCGTCGGCGTCTGTTTGCCAACAAGATGGCGGTGGCCAGCATGGTGGTGCTGGGGATCATCACCTTCATGGCGGTGTTTGCCGATTTCCTGAGCCCGCATGCCTATGACGAGGTCTATTGGGACTATATCGGCGTGGGACCGCAGTTGGAGGGCAGCCACTGGTTCGGCACCGATGCCAATGGCCGCGACCTGTTCATCCGCACGCTGTACGGTGCCAAGGTGTCGCTGGCGGTGGGCGTGGTGACCACGCTGGTGGCGCTGGTGATCGGCGTGGCCTATGGCGCGGTGGCCGGGTTCTTCGGCGGGCGTATCGACAGCATCATGATGCGCATCGTCGATGTGCTCTATTCCATGCCGCTGATGTTCTTCGTCATCATCCTGGTGGTGGTGTTCGGCCGGCACATCATCCTGGTGTTCGCGGCCATCGGCTGTGTCGAATGGCTGACCATGGCGCGCATCGTGCGCGGCCAGACCCTGTCGGTGAAGCGCAAGGAATATATCGAGGCGGCCCGCGCCGCCGGCGTCTCCACGCCCAACATCATCCGCCGCCACATCATCCCCAATGTCATCGGCCCGGTCATCGTGTTCGTGACCCTGCTGGTGCCCGTCGTCATCCTGGTGGAAAGCTTCCTGTCCTTCTTAGGGTTGGGCGTGCAGGAACCGATGACCAGCTGGGGCGTGCTGATCTCCGAAGGGGCGGCGCAGATGGAGAATGCCCCGCATATGCTGGTCTTCCCGGCATTGTTCCTGGCGGTGACGCTGTTCTGCTTCAATTTCATCGGTGACGGCCTGCGCGATGCGCTGGACCCCAAGGATCGCTGAGGAACGCTGGATATGACCGCAATTTTGGAAGTCCGCGACCTCCAGGTCCGCTTCGCCACGCCCGATGGCGAGGTTTCGGCCGTCAATGGCGTGTCCTTCGACGTGAACGCCGGCGAATGCGTCGGCATCGTGGGCGAGAGCGGGTCGGGCAAGAGCCAGCTGTTCATGTCGGTGATGGGCCTACTGGCCCGCAACGGCCGCACCATGGGATCGGCGAAGTATCGCGGCACCGAGCTGGTGGGCATGCCGGTCAAGGACCTGAACAAGATCCGCGGCGACAAGATCGCCATGATCTTTCAGGACAGCATGACCGGCCTGACCCCGCATCTGCGCATCGGCAGACAGATGACCGAGGTGCTGGTCCAGCACAAGGGCATGAGCGAGAGCCAGGCCGTCAAGCGCGCCCTGGAGATGCTGAATCTGGTGCGTATCCCCGAGGCCGCCCGCCGTCTGGCTCAGTATCCGCACGAGCTGTCGGGCGGCATGCGCCAGCGCATCATGATCGCCATGGCGCTGCTGTGCGAGCCGGAACTGCTGATCGCCGATGAGCCGACGACGGCGCTGGATGTGACGGTGCAAGCGCAAATCCTGGACCTGATGGCCGACCTGAAGAATGTGACCCGGGCCGCCATCGTGCTGATCACCCATGATCTGGGTACCGTCGCCGGCCTGTGCGACAAGGTGCAGGTCATGTATGGCGGGCGGTTCATGGAAACCGGCACGGTGCGGGACATCTTCTATTCCCCCGCCCACCCTTACGCTGCCGGCCTGCTCGCCTCCATGCCGCGCCTGACGGAGGTGCGGTCGGACACGCTCTACGCCATTCCCGGCCAGCCGCCGAACCTGCAGCGCCTGCCCAAGGGCTGTCCGTTCCAGGAACGCTGCGACTTCGTGCATGAGCGTTGCGTGGCCGAACTGCCCTTGCTGCGCGCGGTTGCGCCTGGCCATGCCAAGGCCTGCCATCTGGTCAGCCTCCAGAATCCCGTGACCGACCCGGCGGCCCCGTCGCTGGCCGTCGTCTGACCCGCCGGAGAGAACCGATGACCAAGGAACTGCTCCGTGTGTCGGACCTGAAGGTCCATTTCCCCATCCGCACCGGTGGCCTGCTGATCGGCCGCTACACGCCCTTGAAGGCCGTGGACGGTGTGTCCTTCACGCTTGCCGAGGGCGAGACGCTGGGCATCGTGGGCGAAAGCGGCTGTGGCAAATCCACGCTGGGCCGCGCCGTCCTGCAACTGATCAAGCCCACCGACGGCCAAGTGCTGTTCATGGGCACCGACCTGACCGGCGTGGGCGCGGAAATGGTGCGCCAGAAGCGGGAGGAGATGCAGATCGTCTTCCAGGACCCGCTGGCCAGCTTGAACCCGCGCATGACCATCGGCGACATTATCGCCGAGCCGCTGACCGTCTATCGCCCCAAACTGTCCAAGGACGAACGCAAGGCCCTGGTCAAGGAGATGATGGCCAAGGTCGGCCTGCTGCCGCAGATGATCAACCGCTATCCGCACGAATTTTCCGGCGGGCAGTGCCAGCGCATCGGCATTGCGCGCGCCATGATCCTGAAGCCGAAGATGGTGGTCTGCGACGAGCCGGTATCGGCCCTGGACGTGTCGATCCAGGCGCAGATCGTCAATCTGCTGATGGATCTGCAGCAGGAAATGGGCCTGTCGCTGCTGTTCATCAGCCACGATCTGTCGGTGGTCCGCCATGTCAGCCACCGGGTCATGGTGCTGTATCTGGGCAAGGTTATGGAGATCGCCGACCGCGACGCCATCTATGCCGCCCCCCTGCACCCCTATACCCAGGCCCTGATTTCCGCCGTGCCGGTGCCGGACCCGGATGTGGAGAAGAACAAGGAACGCATCGTGCTGGGCGGCGATCTGCCCAGCCCCATGAACCCGCCCTCGGGATGCGTCTTCCGCACACGATGCCCAAAGGCCACCGACATCTGTGCCCGGCAGACCCCCGTGCTGGAGGAGAAGGCCCAAGCCCATTTCGTCGCCTGCCACCATTGGGGCGTGCCGGAACACAGGATCGTCTGAGGGGCGAGAGCAAACCGAAGGGGGGGCGCCGGTGAACCGACGCCCCCCTTCACGCATCAGGCTTTTGCGATGCTTACGTCGCTTACTTCGGCTGTCCCTGCTGCTGCGGCACCATGGCCAGGCAGTTCTCAACGATGCGGTAGCACTGGCCCAGTCGCGCCGACTGCCCATCGCTGGCGCTGTTATAGACGATGCGCTGCACGACGCCGTCCTTCAGGGTGAAGGTGGCCTGACAGTCACGGGTTTCCGTTTCCGGATAATCGTCGAAGCCCATGCCCCAGCCGTACCAGGGCGACCAGGGGCGGTGATAGCCGAAGGCGGCGCTGAAGCGCGGGCCGGGGGACGGCGTCGTCACCAGCCGTTCCGATGTGTAGGTGTAATAGTCGACATTGTCGACCGTGGCACTGCGGGTCGGCACGCCGGCGCAGGTCAGCAGGAACTGCTTGGGCATGCCGACAAAGGCCGTCTGGGCATAGGCGGCCTGATCGGCCTGCGGGTTGGCGCAGGCGGAAAGCCCCAGCAGCGCACCGGCAGCGATGAGGCTCCGGATGGTCGTTTTCGATGTGAACTTCATGACCAACGCTCCTTGACACTTTGCATTACCGGCCATGTACCGTGCCGCCGGCCGCACCGCCCCTGCATGCTTATACGGGTGGCGAGAGGAAACCCTTCGCCATCGGAACAATGTTCACCGATAAAAATGGCGGATCGGAGGCGATGTTTCAATGCGCCTGTGGGTGCGCCATAGCGCCGCTTGCCCGAATTCCGGCCAGGTCGCGCTCAATGGCTTAGCACTTGGCCCAGGAACGTGCGGGTGCGGTCGTTCTGCGGATTGTCGAAGAACTGATCGGGCGGAGCGACCTCTACGATCTCGCCCTTGTCCATGAACACCACGCGATCGGCCATGCGGCGCGCGAAGCCCATCTCGTGGGTGACGACCAGCATGGTCATGCCCGACGCGGCCAGGTCGCTCATCACGTCCAGCACCTCCTTGACCATCTCGGGGTCCAGGGCACTGGTCGGCTCGTCGAACAGCATGATGGTCGGGTCCATGCAGAGCGCGCGGGCAATGGCCACACGCTGCTGCTGCCCACCTGACAACTGGCCGGGATATTTATCCGCCTGCTCGGGGATGCGCACGCGCTCCAGAAGCTGTCGGGCCTTGGCCTCAGCCTCGGCGCGCGGCAGCTTCTTCACCCACATCGGCGCCAGGATACAGTTTTCCAGCACGGTCAGATGCGGGAACAGGTTGAACTGCTGGAACACCATGCCGACATCGCGGCGGATGCTCTCCACATGGCGGACATCATCGTCCAGCGGCACGCCCTTCACGATGATGTCGCCGGCTTGGTGTTCCTCCAGCCGGTTGATACAGCGGATGGTCGTGGACTTGCCGGACCCGGACGGCCCGCAGATCACGATCCGCTCCCCCTTGGCGACCGACAGGTTGACGTCGCGCAGCACATGGAAGGCGCCGTACCACTTGTTGAGGCCGCGCAGTTCGATGATGGGCTCAGGCGTCATTCAGAAAACTCCGTGTCGATATCTTGCGCGGCGTGGAGGATACGATCGATGATGATGCCGGTGGGGATGGGGCGGTAATAGACATTGAACGATGAGACTGGAAAAAAGCGCAAACTTGGCCGCAGGTCGGATCGATTGCGCCCCATCTCCGGGTACCGTGCATATTTGGTCGCTGCTTCGGTGATCCGATCCACAATCCGATCAGCGACACTGATACTGTTGCGGTCAGAGATGTAATCCCAGAGGTCCAGCATATCGTCCGCTGCTTCGGCGGAGAGCCTAACCTCTGGCATTCCGCCTTGCCCGAGCTAGCGCCTTGATCCGTTCAGCATCCAGGGGACCGGCATCGCCGCTATCGATTCCCTTCTGAATCTCCCGACGCAAGGCCTCCAGTTTCTCCTGACGCCGACGGATGGTCTCCTCGTCCAAGACAAGCTTCTCAACAGGCTGGCTCATGGCGGCTCTCGCTGATCAAGGGCAAACACGGGCTTCCAGCCTATCACCGCCGCCTCCCCTGCCCAAGGACGGTCTCCAGATGCCGGCTGTAGCGGGAGAGCGCGTAGCAGAACAGCAGATAGATCACGCCGACGAACAGATAGGCCTCCTTGTAGAAGCCGCGCCAGGCCGGATCCGTCAGGGCCGACTTGGCGGTGGACAACAAGTCCAGCAGGCCGATGACGATGACCAGGCTGGTATCCTTGAAACTGGCGATGAAGGAATTGACCAGCGGTGGGATCACCAGCGACAGGGCCTGGGGCAGGATGATCAGGCGCTGGCGCTGCCAATAGCCCAGGCCCAGGGCCTGGGCCGCCTCCACTTGCCCCTTGGGAATGGCCTGCAATCCGGCGCGGACCACCTCCGCCACGTAAGCCGCGGAGAACAGACAGATGCCGATCAGGGCGCGCAGCACCTTGTCGATGGAGACACCCGCCGGCAGGAACAATGGCAGCATGACCGAGGCCATGAACAGGATGGAGATCAGCGGGACGCCGCGCACCAGTTCGATATAGATGATCGACAGGCTGCGCATCACCGGCAGGTCAGAGGTCCGGCCCAGCGCCAGCAGCACGCCCAGCGGGAAGCTGGCCACCAGCCCGACGATGGACAGCGTCAGGGTCAGCGGCAGCCCACCCCACAGTTCCGTCGGTACATAATCCATGCCCAGCACGCCGCCGAACATCAGCAGCGCCGACAAACCCAGACCGGCACCCCAGATATAGAGCAGCGGCCGGCTCCACATGCGCCGGTCGGCCGATACGACCAGGGTGGCGATCATCGACAGGATGGCGAGCGTCGGGCGCCAATGCTGATCGTCCGGGAAGGTGCCGAACAGGATGAAGCGCCATTTCTCCGCCAGGAAGGCCCAACAGGCCCCGCCGGCGGCACGGCAGGCGGCCGCATCGCCCGACCAGCTGGCCTTGACCAGGGCCCAGTCGATCAGGCCGGGAACGGCGCGGACCAGCAGCCAGACGATCGCCAGGGTCAGCAGCGCGTTGTACCAGGTGGAGAACAGGTTGGCGCGCGCCCAGGCGACCGGCCCCTGATTGGGGCGGACGGGGGCGGCGCGGTCTTGGGGGGGCTGGATCACGCTCATCTCACCGCTCCACCAGCGCCACACGGCTGTTGTACCAGTTCATCAGGAAGGACAGGCTGAGACTGATGATCAGGTAGGCCGCCATGATCGACAGCACACCCTCCACCGCCTGACCCGTCTGGTTGATGGTGGTGTTGGCGATAGAGACGAAGTCGGGGTAGCCGATGGCTACGGCCAGGGAGCTGTTCTTCGTCAGGTTCAGATACTGGCTGGTGGTGGGCGGGATGATCACGCGCAGCGCCTGCGGCAGGATGACGAGGCGCAGCAGCTGCCCCCGCGTCAGGCCCAGCGCGGTCGCCGCCTCCGTCTGGCCCTTCGGCACCGCCAGGATGCCTGACCGCACGATCTCCCCGATGAAGGCGGCGGTGTAGATGACCAGGCCGAACAGCAGGGCTGCGAATTCCGGCGACAAGGTCATGCCGCCGCGAAAATTGAAGCCCTGAAGCACAGGCATGTCGATGGCCCCGCCCCCGCCGGCCAGCAGTACCAGGATCGGCAGACCTGCGGTCAGCCCCAGTCCGATAGGCAGCATGGACAAGCGCCTGCCCGTCGCCGCCTGACGCTTGTTGTTCCAGGCGGCGATGATCAGGGTGAGGATGACGCCCAGACCGAAGATCGCCGCGACCCAGGCCCAGATCGGATCATCGGCCGGGGCCGGCAGCTTCAGCCCGCGATTGGACAGGAAGACGCCCGGCATCGGCTCGAACGCCTGACGCGGGCCCGGCAACCCCTCGGTCAGCAGCGCGTACCAGAGGAACAGTTGCAGCAGCAGCGGAATGTTGCGCACCGTCTCCACATAAAAGGCGGCGATGCGGGCCACCATCCAGTTCGACGACAGCCGCGCAACGCCCAGGATCACGCCCAGGAGCGTGGCCAAGATGATGCCGATGCCGGAGATTTTCAGGGTGTTGAGGATGCCGACCAAGAAAGCCTTGGAATAATGGTCCTGCGGTCCGAACGCGATCAGGCTTTCACCGACCTGGAACCCGGCCTCCCGGTCCAGGAAGCCGAACCCCGATGCAATGGACAGACGCGCCAGATTGTCCATGGTGTTGCCCACCAGGAACCAGCCGACCAGCACGACGGCCAGGCCCAGCACGACCTGCCACAGAATGGCGCGGACCACGGGATTGTTGATGGACAGGTGAAAGGTCGCATGCCCCGGCGGGGGGGCGGCCTTGGGATGGGCGGGCGCTTGGCGATCCGTCATATGGTATCCGGTTCCGGCGATCGGGTCAGCGTCAGCGGACGGGCGGGGCGTACATCAGCCCGCCATTGGTCCACAGCGCGTTCAGGCCGCGGTCCAGCTTCAGCGGCGTCTTCTTGCCGATATTGCGCTCGAAGATCTCGCCGTAATTGCCCACGGCCTTGATGGCCCGATAGGCCCAGGCCTTGTCCAGCCCCAGGCCCGGACCCAGGTCGCCCTGTGCGCCCAGCAGGCGCTGCACCGCCGGGTCCACATCCTTCAGCTTGGCATCGACATTGGCCTGGGTGATGCCCTTCTCCTCCGCCTCGATCAGGGCGTAGATGGTCCAGCTGACGATGTCGCGCCACTGGTTGTCGCCATGGCGCACCACGGGGGCCAGCGGTTCCTTCGACATCACTTCCGGCAGGATGATGAAATCATCGGGGTTGGAGGCAACCGAGGCGCGCACGCCGGCCAGGCCGGAAATGTCGGTGGTCAGCACGTCGCAGCGGCCGGAGAAGAAGGCGGCATTCACCTCGTCCAGCGCCTCGATCACCACGGGCTTGAAGGACAGGTTGTGGGCGCGGAACCAGTCGGCCAGATTCAGCTCGGTGGTGGTGCCCGGCTGCACACAGACGGTGGCGCCGTCCAACTGCTTGGCACTGGTCACCCCCAGGCTTTTCGCCACCATCAGGCCCTGGCCGTCATAATAGACGACGGGGGCGTAATCCAGGCCCTGGGCGTCGCGGGTCAGCGACCAGGTGGTGTTGCGCACCAGCAGGTCGATTTCGCCCGATTGCAGGGCGGTCAGGCGCTGCTGCGCCGACAGGGGGGTATAACGGATCTTGGCGGTGTCATTCAGGATGGCGGCGGCCACGGCCTTGCACACATCCACGTCCAGGCCCGTCCACTTGCCCTGGCTGTCGGGGCTGGAGAAGCCGGGAAGGCCGGTATTCACGCCGCAGGTCAGCTGTCCCTTGCTCTTGACCGCGTCCAAGGTGGGCCCGGCCAGGACCGGGGCGGCGGTGAAGGCAAGGAGTGCTGCGGCCATGGCGGCCGCCCCCTGAAGGCGAAGGCTCATTGTCTGTAATTCCCCTGTTCAACCAGGGCCGATGGTCCGAAACCGGCCCCTTTCATGTCAAGCAGTTAAGCATTCATTACCGCGATGAAACAACCCCGTAACGGGGACAATCGCGACAATTTTCCAAGTTGCCGTAAGGATGGGCAATCCTGTCACAAAACGTCCCGTGCCAGCTGTTCCAGCTGTATCTCCAGCTTTCCCGACAAGGCCTTGAACTGTGCCAGTTCGCCCTCGTCCAGGCAGTTCAGCCAGCGCTGCTGCCATTCCAGCGCCAGGGGCGCGATCCTGTCGTAAAGTGTCCGCCCGGCCGGCGTGAAGGACAGGCGCAGCAGCCGCTGGTCCGACGGGTGCGTGTCGCGCGACAGCAGCCCCGCCTCCACCAGGGAGGTCACCGCCCGGCTGACCTTGGCCTTGTCCATGGCGGAGCGTTCCACGATGTCGTTGGAGGACAAGGGCTGTTCACGCCCCAGGATGGCCATCACGCGCCATTCGGGGATGGAGATGCCGAACTGCGCCTCATACCGGCGCGCCAGCTCGCGGCTGACGCGCTTGGCCAGGACGTTCAGGCGATAGGGCAGGAAATCATCAAGGTCGAGCATGGACCAAGGGTGGCCTGTGCACAGCGGACTTGCAAGAGGCTCTGTGATCCGGCATATTCGTTTCAAGTGAAACGATATTCGAAACAGGTGGGAGGACACCCATGCGCCGGTACATTTCTTTCCCAAGGATCGAGGGCGATGCCTCGCGCCAGGCCCATGCCGACCTGCCGCCCGGCACGTTCGAACGGGAACTGGGCCGGGAAGGTTTCTTTGGCCCGGCGACCCATATGTATCATCGCAACGCGCCCACCGGCTGGACCAGCTGGGAAGGTCCGCTGCGCCCGCGCGCCTTCGACCTGAACCAGTTGATCGAAGGCATGTCGGAGGGGCCGTGGGCGGCGAAGGAGGTGCTGTTCAACGCCCATTGCCGCATGCGCATGTGGCACTGCAACAAACCCATGGACCATCTGGCCCGCAATGGCGATGGCGACGACCTGATCTTCGTGCATGAGGGCGATGGCGACCTATTCTGCGACTATGGTCATCTGAGCGTGACGGCCGGCGATTATGTCGTGCTGCCCCGCGGTACCATGTGGCGCCTCGTCCCGGCCCGGCCGGTGACGGCGCTGCTGATCGAGGCCACGGGATCGATCTACCAGTTGCCCGACCGCGGCATCGTCGGCCCGCATGCGGTGTTCGACCCCGCCATCCTGGACACGCCGAAGATCGACAAGGCCTTCCTGGACCAGCAGGCCGATACCGGCCCCGGCAGTTCCTGGCGCGTGCTGGTCAAGCGGCGCGGCGCGATCAGTACGGTCACCTATCCGTTCAATCCGCTGGATGCCGTGGGCTGGAAGGGCGATCTGGCACCGGTGCGGCTGAACGTCAAGGATGTGCGGCCGCTGATGAGCCACCGCTATCACCTGCCGCCCAGCGCCCACACCACCTTCGTCGCCAACCGTTTCGTCGTCTGCACCTTCGCCCCGCGCCCGTTCGAGACGGACGAGGGCGCCATCAAGATTCCGTTCTTCCATAATAACGACGATTACGATGAGGTGCTGTTCTACCATGCCGGCGACTTCTTCAGCCGCGACAATATCAAGGCCGGCATGATGACCTTCCACCCGTCCGGCTTCACCCATGGGCCCCACCCCAAGGCGCTGGGCAAGATGCTGGTGCAGACCAAGCCGGCCACGGACGAATATGCCGTGATGGTCGATACCCGCGACGCGCTGGAGGTGGCGGGGATGCCCGACGGCGTGGAGAACCATGCCTATGCCGACAGCTGGCGGGTGAAGCCTTAAAGCTCGCTGCCCACGAAAATTACCCTATTGGAGTTCCCCCATGAAACTCGCCTCCCTGCAACAGGGCCGTGATGGCCGTCTGGTCGTGGTGTCCGACGACCTTTCCCGCTATGTGGCCGTGCCGGAGATCGCGCTGACCCTGCAACAGGCGCTCGACCATTGGGACAGCGTCGCCCCTGCGCTGGCGGCCGTGGCCGCGAAGCTGAATGGCAGTGAGATCGATGGACAGCCGTTCGATGAGACCGACTGTGCCAGCCCGTTGCCCCGCGCCTATCAATGGGCGGACGGGTCGGCCTATGTGAACCATGTGGAATTGGTGCGGAAGGCCCGCAATGCCGAGATGCCGCCCAGCTTCTGGACCGATCCGCTGATGTATCAGGGCGGGTCCGACAGTTTCCTGTCGCCGCATGACCCGATCCTGATGGCGGACGAGGCCTATGGCATCGACCTGGAAGGCGAGGTGGCCGTGGTCACCGGCGATGTGCCCATGGGTGTGACGCCGGAACAGGCCAGAGCGCATATAAGGCTGGTGATGCTGGTCAATGATGTGTCACTTCGCGGCCTGATCCCCAACGAGCTGGGCAAGGGTTTTGGCTTCTTCCAGTCCAAGCCCAGCAGCGCCTTCAGCCCTGTGGCGGTGACGCCCGACAGCCTGGGTGACGCCTGGGATGGCGGCAGGCTGCATCTGGCGCTGCTGTCATCGATCAACGGCCAGCCCTTCGGCAAGCCCAATGCCGGGGTCGACATGACCTTCGACTTCCCCACCCTGATCGCACACGCCGCCAAGACGCGGCCGCTGTCGGCCGGCACCATCATCGGGTCGGGTACGGTGTCCAACAAGGACCCGGATGGCGGGGCCGGGCGGCCGGTGGCCGAGGGGGGCCTGGGCTATAGCTGCATCGCGGAAATCCGGACCATCGAGACCATCCGCGACGGCAAGCCCACCACCCCCTTCCTGCGCTTCGGCGACCGGGTGCGGATCGAGATGCAGGACAAGGACGGCCGCTCCGTGTTCGGTGCCATCGATCAGACGGTGCGGAAATACGAAGCTTAAAGTCCCCGCAACCCGCCGCTGGCCCGGATCACCTCACCCGTGATCCAGGCCGCATCCGGCCCGGCCAGCCAGACGACCACGTTGGCGATGTCGTCGGGTTCGCCGATGCGGCCCAGGGCGGTGCGTTTGGTGATCTCCCCCTCGCGCGACCGGTCGCCGGATTTGAACCGGTCGGTGGCCGTCACACCAGGGGCCACCGTGTTGATATTGATGCCCAATGGCCCCAGTTCCTGCGCCAGCACGCCGGTCATGGCATGCACAGCCCCCTTGGACGCGGCATAGACCGACCGCAGCCCCACGGGCATGTCGGTGATGACGCTGCCGATATTGATGATGCGCCCGCCGCGCCTCATCGCCTTCGCCGCTTCGCGTGCCAGCAGCAGCGGTGCGGCGGCATTCACGGCCAGGACCTGGGCCAGTTCCTGGGCCTTGATCTCCTGGATGGGGGCGAAGCGGCCGGTGCCGGCATTGTTGACCACGATGTCGGGCACGCCCAGCGCTGCGGTCACGGCGGTGAACAGGGCAACGGCCCCGCCCGTATCCGACAGGTCGGCCAGATCCGCCTGGAAGACTTGGGCGCGCACGCCATGGTCCGCGCGGCAGCGGTCGGCCAATGCTTCCGCCGATTGCCGGTGCGATCCGTAATGGATGGCCACATCGGCGCCATCACGGGCCAGCCGTTCGGCGATGGCCGCACCGATGCCGCGCGAGGCGCCGGTGACCAGTGCTATCCTGCCTTCCAACGGACGGGCCATGGCCCTTCTCCCCCTTCAACCCCTGGCCGGTGATACCAGAGATGCAGCTCCACACCTATTTCCGATCGTCCGCCGCCTATCGCGTCCGCATCGCGCTGGCATGGAAGGGCATCGAATGGCACCCGGCCTATGTCCATCTGCTGAAGGATGGCGGGCAGCAGAAGGGGCAGGCCTACCGGGATATCAACCCGCAGGGGCTGGTGCCGACCCTGGTCGATGGCGACGCTGTGATCCCGCAATCGCTGGCCATCCTGGAATATCTGGAGGAAAGGCACCCGACACCAGCCCTGCTGCCGGCCGATCCCGCGTCACGAGCGAAGGTGCGGGCCATGGCGCTGGCCGTGGTGGCGGACCTGCATCCGCTGAACAATCTGCGGGTCCTGAACTATCTGCGCGGCCCCTTGGGCCAGGGGGAAGAGGGCGTGAAGGCCTGGATCGCCCACTGGACGGCGGAGGGGTTCGCGGCCCTGGAGCGGATGGTCCAGGGTCCGGATTTCTGCATGGGCGGGGTCCCGACCTTCGCCGACCTGTGCCTGGTGCCGCAGATGTTCAACGCCCGGCGATTCGGGGTGGATCTGGCGGCCTATCCCAAGCTGGTTTCCATCGACGCCCATTGCCAGACCTTGGAGGCGTTCCAGGTGGCGGCGCCCGGGCGGCAGGGGGATGCGGAATAGGGAAACCTTCTCCCTCCATGGGGGGAGGGAGAAGGTAAATGCCCAGCCCTTATCGCGCCGGCTCGTCCGACACCTGCAAGGCCAGCTTGCCGGTGTTGCCGCCGCTGAACAGCTTGGCGAAGGAGGTGAGGGTGTTTTCCAGCCCCTGGTCCAGCTCGACCTTCCACTTGATCTTGCCCTCGGCCAGCCATGGCCCCATCTCGGCATACATCTCCGCCATGCGCGGTGCGTAATCGAGCACCAGGAAGCCTTCCATCCGGGCCCGGCGGCTGACCAGGACGGACAGGTTGCGCAGGCCGGTCGGCGGCTCGGTGGCATTATACTGGCTGATGGCGCCGCAGAACGGGATGCGGCCCTTGATGTTCAGCAGGCTCAGCGCGGCCTCAGCGATCTCGCCGCCGACATTCTCGAAATAGATGTCGATGCCATTGGGCACGGCGTTCTTCAGCGCCTTCTGCCAACCCTTCTCCTTGTAATTCACGGCGGCGTCATAGCCCAGCTCACCGGTCAGCCAGGCGCATTTGTCGGCCGAGCCGGCGATGCCGACGGCGCGGCAGCCCTTCAGCTTGGCGATCTGGCCGACCAGCGATCCCACGGCCCCGGCAGCGGCGGAGACCACGACCGTCTCCCCCTCCTTCGGCCGGCCCACATCCAGCAGGCCGAAATAGGCGGTGGCCCCGGTCATGCCCAGCGGACCCATATAGGCCAGCAGCGGCAGGCCCGGAATATTGGGCACCCGCCCGAAGGAGGCGCCGTCGGCCACGACATAATCGGCCCAGGCACCCATGCCGGTGACGATGTCGCCGACCTTGAACTTGGCATGGTTGGACTGGTCCACCACGCCCAGTACCAGGCCGCGCATGGTGGTGTTCAGCGGCACGGCCGGCAGGTAGCTGTCATATTGCATCCACACCGCATTGGTCGGATCCAGCGACAGATAGACCGTGCGCACCCGGATCTGGCCCTCGCCCGCATGGGGGGCCGCCTCCTCGCGCAGGGATAGAACCTCGCTGAAATTGCCGCCCTTGGGACGGTCCAGCAGCAGCCAGTGGCGGTTGATCGCGTCGGACATGTCATCCTCCCCTTGATACGTTTTGGATCATTGGGCGCCAGCATCATTCAAACGCGCGTTCGATTCAATCGCGATTTTCGTCCGATCGTTCGAAAATCCGGATCCGGGATGGCCTCTGCAGCGGGTTGTCAACCCAAGGGTGTTGGCGCAACATCATCCTAGCAGAGAAACAGCGAGAAGCCCTTTCAATCAAGGGCCGGGTGGGGGGATGGGTTTCCTTTTGCCGAGTTTCGACGAGGCCACGGAAAGGCGTTTCGACGTCTGGCGGGCCTCGCGCCTGAACGATGCCCTGCTGGCGCCGGTCGCCATCGGCGCCCTGGCCATGTTCAGCTTCCTGCTGTGGGACTGGCTGCTGGACCCGACGCAATTCCTGGCCTGCCTGATCATCCGCGGCTCCGGCACCATCATCATGCTGTGGTGCGCCTGGAAGCTGCTACGCACGCGGTCGACGCCCACGGAACTGCGCTGGATCGGCATGCTGGCCGTGTCATCGGGCACCGTCTCCATCGCGCTCAGCCAATATCTGCTGAAGGACGGGTTCCTTTATGGCCCGGCCGGGCTGGCCCTGTTCCCCACCGTGTCGGCGGTGGTGGTGACGCGGGCGCGGCAGGTGCCCTTGTTGAACCTGCCCGGCTTCGCGGTGGTCGTGGCGCTGCTGCTGCTGAAGGGGGTGGAAGGGTTCGCGCTGTTCAATGTGCTGGCCTTCGTGGGTACCGGCGTCTTCGCCTCCGGCATCCTGGCCCTGGCGCTGGAGCGCACGGCCCGTTACGGGTTCCGGCTGGAACTGAAGCTGGAGGAACAAGCGCATATTGATCCGCTGACCGGCGTTGCCAACCGCCGCCGGCTGGAGGATGAGGCCAAGGGGGAGGTGGAGCGCGCCCGGCGCTTCAACCGGCCCTTGTCGCTGATGATCCTGGATCTGGATCAGTTCAAGGCCATCAATGACCGCTATGGCCACCCGTTCGGTGACAAGGTGCTGCGCGCATTGGCCGACCTGGGCCGCGCCAATCTGCGCCAGACCGACCTGTTCGCCCGGGTGGGTGGCGAGGAGTTCGTGGTGCTGATGCCGGAAACCAACGCCTACGCCGCCGCACAGCTGGCCGAGCGACTGCGGGCATTGCTGGCCGCTACGCCGGTGACGGACGGGGAAATGTCGGTGACTGCGACCGTCAGCGTCGGCATCGCCACCCATGGGCCGGAGGCCCCGACGGTGGAGGCGATGATGGCCCTGGCCGACAAGGCGCTTTACGTTGCCAAGGCGCAGGGCCGCGACCGTGTGGTGATCGGTCGCGCCAGCATGGACAGGGGAACGGAACCGGGTACTCTGACGCCGTAAAGCGCCCTTTCTACCCGAGCCCGGAGGAACCGAACGATGGATTTCGCTACCGCCGATCTGGTCGATGCACATGAAGCCGTGATCGCCAGCTGTTCCCTGCAATTGCGCAATCTGGGCGGTCATGCCCGCTTTGCCGGACCCATCCGCACCGTGCGCTGCCATCGCGACAACGCCCTGCTGAAATCGATCCTGTCCACACCCGGCGACGGTGCCGTGCTGGTGGTCGATGGCGGCGGGTCGCTGGCATCGGCCCTGGTCGGCGACATCATCGCCGCCCTGGCCGTGAAGAGTGGCTGGGCCGGGATCATCGTCAATGGCGTCATCCGCGACAGCGTCGCCATCGGTGACCTGCCCCTGGGCGTGAAGGCGCTTGGCACCAACCCGTTGAAAAGTGCCAAGACCGGAGCGGGGGAGGCGGATGTGACCGTTGCTTTCGGCGACTGTACCTTCATCCCCGGCCAGTGGGTCTATAGCGACGAGGATGGCGTGGTGGTGTTGCCGGAGAAGGCGTGATCAAGCCGCCTGGGCCACGGGCGGCAGGGCGATGGCCTGTACCTCGCGTACCAGGAAGTCGATCAGGGGTTGGATCGGGCCGTCCTTGGCCCGTTCCTCCCCGAACACTGCCGTTTCCACCGGCTCCAACGCCGGGAACCCTTCCGCCGGGCCCAGCACGCGCAGGCCCGGCACCAGGGCGCCCGCACCCAGGCAGGTCACGCCCAGCCCGGCCAGGGCCGCCGCCCGCACCGCCATGAACGACCCGCTGGCATAGGTGGTGCCCCAGGGCCAGCCCATCCGGTCCAGGGCGGCCACGGCGCGGGTGCGATAGATGCAGGGGTCGGGCAGCAGGCACAGCGGCAACGGTCCGTCGCCGGCGTCATGGCGCCAGTCGGAAGCCGCCACCCACACCACGGGTTCGCGCCACAGGAAGCGCCCCTGCGGCCCCGTCTCGTTGCGCTTGGCGATGACCACGTCCAGCCGGCCGTCGACGATCTCCTGCACCATGTCGCTGCCCAGGCCCACGGAAACCTCCAGCCGCACGCGCGGATGGGCGCGGCGGAAGCGGGCCAGCAGCAGGGGCAGTTGCTCCGGCGCGAAATATTCCGCCACCCCGAACCGCACCAGGCCCGACGCATCGGGGGCCAGCAGCCGCGCCACCGTCTCGTCATTCAAGGCCAGCATCCGGCGCGCGTAGGACAGCAGCAATTCCCCCTCCGCCGTCAGGGTCATGGCACGCCCCGTACGGTCGAACAGGGCTCGGCCCAGCACCGTCTCCAGCCGCTTGATCTTCATGCTGATCGCCGATTGCGTGCGGTGCAGCCGCTCTGCGGCGGCCGTGAACCCGTCATGGTCGATGATGGCCACGAAGGCGCGCAGCGCGTCGATATCCAGGTCGGTACCATGGGAAGACATCATCAAAATCCTTGATCATCTCGATCAATATAATTCGTTTCCGTAATTCATCCGTCAAGCCCATCCTGTCCTCATGAACGGGGCGATGCCCCGCACCGATGGATGGAGAGACCAAGATGAAGGCGTTGTTGCTGACGGATTTCGGCGGCGTGGAGAATTTCAAGCTGGCGGAGGTTCCCACGCCCGTGGCCGGCCCTGGCCAGGTGCTGGTGAAAATCCATGCCGCCAGCGTCAACCCGGTCGATACCAAGATCCGCAAGAATGGCCGCGCCATCGCCCCAGCCCTGCCGGGCATCCTGGGCTGCGACATGGCCGGTACGGTGGTGGCACTGGGTGAGGGCGTGACGGGGTTCGACGTGGGACAGGCGGTGTATGGCTGCGTGGGCGGCGTGACGGGGCTCCAGGGTACCTATGCCGAATATGTGGCGGCCGACGCCCGCCTGCTGGCCCCCGCCCCGGCAGGCATGTCGCTGCGCGATGCTGCCGCCTTGCCGCTGGTCACCCTGACGGCTTGGGAGGCGCTGGTGGACCGGGCGCGGGTGAGGCCGGGGGACAAGGTGCTGATCCATGGCGGGGCCGGCGGGGTTGGCCATGTCGCCATCCAGATCGCCAAGGCCCGGGGTGCCCATGTCACCACCACCGTGTCATCCGACGCCAAGGCCGACCTGGCCCGGTCGCTGGGGGCGGACGAGGTGGTGAATTACAAGACCGAATCGGTGGAGGCCTATGTGGCCCGCCTGACCGGCGGTGCCGGCTTCGATATCGTGCTGGATGCCACGGGCGGCAGCGACATCGCCACCAGCTTCGCCGCCGCCCGCTTCAACGGTCAGGTGGTGACCATTGTTGCCGGCTATAGCGCCGACCTGTCGCCCATGCATGGCAAGGGGCTGAGCCTGCATGTGGTCTTCATGCTGCTGCCCATGCTGCATGACCATGGCTTCGCCATCGACCGGGTGCATCAGGGCCAGGTGCTGCGCAAGGTGGCGGGTACGCTGCGACCGCTGGTCGACCCCACCCGTTTCACCCTGGCCGATGTCGGTGCCGCCCATACGCGGCTGGAGGAGGGTAAGGCCCAGGGCAAGCTGGTGATCGATATCGTTTGACGTCATTTCCCAGCACCCTCAGGCGCCGGGCGGGGGGCCTCCCGCCCGGCATTTTGCGTTACGGCCAGACCCGTATCTCCGGCGCCGGCATCCGTCGCCGCGCCATCCCCGTCAGCGGCTCCAGTTCGAAGCGGAAGCCGGGCCCCGCCGCATCCAGCACGATCAGGCGCGGTTTCATGCCCGCGAACAGGGCCAGCAGCACCGCCGCCCGCCGCTTCTTCCAGGCCGGATCGGCCATCCGCCCGTCTGCATCCAGGATCAGACCCGGCGTCCCCTCATCCGCCCGCGCCGGCGGCAGCGGCCACAGCGTCACGCCCGCCGGTATCGCCCCCGTCGGCGCCATTCCGCCCCAGGCCAGCATCACCGCCTCTCCGCCTGCCGCCAGGCTTTCCGCCATGTCCAGCCGTGCCGCCGCCTCGCCCGGCCGCATCGGCTGAGCCCGGAACAGGATGGGGTGGGGATGGCGGGGCAGGGACATTGGGTGTGGGGCTGGACAGCGGGGCCGTGATGTTGCACCACTATGACAACAAGGTGCCACCTCGCAAAACCGGCGCCGCAGGGAGGTGAAACATGATCGCCAGCCTGACCGCGCAGGTCGAGGCGCTCCGGCGCCTGCCCCTGTTCAAGGATGTGGAGACGCCGCAGTTGAAACTGCTGGCCTTCACCAGCGAGACCGCCTGTTTCAAGGATGGCGACGCCCTGTTCCGCCAGGGCGAGGAATCGGATGCCGCCTATGTGATCCTGGACGGCCGCGTCGATATGGTGATCGACACGCCCGGCGGGCCGATCGACCTGGGTACCTTCGCCGGCAGCGGCATCATCGGGGAGGTCTCCATCCTCTGCGACCGGCCGCGCATGGCGACCGCCTTCGCCGTGGGACCGGTGGGTACCCTGCGCATCGGCCGCGACGGCTTCTTCCGGCTGATGGAGGAGTTTCCCCGCATCGCCCTGCCCATGCTGCGCGACGTGGCAAGGCGCCTGGAATTCATGACCGTGGAACTGAGCCGCGCCAAAGGCTGACCCCTACCGGATGACTTCCCTTGATGGGCCTGGCTTTGGCATAAGGGCGGTTGCAACCGCCTGAAACGGGAAGGGAACACCATGACCCGTCGCCTGCTGCCGCTGCTGCTGCCGCTTTATCTCGCCGCTTGCTCGACCAACCCGGTCACGGGCGACCGGCAGTTGACGGGCCTGATGCCGCCGGAGAAGGAAGCCGCCATCGGCGCCCAGCAACATCCGGAAATGCTGAAGGAATTTGGCGGCCGGTATGAGGATGCCAGGCTGCAGGCCTATGTCGACAAGCTGGGCCAGTCGCTTGCGGCGAAGACGGAGATCGCCAGCACCCGCTATACTTTCACCGTGCTGGACAGCCCCATCGTCAATGCCTTCGCCCTGCCCGGCGGCTATGTCTATGTCAGTCGCGGCCTGATGGCGCTGGCCAATAGCGAGGCGGAACTGGCCGGCGTGGTCGGGCATGAGATCGGCCATGTCACCGCCCGCCATTCCGCCGACCGCTATGGCCGCGGCGTCCTGGCCCAGGGCGGGGCGGTGCTGGCCGGCATCTTCCTGGGCCAGGGGGCCGGACAATTGGCGCAGCAGGGCGCACAGGCAGCATTGGCCAGCTTCTCGCGCGGCCAGGAACTCCAGGCCGACAATTTGGGCATCCGCTACATGACGGCCGCCGGCTATGATCCCCGCGAAATGGCGGGGTTCCTCTCCTCCATGGGACGCCATGCGCAACTGGAGGCGCTGTTGGCCGGGCAGCCGGGCAAGGCCGACCGGTTCAGCTATCTCCAGACCCATCCGCCCACGGGTGACCGGGCGGAACGGGCATCGGCCGCCGCGTCGCTGACGCCCGGTGCCAGCTATCTGATCCGTAATGAAGATTACATGCGGGCCATTGACGGCATGATCTATGGCGACAGCCCGGCCCACGGCTTTGTGCGGGGCCGGGTCTTTGCCCATACCGGGCTGGGCATAAGGTTCGAGGTGCCGGACGGCTTTCGGTTGCTGAACAGCGATCAGGCGGTCATCGGTCTGGGTCCGGATGGGTCGCAGATCGTGTTCTCCGACGCGCCGGCCCAGGGCGCCTACAGCGCTGGTGATTACATCGCCACTGTCTGGGCCAAGGGGGCGCCGCTGGCCGATGCCCGCCCCCTGACCATTGATGGGCAACCTGGGGCCACTGCCATCACCCGCCTGTCGGGTCAGAACGGTCCCGTCTTCGCCCGGCTGGTCGCCATCGCGGGCAACAACGGCCGCTATTACCGCTTCCTTCTGACGGCGCCCTGGGATCGGGCGGAACGGCTGGATGGCGGCTTCATGGGCACGGTCCAGGGCTTCCGCCGCCTGACCGCCACGGAAAAGACCAGCCTGAAACCCTATCGGATCAAGGTGGTGCAGGTGAAGCCGGGACAGACGGTGGCCGGCTTCGTGGCCGCCCAGCCGCTGAAGGATCATGGCGAGGAACGGTTCCGCGTCCTGAACAACATCCCGCCCGGCACCGAGCCCCGGCCCGGCCTGTGGGTGAAGACCATTATCGAGGGGTGACGGGGGGCCGGTGGTTGCCGGCTGACCGACGCTCCTGTACCCTCCGGCGCCCATGAAGAACCTGCTGACCCTTCCCGCTTGTGAAGAGACGACGGCCCGCAAGGGCCGGATGCGTCTACCCATTGCCGTGGTCCTGACCTTGGGCCTGGGCGGGCTGATGCTGGTGGCCGTGGCCAGCGTCTTCTGGCTGGGTGTCCAGACATCGGGCCGCAACACCTACAACCTTCTGGCCGACAAGGCCGAACTGGCCATGAACATGGCCGAAGCGCGGGTGCGTGCCCAGTTGGACCCGGCCCGCAACCAGGTCGATTACCTGACCAACATGCTGGCCACCGGCCAGGTGTCGATCGACGATACCGAACGACTGAAGTTGGTTGTCCGGGGGGCGCTGGCCGCTACGCCGCAGGTGGCCGGAATCGGCATCGTGCGTGCTGATGGCGACACCCGGATGATCGGTGCCGCCCGCGCGGGTGATACCGGCACATCCCTGTCCATGGAACAGGCGGACGACGCGGCGAAGATCCTGGCGGATGTGCTGCGGACCGGGTCGGCCCATTGGGTCGACCCCGTTTGGGCGGAGGAGATCGAAACGACAGTGATGCCCGTGCAGGGGCCGCTGCGCCGCGACGGGCAGTTCCTCGGCGCCATCGCCTCGGTGGTGGGCTTCAATGGCCTGTCGCGCTTCCTGCGCGATGCCGACCGCGATGACGACCTGACCAGCTTCATCCTGTTCGACGATCATTATGTCCTGGCCCACCCGGCCCTGGCTGAACGCAAGTTCGACTTCTCCAAGGTCAAGGACCGCCCACCCTTGCCAACCTTGGAGGAGGTGGGCGATCCCGTGGCGACCGCCATCTGGTCCGTCGTCGGACCGGACGGGGTGGGCACCAAGCTGGCCAAATGGAACGAGGGCAAGAAGGTTGAAACCAGCCTGGACGAACGGCGCAGCGACCTGCAGTTCCGTCAGGCGGAGGTGGATGGCATCGACTATTTCTATCTGCTGCGCACTATTTCCGATTATGGCGAGCATCCCTTCACCCTGGTCGTGGTGATGCGGGAGGAGGATGTGGACCGCGAGTTGGAACGGTTCCAGCATCTGCTGGTCGTCGGCTTCTTCATCCTGATCGCCTCGGTCCTGGCCGCCATGCTGGTGGGCAAGATGATCAGCCGGCGCATCCGCCTGCTGTCGGGTGCCGCCGTGGCCCTGCGCGACCTGGATTTCCAGAATGTGCCGCGCCTGCCCGACAGCCGGTTCCGCGAGGTGGCGGATGCCGCCGCTGCCTTCAACGCCATGGTCAGCGGCCTGCGCTGGTTCGAGACCTATGTGCCCAAGTCGCTGGTCCTGCGCCTGATCCGCCGCGACGGCGCCCAGTCGGAAATCCCGTCGGAGGAGCGGGAGGTGACGGTGTTGTTCACCGATATCAAGGGTTTCTCCGCCATGGCGGAGAAGATGTCGCCGCAGGACACGGCCGACTGGCTGAACCGCCATTTCACCCGCATCGCCGCCTGCATCGAGGCGGAGGGCGGCACGGTGGACAAGTTCATCGGCGATGCCGTCATGGCCTTCTGGGGTGCACCCGACGAACAGCCCGACCATGCGTCCCGCGCCCTGCGCGCCGCCCTGTCCATCGCGCAGGTGGTGAAGGAGGAGGCGGAGGAGGCCCAGGCCGCCGGCCTGCCGCCCGTCTGCCTGCGCGTGGGTGTGCATTCCGGCCCGGTCATCGTCGGTAATATCGGGGCGGCAACCCGCATCAACTACACCATTGTCGGCGATACGGTGAATACCGCCGCAAGGCTGGAGGCGCTGGGCGGGGAGATGATGGGCGACGAATGCTATGTCGTGCTGGTCAGCGACGACACGGTGCGGGCCGCAGGCTCCTGCACCGTGGACATGCCGCTGACCCCGATCGGCGCCTTCTCGCTGCGGGGCCGCGCGTCGCTGGTCGATGTCTGGCGGCTGGTGGTGCCGTCGTAAGGCGGCACCCGGTGCTTCCAGGGAACAACACAATCAGGCCGGCGACCGCCGGCCCGGCGCTCGTGCGGCGTAAGCCCAAGCCGCCGGATGGCGGCGCCCGGCGCCTCCAGGGAACAACACAATCAGGCCGGCGACCGCCGGCCCGGCGCTCGTGCGCCGCGAGCCAAGCCGCCGGATGGCGGCGTCCGGCGCCTGAGGGACTACACAATAAGTTGCAGACGTGTAAATTTTACGCGACGAAGCTGCTTAACCCATTGAGCTTTTACTGGACTTCGGCCAGCCTGATATGAGGGAAACCGACGGTCGGAGGGCGGGCGCATGGGCGCGGAAAGCTGGCGGTTATGGCCGGCAAAGGCCTTGCGCGCGGCGACGGACCTGTTCCTTCCCGCCGCAATGCGCGCCCATGGATTCGACGAAAAGCAACTGCTGCGCGCCCGCGCCTTCATCCGCATCACCCTGTTGATCCTGGTCGGAATCCTGGTGCTTTATGGCATCTGGGCGGTGAATGAGGGACCGTTTGATCCGGTCAGTCTGGCTTGGGCCGCCTACGCGCTGCTGGTCGGCGGCAATCTGGTCACGGTGCGGCTGTCGGGCCGTTTCCATCAGGTGACCATTGCCAACAATCTCGCAGGTCTCTGCCTGATCGCCATCCTGCTGCATTACACGGGCGGCGTGGCCTCGCCCCTGGTGCCGCTGTTCCTGACAGGAGTGGCGACGACCGGCAATTTCGGCGGCAACCGCGCCATCCTGTTCTTCTTTACCGGCTTCCTGGCCGTCATTGCCGGCACTTATGTCTGGCAGTTGCATGTCGGCGATGCCCCGGCCGACATCCACAGCCGATTCGCCTTCCTGCTGACCGCCTTGGTGCTGCTGGTCCTGGCCAACCTGTCGGCGCAGTCGGCCCGCACCAAGACGCGGCGCATGCTGCAACAGGCCCGCGATGCGGCGATTGAGGGGCGGCGGCGGGCCGAGCAGGCACAGGTGGCCGCGGAAAAGACCCTGGTCGACCTGCGCGAAACCCAGTCACAGATGATTTTGCAGGAAAAGATGGCCAGCCTGGGGTCGATGGTGGCCGGCGTGGCGCATGAGGTGAATACGCCTGTGGGGCTGGCGGTCACCGGTGCTTCCCAGTTGCGGACGGAGACGGCGCGCATCCTGGCCCTGGCGGCCGACGGGCAGCTGCGGCGTTCGACCTTCGACGAATATCTGTCGGTGGTGGACGAACTGGCCACCCTGATCGAGAAGAACGCCACCCGTGCGGCGGAGCTGATCCAGTCTTTCAAGGAAGTGGCGGTGGACCAGTCGTCTGACGCCCGCCGCCCCTATGATTTGCGGGCCTATGTGGCGGAGGTGCTGGCCAGCCTGGCGCCCCGCATCCGCCATGCCGGCCACAAGGTGGAAATGGCGGTGCCGGACGGGGTCGAGATGGATGGCCATCCCGGCGCCATGGCCCAGATCATCACCAATCTGGTGATCAATTCCATCATGCATGCCTATCCGGACGATCGGCGTGACGGCACCCTGCGCCTGGCGGCCCGGCTGCTGGATGATGACATGGTGGAACTGGCCTATAGCGACGATGGGCAAGGCATTCCCCGCGACCTCTGGCCCCGCATCTTCGAACCCTTCTTCACCACCCGTCGCGGCACCGGCGGATCGGGCCTGGGCCTCCACCTTCTTTACAATATTGTCACCGTGCGCATGGGCGGTACGGTGCGCGTGGCGGCGGCACCGCAGGGCGGGGCCCTGTTCACCCTGGTCTTCCCGCGGGTCAGTCCGGGAAGACCTGAGCATGATGCAGCGCAATAATGCGGTTGTGTCAGGGCTGGTGTGGACCCGTTGCTTGCACGCCCCCGCCGCTTCCGCCTAAGCTTGCCCTCGTGATGGCGACAAGCCGGGGCCGACACCGGACCCGACACGTTTGAGGAGACGAACCATGGTCGAAGTGGTAATTGCCGGTGCGGCCCGCACCCCGATCGGCGCGTTCAGCGGCGCGCTCGGGTCCGTGCCCGCGCACAAGCTGGGCGAAGTGGCCATCCGCGCCGCACTGGAGCGTGCCAAGACCGACGCGGCCGAGGTTTCGGAAGTGGTGCTGGGTCATGTGCTGACCGCCGGCCTGGGCCAGAATCCGGCCCGCCAGGCCGCCATCGCCGCCGGCATCCCGGCCGCCCGCACCGCCTATGCCATCAACCAGATCTGCGGCTCCGGCCTGCGCGCCGTGGCCCTGGGTTACCAGTCGCTGCTGCTGGGCGATACTGATGTGGTGGTGGCCGGCGGGCAGGAGAGCATGAGCCTGTCACCCCACAGCCTGTTCCTGCGCGGCGGCACCAAGATGGGTGACGCCGCCATGATCGACACCATGATCAAGGACGGCCTCTGGGACGCCTTCAACGGCTATCATATGGGCCAGACGGCGGAGAACGTGGCCGCCAAGTATGGCATCACGCGTGAGGAACAGGACGCGTTCGCTGCCGGCTCCCAGAATAAGGCCGAGGCCGCCCAGAAGGAAGGCCGCTTCAAGGATGAGATCGCCGCCGTCACCGTCGCCGGCCGCAAGGGCGACGTGATCGTCGACAGCGATGAATATCCCAAGCATGGCACCACGCCTGAGACCCTGGCCAAGCTGCGCCCGGCCTTCAAGAAGGACGGTTCGGTCACCGCCGGCAACGCGTCGGGCATCAATGACGGGGCAGCAGCCCTGGTGCTGATGCGCGGCGACAATGCCGCCAAGCGCGGCGTGGCCCCGTTGGCCCGCATCGCGTCCTGGGCTACGGCCGGCGTCGACCCGTCGATCATGGGCACCGGCCCCATCCCGGCCAGCCGCGAGGCGCTGCGCAAGGCGGGCTGGTCGGTGGACCAGCTGGACCTGATCGAGGCGAATGAGGCGTTCGCGGCCCAGGCCATCGCGGTCAACCGCGACCTGGGCTTCGATCCGGCCAAGGTCAATGTCAATGGCGGCGCCATCGCGCTGGGTCACCCGATCGGCGCCTCGGGCGCCCGCGTGCTGGTCACGCTGCTGCATGAGATGATCCGACGCGATGCCAAGAAGGGGCTGGCGACCCTGTGCATCGGCGGCGGCATGGGCGTCGCGCTGTGTGTCGAGCGCGACTGAGGCCACGTTTCAGCGGGGGTGCCAAAAGCACCCCCGTTCGCTTTCAGGGTGCGGACCCCTGAGGCACGTCAAGGCGACGCAACGCCGTTAGTATATCATTCAGTTATTTTCAGCAGGCCGAAGGCCAAACCAACGGGGGAAACAAATGGCACGAGTGGCATTGGTGACGGGTGGCACGCGCGGCATCGGCGAGGCGATTTCGGTCGCGCTGAAGGATGCCGGCTATATCGTCGCCGCGAACTATGGCGGCAACGATCAGGCTGCCGCCGAATTCACCGAACGCACGGGCATCAAGGCCTACAAGTTCGACGTGTCGGACTTCGACGCCGTGAAGGCATCAGTGGCGCAGATCGAGGCGGAGCTGGGTCCGGTCGAGGTGCTGGTCAATAATGCCGGTATCACCCGCGACGGCGTCATGCACCGCATGAATTTCGAGCAGTGGAACGCCGTCATCCAGACCAACCTGTCCAGTTGCTTCAACACCTGCCGCGCCGTGATCGACGGCATGCGGGAGCGCAATTTCGGCCGCATCGTCAATATCGGCTCCATCAACGGCCAGGCCGGCCAGTATGGCCAGGTGAACTATGCCGCCGCCAAGTCGGGCATCCATGGCTTCACCAAGGCCCTGGCCCAGGAAGGGGCCGCCAAAGGCATCACGGTCAACGCCATCGCGCCCGGCTATATCGATACCGACATGGTCCGCGCCGTGCCGCCCAATGTGCTGGAAAAAATCGTCGCCAAGGTGCCGGTGGGCCGCCTGGGCCAGGCCTCGGAGATCGCCCGCGGCGTGCTGTTCCTGGTGGCGGACGAGGGCGGGTTCATCACCGGCTCGACCCTGTCCATCAATGGCGGTCAGCACATGTATTGATTGGGACCAGGTGGGGCTGCGGAGCGGCCCCACCATGCCTTCTTGGGGACAGTCAGCATGGCATTGGCCGACCAGTACCGCCGTGATGGCTGGGTGAAGGTGCCCGGTCTGGTTGATCCGGCGCTTATCGATACATTGATGGCAGTCTACGCGGAAGACCTCCTGCAGAGCGCTTCCAGGTTCTTTCGGCAGAACACCAACCGGTATGAGCCGAATCGCATCGATGCGCACGGCCACGTCACCAATTCCTTTCTCGATCCGCACCATTACAAGCGCGTACCCCGGGTCCGCCAGGGCGTTCTGAACATCCTGTTCGATCCCGCATTGAAGGCGGCGCTGGCGGAGGCGACGGGCCATCGCAGCCTGGACCTGATGCAGTCAATGCTGTTCGACAAGAACGCCGCCACCCCGCCGCATCAGGATTGGTGGTATCTGGACAGCGTGCCCAATGGCCAGTTGGCCGCCGCCTGGATCGCCCTGGAGGATATTCCCGCAGAAGCGGGCCGTTTCTATTTGATGAGCGGCACGCATGAGATGAAGCTGCATGACGACCTGCGATCATTGCGCCATGACACTTGGCTGGCTTTGATGAAGCGGCATGTCGACAGTCATCCGGAGGCTGTGGATGCGCCCGAGATGCGCAAGGGCGACGTCATCATCTGGAATTCCCGCACCATCCATGGCGCGCTTCCGACCCAGGACCCGGCCCTGTCGCGCAAGTCGCTGACCGCGCATTACCTGCCGGAAGGCATGGCCTTCGGAAACCTGTTTCTCGCCAAGGATTGGGTTGCCTTCACAGAGGACGGTCCCTATCGGTACTTCGCCAATCAGCCTGAATACAGCTTGCGGGCGGACATGATGGCCCGGCTGAAGGTGGCGATCTATGACAACCCCACCTTGATGCGCCTTGCCCGCTCGGCTCAGCGGATGCTGCGCCGGGTTTGAGTGTGGGATCGGCGGGAGGATCACGCCCCCGCCCGGCCCAACGCCTCCATGCGTGTCACCAGCCGATCTCGCCTTTCCCTGGGCATGTTTTCCACCATGCCGATCAGCGTGTCGGCATTCGGCCCCAGCCCGGCGAAGCCCAATACGTTACGTTTGAAGCTGCGCACCCCATGCGACAGGAAGTACAGCCGGTACAGCAAGGCTGGCATCCCCATGGTGACGATGCTGCGCGTGCTGCGCCCGGACAGCCGGCGGGGACTGGCGAAGCCCTTGTCTGGTTCCGCCAGCAGGAAGGACGGGCGCGCCACCTGTTCCAGGAAGGCCTTCATCAGGGCCGGTACATCACCCAGCCAGAGCGGGAACAGAAAGACCAGATGGGTCGCCGACAGGATGGCCGCCTGTGCCGCCTGGATATCGGGTGGCACCTCACCTTCCTCCCAATCCTGCTTGGATCGGATCAGGGGGAAGGTCAGCGCGTTCAGGCGCAGCAGTTCGGCCGTGTGCCCACCGGCCGCCGCCCCATCCAGATAGGCATCGGCCAGCAGGTCAAGCAGATGGCCGTTGCCCGCGTCGGGATGGCCCTGGATCAAGGTGATGGTCGCCATGTCGCAAATCCCCTCCGTCTTGCATCCAGCCTCAGGATAGGATCGTCCCGTTGTCCCGCGCCTTGATGCGGGTCAAGCGATATGGACGATCATCAATCTTTTCACCGGAAAACACCATGCCCCATCCCGCCCCCACCCATCCGCGCGTCGGCGTCGGCTGCCTCGTCTGGAAGGACGGGCAGGTGCTGCTGATCAGGCGTGGCAAGCCACCCGGCTATGGTGAATGGTCGCTGCCCGGCGGCAGCCAGGAACTGGGGGAGACGCTGTTCGAAGCGGCGGAGCGGGAAGTGAGGGAGGAAACCGGCATCACGGCCCGTGCCCGGTCCATCCTGACCGCCGTGGACAATATCGTGCGCGACGCCGAGGGCGTGCTGCGGTTCCACTATACCATCGTGGACGTCACGGCCGACTGGGTGTCAGGTGATCCCGTGCCGGCCGACGATGCGCTGGATGCCCGGTGGGCGACCCTGGCCGAGTGCGAGGCGCTGGTGGCCTGGGAACCGCTGAAACAGGTTCTGCGCGCGGCGTTCGCGGCCTGATCCGCCTTCCTACACTTCCCCTTCCGGATGGAACATATAGCCCGTGCCGCGGATGGTGCGGATATATCCGGGATGGTTGGGGTTGATCTCGATCTTCTTGCGCAGCCGGGTGATGCGCACATCGATGGCGCGGTCGAACGGTTCGGCCCGGCGGGTATGGGCCAGTTGCAGCAGCTCGTCCCGGCTCAGCACCTGAAGCGGCCGCTGCACCATGACCGACAGCAGGTCGAATTCCATGGCCGTCAGATCCACGATCCGCTCGTCCGGCACATGCACCAGCACCCTGTCGTCGCGCTTCAGCAGCCAGGGGCCGAAGCGGATATGCAAGTCCGAGGCGGCCGGTTCCGGCGGACGCGGCGCGGCGCGGCGCAGGACGGCGCGCACCCGCGACAGCAGCTCCCCCATGTCGAACGGCTTGCAGATATAGTCGTCCGCGCCTAAGTCCAGCCCGGCGCTGCGGTCGCGGGGGCTGGTGGCGCCGGTGACGATAATGATGGGCGGGCTGTCCACCCCACGCCCGCGCAGCCATTCCATAAGCGTATAGCCATGATCATCCGGCAGGCCGATATCCAGGATCACCAGATCCGGCCGCCTTTCCGCCATATGGGCGCGAAAACTGGCGCCGTCGCAGGCGGTGATGATGCCGAACCCCTGGCCGGCCAGGAATTCGGCCAGCATGTCCCTGACCTCGCCGTCATCCTCGACGATGGCAATCGTCTGCGCATCCATGCCCGATCCAGCGTTGGAAATTGGTTAACGGGATTTGCTCTATGACGAGTCACCGCCGCCGTCAATGGCCATGAAGTGTGCGCCAAGCGAAAGCGGCCCGCCGGAGGGGCGGGCCGCATCGCAGAGACAGCATAAAGTGCCGTGTCACAAACCCGCCGGCGGCAGGGTCAGGCAGTTCTGGCCAGACTTGGACAGTTGGGCGCAGGCACGGCGCGCCGTCTTCTCGTCCAGGCCGGTCAGGCGGGCGCGGTACAGCGTGCCGCGGGCCGTGGACACTTCCATCAGGTGCGGGGTGGCGGCATCCAGCAGGGTGCCGGCCTTCTGCGTGGCCTGGTTCACGGCCCGCTGGCTCTGGCCCTTGTCGTTGAAGGCACCGACCTGGATGGCCCAGCCGCCATTGGCCCGCGACGTCGGGACGCTGCCGGCGACGGCCATGGCCGGGGCGGCGTTGGCGGTGCCGATGATGCTGTCCGACACGGCAGCGACCATGGTTTCCGCCGGTGCGGCCGGCTTGGCCCGGGTCTTGGCCTTGGCCGGCTGCTTGGACTGGTTGCTGGCCACCAGCATCGGGGCGGCGCGCTTGCCGGAGAAGGCGTCGTCCAGCAGGTCGGCCATATGGTTGTCGCGCCAGGTGCCGGTCTGGCCGCCAAACACGATGCCGATCAGCCGCCGCCCGTCGCGCACGGCCGAGGCCGCCAGATTGAAGCCCGAGGCGCGGATATAGCCGGTCTTCAGCCCGTCCATCCCCTCATACCGGGCCATCAGCCGGTTATGGTTGCGGTGGACAGCCCCCTTGTAGGTGAAGGAGGTGGTGGAGAAATACGGGTAATATTTGGCATGGTCATAGATCAGGCTCTGCGCCAGCCGCGCGAAATCACGGGCCGTCGACAGCTGCCCGGCATTGGGAAGACCGGAAGCGTTGCGAAAGGTGGTGCGGGTCATGCCCAGCTGGCGCGCCCGGTTGGTCATCATATTGGCGAACTTCGCCTCCGTGCCGCCCAGCGCTTCGGCCAGGACCACGGCGCAATCATTGGCCGACTTGGTGACCAGGGCCTGGATGCACTGCTCCGCCGTGACCGTTTCGCCCGGCCGCAGGCCCAGCTTGCTGGGTTCCATGTTGGAGGCATGCTGGGAGACGGGCAGGGGCTGGGTCAGGCGGATCTTGCCGGCATCCAGCGCATCGAAGACCAGATGCAGGGTCATCATCTTGGTCATGCTGGCCGGGAAATTGCGGGTATCGGCGCTGGCCTCGTGCAGGACCTCGCCGGTCTTGGCATCAATGACGATGGAGGCATATTTGGCCAGGGCCGCGACGGGGGTGGCGACGGCCACCAGGGCCGCCAGGGCGACAGCTGTCACCATCTTGCGGGAATGGGCCGTCGAACGCCGCCAGACCGTCGTGAACGCCATGCCCCAACCCCCTTCGAATACGCCGGATGTCTCGCTTTCCCGCCAAGCTAAAGGCGATGATTATCAATGTCTAGCGGGAAGTCGTTAAGAAAATGCCTTTACCCGGGGCAAATTATGGCCGCATTTCAAGTGCCTACCCGATCGGCATACCCGGATAGGGTTGCTTTCCTTCGTCTCAATCGCCGGCGCCCCTCCGGGGCTTGGCTACGCGGCACGAGCCGCGCGGCGGCGGTCGCCGCCGATACAATGGTCAAAAGACATGACCATTGTATCACGCCGCCGCGCTGGGCCGCGCCCCGACATCCGCCAGCCAGCGCCGGATATTGGGCAGCGTCTCATCGATGACGATGCCGCACAGGCGTGGAAAGAAGCTCAATGTCGTGAAGGCGGTGATATCGGCGATGGTGAACCGGTCGCCCGCTACGAAACCGGTGACGCCCAGGTCGCGATCCAGCTGCCCCAGGCGTTTCTCGGCCTGCGGCTTCTGCGCGTCGGCATAGGCCGGGACCTGGCATTCCAGCGCCGCCATCTTGGGATGGGTGTGGCGGAACACCCCGGCAAAGGGCAGCAGCAGCTCGAACTCCATCCGCCGCTGCCACATCTCGATGATGGCCCGTTCCTTGGCGTCACGGCCCATCAGGTTGGGCTCGGGATGCAGTTCCTCGATATAGCGGCAGATGGCCACGCTTTCGCAGATCACCGTGCCGTCATCCAGCGCCAGGGCCGGCACCCGCCCGCTGGGTACCAGTGCCCGATAGTCGGGCGACAGATGCTCCCCCTTGCCGATGATCACCGGCCGGCGGGGGATCTCCACCCCCTTTTCGGCCAGGAACATGCGCACCCGTCGCGGCGTAGGGGCGATGGCATCGTCATAGAGCAGCATGGAAGGGCCTCCCGATCAATTTCCCGCCATGATGCCTGCTCCGGGGACCCAGGTCACGCCTCCCCGTCGCCAAAGCCGGCTGCTGGTATGGGCCGGTTGAGGTGGTGTCAACCGGGTCCGGGATCGGGATCATTCGGAGAGGATGGTGGGTTGGCTCCGAATGGATGGCGCCAACGCAACATCATGCAACACAGGAAAGGGGTGTGTTTCAGAGGCCGGTGGTCGCCACCTCCGAATGGTCGGGTCAAATGCAACATGGTGAAACAGAAAAACACCCGTTGTTTCAGAGCGCACGTGCGGCTGGCTCCGAATGCGGGCGGGGTGGGCGCAGAAGGGTGACGTTTACCAGGGCAGTATGGCACGGAGAGGGTGAGAAGTCAGCAATTAGCGCGGGTTCGCACCCGTGCCGAGGCGGCTCCGCCCCTGTCCTGGCCAGCACCCGATGGCCCACTCCGCCAGCTTGCGCGGCCCGATGATGGCGCCCGTCGCGGGGGAGGGGGCGCCGGATGGACATTCCCTTTGCCCCGAACCGAAGGGCCGCCGGCACCCGCACCGCCGGACTGCGGTCGTTGGTGGAGAGCTTCTGGGTCTGGATCATGATGCGCATGCCCGATGGGGGCGGTGATACTGCTTTGCGCCCAACGGCCCTTAAAGACGGAATCATCCATGCCGGAAAGCGGAACTTTTGCGACGCCTTAGAAGAAGCACACCGGCGATTTATAGTCTTGCGGGATAGGAAGCGCAGCATCACCGGTGTCCCGGAGCCGCCTATGGTTCGCCGGCCGCAGGCGGCGTGATCAGTCAACCGGGTGCGCTACTTCCCGGGAATAGGCATGTACCTCCCTGAACCCAGCGGCGGCATAGCGGATCATGCGTTCGGCATAAGCGTCCACATCGTCGGAGCGGCACAGGCCGCCGGAGAGCAATTCCAGGCGCCCGGTGGCAGCCTGGATGATCAGCAGCGAGCCTGAGAGCATCTGATAGCCCCAATAGAGATCCTCTCGCCGCGCACCGGGCAAGGCGCGGGCGATCAGGTCCAGCAGGCGGTGGATGACAGGGTCGAAATGCCGGCTCATGGTCTCGCCGCCCCACCCCCGGCTGTTATTGACCAGGGCGACCAGGGCACTGAAATTCTTCCAGCCCGGTTCGCCGCGCCGGTTGACGTCGAAAATCGGTTCCAGGAAGGCGCGCACGGCCCCTTCCACGGTGACCGCATCTCCCTGTTCCGCTTCGTACCGTTCCATCGAAAGCAGACGGGCGGTGTTGATCGGTTCCGCGCGGCGCGTCAACACGGCGTCGAACAACTCGCGCTTCGTCCCGAAATAATAATGGACCAAGGCGGAGTCCACGCCCACGGCATCGGCCACATTGCGCACCGTGACGCCGTAGAACCCGTGCTGTGAGAACAGTTCCTCCGCCGCGTCGAGCAGCAGTGTCCGGCGCTCCTGGCTTTTCAGGTCCTTCTTGGATTGGCCCGGACCATCGGTGGCTGCCGCCTTGTGCCGGCGTGCGCGGCTGCCGGCCCGGCCCGTCTCGGGCCGGGCGCTCTGTCGCTGCTGATTGTCGATCACCTCGTCCATGTTCATCACTCTTGTCGGATTGTTCATCAATTGATGAACAATGTTGACTTCCGTCTGCATTGGGTACATTCATACATTGTTCATCAAGCGCTGAACAATGGCGCATATATAATCTGGGAGGATAGGATGATTGCCAACAGGGGTGCCCTGCGCCCAACCTTGCTCATCGGGGCGGCACTGGCCGCGTTGCTGCCCGGCGGTGCCGCCGTGGCGCAAACGGCAGCTGAGGGTGCGGCGACAGGCGTAATGCTGGAAGAAATCGTGGTCACCGCCCGGCGGCGGGCTGAAAACCTGCAGGATGTGCCCATCGCCGTCACCGCCTTCACGGCCGACACGCTGGAGCAGCAGGGGGCGCCGGACATCACGGCCTTGCAACGTTCCACGCCGAATGTCACCTTCCAGGTGGCGCGCGGCTCCAATTCCACCCTGACCGCCTTCATCCGCGGTATCGGCCAGCAGGACCCGCTCTGGGGCTTCGAGCCGGGCGTCGGGCTTTATGTCGATGATGTCTACATTGCCCGGCCTCAGGGTGCTGTGCTGGACATCTATGACATTGACCGGATCGAGGTGCTGCGCGGCCCGCAGGGCACGCTCTATGGGCGCAACACCATCGGCGGCGCCATCAAGTATGTCACCCGCCGCCTGGGTGACGAGCCCCGCCTGACGGCAAGGGCGGAGATCGGGTCCTATAATGAACGCAACGCCGTTGCGTCCGGCGCCTTGCCCCTGACCGACAAACTGTCGGTTGGCGGTGCCGTCGCCCTGTATTCGCGCGATGGCTATGGCAAGAACATCACGACCGGTACCGAACATTACGACAAGGATATGCTGGCCGGCCGACTGTCAATCGAGTTGACACCGGGCGATGCCCTGTTCTTCCGCCTGTCGGCGGACCGGCTGGTCGACAAGTCCAACGCCAACCATGGCCGGCGGGAGGTGCTGGAACCCAACAGCCAAGCAGCCATCCTGCCTGGCCGCTACGATACCCGCGCCGGACTGGGCAGCGACAACAAGGTGGTGACCCAGGGTGTATCGCTATCCGGTGAATGGGAGGCGACGGACACGCTGACCGTCAAATCCATCACCGCCTATCGTGATGGCTATACAAGCGGGGCCGGTATTGATTTCGACGGGTTGCCGCAGCCCTACCTGGACATCGTGGCCGGTGGCAAGGTTTATGAGGACCGGCAGTTCAGCCAGGAATTGCAGGCCCAGGTGAATACCGGACGCCTGCAGGGCGTGTTCGGCGCCTATTACATGGATGCCCGGGCCAGCGGCCAGTTCGACACGGTCCTGGGCCGTGGACTGGTGGCCAATCCTGCCATCCCGGTACCGAACCCGACGGCGGGCACGGCGCTGACGCAACTCACCTCCGGTTCCGTCGATACCGGCAGCTTCGCCTTGTTCGGCGATGCCAGCTACGATCTGGCAGAGCGGTGGAAACTGTCGGCCGGCGCCCGCTGGACCAGGGACCACAAGGATGCCGTGGTCTTCAAGGCCAACTATTTCGGTACGATCGGCAGTCCATTGGTGAAGCCCTATGTGCCGGTGCTACCGGCGCCGTTTAACGTGCCGCAGGTCCTGACCAATTATACCAATGACCGCAGCTTCTCCGAATTCACGCCACGGGTAAGTGCCACCTTCGCTGCCAGTGACGATGTCAACCTCTATGCCGCCTATAGCCGGGGGTTCAAATCCGGCGGTTTCGACATGCGCGGCGATGCCACCGCCACGCCCGACACGGTCCAAGGCTATGATCCGGAAATCGTGGATTCCTTCGAATTGGGCGTGAAGGGTGATTTCATGGAGGACCGGCTGCGCATCAACGCCTCGGTCTTCTACACCGACTATTCCGGCCAGCAGGTAACGACGCAGGTGCCCAACCTGACCAATACCGGCGTGGTCAGCTTCGTCGACAATGTCGGCGACAGCCGTATCAAGGGTGCGGAGATCGAGGCGACGGCCTTGCTGGCGCCCGACCTGATGGCGGGCCTGTCCCTGGGTTACATCGATGCAAGGTTCAAGGAGTTCCTGGTCTTTGATCTGGCCAGCCGGACCTATGTCGATGTGGCAGACCTGCGTCGGTTCCAGAACACGCCAAAATGGAATGGCAACCTGTCGCTGACCTACACAAGGGACCTTGGCGATGCCGGCACGCTGGCCATCGTGCCTGCCTTCTCCTTCCGCAGTGCCGTGAACCTGTTCGAGACGCCGGTGCCCGCCATCGACCAGGACGCCTATCAACTGGTCGATGTCGGCGTTACCTGGATGTCCGCTGATGAGCGCTATCGTGTCGGTCTCTATGGTCGCAACCTGACGGACACGCGCTATCGCACCGGTGGGTATAATTTCCCGTCCATCGGCTTCGGTCAGTCGGTCATCGGTTTCTATGGTCCGCCACGAACATTCAAGGTCACGGCGGAAGCCCGGTTCTGATGGAGGCCCGTCCCGCGCGTCTGTGGGCACGCGGGAGGGATATTCGCCATGTCCAAGGACGGAACCGAGGGAGAAACAGGATGACCGAACCCGCCATGCGCCATTGGCGCTCCTCCGATGGGTTGTTGCTGTTTGCGCGCGACTATGTGGGTGTCGGCGGCGATGCACGGCTGCCCGTGATCTGCCTACACGGGCTGACGCGCAATTCACTGGATTTTGAGGATGTCGCGCCCTGGATCGCGGGCCAGGGGCGACGGGTGCTGGCCCTGGATGTGCGGGGGCGCGGGCGGTCGGCCCGCGATCCGCAGCCGATGAACTACGTCCCGCCGGTCTATGCCCGCGACGTGCTGGAGATGATGGACGGGCTGGGCATCGGACGGGCCGTCTTCCTGGGCACATCCATGGGGGGGCTGATCACCATGATGGTCGCCGCACGGCGGTCGAGGGCCGTAGCGGCGGCCATCCTGAACGATATCGGCCCCTCCCTTGATCCGGCCGGCATCGCCCGGATCAAGAGCTATGCCGGCAAGCCCATGGAGATTGCCGACTGGGCGGGTGCCCAAGCCCGGATCGCCCACATCATGGGGCCGGCATTTCCCCATTATGGGCCGGCGGACTGGTCCCGGATGGCACGGCGGAGCTTTCGCGAGGGAGCGGACGGACGGCCTGTTCCGGACTATGACGCGGCCATCGTGAAACCCATCGAAAAGGGCATCACGGGCGCGCAATCGCTGCTGGCCTGGCTGCTGTTCCGGCGGCTGGCGCGGCGGCGGCCGGTACTGCTGGTGCATGGCGGCATTTCCGACCTGATCACGCCGTCCATCGTGGCACGCATGCGCCGCCATGCGCCGGGCATGGAATATGTGCAGGTGCCGGATGTGGGCCACGCACCGGAACTGACCGAACCGGCGGCAAGCAAGGCCATCGGTGCCTTTCTGGAACGGGTTTCCTGATCCACAGACCTCTGCCGGTCTATCCGACAGATAAATGCGTTGCTGTGCACGCGGATGTAACAACCGTGCGCTCTGGCGAAAGACCCGTCTGCCCGGGACCCATACTCTTGGCAATGCGGGAGGAGTCGCCGCCGGTGACCGGGAAAACCCGGCACCGCAAAATCAAAATACAGGGAGGGAAGCATGATTGCCAAAATGTCCCGGGGCTTGGTCCGTTCGGTGTCGATGGTCGGGCTGCTGGCGCTGCTGCCGGTCGCACCGGCCATCGCGCAGACCGAGGGGGCCGCGGCGGCGATGCTGGACGAGATCATCGTCACGGCCCGCAAACGCGCCAATGCCGAGGCGGCGCAGGACACGTCCATCTCCATCTCGGCCTTCGGCGAGGAACAGTTGGAAGCCCTGCATGTCCGCGACCTGTCCAGCCTCAGCTTCGGTCTGCCCAATGTCAGTCTGGACGATGTCGGCACAGCCAAGGGTGTCGCCAACTTCTCCATCCGCGGCCTGGGCATCAACAGTTCGATCCCGTCGATCGAGCCGACCGTCGGCGTCTTCGTCGATGGCATGTATCTGGGCGTCAATGCCGGCGTTGTCTTCGACCTGTTCGACCTGGAAGGCGTGGAGGTGCTGCGCGGTCCGCAAGGCACGCTCTATGGCCGCAACGTCACGGGCGGTGCCGTGCTGATCCGCACCAAACGCCCCAACCTGGAAGAGGTGGAGGCATCGGCCAAGCTGTCGGTGGAAAGCGGACTGAACAAGACGGTCGGCGCCACCCTGTCCGGCCCGCTGGGCGACAGCGGGCTGGCGGCCAAGATCGCCATCTATCACAATGATGATGATGGGTATTTCGAGAACCTGTTCAACGGTGACGATAATTTCGGCCGGTCGAAGATGACGGTCATTCGCCCGTCGCTGGCCTGGGAACCGGCGGATGATGTCGATATCGTCCTGCGGTACGAACATGGCGACCAGGAGGGCGACGGCCCGCCGGGCCAGAACCACGGCCTGTACAGCCGCGACAGTTTCGATTTCTCCATCAACCTGCCCGGCTACAACGACCTGAAATGGAATCACGCCATCGCGGAGGGCAATTGGCGGGTGGGCCTCGGTGATGGTGTCATCACCAATATCCTGGCCTGGCGCGAGATGAAGCAGCGCAACCTGGTGGATATTGATGCCTCACCGCAGACGCTGTTTCATGCCTCACTGGATACCGACCAGGACCAGATCAGCAACGAGCTGCGCTATGCCGGCAGTTTCGGCAATGTCGAGGTGACCACCGGCCTTTATTATTTCCAGCAGGATCTGACTTATCAGGAAAACCGCGCTCTGCTGAACGGTGCGCGCTATCTCTATGGTGGCGGCGTGCAGGACAGCAGCGCCTATGGTGTGTTCGGCTCGGCGGATATCGGCCTGTCCGATGCCGTGACCCTGACCACGGGTCTGCGCTACAGCTATGAAAAGAAGGATATCCGCATCGGCACCCTGCGGCCCGGTCCGGCTACCCCCAGCATCGACCAGTTGCCCGCCGGGGCCTGCGACGTGAAGGGCGTCTGCGCCTTCGACTTTCTGGACAAGCAGACCTGGGACAACATCACCCCGAAGCTGGGCCTGGAATGGAAGGCCAATGACGATGTCCTGCTCTATGGCTTCTGGACCAAGGGTTTCCGCAGCGGCGGCTACAACATGCGCAACACCTCGCCCACCGCCGCGCCCGGCCCGTTCGACGAAGAAAGCCAGAACAGCTACGAGGTCAGCATGAAGTCCGACCTGCTGGACAATCATGTCCGGTTCAACACGGCCATCTTCTACAATGATGTCAGCGACATGCAGCGCGAGGTCAATCTGGCCGACGCCACCGCCGGCGTCGTGCAGATCATCCGCAACACCGCCGACGCCACCATCTGGGGCGTGGAGGCCGACCTGCAGGCACTTGTCGCCGATGGCCTGCTGCTCAGTGCCACGCTGGGTTACACCAAGGGCGAATATGACAAGGTCAAGTTCGACCTGACGGGCGACCGGTTGGTCAATGCCGCCGACCTGGCTTTGAAGCTGCCGCGCCTGGCGCCCTGGACCTATGGTGCCGGCTTCACTTTCGACCGGGATGTGGACGGGATTGGCATGGTCACCCTGCGGGCCAACTGGAGCCACCGCGACAAGTCCTTCTATACGGACAATAACCGGGGTCGCCTGAACGGGGCGGAAATGGTGGATGCCAGCCTGTCGCTGACCACCTGGGAGGACCAGCTGACCCTGTCGCTCTATGGCAAGAACCTGCTGGACGAGGTGACATTCGGCGGCGATACGCAGTTGCCCTTCTTTGCCAATGCCACCTTCTCGCCGCTATCCAAGGGCCGCATCGTCGGCGTCGAAGCGACCCTGGATTTCTGACCCTGCCGGACGCGAAGCTCCCGCCGCCTTGGCGCATGGGGGCCTCGTGTCCACCTGACCGGAGGCCATGGCCATGCTTGGCTTGATGCAGCATCACGAACTCAACCTGGCACAGATCCTGGAACATGCCGCCCGCTTCCACGGTGACGGGCAGATCGTCTCCCGGACGGTGGATGGCAGGACACACCGTTTCGGATATCAGGAGGTGCTGGCCCGTACCAAGCGGCTGGCCAATAGCCTGCTGGGCCTGGGCATCGGCGCGGATGACCGGATCGCCACCCTGGCCTGGAACACCCATCGCCACCTGGAGGCGTGGTATGCCATTGCCGGTATCGGCGCCATCTGCCACACTGTCAATCCGCGCCTGCATCCCGAACAGATTGTCCATATCATCAATCATGGCGGGGCGCGCCTGCTGCTGGTCGATACCAGTTTCCTGACCCTGCTGGAGGCGATACAGGACCGGCTGGAGACAATCGAGGCCGTCATCATCCTGTGCGAACCGGATGAGGTTCCGCAGACGGGGCTCAAGCAACCGCTGTGCTACGAGACCTTGCTGCAAGCGGCCAGTCAGCATCTTGACTGGCCGTCACTGCCGGAGGATCAGGCGGCGGCGCTGTGCTACACATCCGGCACGACGGGCGATCCCAAGGGCGTGCTGTACAGCCACCGGTCCAACATCCTGATGGCCTACGCCATGAACGGTGCCGATGCCTTCGGCCTGTCGGCCCTGTCCTCCGTGCTGGTGGCCGTGCCGATGTTCCATGCCAATGCCTGGGGCCTGGTCTATGCCATCCCCATGGTCGGGGCCCGCATGGTGCTGCCGGGACCGCATCTGGGCGGCGAAAGCTTGCAGAACCTCATCCTGGAGGAGGAGGTGACCCAATCCGCCGCCGTGCCGACGGTGTGGAGCAACCTGTTGAACCACTTGACCCGCACGGGGGGCGGGCTGGGCTGCATGGAGGAGGTCCTGATCGGCGGGGCCGCCGTGCCGCGCAGCATGGTGGAAACCTTCCTGCGCCGCTACGGCGTGTCCGTGCTTCACGCCTGGGGCATGACCGAGTTGAATCCGCTGGGCACGATCAACCGGCCGGTGCTGGCCACCCGCCACCTGGACCGCGAGGGGCGGCTGGATCTGGCCTGCAAACAGGGACGGCCATGCTTTGGCGTGGAACTGTGCCTGAAGGGACCGGACGGCCGCCTGCAGCCGCATGATGGCGTGTCGGCCGGTCGATTGCTGGTGCGTGGCCCCTGGGTTGCCAAGGCCTATTTCCGCCGCGATGAGCCGATCCTGGACGCCGAAGGCTGGTTCGATACCGGCGACATCGCCACCATCGACCGGTACGGCTATATGCAGATCGTCGATCGGGCCAAGGACCTGATCAAATCGGGCGGCGAATGGATTTCCTCCATCGATCTGGAAAACGCTGCCATGGGCTTTCCGGGGGTGGAGATCGCCGCCGTCATCGGTGTCGCCCATCATCAATGGTCGGAGCGCCCGTTGTTGCTGGTCAAGCCGTCGGATGCCGACCATCCGCCCGATACCGCAGCATTGCGGGACTACCTGAAGGGCAAGGTCGCGACATGGTGGGTGCCCGATGCCGTGGAGTTGGTGGAGAGCGTGCCCCTGGCAGCAACAGGCAAGATCAACAAGGCGCTGCTGCGAGAGATCTGGCGCGACCGTTATGCCTGAATGTTGGGCGCCGGTTCCGACAAGGGCGTCAACACGCCATTGTCGCCAGCCGGAGCCTGTGAGAACCTATAAAAAAAGCAGAATGCTGCACGGGAGGCAGCCCACCAATGGTGTACCATGGTGATCAATAGTCAGATCAGCCTGCGGCCAGGCAGCGGGGCCGGTGGTCTGGAAGCCTGGGGCGACTTCGTCTCCCGCCGCATCTGCCCGTTCGAATTCGACAATGTCGGCGACGACCCCTTCGCGGTGGATGCCTATATGGCCACCGTCGATGGTTTTGGTCTGGCCCGGTTCGACACGCAGGGCGGCGTATCGCAATTGCGCCGTACCTTCCGGTCCATCCAACGAAGGGCGGCGGAGTTCTATGCGGTCTATGCCCCCATCCAGGGTACACAGGCCATTTCCCAATTCGGGCGGGAGCATCTGTGTGTGCCGGGCAGCCTGACCCTGGTCGATCCGGATGAACATTACCGCCAGCACAAGCTGGGCAACAACCTTACCTCCTATTTCTTCATCCCGAAATCCAGTCTGGAGGAGCGGCTGATCAACCCACAGGATGTCTGCGTGCGACCGGCCAATTTCGGCGACGGGATCGGTCGCGTCACCCATGATTTCCTGCATAGTCTGGTCAGCCAGGCCCCGCATCTGTCGGAGATTGAATTCCGGCGCCTCAGCCGTCAGTTGATGGATCTGGTCTGCCTCAGCTTCGCCCGGCCCATCGACCGCGAGGCGGACGAACCGGCACTGCGCCTGGCCAACCGGCAGCAGGTAAAAAGATACATCCGCAAACACCTGACGGCACCGACCCTGGGGCCGCAGCGCATCGCCCGCGATCTGGGCGTATCGGTACGCTATCTGCACAAGCTGTTCAGCGCCGAGGCCGGCAGCTTGTGCGATTATATCAGGCAGGAGCGGCTGGAACTGGCCCGGCGCATGTTGCTGGACCCGCAGCAGGCCGACAGGTCGGTCACCGACATCGCCTACGCGTGCGGCTTCAGTTCCAGCGCCCATTTCAGCAGCAGTTTTAGGGCAGCCTTCGGCGAAAGCCCGCGCACGGCGCGTTCAGCCCCGGTGCTGACACCCGCGTAGCCCCTTGCCGGGAGGGTGATCAACCTCTTCGACACCGGGTACTCCGCCAGCTTGTCATCTCGTCATGCATCGCCTGCGTGAAGCCGGCGCCATCCCCGTTCGGGTCGTCCCCAAGAGGCGGCACCGCCAGCGTCTGTGCCGGCGGTAATTGACTAAAACATCAAATCTGATAAATTGATCATCAAATCTTGAGTTGGGAGAAACGCTCATGCTTGTCCGTCGCGCCGTTTCCACATTGGCGATGACCGGTTCCATGGAGACCGTGTCCTGGTTGTCGCTGGCCACAGACTGGACGACCTATGGCCTGTTGCGCGATGCGGCCGACCGGTTCGGTGACCGGCCCGCGCTGGGCTTCCTGGCCCATGCAAGCGATACGGGGCCCAAGGTCGAACTGAGCTATCGCCAACTCTTCACGCGTGTCACCCAGGCTGCCAATGCCTTCACCAGACTGGGCGCGGGTCTGGAGGCGCCGGTGGCTGTACTGCTGCCCAACCTGATCGAGACTCACCTGACCATCTGGGGGGCGGAAGCTGCCGGTGTGGCAGCTCCGGTCAATCCCTTGCTGGAACCCTCCCAGATCGCCGGTCTGCTGACCCGCATCGGCGCGCGCATCCTGGTCACCGCCGGTCCCGCCCTGTCGCTGGAATTATGGGAGAAGGCGCTGCGGGTTGCCGACCTTGTTCCCGGACTGACGGCGCTGGTCGCGGTCGGGGGGCCGGGCGATGCCGATGCATCGATGCCGCCCAGATACGATTTTCATACATTGCTGGCGGCGGAACCGATGGACAGGCTGGTCAGCGGTCGCATCATCGACCCTGAAGACCCTGCTGCCTGCTTCATGACGGGCGGCACCACGGGGGCGCCGAAAGTCGCCATCCAGACCCACCGCAACCAGGCTTTTCAGGCCCGCATCCTGGCAGAGCAGAGCCAATTCGGCGCCAGCGACGTCATCCTGTCCGGGCTGCCGCTGTTCCATGTGAATGCCGTGATTGTCACGGGTCTGTCTGCCTTCGCCGGTGGCGCGCGGGTATTGTTGCTGACGGCCGGCGGGTACCGCGACAAGGCCGTGATCGCCAATTTCTGGACCATCGCCGCCCAGGTGGGCGCCACCAGTTTCAGCGCCGTGCCGACCATCCTGGCGGCTCTGCTCGATCAGCCGCGCGATCCCGGCGTCGCAACGACCCTGCGCGAGGTGGTCTGTGGTGCCGCACCCTTGCCGTTGGAACTGTTCCAGCGCTTTGAGGAGGCCACCGGCATCGCCATCAGGGAAGGCTATGGTCAGACAGAGGGCACCTGCGTCACCTCCGTCAATCCCCGCCATGGGGAGCGGCGGTCGGGCTCCGTCGGTCTGCCGCTGCCCTATCAGGAGGTCCGCTGCGTGCGGCTGAATGCCGATGGCGGCCTGAGCGACTGTGCCACGGGCGAAGCCGGGCGGATTGTCATCCGCGGCCCCAACCTGTTTCCCGGATATCTGGACCCCCGCGACAATGAGGGCTGCTGGTATGAAGGTGGCTGGTTCGATACCGGCGATCTGGGACGTTTCGATGCCGATGGCTATCTCTGGCTGACGGGCCGGTCCAAGGACCTGATCATCCGGGGGGGGCACAATATCGATCCGCAGGTGATCGAGGAGGGGGTGGCCGCCCATCCCGGTGTCGCGCTGACGGCGGCCATTGGTCAGCCAGATGCCTATGCCGGTGAATTGCCCGTGGCCTATGTAACGCCCCGCACGGGTGTCACGCTCGACCCGGAGGAAGTCCTGGCCTTCGCCCGTGCCGGTATTCCCGAGCGGGCAGCCTGTCCGGTGCGGATTGAAATCATCGATACCATGCCGGTTACGCCCGTGGGCAAGATCCACAAGCCATCGCTGCGCCTGGATCTGGCACGCCGAATGGTGGAGCGGGTGCTGGCCTGGGAAAGTCTGGAAGGCGAGATCACGGCGGTGTCGGAGGCGAACGGGCGTTTCAGCGTCCGCGTCTCCAGCCCGGCGGCCGCACTGCCCGCTGTCCGGGACGCCGTGGGCACCTTGCCCCTGACCGTGACGGTCGATGCCTTGTGAATGGCGGTCGGGCCGGAACCACCCGACCGAGGATGGTTCCGGCCTAAGGTTCAGAAATTCACCCTGGCCTGCACAGTTACGCTGCGCGCCTGTGCGAAATAGGCGAAGGCGCTGCGGGCACCGAACACGCCATAGCTGAGCGGCGTGGTGTCGGCGAAGGTCATGGAGCGCTGGTTCGTCAGGTTGCGGACCAACACCGCACCCTCCCACGTATCATCCGCGTCCGACAGGCCCAGCCGGACATCCAGGCGGGCATAGGCGGGCTGTATCAGATCGGGGTCGAGGGACGGCGAGGTGTGGTAGCGACCGGTGAAGAACACATCCGCCGATCCGTTGAACATCAGCGAAGAGCCAAGATCGCGCAGATAGGACAGGCCGGCCGATCCGGAATAGTCGGGAACGAACTGGTTGGTCTTGCCGGCATAGCTGCAGAAGCCGCGATCAGCCGCCGGTCCGTTCGGTGTCTGCCCCGGATAGCATTGCCCGTTGGGGAAACTGTCGAAACGAAAATCGGTCCAGGCAAAGGAACCATGGGCCGACAGGCCGCCCCCCAGGGCCATACGCCCGTCCATTTCCAGGCCCTTGACCGTGGCCGCCGCCGCGTTGCCGACATTGAAGCCCAGCAGCCCGTCGAAGATGGAGACCTGCAGGTCCTCATAGTCGGTGTGGAAGGCGCCGAGATTGACCTCCGCCCGCCCATTCCACAGACGCGACTTCATCCCCGCCTCCCAGGTGCGGGCCTTTTCCTCCCCGAAGCGGAAAGACTGGGTCATGCTGGCCGCTGCACCCCGGTTGTTGGCGCGATAGTCGAAGCCACCTGATTTCGCCCCCATCACCCAGGAGACATAGACCATGTCATCGGGCGTCAGATGATATTGCGCGCTGATCGATGGCGTGAGGCGGGTCTTGGACAGGGTGCCGGTCACGGGCAATGTGCCCAGGCCAGCCAGCGCCTGCGTGGCCGCCTCTGCCACGCCCGGCACGCCGGATCGGGAGACCGCCAGGAGATTCTCCGTGGTGATGCCCAGCAGGCCGGCATAGGCCAGTGGGGCCAGCAACGCCTGCTGACCGGTCAGTGGCACTCTGTTCTGGTCGGTGATCCGGCTGGACCGTTCACCATCCTTGGTCTCATGGTTCAACCGGGCGCCGACGGTCGCCCGCAGACGGTCGGTGGCATGCCAGGTGGCCTGGCCGAACAGAGACCATTGATCGGCGGTCACCCGCGCCCGGCTGGTCGATTGCGTTCCGGCCAGGGCGGGTCCCGCACTGCCCCCCATGCCACCTGCCGCCCGGCCCGCCACGACCGCGCCGGCGGCATCACCGGGATGGGCCGCCAGCCAGGACGCCGCCGCCGCCTCGAACGCAGCACCATAACCCTGGTTGTAGACCAGGGGGACCAGGGGCGAAGCGCCGGTGATCCGGACGCTGCTGCGATAATCGTCGCTGGAATGCTGGAAATAGCCGCCAACGATGTAGTCCAGGCTCTCTCCGCCGTTGGAGACCAACCGGATCTCCTGACTGTACTGCCGGTAGCTTTCCGCCTGCGGCGCGTCCAGCAGGGGGGCTCCGGTGAAATCGCAGTCGCATTCTTCGTCATAGCTGAAGCGGGTCAGGCCGCTGATCGCCGTCAGGGTGGCGAAGCCCGCGTCCCAGTCGGCCCGCAGCAGATATGTCTGGGCATCGTTGCTGCTGCTGTCGCCATTGGCGGACCGGACATCGTTGCGGACGGCGTCACGTGTGGCACTGCCGGCGGTGGGCAAGGTCTGCAATTGCATGCCGGTGGCGGCATTGACGGCGGCGATGCGGGCATTGACGGGAACGGCACCACCGCCTGTCAGAATTTCCGCATAGGTCAGACCATTGACGAAGGTCGATAGCGGATTGGCCGAAGGCAGCAGCGCCGCCGTTTCGCCGATGATCTCCGTCTCCCGGCCCGTGGCGTCGAAGCGACCGGTTTCGGCCTTGAGGGTCAGCGTCAGCCGCTCGCCGAGATCGGCGGCCAGGGTGCCACGGACCTGCCAGTCCTCCCGCTGCACCTCCGGCCGGTCCAGTGTCGCGTTGTGCATATAACCGTCGGTGCGGTTGTATCGACCGGCGATGCGCAGGCGCACATTCTCGGTGATCGGGCCGGTGATGGCGGATGTTGCTTCAAACCCGTCGGTATCCGGCTCATAGGCGAGCCGCACATAGCCGCCGGCGGTCGATTTGGGTTGGGCCGTGGTGATGTTGAGCGCGCCGGCGATGGCGCTCTTGCCGAACAGGATCGATTGCGGTCCCCGCAGCACTTCCACCCGTTCCACGTCCAGGAAGGGGGCTCGTGCCTGCTGGGCACGGCCATAGGACAATCCGTCGATATAGGTGCCGACCGACTGCTCGAACCCCTGGTTGATGCCGGAATAGATGCCCCGGATGCCGATGGAGGTGCCGATCGGGCTTTCCGCCAGGGTGAAGTTGGGGACCTTGAATTGCAGGTCGCCCATGTTCTTGATCCCGGCCTCGGCCAGGGTCTCCATGGTCACCGCCGCCACCGACGCCGGGATGTCCAGCAGCTTTTCCGTCCGTTTGCGGGCGGTGACGATCACTTCTTCCAGCATTGGCGGGTCGGCCTCTGCGGCCAGGACCGGCAATGCCGGAGAGGCCATCAGGGTGCCGGCCACCAGGCAGGTGGTTGAACGCAGGTAAAGTCCTCCCTTGAACATTATTTTTATTCCCCTGTTTGGATGTTGATTGAGAGCGTCAAAACTCCTTTCGGATCGGCCGAGTTGCCGATCCGTTGCATGTCACAAAATGCGGACAGCCTGGTTCAGGCCACGGCCCGGGCCGGACTTGCTGCTGCTTGCGTCAAAGCAGGCGCCCCGCACAGGTGCAGTAAATCGTCCACCAGCGCACCGGCCGCCGACAACGGACCTGCGGCGGCGATGGTCCGATCCGGACGTATGATCGCCACCCAGCCATCTGCACGGCCGGGAATCAGGGTTCCGGACACATCTTCCCAGCCACCGGGCGCTGCCATACTCGCCGCCCCCCGCGCAACGATGAACGCTGTCTTTCCACCGAAAGCGGCCCAGCGACGGGACTGATCCGATGTCAGAACGGAAGCCGGGTCCGCACCGAACCCCAGCAGCACCATGTCCTGGCCCAGCGCCTCATCGCCGGCCACCACGGGGCCGCCAGCGACCGTCCGTAACCAGCCCTGGGGCAGCAACCAGCCACAGGTCAGCGGGGCCGGACCACGTCCTTGCAGGAAAAGTCCCCGTTTGAAGTGGTGGGGCGGTTTGATTTCCAGCTTGTCGATATAGCGCCGCAGCCCCGGCACCTGCCGGACCAGCAGCACGGCCCCATGCAGCAGCAGCGCCACCGCATGGCTTTGCGGCATGATCAGCCGCCCCATCAGCCGGGCAAGATTGATGATGCTTCTGGCATGCGGTCGGCGTTCCTGGTCGTAGCTGTCAAGGATCTCCGCCGCCGCCCGGCCCTTCAGCACCCAGGCCAGTTTCCAGGCCAGATTGGCCACGTCGCGCAGGCCGGCCACCAGTCCCTGCCCGGCGAAGGGCGGGGTGATATGGGCGGCGTCACCGACCAGGAAGACCGGTCCATCGGAAAAATGTTGTGCGATGCGGGCATGAAAGCGATAGACGGCGGTACGCTCGATCTCCACCTCCCCATCCCCCACCCAGGGCCGCAGCAGCCGGCGGACCATGGTGGGATCTTCCATTTCCGCGCGGGTCTCACCGGGTTTCAGCATGAATTCCCAGCGCTGTCGGCCACCGGGGGCCACCATGTGCGGCCCTGGCCGGCGCGGATCGCACAGGAACTCCACATCATCAATGGGCGTCGGCACCCCTTTGGCATCGACCACCAGCCAGTCCTGAACGAAGGTTTCGCCCTTAAACGGAATGTCCAGAAGGTGCCGCACGGTCGATGCGGCCCCGTCGGCCCCGATCAGGAAACGGGCCCTGACCGTCTGTGGGTCGCCGCCGTTCACGGACCGCAACCGCGCCGCCACGCCGTCATCACCGCGGGAAAAGTCCAGCAACTCCATCCCGGTGGCGATGGCGACGGATGGATGGCCATCAAGCCGGTCGCGCAACGCCCGTTCCAGTTCAGGCTGGAAGAAGGTGACAAGGTTGGGGTGGCCATCCGTGGCCCCGCTGGTCTGCGCGCAGGCGAACAGTCCGTAGAGAGGCGACCGCATGCGCACCCGCGGGATGGCGACGGTGGCGAAGGCACCATCCTCCAGCCCCGCCATCTGCAGGATGCGCAGGGCCTCGTTATCCAGGGCGATGGCCCGTGGTGCTGCAAAAATGTCCGTGGCCCTGTCGATCACCAGGGTGGACACACCGTGCCGGCCCAGGAGATTGGCCAATGTCGCCCCCACCGGCCCGAAGCCGCAGATCAGCACATCGACGGAAGAAGGAACAAGGGTGCTCATGGCCGGCATCTCCTTCGCGCGCGGGTCAGGGGGCCCGGATGAGGTTGACCTGCTCGCCCAGGTCAATCGCGCCATCATCCGTGCGGATGCTGGCGCGCATCTCATCCCCCGGCTTCAGGTAGCGGGGATTGGACAGGCCCTTGCCGATGAACAGCTTCCATTTGGTCGCCTCGGACAGGAAATGCCGCATGATGAACATGGTCAGCCGGCCGGGAGCCCGGGCGGCACAGCCGGCCGGCGTGCCCGTGGCGATCAGATCTCCGGCCTGAAGATCCTGAAGGTCGGACAGTTCCGCCAGGGTCCGGTCGGGACGGTGCAGCATTTCCCCCGCCAGCGCGTCCTGCCGGACTTCCCCGTTCACGCTGAGGCGCAGACGGAGTTTCGGCCAGTTGCACCATTCCTCCGGGTCCAGCAGCAGCAGCACGGGACCCGTGGGGCCGAAGCTGCGATAGCTCTTGCCCTTGTAGAACTGGCCCTGCGGCAATTGCACGTCGCGGGCGGAAATGTCGTTGTGGATGGTGATGCCGGCCAGAACGTCCGACAGATGGTGGGGGCCAGGATCAACCGGCCCGGAGATGTCGCGACAGACCACCAGCCCCAACTCCAGCTCATAGTCCAGCAGGCGCACATGGGCGGGGCGGATCACCGGATCGCACGCCCCGCACAGGCTGGAACTGGCCTTGCGGAAGAACAGGTTGAAGGGGATGTTGGCCGGGTCCAGTCCGGACTCACGGACATGGCTTTCATAATTGATGCCCTGGCAGATGACCTGCTGGTTGGCCGTTATCGGCGACAGCAACCGGACTGCCGACAGGGGAATGGATGCTGCGTCGGGGCGCAGGGACCGCAATTGGGCCTTACCATGGCGCAGCAGGTCGCCGGTGCTGGTGAATTCGGCAGTCAGTTCCGCGATGCGGGTGCCGAACAGGGCGCCCCAGAATGCGCGGCCGGCGCGCTCGTATCGAACGACGGCAAGACTCATGGTGAAGAATCCTCAGGCATATGCGGCGCAACGGCGCCGGCGTTACAACCAGGGGCGCGCGGGCCGGGACAGGGCCGCGCCCATCAGCTTCAGCCGGGCCAGCGGCACCCGGCCGCTGACCACAGCCCTGACCACCCGCCAGATCATCGACAGGGAGGGCTTGCCGCGCATGGCGGCCGGCGCGTCCTGGCCCCAGGCCCAGATGCTGCCGGCGGTGAAGGGGGAATAGCGGGGTTCGTAATCGGCGGTGAAGACATCGCCATCGGTATAATGTTCGAACTGGAACCCGTCCGGGTCCTTCCAGTAATTGAACAACTGGCTGCCCAGCACATGCCGGCCGATACCCCACATATGCCGATGCCGGCCGGCCAGCAATTGTTGCTGGCGCTGGCCGATGGCATCCAGGTCGATCATCTCGTAAGCGCTATGCTCGAACTCGTTCTGGATACCGCCCACCAGGACCAGGGTGTGGTGGTCGGCGGGCTCGTCCCCGAGATTCAGCCGAAAGAAGGTCAGCGCCGTGCTGCCGTCCGGCAGATACTGCACATCGCCGGGGATCAGACCCAGATGCCGCATGTACCAGGCGGACATGGTGGGAAAGTCGGTCACCTGCAGCACCATGTGACCCAGCCGGACCACCGGGGCCGCCGGCAGCGCCGGCCTTATGCCGGCATTCACCCGCGGGCGATGGGCAGGCATGTTCATCGGTTGCGGCACGGGCGAGCGGATCGGCAGTTGGGGGACCGCCGTCCAGCCCTGGATCAGCCAGACCTCGAAGCCAGCGGGGTCGATCAGGGCCACCCCTTCACCGCCACCGGGAATTTCGCTCGAAGCCAGCCGGCGTCCGCCGGTCTGTGCTGCCAGACGGGCGAGATCGGTATCAACATCCACCGTAAAGACCGCGCCCGTGAAGCGCGGCCGTGCGTGACGCTCCGCGACATACAGGCAGGGGGCGGACCCACCACCCCGCATGACGATCCGGTCCGCCGTTGTCGCAACGGGGGTCATGCCGAAATCAGTGAGAAACTTCAATGTCCGATCCAGATCCGGCACCTGGAAGCGCAGAAAGGCCAACCCCGTGGCCCTCGCCAGCGCATCCGGGCGCGACAGCTTCTGGATACAAGCCGGCACGTGGCTTTCCGGCCAGCTTTCAACGGCGGACGATGAGATGTTCAGGTCAGCCATGCTGCCCCTCCCTGATGTGACATTGTGGCGGATCGATGATGCCCGCATTTTTTTCAGCATCAAAATGACATAACTGTCAACATGACACAATCGCCATTTTGAAAATTCCAACGAGGGGGTGATTGTGTGATAATGTGGGGATGCAGGGTCTGATTGGATGTGAGGACATGGTTGCAACGGATCACCGGCCCCGGGTGGGGGCGCAGCGACGTGGGCGGATGCGCTCCCGCCTGGTGCAGGGCGCGCTGCAGGTTTTCGCCGAACGGGGAATTGACGCCAGTGTCATTGACGACCTGATCCGGACCGCGGGCGTGTCGCGGGGAACCTTCTATAATTATTTCCGCACCAACGAGGATCTGCTGGTGGCGGTGTCCAGCGCCCTGTCGGACGAGTTGATGCGACTTGTCGATCCGGTTGTTCGAGAGGAACGGGACCCGGCGGCGCGCATTGCCACCGGTATCCGGCTTTTCTTCGAGCTTTTCCGCGCCAATCCGCATCTGTGTGCCTACATGGCGCGCGGGGGCATGCGGGTCCTGTCGGGAAATAATCTGGTCAGCGACTACCTGCCCCGGGATCTGCGTGACGGGATGGTGACCGGTCGCTTCAGCATCGGTTCCGTGGCACTTGGATTTGATATTGTGACCGGCACGGTGCTCGCCGCGGCTTACCGCGTGCTGCAAGAGGATGTTGGCCAGGATTATCCGGTCGACCTCGTCAAGGCGGTCATGATTGCCCTGGGATTGAACCCGGCGGAGGCGGTGGAAATTGCCGGCAGGCCGGTCCCGCTCCTGTCCCTGCCCGATGATTCCATTCTGCTGAACATGACGGCGACGCCTGACTGAGGACAATCGCCTTCCCAATGCAGGCTGCCGATGGATCAGGCACCAACGGCACGCAGCCCCACGGCGTCGTTCTGCGCCACACGGCAATCGGCACGCGCGCTGAAGGTCAACAACTTACGGGCCGGCAAGGCCGGCGAATAGAGAAAACCCTGTTGCAAATCGATGCCCTGCCGTTGCAGCCAGACCGCCGTGGCCTGATCCTCCACGCCTTCAGCGATAACGGACAGGCCAAGTTGACGGGCCAGGGCCACGCTGGCCCGGACAATGGCGGCGGAGGCCCGATCGGCCGGCACGTTCTGCACGAACTGCCGGTCAATCTTCAGGCCGGAAAAGGGCAGGTCATGCAGCATGCTCATGGAGGCAAAGCCGGTGCCGAAATCGTCCACCAGCACCCCGATGCCAGCCGCCCGCAGTTCAGACAGAATGGCCCGCGCCTGGGGAATGTCGTTGACCGCTTGTGTTTCGGTCAGTTCCACCCGCAGAAACCCTTCCGGCAACCCATGTGCGCGGCACATCGCCACCAGGCTCATGCCGATCGTCCGGTCAGCCAAATCCAATGCTGAAAGATTGACCGAGACCGGCACCGACAGGCCGGCCTGATACCAGCCGGCAGCGGCTTCCACCGCCGCCTCGGCGATGACACGGGTCAACCGTCCGGTGCAGCCCGCCCGTTCGGTCAGCGGAATGAAGTCCCCTGGCGGCACCAGCCGGCCATCCGCACCCACCCAGCGGGCCAGGGCCTCCGCGGCCACGACATGGCCGGTTCGCGGATCGACGACGGGCTGGAAATAGGGACGTATTTGACCATCATCCAGCGCCTGATGGATTTCCTGCAACCGGTGCCGGTCCTGGCTGTTGAGCGATGACCGGCTGGAACGCTGATAGAGCTGCACCCCGACCGATGCCGACAGTCCGACCGCAGCAGCGCCGCCAAGGACAAAGCCAGGGATCATGGCGTGCAGCGAAAGGCCGGAATAGTGCTGAAGAAGCCAGTCCAGCCCCTCATACAGAGCGATACCGACGCTTCCCGCCACACTCCAGTTGAACAGACGCGCGGACAGGTTGGCGCACCGCAGTTTCATGATGACAGCCCTTTCCGGCTACAGGTCGTGCCGGCACAGCGCCGGAAGGCAACGCTCAATCGATGAGTGCGGAGGGCAAGGGTCGGGTGACAATGTCGGCGGCATCCACATCCGTCAGCCCGATCAGCCGCAGCAGGGTCCGGGCAACCTGCTCGGGTGCTGCTTCTTCCAACCTTCCAGCGCGCATCGCGGCCAGCAGGCCGACCGCCGCGCCACAGACGGCGAGAATGCCAGCATCACCATTCAGTGATGTGAAGCGACCGCTCTCTGCTCCCTGCCGCAGGTCGCGGGAGAAACGCTGGCCAAGCCCCCGTTCAAGCAGCGAAACCGAGATGGGCTGGTTCAGCAGGAAGTCCGCCCAGGAAGGCTCGGCCGCCAACTGGCGGAAGGTCAATCGGATCGCGGCAGCGACCATTTCCGCCGGGTCCTTCAGGATGGCGATGCGCCGGTCCACCGCGTCACCAAAATGGTCCAGCAGCCCCTCCATCACGGCGGCGTGGATTTCCTCCTTCGAGCGGAAATGATTGTAGAAGGAACCGAAGCCGACATCGGCGGCATCGGTGATCTCCTGCACTGTCGTGGCTTCCAATCCCTTGCGGCCCATCACCTCCAGAGCAGCCTTCAACAGGCGCTCGCGCGTGTCGTTACGGCGACGTTCCCGCCGCGATACCGGCTTCTGGTCCGCCTCTGCCACGATTTCCGGTGTCCTGTCTGTCATCTGCACTGCCTCCAGGGCCGGCCGGACTCCGTGCCCGGCTGCCGCATCGAATGAAATCACTTCAAGATCGATGAAATCATCAGTTTCGATGAATGCCATTATCACATGTCTGCCCCATCGGCAAATGGGGAGACAATGGACTACATCGATATTGACGATATCATCAGAATTGATAAATCATTCTGGTGTTCGCAGATGGAAACCACGCGGATCGCCATCGCTCGATGGCTGGTCAAGGCGAACACGCAATCGATTGGAAAGGACAGGCCGATGCTGCTGCGTGCTGCATTTGCTGCCGGCGTGCTTGCATTCGCCCTGCCATGGGCCGCATTCGCCGCCGCAACAGACAAGGATGTGCAGGTTGCCGGCTCGGTGCTGGGCTTCACCACAAGGCCCCTCATGGGCACGGTCCGGGTCGGGATCATCTATGCCCCTGACAGCGCCGCCTCGACCAGCGAGCAGCAGGAACTGCTACGGCTGCTGGGCGTCGGTCTGAAGGTTGATGATGTGACACTGGTGCCGCTGGCGGTACCTCTCGACAAGGCCGAGGGCGCCAGTGTCGACATGTTCTTCGTCACCGGCGATCTGGGCGACGAGGCGGCGCGTCTTGCCGCCACCGTGCGCAGCCGCAAGATGCTGTGCCTGACCACCGATCTGACGCTGGTGCGGACCGGGGTCTGCACCATCGGGGTGCAGTCCGCCCCGGTGGTGAAGATCACCGTGAGCAAGGAGGCCGGACAGGCCACGGGGGTCAGCTTCGCACCGGCCTTCAAGATGATGATCTCCGAAATCTGACGCCGCCAGCACGCGCCGCCCGTGTCCCCTGAGGATTGCACCATGAAACTCCGCTCCGCCCTGCTGGCCGGCATCGCCCTTACGGCGACCACCACGGCCTCGGCCCAGTCCATCGACTACAGCCGCATGGAAAGGCTGTTCCGGGAGCCGGTCACGGCCTCGGCCACCGGTTCACCACAGAAGGTCTCCGACGCCCCGGTGAATATGCAGATCATCAGCGCCGACGATATCCGCCGGTCCGGTGTGGACAATATCCCGGACATGCTGGCCTTTACCGCCGGTCTGGATGTCCGCCGCTACGGCTTCGGTCATGCGGAGGTGGCGGTGCGCGGCTATAATCAGCAATTCAGCCCGCGCCTGCTGGTGATGATCAATGGCCGTCAGGTCTATAACGACATCTACGGGTATACGGTCTGGTCGACACTGCCGGTCAATCTGGCGGATATCCGTCAGATCGAGGTAATCCGGGGACCGAACTCGGCCCTGTTCGGCTTCAACGCCGTCGGTGGGGTGATCAACATCATCACCAACGACCCGCTGCTGGACGACAGCAGCACGGTCACCGTGCGCGGCGGGACCGGCGACCATGTCGAGGCCGATGCCAGCGTCACCACCCGTATCGGTCAGATCGGCGCCGTCCGCCTGTCTGTCGCCCGGCAGCGGGCTGACGGCTTTGGCAACGAAAAGACCGTCATGACGCCCGAACGCGACATGGTCGCCCTGGATAGCCGCTTCAAACTGGCCCCGACGGTGGAAGCCGCACTGGAGGGCACGGCCAGTACCGCACGCTATGCCGATACCGCCAGCACCACCGGCGCCCTGTCCGAAAAATACCGCACCAATTCCGTCAAGGCCGGCCTGGCCGCCGGCACGGAAATCGGCCTGTTGGGCCTGACCGCCTATCGCAACGAGGTGCATCAATCCTCCGGCCCCACCGCGATGAACAATGTCGTCTATGTCGTGCAGGCCAGCGACCAGTTCAAACCGGCAGCCGACCACACGCTGCGGCTGGGCCTGGAATATCGCAACAATTCGGGCTCATCCCGGCAATTCTTCGCCGGTACCATCGGATACGAGGTCTATGCCGCCAGCGCCAACTGGAACTGGCAACTGACACCCTCGCTGGCCATGAGCCATTCGCTCCGCCTTGATCACCTGCGGCTGACCGACAGCGGCACATTGTCCGCCGCCAATGACCGCTATTCCCTGGCGGATTATGACGCGGCCGATCTGACGGAACCCAGCTTCAATTCCGGGCTGGTGTACCGGCTGAGTGCGGATGACAGCCTGAAACTGGCGGTGGCGCGCGGCATCCAGGCGCCAAGCCTGATCGACCTGGGCATGCAGGCGACGCTGGAAACAAAAAATGGTCGTGTCGCCTTTCTGGGCAATCCGCACCTGACCGCAGCATCGGTGATGAATTACGAGGTTGGCTATGACCATCGCCTCAATCCGATCGCGTCCACCATCCGGTTTTCACTGTTCTACCAGACCAACCGCGACCTGCTTTGCAACCCGGTCAACATGCCAGTGGCTGCCGATGCCCAGACCAGCTATGCCGCCAATATCGGCGACAGCAATGCGGTCGGCGGCGAGATCGCCCTGACCGGCGCCAGTGGGCCTTTCCGCTGGAATGCCAGCTACGCCGCCATCAGCATCGATGATGATTTCATGGCAGCTCCCGGTGCCGGTGATGGGCTGGGATTGATGCGGCACGCGAATGGCACGCCACGTCATAAACTAACCGCCGGCGGCGGCTACACGGTGGGCGCCTTGGAGGTCGATGCGCAGGCCCGGTGGCAGTCCGCCTATGTCGACTATGTCCGCATCGGTCTGCGCGCGGCGCAACCGGAACGTATCGGCAGCTTTCTCACCCTCAATGCCCGCATCGGCTACCAGATCGCCGAGGGTGTGACGCTGGCCGTGACCGGGCAGCAATTGAACCAGGCCCATCAGGCCCAGACCCCGACCTTTCCGGTCGATCGCCGCCTCTACGCGAGCGCCTCGGTCAGATTTTGATCCGCCGGCCCGACACCAAGGACAAACGTCATGCACGCCCCCTTTCTCCGCGTCGCAAACTGGCCCTTCGCTGTAAAGTTCAGCGTTGCCCCCACCGTCGCCCTGCTGATGACGATGGTGCTGGCTGTCATCGGCTCCCTCAGCCTGCGCCAGCAATCGGCCAGCCTGCACCATGTGGTCAATGACAGCATGGCCGGGATCGAACTCCTGTCCAGCAGCCGCGACGGCATGCTCGAAATCAACGGCAGCCTGCATCGGCTGCTGGCCCTGACCAGCGCCAGGACCGAGACTCTGGACGCCGGTCAGGAACTGGCCCGGATCAATAGCCGGATCGACGGGGTCGCCACCGATCTGCTGCGTTTTCGCGACCATCACGCGTCAGATGAGCAGAAGCCACGCGTCGATGCCCTGATCCTGCGAGTGGGTGAGTATCGCGACGCCGTCCGTTGGGTGGCGAAGATGCTGATGATCGACTTCAACGCCACGGTCTCCTTTCTGCAACCGTTCGATGCCAATTTCCGCGCGCTGAATGATGAACTGGCGAACCTGGTCGCTTCGGAACAGGATGCCGCGCAGCAGCGGGCCGTACTGTCTGAGCAGACGGCAGATCGGATCAGTTGGGTGTTCGCACTGGCCACGGCAATCGCCGTGATCGGCACCGTGGGTGTGAACGTGGCGGTAACCAGCGGTGCCGTGCGCTCCATCCTGGAGATCGCCCGTGTCACCCGCCGACTGGCCGATGGCGTCACCACGATCGACATCAAGGGTCTGGAACGTCGGGACGAATTGAGGGCGATCGTTGAATCCCTCGCCGTTTTCCGCGACGGGTTGAGCCAGGTACAGTCCCTGCAGGTCGCCCAGGCCCGTGCGGCGGAACTGGCGGAGCAACGCCGCAACGCGATGGTGACGCTGGCACGGAATTTCGAGGCCGGCGTCAGTGACATCATTGACGGCTTTGTCGCAGCCACCACCCGCATGCGCGGTTCCGCGTGCAGCCTGTCGACGACAGCGGAACGGACAGCCGATGAAAGCCGCAAGGCGAACCTGTCCGGTGAACGGGCGTCTGAGAATGTACAGCGTGTGGCCGCCGCGTCAGGCCAGTTGAACATGTCCATCACCGCCATCGCCGGTCAGGTATCACACTCCGCCGCCATCGCCGATCAGGCGATAAGCGATGTTCGGCGCAGCAATGCCTCGGTCGAAGATCTGGTTGCCGTGGCCCGCCAGATCGATGAGGTCGTCGTGCTGATCAGCGGCATCGCGGGACAGACCAATCTGCTGGCCCTGAACGCCACCATCGAGGCCGCCCGCGCCGGGGAAGCCGGCAAGGGCTTTGCCGTCGTCGCGCATGAGGTCAAGCAACTGGCAGGCCAGACAGCGCGGGCGACCGACGACATCCGCGCCCGCATCGGCCATATCCAGTCGCTGACCGGAACCACGGCGACCATCATGTCGGATGTGGTCGAGGTCATTGCCAGTATCCGCGACAACACCGGCGCCATCGCCGCCGCCGTCGATGAGCAGCGGGCGGCCACCAATGAAATTGATGGCAACGTGCATCAGGCCGCCGCCAGCGCCCTGGCTGTTGCCTCGGCCGTGGGCGTCGTGTCGAACGCCGCCGGCGAGACCGGGAACGCCGCTGTGGAGGTGCTGAACGCCTCCGACCAGCTTTCGCGTCAGGCGGAGCGGTTGAAAACCGAGGTTGACCGTTTCCTGATCGCCATCCGCGAAGAATAGCCACGTCCTTCACCGGTCAATATCTACACCTTCGCCGCCAAGGGCGAGCATTCCCCAAAATTCCAAGGAGATTGTCCATGATCACACATCGCATGGCGGCGATAGGCCTTATGGCCCTCTGCCTGTCCGGCTGCGGGGAAGAGACGCCGCAGCCTGCCCCCGTCCGCCCTGTCCGTGCCATCACCGTGGAGAAGCCAGCCGAGGGCGAGACATTGTCGTTGACCGGGCATATCCGGGCGGAGGTGCAGACCAGCCTTGCCTTCCGCACCGATGGCCGTCTTTTGGAGCGGATGGTCAATGTCGGGGATAGCGTGCGCGCCGGTCAGGTGATCGGGCGGCTGGATGCGCAGATCCAGCGAAACCTGCTGCGCCAGGCCAAGGCCGACCTTTCGGCGGCGCAGGGCCAGCTGGTTCAGGCCCGCAACGATTTCGAGCGCCAGCAGAAGCTGCTGGCAGACGGTTTCTCACCGAAGGCGCGGTTCGACCAGATGCAGCAGGCCCTGCTGACCGCTGAAGCCCGCGTGGAATCGGCACGGGCCCAACTGCGCAATGCCGAGGAGCAGTTGAGCTTCACCGAATTGCGGGCCGACGCCGACGGTACGGTGACCGCTATCGGCGCCGAGCCCGGCGAGGTGGTGGGCGCCGGACGCATGATCGCGGAGGTGGCACAGCATGGCGGCCGCGACGCCGTCTTCGACGTTCCGGCCCACCTGATCCGCACGGCGCCACCCGATCCCCATGTGGAGATCACGCTGGCGGACGATCCGCGCATCACGGCCCGGGGCCGCGTGCGCGAGATCGCCCCCCAGGCTGACGAGGCAACACGCACCTATCCGGTCAAGGTCGGGCTGATCAATCCGCCTGCCGCCATGCGGTTGGGTGCCACCGTCACCGGGCGCGTGATTCTGCCGGCTCCCGCCGGCATGGAACTGCCGGCCAGCGCCCTGACCAGTGCGGAAGGCCAGCCGGCCGTCTGGGTGGTGGAACCGCAGACCTTTACCGTTGCCCTGCGCACGGTCCAGATCGCCCGCCACGACCCGGCCGCGATCATCGTCGCACGCGGGCTTGAAGCAGGCGACATCGTCGTCACCGCCGGTGTGCAGGCGCTGCATCCCGGCCAGAAGGTCCGCTTGCCGGGAGATGCCAAATGAAAAGCTTCAATCTTTCCGAATGGGCGATCGGCAACCGTTCGCTGGTCACCTATTTCATGGTGGCCTTCCTGATTGCCGGTATCGGTGCCTATCTGCAACTGGGGCGCAACGAGGACCCGACCTTCACCATCAAGACCATGGTGGTGCAGACCCAATGGCCGGGCGCCTCCGTTACGGACATGTCGCAGCAGGTGACGGAGCGGATCGAGCGCAAATTGCAGGAAACGCCGGGCCTGGATTACCTGCGCAGCTACACCTCCGCCGGCCGGTCGACTGTCTTTGTCCATCTGAAAGGCTCCACCCCTGCAGCCCAGGTTCCGGACATCTGGTATCAGGTGCGCAAGAAGGTGGATGATATCCGCGGGGCATTGCCGCAAGGTGTCATCGGCCCGGGCTTCAATGACGAGTTCGGCGACACGTTCGGCATCGTCTATGCCTTCACCGCCGATGGATTCAGCCACCGCGAGCTGAAAGACCATGTCGATACCGTCCGGTCACGCCTGCTGGAACAGCCGGACGTGTCGAAGGTGGAAATGCTGGGCGCCCAGGATGAGCGCATCTATGTCGAGTTCTCGACCGAGCGCCTAGTCGGCCTCGGCATCGACCGCGCCGCCATCATCGCAGCGCTGCGGGCACAGAACGCCGTGGCGCCGGCCGGTATCGTCGAAACCGCGCAGGAAAAGATCCTGGTCCGGGTCAGCGGCGCCTTCCGATCTGAAAAGGACATTCTGGCCGTGAATTTCATGGTCAATGGCCGGATCGTGCCCCTGAGCGACATTGCCAGCGTGAGGCGGGGCCCCTCCGATCCGGCGCAGCCGATCTTCCGCGTCAATGGCAAGGAGGCCATCGGCCTCGCCATTTCCATGCGCGATGGCGGCAATGTCCTGGAACTGGGACATCATATTCAGCAGGCCATGACGGCCATCACGGCCGAACTGCCCGTGGGGATCGAGCCTGTCCTGGTAGCCGAACAGCCGGCCACGGTGGAACATGCGGTTGACGAGTTCATGAAGGCGCTGTGGGAAGCCGTCGCCATCGTGCTTGCTGTCAGCTTTGTTTCCCTGGGCATGCGCGCCGGTGCCGTGGTGGCCCTGTCGATCCCGTTGGTTCTGGCCGTCGTGTTCCTGGCCATGAGCTTCTTCGGTATCGATCTGCAGCGCATCTCCCTGGGCGCCCTGATCATCGCGCTCGGCCTGCTGGTCGATGACGCGATGATCACGGTGGAGACCATGGTGCATCGGCTGGAACAGGGGGACACCAGGCAGCGGGCGGCCACCTTCGCTTATACTTCCACCGCGTTTCCGATGCTTTCCGGCACGCTGGTGACGGTGGCGGGCTTCGTGCCCATCGGCTTTGCCCGCAGCATGGCCGGGGAATATACTTTCTCCATCTTCGCCGTTGTCGCCATCGCCCTCGTCGTCTCCTGGTTCGTCGCGGTCATTTTCTCACCCCTGCTGGGCGTCTGGATGCTGAAGGCACCGAAGAAGCACCATGACGGCACGCCTGGTCCGATCATGCGGCTGTTCCGCCGACTGCTGCTGGCCGCCATGGGTGCCCGCTGGACCACCATCGGCGCGACGCTGGGGATGTTCGCCCTGGCCCTGGCCGGCATGCAGTATGTTCCGCAGCAGTTCTTCCCGGCGTCTGACCGGCCGGAGCTGCTGGTCGATCTGAAACTGCCGCAGAACGCCTCCTCGCAGGCGACCCGCGATGTGTCCGCACGACTGGATCAGGTTCTGGCCAACGATCCCGACGTGGCGCATTGGAGCACCTATGCCGGCCGGGGCGCCGTGCGCTTCTACCTGCCGCTCGACCCGCAACTGCCCAATGATTACTTCTCCCAGCTGGTTGTCGTCACCAAGGGGCTGGAACAGCGGGGTCAGGTCAAGGCCCGCCTGGAACAGGTGCTGGAAGCGGAGTTCCCGGAACTGGTGGCGCGGGTCTATCCGCTGGAACTGGGGCCGCCGGTCGGCTGGCCCCTGCAATATCGGGTCAGCGGCCCCGATCCAGACCGGGTGCGTGACATCGCCTTTAAGGTGGCCGGAATCATGGCGTCGCATCGCGATGTCCGCAAAGTGAACTATGACTGGCTGGAACCGGCACGCACCGTCAATATCCGCGTCGATCAGGATCAGGCACGCCTACTGGGCCTCAGCTCCGAAGCCCTGGCGCAGTCGATCAACGTTGTGGTCACCGGCTCGACGGTCACGCAGGTCCGCGACTGGATCTATATGATCGACGTGGTGACCCGCGCCTCGGCCGAGCAACGCATGTCACCGGCCACGATCCGTACCCTTCAGGTGCCGCTGCCCAACGGTCGGACCGTGCCGCTGGGGCAGTTGGCCAGCGTGGAATATGGTCAGGAATATCCGCTGATCTGGCGCCGCGATCGCCGACCGACCTTGACGGTGCAGGCCGACGTCACCCCCGATGCGCTGCCCGCCACCATCGTCAATGCCCTGGCACCGCAGATCGATGCGTTCAATGCCGGGCTGCCCGACGGCTATACCGTGAAGGTTGGCGGCAGCGTGGAGGAAAGTGCCAAGGCCGAAGCGTCGGTCATGGCGGTAGTGCCGTTGATGCTGTTCCTGATGCTGACGGTGCTCATGATCCAGTTGCGGAGCTTCAACCGGCTGCTTCTGGTGCTCAGTGTTGCGCCGTTGGGCGTCATCGGTGTGGTGGCGGCCCTGATGGCATCGGGCAAGCCGATGGGTTTCGTGGCCATCCTGGGGGTCCTGGCCCTGATCGGCATGATCGCCCGCAATTCCGTCATCCTGATCGACCAGATCGAAACGGAGAAAGCCCAGGGTCGCCATCCCTGGGAGGCGGTCGTCGAAGCGACAATGCACCGTTTCCGCCCGATCCTGCTGACGGCGGCGGCGGCCATCCTGGGGATGATCCCTATCGCCCCGACTGTGTTCTGGGGGCCGATGGCCTATGCCATCATGGGAGGATTGGGCGTGGCCACGGTGCTGACGCTCGTCTTCCTCCCCGCTCTCTATGTCGCCTGGTTTGGCATTCATTGTCCAAAGACGACGGGCGACGCGCCAGCAGAAGCGGCGCCAGGACTGGAAGTTGGGGTGGTTCCCAAATGACATGCTATCGAGTCAGTCACATTCTTTGGATTGACCTGCTCCCCTGATTGTTTCCAGCTGTAAGTAGGCACCTCTGGTTTATTGACACTGACCCGGAAACGACACCAGTTGGACTGAGAGTCTCGCGGCTTCATCGGCCGGGGTTAACCCCGACCGATGAAGCAAATTCGGCGGGCGTCTGGTACCCCAGGGATGTGTGAGGACGGGTGTAGGCCCGCCGCCACGCCTCGATCTTGGTCTGGGCGTCGATGTTGAAGATGCGCTGCAACTGGTGGAGACGACCGAGATATAGAAAGTGACGGCGGCAGGGCGGGCGGGAATGTCCGGAAACGATACCCCAAGCGCGAAAACCCGCCTGTCCGGTTCCGGCCCCCACTTTCCACTCTACCGCAACGGCAAAAACACCTCCGCCACCGCCTCATGCTCCGGTACTTCCGGGAAGAACCGCAGGCGCTGGCAGTAGAGCGGGAAGTCGCGGGTTTCTTCGCCGCTGGCGGGGAGCCAGTCGCGGTAGAGGTAGAGGGCGGCGGGTTCGAGGTTGTGGGTGTGGCCCATGACGCGCAGGACGGCACAGCGGCCGCCGGGGATCAGGCCGGGCTTGACCGCCGGATCGTCGGGCGGGATCGGGCGGTCGGTGCCGACGCACAGGTCGACATGGTAATCGGCGGGGTTGTCCGGTCGGCGTTCGGAATGCCAGACATTGAAGGTCTGGCTGTTGCCGGGATGCAGCCCGTGGGCGCGACGCCAGGCGATGAAGCGCTGGATGCTGGCGCCCAGGGTGGCCGGGTCGCCGCGATGTTCGATGATGGCGACGGGCGTGGGCGGCACGTCGCGGATCGTCACGTCGGCGGGCGTGAAACTTTGGTGCATCAGCAGGCTCCGTGCATGGTCGAGCGGGTCGAAGGCATCCAGCCAGGGTTGCCAGTCGGGCGATTTGCGGAAGTCGGAAGGGGATTGCCGGAACCGTTGCCGGAAGGCGCGGGCGAAGGCGTCCGGCGCCTCGTACCCCGCATCCAGGGCAATCGCCGTCACGCTGTCCCCCGCGCGATAGGCCAGCCGGAAGGAGGCGCGTTTCAGGCGGCTCAGCTGGATATAGCGGTGCAGCGACAGGCCGAAACTGGCCGTGAATTGCCGGTGGAAATGGAATTTCGAGTAGGCGGCGATGCCGCTCAACCGCTCCAGATCAAGGTCTTCATCCAGATGCTGGTCGATATGATCCAGCACCCGCTGCATCCGGGCCTGGTGACGTTGAAGCGCCGGCGTCATGGGGGTCCTTTGGGGTAGGGGGTCAGGGCCACCTGGCCCTGACCCGTCAGACCCTAGCGTGCGTCCATTGTCGCCCGCTCGACCGATCTTGCGGTTTTGCAGGGCCGCTATCGCACCATGGCCAGTTCCACCGCCGGCCGCATGGCGATGGCGGCGGTGTAGCCCAGCTGGATCAGTTCTTCCGCCCGCTCGAATTCCAGAATGCCGATATGGCCGATGCGGGGCGTGATCAGCACGTCGGGCGGCTCCCCCGCCAGGCGCGACCGGGTGATGCGGTCCTGCATGATGTCGATGGAACTGGCCATCACCTCCAGGATGCCGGGGGCGGGAGCACGCGGCGGCTTGGTGAAATGGGTGTGGAAATGGTGCCGTGCCGTCTCCCCCACCTCCGTCAGCTTGGCGGCCAGCTTGGCCAGCGGCTTGGGCACGGGGCGCGGTGCCGGGGCGGGTTCCGTCTCCACATCCACAGGATGTTCGGGCAGGGAGACATTGACGGGGCCCAGCTGCGCCTTGGACAGGCGCGGCATCTGCGACAGGTCGCCATTCAGGTTGATGGCGATCACCACCTCGGCGCCTAAGGCCCGGCACAGCGACACCGGCACCGGATTCACCAGGGCGCCATCGGCCAGCCACATGTTCTGATGCGGCACGGCGGGGAACATGCCGGGGATGGCGGCGGATGCACGCACCACGTCCAGCAAATGCCCCTCGCGCAGCCAGACCTCCTTGCCCGTCGACAGGTCGGTGGCGACGGCGGCGAAGGGGATGGGCAGCGACTCGATGGGCACGTCGGTTCGCTCATTGCGGAACCGCTCATAGGCCTTCTCCACGCTGACCAGCCCGCCGCGCGAGAAGGTGACGTCCAGCAGCTTCAGCGCGTCCAGCATGCCGAAACCCTGGGCATATTCCTGCAACTCGTCCAGCAGGTCGGTCAGATAGGCGGCCCCCACCAGGGCGCCGACCGAGGTGCCGGCGATGACGTCGGGCTTCAGCCCGAATTCCGCGAACGCGCGCAGCACGCCGACATGCGCCCAGCCGCGCGCCGCCCCGCTGCCCAATGCCAAACCGATCTTCATGCTGCCTGAACCTGCTTTACTTTGCCTGCGACCGCGCGGAACCTTGCGCGACCCCGGCCGAAACGGCAATACATCCATGGGAATTTGCCAAAAGGAAGATCGATGCGCGCCGTGATCGCCCATCTGCTATGGCCGCTGCTGGTGGCCATATGCATCGCCGGCTATTGGTACGGCACGCAGGTGGGCCATCCCGTGCTGGCCTTCAACGCGACCTATTTCGGCCTGGCCGTAGCGCTGCTGGTCCTGGAACGGGTGATGCCGTACGAGCGGGAATGGATGAAGAGCGACGGGCAGCTCCTGAACGACATCGCGCACACGGTGCTGAACAAGGGGCTGGGTCAGGTGGTCGCCGCGTCGGTTGCCATGCTGGGGCTGGCACAGGCGGGGCCGGCATCGGCGTCGGGTTTCTGGCCCGGCGACTGGCCGCTGGCCGCCCAGGTGCTGCTGGCCATGATCCTGGGTGAATTCGGGCTCTATTGGGCGCACCGCACATCCCACGAATTCCGCGCCATCTGGCACTGGCACGCCATCCATCACAGCGTCACCAAGCTGTGGATCGTCAATACCGGCCGCTTCCATTTCCTGGACAGTATGTGGAAGACGGCGTTCGCGCTGACCATCGCCGGGCTGGCCGGCGCGCCCAAGGATGTCATCGTCTGGGTGCTGGCCATCACCACCTATGTGGGTTTCCTGACCCATTGTAACGTGGACATGCGCTGCGGCCCGCTGAACTGGGTATTCTCCACACCGGAACTGCATCGCTGGCACCATAACCGCGATCCCGTAGAGGGCAACGTGAACTATGGGGAGAATTTCATCCTCTGGGACATGGTGTTCGGCACCCGCCACCTGCCGTCCGACCGCAAGCCGCCGGTCGATATCGGCTGCAAGGATGTCGTGCCCGACAGTTTCCTGGGCCAGCTGGCCTATCCGTTCCGCGCCTGGGCCCGGCGCGACTTCTTCAACAAGAAGAAGGTGGCGTAACATCTCCATCATCGAACCGTCACATGGACGCAAGACCATGCGGCGTCGTTTGTGCTATGGCGTGAAGGCTTTGTTCTCGTAGGGGGATTCCCGATGCGCATCGCCGTCATCGGCACCGGCTATGTCGGTCTCGTTTCAGGTGCCTGTTTTTCCGAATTCGGCGTGGACACGGTCTGCGTCGATAAGGACCAGGGCAAGATCGACCGGCTGCTGCGGGGGGAGATCCCCATCTATGAACCCGGCCTGGAAGCCCTGGTGGAAAAGAACGCCAAGGCCGGGCGCCTGTCCTTCACCACCGATCTGCCCAGTGCCGTGGCCGGGGCAGACGCCGTGTTCATCGCGGTGGGTACGCCCTCTAGGCGCGGCGACGGCCATGCCGACCTGTCCTATGTCTATGCGGCGGCGGCGGAGATCGCGGCGGCACTCGACCCCGACGATTACACCGTCATCGTCACCAAGAGCACGGTGCCGGTGGGTACCGGCCGCGAGGTGGCGCGCATCATCCGCAAGACAAGGCCCGAGGCGGATTTCGACGTGGCGTCCAACCCGGAATTCCTGCGCGAGGGTTCGGCCATCGAGGATTTCATGCGCCCCGACCGCGTGGTGATCGGCACCGACAGCGACCGGGCGCGCCAGGTGATGCGGGCGCTGTATCGCCCGCTGTTCCTGATCGAGACGCCGATGGTCTTCACCAGCCTGGAGACGTCGGAACTGATCAAGTACGCCGCCAACACCTTCCTGGCCGCCAAGATCACCTTCATCAACGAGGTGGCGGACCTGTGCGAGAAGGTGGGGGCCGATGTGCATGACGTGGCCAAGGGCATCGGCCTGGATAACCGCATCGGCAAGAAGTTCCTGCATCCCGGTCCCGGCTATGGCGGCTCCTGCTTCCCCAAGGACACACTCGCCCTGGTGAAGACGGCACAGGATCACGGTTCCCCCCTGCGCATCATCGAAACCGTCGTCGACATCAACGACAAGCGCAAGAAAGCCATGGCAACCCGTGTGGTCGCCGCCTGCGGCGGGTCGGTGACGGGCAAGCGCATCGGTGTGCTGGGCGTGACCTTCAAGCCCAATACCGACGATATGCGCGACGCCCCGGCGCTGGACATCATCCCGGCTTTGCAGGCGGCCGGTGCCACGGTGGCGGCCTATGATCCGGCCGGCATGCATGAGGCGGGCCGGCTGCTGCCGGGTGTGGAATGGGCGGCGGATACCTATGCCGCCCTGGATGGGGCCGACTGCGCCCTGGTCCTGACGGAATGGAACGAATTCCGCATGCTGAACCTGTCCCGCGTGCTGAAACTGATGAAGGCGCCGGTGCTGGTCGATTTGCGCAACATTTTCAATCCGGAGGATGCGGAGATGGCCGGCTTCGCCTATCACAGCGTCGGCCGGCCGGGCCGGGTGAAGAAGACCAAGGGCGAGGCGCATTGAGGGGGCATCGCCCCCTCAAATCCCCTGACCGCCCGACACCTCGATCCGCTGTGCGGTGACCCAGCGGTTGGCGGGGGAGAGCAGGGACGCGATCATCGGGCCGATATCGTCGGGCACACCAACCCGGCCCAGCGCCGTCATGTCGGCGAAGAACTTGTTGAATTCCGGCGTGTCGCGCACGGCCCCGCCGAAGAAATCGGTCTCGATGGCGCCCGGGGCCACGATGTTGACGGCGATGCCGCGGCCGCCCAGTTCCTTGGCCATGTAGAGTGTCAGCGTCTCCATCGCCCCCTTCACGGCGGCATAGGCGCCCCAGCCGGGCGCCGACACCCGCGTCAGGCCCGACGACAGGTTGACGATGCGCCCGCCATCGGCGATCAGGCCCAGCAACGCCTGGGTCAGGAAGAACGGGCCCTTGAAATGCACATCGACCAGCTTGTCAAACTGCGCCTCGGTGGTCTCCGCGATCAGGGCATGGTCGCCATGGCCGGCATTGTTGACCAGATGGTCGAAACTGTCCCGGCCCCAGGTCTCGCGCAGTGCCCCGCGCAGCCGTTCGGCGAAGGCGGGGAAGGTGGCGGCGGCCCCGACATCGAGCTGCAGGGCGACGGCCTTGCGGCCCAGTGCTTCGATCTCCGCAACAACCTTTTCCGCCTCATCGCCGCGGCTGTGATAGGTGATGATGACGTCGCCGCCCTGGCCGGCGATGGCGAGCGCGGTATTGCGGCCCAGGCCGCGGCTGGCGCCGGTGATCAACGTGATCATGATGCAACTCCTTCATTTCGTGGGGCTTTCTGCTGTGGTCCGCCCCGGTTGCCGATGAAGGCTTTATAAGCCCGCACCCCGGTTCGCGTCGTTGCCGGAACCTGGGTGTTATTTGCCTAATCCTCCAAATCTGAAATTGCGCGATCGGGATGAATGGCGCAGGATCGGGCCATGAGTGACGCCCTTCTCCAGACCGTCCGGCGCTATGTGGAGGCGCATGCCGATCAGACCGGCATCGCCCGAACCCCCATCGCCGGCCTGACCACCATCCGGTCCACCACGCCCAGCGGGCTGGTCCATGCCGTCCAGCATCCGATCGTCTGTCTGGTCCTGCAGGGGACCAAGCAGGTGACGATGGGCGCGCAAACCTTCAGTTTCGGTGCCGGCGACAGTTTACTCATCACTGCCGATGTGCCCATCGTCAGCCAGATCACGACGGCCAGTGCGGCAGCGCCCTACATGTCCCTGGTCCTGGACCTGGACATGGCCATCATCGCCGAACTGGCGGCGCAGATGGGGGAAGCGGGGGAGGGGGACGGCGGACCCGTTCGTGTCGACCCCACGGATGGCGAGGTGGCGGAGGTGGCCCTGCGCCTGATGCGGCTGCTGGACCGGCCGGCGTCGGTGCCCGTGCTGCATGCACCCCTGGTGCGGGAGCTGCATTACTGGCTGTTGTCCAGCCGGCATGGGGAGGCGATCCGCCGCCTGGGCTGGCCCGACAGCCATGCCGGCCGCGTGGCCCGTGCGGTGGCGCTGCTGCGGGCCGACTATGCCCAGCCGCTGCGGGTGGAAAGGCTGGCGGCGGTGGCGGGGATGAGCCCTTCGTCGTTCCATCAGCATTTCCGCACCGTCACCTCGCTGTCGCCCCTGCAGTTCCAGAAGCAGTTGCGCCTGATCGAGGCGCGGCGGCGCATGCTGGCCGATGGCGTGACGGTCAGCAGTGCCGCCTTTGCCGTGGGCTATGAAAGCGTGTCGCAGTTCACGCGTGAATATCGCCGCATGTTCGGTCTGCCGCCGGCACGGGAAACGGAGGTGGTAAGGAACATGGTCGCAGCATAAAGCGTTTTGGGAGCTGGGCTGCGGTCGGTAATGCCGGGAGCGCCACTACCTGTGCGTGTTGATCCAGGCTACCCCGTCCGGGCCGTTCAACAAGCTGGCGGGCGGTCGCGGCTTGTGCTTTGCTGCGCCCATAAACCTCTTAACCAACCCTTGTTCAGGTGACGGAATCATGACCCTGGCGCATAATTTCCACCCCACGGTCCTGCGCGAATACGATATCCGCGGCATCATCGGAAAGACGCTGACCACCGACGATGCGCGCGCCATCGGCCGCGGATTCGGCACCATGGTGGTGCGCGCCGGGGGCAAGAAGGTGGCCATCGGCTATGATGGCCGCCTGTCCTCGCCCGACCTGGAGGCAGCCGCCGTCGAGGGGCTGAAATCCACCGGCCTGCATGTGGTGCGCATCGGCCTGGGCCCGACGCCCATGCTGTATTTCACCACTCGCCATCTGAAGCTGGATGGCGGCGTGATGATCACCGGCTCGCACAACCCGCCCGACTATAACGGCTTCAAGATGATGCTGGGCAAGGCGCCGTTCTATGGCAGCCAGATCCTGGAGATCGGCAAGATCGCGGCGGCCGGCGATTTCGCCACCGGTACGGGCAGCGAGGAGACGCTGGATATCCAGGACGAATATGTCGACCGGCTGGCCCAGGATTATGACGGCACGAACGACCTGAACGTCGTCTGGGACAATGGCAATGGTGCCGCCGGCGAGATCCTGCGCCGTCTGGTCAAGAAGCTGCCGGGCAAGCACACGCTGCTGTTCGATGATATCGACGGCAATTTCCCCAACCACCATCCCGACCCGACCATCCCGGAGAACCTTGAGGACATCATCCACAAGGTCGCCGAACTCAAGGCCGACCTGGGCATCGCGTTTGACGGCGACGCCGACCGTATCGGTGCCGTGGATGAGAAGGGCCGCATCGTCTGGGGCGACCAGCTGGTGGCCATCTATTCCAAGGATGTGCTGAAGGAACATCCGGGTGCCACCATCATCGCCGACGTCAAGGCCAGCCAGACGCTGTTCGACCAGATCGCCAAGCTGGGCGGCAAGCCGCTGATGTGGAAGACCGGCCATTCGCTGCTGAAGGCCAAGATGGCGGAGACCAACAGCCCGCTGGCCGGCGAGATGTCGGGCCACATCTTCTTCGCCGACAAATATTACGGTTTCGACGATGCGCTCTATTGCGGTGTCCGCCTGCTGGGACTGGTGTCGCGTCATGGCAAGCTGTCGGTCTTGCGTGACGAGCTGCCCGAGGTGCTGAACACCCCGGAAATCCGTTTCCAGGTCAGCGAGGAGCGCAAGTTCGCCGCCGTGGACGAGATCAAGGCCCGCGCCAAGGAAGACGCCGCAGCCGAAGGGGCGGAGGTCAACGATATCGACGGCGTGCGCGTGAAGAATGCCGATGGCTGGTGGCTGCTGCGCGCGTCCAACACCCAGGACGTACTGGTGGCCCGCGCCGAGGCCTTCAGCCCCGATGGGCTGGAACGCCTGAAGGCCACCATCAAGGGCCAGCTCGCCAAGAGCGGCATCGCAGCGCCGGCTGATTTCTGATGCGTGCCGGGCGGGGGATGGCGACATGAATGCCCCATCCCCCGCCCATGGCCGCGACTGGGCCCAGTTGCGGCGGGATTCCGGCACGGGGATCGAGAGCATCCGGGCCCATTTCACGGGCCATGCCTATGACATGCACGACCATGACGAATTGCTGCTGGGCGTCACCGAACAGGGCGTGCAGTCCTTTCGCTGTGGCCGCCAGCAGGTGGTCAGCACCCCGGGCCGCGCCATCCTGATCGAACCCGGCCAGCCCCATGATGGCCACAGTCCGGAGCCGACGGGCTTCACCTATCAGATGCTGTATCTGCCGCTGCCCTGGGTGCAGGCGCGCCGCGATGCCTTGTCCGGGCCGTTGGCACCCCTGGGCTTCCGCCAGACGCTATGGGCGGATGCGGGGCTTTGCCACGACATCGCCGCCGCCTTCCGCGCCCTGCATGGGCGGGAGGGGCGGCTGGCGCGTGATCTGGCGCTGGACCGGCTGCTGGGCCGGCTGTGGCAGCCCGAGTTGTGGCGGCAGGAACCACATCCCACCTTACGCCCGCATCGGGCGGCACGGGTGGCGCGCGACGCACTGCATGAGCATATGGCCGATGATATCGGACTGGAGGAACTGGCAGGTCTGGCCGGCACCGACCGGTTCCGCCTGCACCGGCAGTTCCGCGAGGCGTTCGGCCGCTCCCCGCACGCCTATCTGGTGCAATTGCGGCTGAAGCGGGCCAAGGCGCTGCTGGCGGCGGGGCAGGCGCCGGCCGACGTGGCGGCATCGGTGGGGTTTGCCGATCAGAGCCATCTGGGCCGCTGGTTCCGCCGCGCCTATGGCACCACACCAGCGGCATACCGCCAGATCTGCACAAATGTTCCAGACGGCGACGGGGTGGCGTCCGCATCATGACCCTCCATCACCGGAGGGACATGATGTTCGACACCAAGGTCGCCCTGATCATCCGCGACGATCTTCTGCCCTGGCAGCGCCTGAACGTGGCCGCCTTCCTGGCCAGCGGCATCGCGGCCGGCGCGCCCGACGCGCTGGGCGAGCCTTATCTTGATGCAGCCGGCCTGGAATATGGCCGCATGCTGGGCCAGCCCATGCTGGTGTTCCAGGCGGGCAGCGAAGGGCTGGCGCAGGCGGCAAGGGTGGCACGCGAACGCGGGCTGTTGACGGTACCCTATGTGGCGGGCATGTTCCGCACCGGCAACGATGCGGACAACCGCGCCTGCTTCCTGGCCGAAGATCCGGCGGCGCCCGACTGGGTCGGCATCGGGTTGCGCGGCCCCAGGAAGGGCGTGGAGAAGGCCACCAAGGGCCTGGTGCTGCATCCCTGACGGCGTGCCTGGGTTGCAGGCTGCGTCCCCGAGCGTGGTTGACTCATCGGCCCATCGCCACTATAAGCCACGCTTCGTTTTCGAATTCAGTATCCAATCCCGGAGTAAGTACCGTGAAGCGTCCTTTTCAGCCCTCCAAGATCGTGCGCGCCCGCCGTCATGGTTTCCGCGCCCGCATGGCCACTGCTGCCGGCCGTAACATCATCAACAGCCGCCGCGCCCAGGGCCGGAAGAAGCTGAGCGCCTGAGGATACCGGCATGGCGCCCCCCAAAGCGAAGGTGGGGCGCCTGACCAGACGGCCGGAATTCCTGGCTGTCGCGGGCGCCCGTCGCAAATGGGCCACGCCGGGCCTGATCGTTCAGGTCCGCGCCCATGATGAGCGGCAGCACCCCAACGCCGGGGAGCCGGCGGTCCGAATCGGCCTGACAGCCAGCAAGAAGGTGGGGGGGGCTGTTGAACGCAACCGCGCCCGCCGTCGTCTGCGCGCGGCGTTGGCCGAGGTGCTGGCGCCCAATGCCGCCCCCGGGCACGATCTGGTGCTGATTGCGCGGGCGGAAACGGTGCGCCGGCCCTATGCCGACCTGAAGGCCGACCTGACCCAGGCGCTGAAGCGACTGAAGGTCTGGAAGGCCGCAAAGCCGGCGGCGGCCGAATCGGTGCCGTTATCGCCCCCGGTCAATCCCCCGGTCAAGGTTGACGAAGCATGAGCCCGGCGGCCTGGCTGCTCCGGGCTCTTGTGCTTTTCTACCGGTGGGTCGTGCGGCCGATGATGGGACCGCCGCGGTGCCGATTTCACCCCTCATGCTCACATTACGCGCTGGAAGCCCTGGCGGCGCATGGAGCTTTGCGGGGCGGATGGCTGATATTGCGGCGCCTGGGGCGCTGCCATCCCTGGGGCGGGGACGGGTATGATCCCGTGCCGCCCGCGCGTCATGGTCATGCGCGCAATGAGAAATGTTGCGGCGGGCATTGAACGCCCGCCGTTTTCATGTGACCAACCGGGCGCTCCCCGGTATGTAACGGGCCATTGAATTCGGCGGAACCTGGACCAAGCACCCATGACCGATCAGAAGAACCTTGTCCTGACCATCGTGATCTCCATCGCGATCCTGTTCGGGTTCCACTATTTCTACGAACGCCCGCGCCAGATGGCCCTGCAGGCGGAAGCCCAGCGCCAGCAGGCGCTGCAGGTGACGCAGGCGCCGCCGGCCATCCCCGGCGCCACGCCCGGCATCGGCGCCGACGGCGGCGTGCCCGCGGTGCGCGACCGCACCGCGGTGCTGGCGGAGACGGGCCGCGTGGCCATCACCACCCCCAGCCTGCACGGTTCCATCAACCTGCGCGGCGGCCGTGTCGATGACCTGACGCTCGCCAAGTACAAGACCACCCCGGACTGGAACAGTCCGGAGGTCGTGCTGCTGGCGCCGGTGGGCACCGAGCATCCCTATTACGCCGAGTTCGGCTGGGTTGCCGCCAATGCCGGCGACAGTGTCGCCGTGCCCAAGGCTGATACGGTCTGGGCGGCCAGCGGCGGCCCGCTGACGCCCGACAGCCCGGTGACCCTGTCCTGGAACAATGGCGCCGGCCTGGTGTTCGAGCGCACCTTCGCTATCGATACCAATTACATGTTCACGGTGACGCAGCGCGTGCGCAACGAGACGGGGGCACCCGTCGCACTCAGCCCCTATGGCTTCGTGCAGCGCCGTGGCATGCCGAAGGTGGAGGGCACCTACGTCCTGCATGAAGGCCCGCTGGCCATCGTCGATGGCACCTTGAAGGAATACAAGTACGCCGACCTCAAGGAAGACGGGAAAATCATCGACCTGTCCAGCACCGGCGGCTGGATCGGCATCACCGACAAATACTGGCTGGTCGGCCTGATCCCGGATCAGTCGCTGAAGACCGACATGCGCGTCCTGCATCAGCATAGCGGCGCCACCGACGTCTATCAGATCGATTACAAGGCCCCGGCCGTGACCGTCGCGGCGGGCGCGTCCTCGGAGACCAGCCATCGCCTGTTCGCGGGCGCCAAGATCGTCGGCCTGCTGAATGATTATAACGACAAGCTGGGAATCGACAGCCTGGACTACGCCGTGGACTGGGGCTGGTTCTATTTCCTGACCAAGCCGTTCTTCCACGGCCTGGACTGGCTGGGCCGCACCATCGGCAATTTCGGCATCGCCATCCTGGTCTTCACCGTCTTCCTGCGCCTGGCCTTCTTCCCCATCGCGAACAAGCAGTACGAAGCATTTGCGAAGATGAAGAAGCTGCAGCCGAAGATGGAGGAGCTGAAGAAGAAGTATGGCGACAACCGCGAACAGCTGTCCATGGAAACCATGAAGCTGTACCGGGAGGAAAAGGCCAATCCGCTGGCCGGCTGCCTGCCCATCCTTTTGCAGATCCCCGTGTTCTTCGCCTTGTACAAGGTGCTGTACGTCACCATCGAAATGCGCCACGCGCCGTTCTATGGCTGGATCCATGACCTGTCGGCCGTCGATCCGACGAACCTGTTCAACCTGTTCGGCCTGATCCCCTGGGCGCCGCCCACCTTCCTGCATATCGGCGTCTGGCCGCTGCTGATGGGCGTGACCATGTATTTGCAGCAGAAGATGAACCCGGCCAATCCGGACCCGGTGCAGCAGCGGGTGATGATGTTGCTGCCGTTCGTCTTCACCTACATGATGGCCAGCTTCCCGGCCGGCCTGGTGATCTACTGGACCTGGTCGAACCTGCTGTCCATCGCCCAGCAATGGTTCATCATGCGCCGCATGGGTGTGAAGGCCACTTGATGCTTGTTCCCTCAGGCGCCGGGCGGCGGCTCCGCCGCCTTGGCTCACGCGGGCACGAGCCCGCGGGCCGGCGGTCGCCGGCCTGGGGGCAGGTTTAAAGTCGGTCTGTGTTTTGTTTGGAAGGAACGCCCCCGGCTAAGGTCCGGGGGCGTTCCTTCGTTTCATACCAACGGCATCTTGCCGTTAGAGGCCGGCGACTGCCGGCCCGCCGCACATGCGGCGTGAGCCAAGCCGCCGGATGGCGGCGCCCGGCGCTTGAGGGCGCGAGGTATAAGTAAGGAGTTGTTCCCATGGCCAAGCCGCTGACCATCACCCCCTCCCTCATGGGCGACCTGTCCGAAGCGGAGATCGAGGCCGGGCGCCTGCTGTTTGCCAAGGAATGCGACTTCTTCTGGGGCGCTGAGGCCGCGACCACCCTGCCGGAGGCCGTGCTGCCGGAAGTGTGCTTCGCCGGCCGGTCGAACGTGGGCAAGTCGTCGCTGGTCAATGCCCTGACCGGCCGCAAGACCCTGGCCCGTACCAGCCAGACGCCGGGCCGCACCCAGCAGCTGAATTTCTTCAACCTGGGCCAGCGGCTGGTCATGGTGGATATGCCGGGTTACGGCTATGCCCAGGTGTCGAAGGAGCGGTCGGCCGCCTGGGTCGATTTCATCAAGGCCTACCTGCGCGGCCGCGTCACCCTGAAGCGCTCGCTGGTGCTGGTCGATGCCCGCCATGGCCTGAAGCCGCACGATATCGACATCATGAAGATGATGGACCAGACAGCCGTCGGCTATCAGATCGTGCTGACCAAGGCCGACACGCTGCGGCCCGGTGCCGTGGAGAAGATCCGCGAGCAGGTGGCGGGGGCCCTGAAGACCCACGGTGCCGCCCATCCGGAGGTGCTGGCCACCTCATCGGAAACCGGCCTGGGCATCCCCGAACTGCGCGCGTTCCTGACGCGTCTGGCGGAGCCGGTGCCGCTGGCCTGATCAACCTCGGGGCAGCAGCAGCACCGCCAGCAGCCCGCCCCCTGGCGCTTCCTCCAGCACCAGTTCCCCGCCATAGAGCCGGGCCAGATCGTCGACGATGGCTAGGCCCAGGCCGGTACCCGGCACCGCTTCGTCCAGGCGTACGCCCCGCGACAGGGCGGCGGCGCGTTCGGCTGCCGGGATGCCCGGCCCGTCATCGCTTATCGCGATGCGTACGTGATCGGGTCCCTTCATGTTCACGGCCACCTTCACTTGGCTGCGACACCATTTGGCGGCATTGTCCAGCAGGTTCCCCGCCATCTCCGCCAGGTCCTGCGCCTCCCCCCGGAAGGCCAGGGCTTCGTCGCCATCCAGCACCACCGTGATGTCGCGGTCGGGGTGCAGGCGGGCGATGGTGCGGGCCAGCGGGTTCAAGGTGCCCAGTACCGGCGTGCGCAGGCCGGCCCCCTTGGCCATGGCGGCGGCACGGGCACGGGTCAGGTGGCGGTCGATCTGCCGGCGCATGCGCTGCGCCTCCGCCTGGATCAGGGCCGATTCGGTGACGTCCGACAGGCTGCCGGCGCTGTTGGCGATGATGGTCAGCGGGGTCTTCAGGGCATGGGCCAGGTTGCCGGCCTGGGTGCGGGCGCGTTCCACCATGTCCGCATTGTCGGCCAGAAGCTGGTTCAGATCATCGGCCAGCGGCTGTATCTCCGACGGGAAGGCGCCGAGCAGGCGGGTGGATCGGCCGGCGCGTAGATCGGCCAGCGCCCGGCGCAGCCGGTCCAGCGGCACCAGGCCCAGCCGTACCTGCGCCAGGGCCGCCGTCAGCAGGCCCAGCGCCAGGATGCCCAGCGACAAAGCCAGCACTTCGGCGAACCGCCGGGTGGAAGCCGCCAGCTCCGCTGTCGTGGCGGCGACTGAGACATCCACAGGGCTTTCCGAATCCGGCAGGCGCACGCGGCGCGACCAGACCAGCAGCGGCTCCCCCTCCGGTCCCGTGGCCATGCGCCGGTGCAGGGCCCCATCATCGGGAAGCGGGCCTTCGGGACGCAACTGCTGATCCCAGAGCGAGCGGGAGCGCAAGGCCACGCCGCGTTCATCCCCGACCTGCCAGTAAAGGCCCGACAGGGGGCGCTGGAATCGCGGATCGGACAGGTCGCGCGGCATCTCCACACGGCCATCGGGGCCCGGCCGCAGCGCCACGGTCAGCTCGTCCAGATGCAATTCGGCATGGCGGGCCATTTCGGCCTCCGCATGCTTGCGGAAAATGTCGGTCAGCAGCCAGCCGGCAGCCGCCAGGGCCAGCGTCACCCAGATGGCGGCCAGGGCCAGCAGGCGCAGCCCCAGTGACCCGCGCCGCATCAGACGGAGTCCATCCGGTAACCCAGGCCCCGCTCGGTATGGATCACGCCCACCCCCAGCTTGCGCCGCAGCCGGCCGATGAACACTTCGATCGTGTTGCTGTCGCGGTCGAAATCCTGGGCATAGACATGCTCGGTCAGTTCCGTGCGGGAGATGACGCGGCCCTGATGGTGCATCAGATAGGACATGACCCGCTGTTCATGGGCGGTCAGGGTGATGGGCTGTCCCGATACGGTGACGCGGCCGGTGCGCGTGTCCAGGCTGACGGGGCCGCAGGTCAGGGCCGGGGATGCCTGCCCGCCGGCCCGGCGGATCAGGGCGCGGAGCCTTGCCAGCAATTCCTCCATCCGGAATGGCTTGGCCAGGTAATCGTCGGCCCCGGCATCCATGCCCTCCACCTTTTCCTGCCAAGTGCCGCGTGCTGTCAGGATCAGGACGGGCATGGTCCTGCCCGCCACCCGCCAGCCGCGTAGCACGGACAGCCCATCGCGGCCGGGTAGGCCCAGATCCAGGATGATGGCGTCATAAGGCTCGGTCTCCCCCAGGAAGGCGGCCTCCACCCCGTCGGGCGCGGCATCGGCCACATAGCCGGCTTCGTTCAGCGCCTGGATCAGCTGTCGGCGCAGGTTGGCGTCATCTTCGGCCACCAGGATGCGCATCAGCGCGTCTCCCCCTTCAGCAGGTCCTTGCCGGCCCCCTTGGCCTTCAGCAGCTTGCCGTCGGCAGCGTCATATAGAAGTTCGATCAGCCGCCCGTCGGCGGCCAGGATTTCGATATCATAGACGAAGCGCCCATGCTTGGTCTCCAGTTCCACCTCCAGCAGCCGGCCGGGGAACGCCGCTTCCGCCATTCCCATGATGTCGCGCAGCGACATGATCTCGCCCCGCTCCAGCGCGGCGCGGGCGCGCTCATGGTCGGTGCGGTCATCATCATCGTCGTCGTCATCATCCGCCCAGACATGCGGCGTGCCGGCCAGCGCCAGCATCAGGCAAAGGGGCAACAGCAGAAACAGGCGCATGGGCGGGGGAGGGCTCCGATGGTGGGGAACGGATGGTACCGCGCGGCCGCGGGCGGGAAAACCCCGGCGACGACATGCCGTCGCCGGGGTGCGGGGGTCAATATGCCAGGCCGTCGGCGGTCAGCCCGGCCAGTAGCCCCTTGATGCCCACCAGGTCCAGATTGCCCTGGCCCTCGGCCAGTTCGGTCCAGGTGCCGTCATTGTTGCTGTCGGCAAAGACGGTCCATTCGACGCGGCCCTTCTCCACCTCCGTCTTCACCACCAGACCATCCTGCAACTGCCAGGTCTCGTTGCGGTCGGGACGCTCCGTCTCCCACCGGCCATCGTCCCATTCCTGGATCGATGTGACGCGGCCGTCTCTGGCGAAGCCGAAGCGGTAGACATCGTCCGGCGACCCGGCGATGGGGCGGCTCCAGCTATAGGCCTCGAAGAACACGCCATCGCCATTGCTGTCGGTATAGAGCGTGACCTCGGTGCCGTCTCGGTCCGTCTCGGTCTTGACGATGCCGTCCTGGGTGACCGACCAGCTTTCATGGCGGCCGATCTTCTCGTTCTGCCAGCGACCCTTCTCCATCTCCTGGATGGCGGTGATGGCGCCATTGGTCTGGGTGAAACGATAGCCGCCGTCGAACGGGCTGGTCGCTTGGATGCGGGCCATGAAAAAAACTCCTGTCAGGGTCGGTAAGCGGCCGGCCCGATGAAGGGGGCCCGCCGTCATTCGCGACCCTAGCGCGGCGAACCTGAACGCGATCTGAAGGGGCTGTTCAGCCCGCGTTCAGGAAAGGGCTGCGTAACCCGCCTTGATTGCGCCCGGATGCGGGCTTATCACCGGGACAGCTTAACCACCATCCCGGCCCGCCATGTCCCGAAGTCTGTCTTCCCGTACCCTGATCGTGGCGCTGCTGGCCGTCCTGCCGCTGCTGGTCGCCTTCTACTCGCTGACCCTGGGCCAGGATGGGAACTGGGACCTGCGCAATTACCATTGGTACAATGCCATGGCCTTCCTGGAAGGAAGGGAGCTGGTGCAGGATGTGGCGCCGGCGCAGGTGGCCAGCTTCTACAACCCCACCCTCGACCTGCCGGTCTATTGGCTGGCGCAGTTCCTGCCGGCCCGCGCGGTGTCCTTCATCCTGTCCTGGGTGCAGGGGATGAACCTGGTGCCGCTGACGGGGATCGCCTGGCTGTTGCTGCCGGTGCTGGGGGCCCGTGCACGGGCCCTGGCGGCGGTGGCCCTGGCGCTGGTCTGCTTCTCAGGCGCCGGCCAGATGGGTCTGTTGGGCACCACCTTCTATGACAATGTCATCAGCCTGTTCGTGCTGGGCAGTGCCTGGCTGGTCATGGCGCGCGCCGATGATGTCTGGGGTGGGGCGCCCAAGGTGGCCTTTCCCATTGTGTTCATCGCCGGGCTGCTGGTGGGGTCCGCCGTGGGGCTGAAGCAGCCGACGCTGCCCTATGCGGTGGGCCTGTGCTTTGCCTTCCTGGCGGTGGCGGGGACCTTCTGGCGGCGGATGTTCCTGTCGTTTTTCTTTGGTATCGGCGTCATCGCCGGCATGGCGATCTTCTCCGGCCATTGGATGTGGCATCTGTGGACGACGTACCAGAACCCGCTGTTCCCCTATTTCAACGATGTCTTCAAATCGCCCTGGGGCGTGCCGGAGGCCTATCGCGACGACAAGTTCCTGCCTCACGGGTTCTGGGAGAACCTGATCTTTCCCTACACCTGGACCGTCGATCCCAAGAAGGTGGGGGAGATCATCTTCACCGACCTGCGCGTGCCGGTGATGGTCGTGGTCCTGCTGCTGACCCCGGTTCTGGCACTGGCCGGGCGGTTTGGCGCCAGGCGCGACGCGCTGGTGCCGTTCCGCCCGGCTCTGTATCTGCTGGCGGCAGGTGCGCTGACCTATCTGGCCTGGCTGAAGCTGTTCGCCATCTATCGCTACCTGATCCCGCTGGAGATGATGGCGCCGCTGGTGGTGGTGGCCGCCATCGCCCTATGGCCCGTGCCGCGCCGGGTGGCGGGAATCGCCATCCTGGCCCTGCTGGCCTTGGTCACCGTGACCGCCCGGCCCGGCACCTGGGCCCGCATGCCGTTTTCGGAAAAGTTCGTGGAGGTGTCGATCCCCGATCTGCCCAATCCCGACAATACCATCGTGATCCAGACCGGCTATGCGCCGACCAGCTTCCTGGCCTACGGCTTCCCGAAGAATGTGCCGTTCCTGCGCATCCACAGCTATTTCATCCATCCCGACCATGGCGACATCCTGCTGAACCGCGCCATGCATGGCCGCATCGACGCGCACCAGGGCGACATCTTCTGGCTGGTGGCGCATTGGGAGGTCTGGACGGCCGACCATATCCTTCCCCATTACGGGCTGGCCGCCGACATGGACGATTGCGGGCTGGTGACGTCCAACCTGGATGAACCGATTATGCTGTGTCGGTTGCAAAAGATCACGGTTATGCCAACCAATAAGTGATCCTGCACTTGGATGCAGCGCCCACCTGCGCTACATTGTCAGAGTGCAGGTCGGGTGGCATTCTATGCAGATGGTCATGGATACGCATCGCGTGGTGAAGCGGCTGAAAGAGGCCGGCTTCACCGACATACAGGCCGAAGTGGTGACCGACGTCCTGCGCGACAGTCGGGAGACGGATCGTGACGATCTGGTGACCAAGAATTTCCTGAAGGCCGAACTGGCGGAGTTCAAGGCTGATCTGCTGAAGTGGCTGTTGCCGATGATGATCGGCCAGGTCGCGCTGACCGCCGCCCTGGTCAAGCTGCTCTGACATTCCCGCCAGACCGACGGACATGAAAGCGCCGCGTTTCCGCCGCAGCTTTCGCGGATTGTTCGTGTTATCTGTCTGTCATCCAACCTTTGTCCAATCGGACCCGATCATCCCATGTCCCTGACCGAAAACGTGATCCAGGCCGCCCCGCGCATTGCCGTGCTGGTGCCTTGCTATAACGAGGAAGCGTCCATTGAAGCCGTCGTGCGCGACTTCAAGGCCGCCCTTCCCACGGCCACCATCTATGTCTATGACAACAACTCCAAGGATCGCACCTCGGAGATCGCCCTGGCCGCCGGGGCCGTGGTCCGGCGGGAGCCGTTGCAGGGTAAGGGCAATGTCGTGCGCCGCATGTTCGCCGACATCGAAGCTGACGTCTATGTGATGGTCGATGGCGACGACACCTATCACGCGCCCAGTGCCGGCAAGCTGGTGGCCAAGCTTCTGGATGAGAAGCTGGACATGGTGAATGGCGCGCGCGTCACCGACTGGGAGACCTACCGTGCTGGCCACCGGCTGGGCAATGTCATGCTGACCACCCTGGTCACCATGGTGTTCGGCAAGCGTACCGATGATCTGCTGTCCGGCTACCGCGTCTTCTCCCGCCGTTTCGTGAAAAGCTTCCCGGTCCTGGCCGGCGGGTTCGAGATCGAGACGGAACTGGTGGTGCATGCGCTGGAAATGAGCATGCCGCTGGGCGAGGTGGAAACGCCCTACAAGGACCGGGCCCCGGGTTCGGTCTCCAAGCTGTCCACCTTCCGCGACGGGTTCCGCATCCTGTGGATGATCGGCAAGCTGATCAAGGAGGAGCGGCCGATGCAGTCCTTCGGGCTGGTGTCGGTGCTGCTGGCGCTGGTTTCCATCATCATCGCCGTGCCGCTGTTCATCACCTATTACGAGACGGGGCAGGTGCCGCGCCTGCCCACGGCCGTGCTGGCCACGGGCCTGGGCCTGCTGTCCTTCCTGTCGCTGACCTGCGGCCTGATCCTGGACACGGTAACGCGGGGCCGGCGGGAGATGAAGCGCCTGCGCTATCTGGAAATCCCCTCGCCGGATTATGACAGCGGGTTTTTGAAGTAAGCAAAGCAGGGCGGGTTCGGAAAACGGACCCGCCCTAATTCTTTGCGGCTTCGTCAGCCGCCTTCTTCTCGCGGAAGGCAGCGCGTTCCTCTTCGATCCGCTTGGCGTCGGCCTTGGCGTCCTCCTCGCTCATCAGCTTGGGGAAGACGGTGACGGTCTTGTCTTCTAGCTTGAAATAGCCCATGCCGATGCCGGCGATCCACAGAGGGATCGTCAGCGCGCCGGCACAGGCGGCGATGAAGCCGATCAGGCGGGTGCGGTTGCGCCCCATCTTCAGGCGGCGGCCCGTTTCATCCGATATGGGCTCGGCCGAATAGGCCCGTTTCAGCTTCATGTCCCCATCATCCTTTCCAAAATCTCCAGCCGGTCGGCCTCTGCCGCCGGCTTGTCCCAGCGCAGCCGCGCGATGCGGGGAAAGCGCATGGCGATGCCGCTCTTATGCCGGGTGGAGCGGTGGACGCTGTCGAACGCCACCTCGAACACCAGGCCGGGCGCCACCTCCCGCACGGGACCGAAACGGTTGGTGGTATGGTTGCGCACCCAGCGGTCGATCTCCACCAGTTCCACGTCGGTGAAGCCGAAATAGGCCTTGCCGACCGGCACAAGCTCCCCGCCCGCATTCGGCTCCCCACGCCAAGCGCCGAACGTGTAATCGCTGTAGAAGCTGGACCGCTTGCCATGCCCGCGCTGGGCGTACATCAGCACGCAATCCGCCGTCAACGGTCCGCGTTTCCATTTGAACCAGGGACCCTTGGGCCGGCCGCCAATATAGGGGCTGTCGCCGCGCTTCAGCATCAGCCCCTCAATGGCCCCATCCTCCACCCCCGCGTCGCGGGCCGACAGGCGCAGGTGGGTCAGATGGTCCCAGTCGGTGAAGGCGACCAGGGGGGACAGGTCCATGCAGGGCGGCCGCGTACGGGCGAACCAGTCCTCCAGCCGGCGGCGGCGTTCATCGAAGGGCAAGGGCCGCAGATCCTCATCCCCGTCGAACAGCATATCGTAAAGCCGCACCCAGGCGGGGAAGTCGCGCAGCATGGGGGCGGTGACCCGCTTGCGGTTCAGGCGCTGCTGCAAATCATTGAAGGGGGCGACGCGGCCCTCACGGGCCACCAGCAACTCCCCGTCCAGCACAGCGTGGAAGCCCATATGGGCCGCCACATCGGGGAAGGTGCCCGCGATTTCATCCCCGGTGCGGCTGTAGATACGCGCATTGTCGGGTGTGCCGCGCGCCACCAGTTGCACCCGGATACCGTCCCATTTCCATTCAGCCCGGTAATCGGCTTGGTTCAGGGCCTGGATGTCGCTTTCTTCCAGCGGGTGGGCCAGCATCATGGGGCGGAAACCGCCCGTATTGGCCACGCCCGGCTTCTCCGCCCTGCCCGTCAGCCAGTCGAACAGGGGGGCATAGGGCGGGGTGAGGCCGTGCCACAGCTCCTCCACCTGTTCGACGCTGGCCTCAGCGCCCCGGGCCGTGGCCCAGTCGACCAGGGCGGTCTTGGCCATGCGGGCCGACACGCCGATGCGCAAGCCGCCGGTGATCAGTTTCAGCAGGGCCCAGCGGCCCGTGGCGTCCAGTGTGTCTAGCCAACCTTCCAGCAGGGTGGGTACAGCGCCACGCCTGGCGGTGGCGAGGCCCTCCACCACCTCTGCCAAACCCGGCGGCGGGTGGTTGATACCGGGCGGGGCAGGCCAGATCAGGGCCACGGTTTCGGCCAGATCGCCGACAAAATCATAGGACCAGCCGAACAGGGCCGGGTCCACGCGGGTCGCCACCAGTTCCTTGATCATCCCGGCTTTGGCGGCCGTGAAGGACAGGTCGCCGGTCAGGGCGGCCAGCCCATAGCCCCGATCGGGATCGGGCGCATGGTCCAGGTAATCGGCGATCAGGCGCAGCTTGCCATTGCGCGACGGCATATAGGCCAGGGCGTCGAGCAGGGCGGCGAAACGCTGCATCACTCCTCCTCCCCGAAACCGACCAGATGCAGGGGCTTGGCCTTCACCCCCTGCGTCGTGGCCCAATGGACCAGCGCCTCCTCACTGCCATGGGTGACCCACAGCTCACTCGGTGCCACGTCCTTCACCGTCTGGCACAACTCGTCCCAATCGGCATGGTCGGACACGATCAGCGGCAATTCGATGCCATGCTGGCGGGCGCGGGCGCGAACCCGCATCCAGCCCGACGCATAGGCCGGCAACGGGTCCGGCATCCGGCGCAGCCATTTGTCGGCCATGGCCGATGGCGGGGCCAGCACGATGCCGCCGCGCATTGCAGAGGCATCGGTGACGGTCGCGGGGCGCAAGTCGCCCAGCGCCACGCCTTGCTCCTCATACAATGCGCACAGCGGCAGGTGCGCGCCATGCAGATAGAGCGGCTGGTCATAACCGGCCCGGCGCAGTTCAGCGATCAGCCGCTGGCACTTGCCCAGGGCATAGCAGCCGACAACGATGGTGCGTTCGGGAAACACCGACAGCGTGTGCAGCAGGCGGGCGATCTCTCCTTCCACCGGCGGATGCCGGAAGACGGGCAGGCCAAAGGTGGCCTCGGTGATGAAGGCGTCGCAGGTCACGGGCTCAAAGGGATCGCAGGTGGGATCAAAGCGGCGCTTGTAATCGCCCGACACCACCATTCGGCTACCCCGCCATTCCATCACCACCTGTGCGGACCCCAGGACATGACCGGCGGGAACGAGCCTCACCGTCACCTCCCCGATACGGATCGGCTGGCGGTAGGGCAAAGGCTGCTGCGACAGCCCCGCCCCGTCACCCAAGCGCGCCCGCATGATGGCGAGCGTGCCGGACGTGGCCAAGACATGTGCATGCCCTGGCCGTGCATGGTCGGAATGGCCATGGGTGATCACCGCGCGATCGACAGGCCGGGTCGGATCGACATGGAAGCCGCCCGGTTCCACCCACAGACCACCGCCGCGTTCGGGCGGGCAGGGGGTGACCCAGCTGTCGGGTGCGGGGATCATCAGGACCCCGCCGGCATATGGACGAAGGACCCCGGCCCCAGCGGCAGCCCCAGCATATACCAGCCACTGAACAGGGCGACCGCACCGACACCCATCCAGACGGCCAGCGGCAGCATGGTGGCCAGCAGCGACCCGATGCCGAAGGTCGGCACATAACGTTTGCACATGATCAGGATCAGCGGGAAATAGGGCAGCAGCGGCGTGATCGGGTTAGTGAAACTGTCCCCCACGCGATAGGCGGCCTGCGTCGCCTCCGGCGTGATGCCCAGCAGCATCAGCATCGGCACCATCACCGGCCCCAGGATGGCCCATTTGGCCGATGCACTGCCGATCAGGATATTGATCAGGGCCGAGACGATGATGATGGCCACCAGCAGCGGCAGGCCGGTGAACCCCGCCTCCTTCAGGAAGGCCGCCCCATTCACGGCCAGGATGCCGCCCAGGTTGGACCAGCCGAACAGGGCGATGAAGACGGCACAGCAGAAGGCCAGCACGATATAGCCACCCATGTCGGACATGGACTGGCTCATCATCTTCACCACGTCGCGGTCATTGCGGATGATGCGCGCGCCGATGCCATAGGCGATGCCGATGGTCAGGAAGCTGATGAACAAAACCGCCACAATGCCGCGCAGGAACGGTTCCACGGTGCCATTGGCATCGCGCAGGATGGCGCCGTCCGGCACCACGGCCACGCCGAACAGACCCGCGATGGCCAGCAGCGCCAGACCGGCGAAGCGCAGGCCACGCTTCTCGTTCGTCTGCTGTTCGGCGCTGATGGTGTCGACATTGACGGTCAGGCCGGCAGCGACCGGGGCCGTGCGCATCAGACGCGGTTCGATCAGCCATTCGGTGACAATGGTACCAATGAGGGTGAACAGCGGCACGAAGGCTGCCATCAGGTACCAGTTGGAAGTGGCGAGAACCTCGTAATTCGGATCGACCAGGCGGGCGGCGGCCTGGCTGATCCCGCTCAACAGCGGGTCCAGCGAGGTGACCAGCAGGTTGGAGGAAAAGCCCCCTGACACCCCGGCAAAGGCCGCCGCGATGCCGGCGATGGGATGGCGGCCGGATGTGTGGAACAGCATGCCGGCCAGCGGGATCAGCACGACATAGCCGGCATCGGTGGCCATGCTGGACTGCACCCCGGCAAAGACCACGATCAGGGTCAGCAGGCTTTTCGGCACGGCGCGCACCAGGGCCCCCAGCGAGACGCCAATCAACCCGGTCTTTTCCGCCACGCCCACGCCCATCACGCACAGCAGCACCACCGCCAGCGGCGGGAAGCTGGCGAAGATGGTGGGCAGGTCGGTCAGGAAGCGGCGGATATAATCCGCCGACAGAAGATTGGTGGCCGCCAGTTCCTTGCCGGTACCGGGATGGATGGCCGACACGCCCATGCCCGACAGGATGGCCGACAGCGCCACAAGAATAATGATGGCGATCAGGAACAGGGTCGCCGGGTCCGGCAACCGGTTCCCCACCCGTTCAATCACCCCCAGAATGCCGCCGCCCGCTTTTGCCTCAATGTCCGAAACTGCCATTTTTGCCTCTTTTGCGATGCGCCCGTTTATCGGACGTCGCTGGCGAAGATAGTGCATGCGGGCAGACCGGGCGAGGGGGTGTTCATGACAAAAGCGCCCTTCCGTGTCATGCTGGACCCATGGAAATGGTCAACGGATATCGCTGCGAAAGCTGCGCCGACGTGGCGCTGGCCAAGCGCGGCCTGGACCCCGCCAAGGGCAACCAATCGCCCTTTGAGCGGGCGCAGGAGGAGGCTGCCAAGGCCGGTCTGACGGCACAGCCGCTGGGCGTGAACCAGCCCCTGGCCACGGGCGTGCGCGGCACGGTGTTGAATATCCTGGTTTGAGGGCGCGCTTTTGTCTGCGCTATCCCCGATCCTGCGCCCCGTGCCAGACGCGCAGAATGCGGACATCCTCGCCGTCTGCCGCATCGTTGACCAGGATATAGGGATGCACGACCGCCAGTTCCCGTGTGCCATCGGGCCGCGCCTTGCCACGCTTGGGAAAGGGGGGGAGGCTGTTGCCGGCGGTGAAGAGGGCCGGACGATGCGGCTGGCGGCATAGGGATTGAACTGCGCGATATGGGCCGCATGGGCCTGCAGGTCGTCGATGGCGGTTTAGGTCCAGGTGACCAGGGTCACCTTGGCACACCGGATCGGGGTGTGGGTGGCAAAGGTTCGCCCCGTTCCAGGGCATCGGCCAGTTTCAGCAGCCAGGGGCCCACCACCGCGTGCGGCACAACCCGCCCGGCGGCCACGTCGGCGCGTGCCTCTTCGATGGCGCGGGCCTTACGCACCTCGTCCACGTCATCGAAGATGGAGCCCGCCTGTTCCATGACCGCGACTATCGCACCCGGTGCAGTCCTAGGCAAGTCACAGCCCGCGCCGACGGCTGTTGCGTCATTTTCGCAATGTCATGGGTCTGGAAACGGTAGCATTCGGTCGTTACGATGCGTCCCAACGTAAAAATCCGCACCGGCGGGGGCGCTGGGCGGGACATAAAGAGGATTGTTGGGATATGGCCGGCATCGACAAGCGCATTACCGAGGAAGAAGCCCTGTTGCTGCACAGCAGCGGGCGCCCCGGCAAGTTGGAAATCACCCCCACCAAGCCGATGGCGACGCAGCGCGATCTGGCGCTGGCCTATTCGCCGGGCGTGGCCATCCCCTGCCTGCGCATCCATGCCGACCCGTCCACGGCCTATGATTACACGGCCAAGGGCAATATCGTCGCCGTCATCTCCAACGGCACCGCCGTGCTGGGCCTGGGTGACCTGGGCGCCCTGGCGTCGAAGCCGGTGATGGAGGGCAAGGCCGTCCTGTTCAAGCGCTTCGCCGACGTGGACGGTATCGATCTGGAGGTCGATACAAGAGATGTGGAGGAATTCATCAATTCCGTCCGCTATCTGGGTCCCAGCTTCGGCGGCATCAATCTGGAGGATATCAAGGCCCCGGACTGCTTCATCATCGAACAGCGCCTGCGCGAGTTGATGGACATCCCCGTCTTCCATGATGATCAGCATGGCACGGCCATCATCGCCGCCGCCGGCCTGTTCAACGCGCTGGAAATGACCGGCCGCGATATCAAGGAGACCAGGCTGGTCATCAATGGTGCCGGTGCGGCGGCCATTGCGTGCGCCGAACTGTTCAAATCCATGGGCATCCCCCATGGCAACATCACGCTGTGCGATACCAAGGGTGTGGTCTGGAAGGGCCGGGCGGAGGGCATGAACCAGTGGAAATCGGCCCACGCGGTGGTGACCGATGCCCGCACGCTGGCTGATGCGGTCGCCGGCTCCGACGTGTTCGTGGGCCTGTCGGCCAAGGGGGCGATGACGCCCGCCATGGTCAAGTCCATGGCGGCGAACCCCATCATCTTCGCCCTGGCCAATCCCGATCCGGAAATCACCCCGGAGGAGGTGCGCCAGGTGCGCGACGATGCCATCGTGGCGACCGGCCGGTCGGATTATCCCAACCAGGTCAACAATGTCCTGGGCTTCCCCTATATCTTCCGCGGTGCCCTGGACGTGCGGGCCAGCACCATCAACGACACGATGAAGATCGCCGCTGCCCGCGCGCTGGCAGCCTTGGCGCGTGAGGATGTGCCCGATGAGGTGGATGCCGCCTATGCCGGCCGGCGTCTGCGCTATGGCCCTGAATATATCATCCCCGTGCCCTTCGACCCGCGCCTGATCTCCACCATCCCCGCCGCCGTGGCCCAGGCGGCCATGGATACCGGTGTGGCGCGCAAGCCCATCGTCGATATGGAGGAATACCGCCACTCCCTGCGCCTGCGCCTGGACCCCACGGCTGACAGCCTGCAGCTGATCGCCGACAAGCTGCGCAGCAGCCCGCGCCGCGTGGTATTCGCGGAGGGTGAGGAGGAGCGGTCGATCCGTGCGGCCATCGCCTATCGCACCGGCGGGTTCGGTCAGCCGATCCTGATCGGGCGGGAGCATGTGGTGAAGGAGAAGCTGGCCAGCCTGGGTCTGGCCGGGGTGGAAGGGCTGGATATCCAGAACGCCAAGTTCGGTGCGCCGAATATCGAGCGCTATACCGACTTCCTCTATCGCCGCCTGCAACGCCGCGGCAGCCTGCATCGCGACTGCCAGCGCTGGGTCAACCAGAACCGCAACGTGTTTGCCGCCTGCATGGTGGCCACGGGCGATGCCGACGCCATGGTGACGGGCCTGACCCGGTCGTTTGCGGTCAGTTACGAGGATATCGAGCGGGTCATCGATCCCCAGCCCGACCATATCGTCTTCGGCCTGTCGGTGCTGGCCACCCGTAAGCGCACGGTGTTCATCTCCGACACCACGGTGCATGAGCGGCCCAGCCCGGAGCAGCTGGCCGATATCGCCATCCAGTCGGCGCGTATGGCCCGGCTGATGGGCCATGAACCGCGCGTGGCCTTCCTGTCCTTCAGCAATTTCGGCCAGCCTTTGCGGGATCGCGCTGCCCATGTGCGTGAGGCCGTGGCCCTGATGGACAAGCGCAAGGTCGATTTCGAATATGACGGGGAGATGTCGGCCGACACCGCCCTTGATTATGAATTGATGAAGCGGCTCTACCCGTTCGCGCGCCTGTCGGGGTCGGCCAATGTGCTGATCATGCCCGCACTGCACGCCGCCAATATCGGCGCCAAGCTGCTGCACAAGTTCGGCGGCGGCAACCTGATCGGCCCGCTGCTGATCGGCATGGACAAGCCCGTACAGGTGGTCCAGATGGGCGCCACGGTGAGCGAGCTGACCACGGCGGCCATCATGGCGGCGCATGACAGCCTGACGCGGTAAGGGGTTGGCGTAGGTCAGGTCGAAGGGCGTCAGCCCTGGGCCCTGACAGTAAAGGGTCGAAGGCCTTTTCTGTCAGGGCTCGCGCATCGCGCTCGACCTGACCTACGCGAAATCGTCACAGTCGGGCTCAATTATTAAGTTTCCGTGATGCTGTTACCCCGGCCCTGCGGCAATGTTATCTCCTCCGATCCCGCCCCGCGGCGGGTAGGGGAAAGATAAAAAACGGGCGGTGGTTTGCGATGCGTTGGTATGAGGTGCGGCCGGTCCGGTTCGTGATCATCGGGGTGGCGCTGGTGGGGCCAACGGCGTCGATCCTGCTGGCCTTGCTGCTGGCCGGCCATGTCGATGCCATCGTGGCGCTGCCGGCGCTGCTGGTCAATGTTGTCCTGGCCGTCGCCATCCTGCGCATGATCCAGTCCGACACCCGCCGTCTCACCGACTATGCCGAATTGCTGGGCGAGGCGGCCGCGCCCGTGCCACCGCCGGCCCTGGACAGCATCACGGCGGAATTCATCGCGTCGGCCATGGCGCGTGCCCATCAGGGCTGGCTGGACCGGGAAAGCCGGGATGCGGGACGCGCCGGCCTGTTCGAGGCGGTGATCGATCAGTTGCACGATCCCGTCATCCTGCTGGGGCCGGGGCGTGAGGTGCGGCGCGTCAATCAGGCCGCCTGCCATCTGTTCGGTGACCGGCTGCTGGACCGCGACCTGGCCAGTTCGGTACGCACGCCCAGCCTGCTGGAAGCCGCCGATGCCGTGCTGGCCGGTGGCGCGTCGCGGACGGTGGAGGTGCTGTTGCCGGTGCCGGTGGAGCGCACGCTCCAGGCGCGGGTGAAGCCCTTCCGTCCGCCGGGCAGCGACGGGCCGCCGCTGGTGCTCCTGACCCTGCATGACATCACCCTGCTGAAACGGTCCGAACAGATGCGCGCCGATTTCGTGGCCAATGCCAGTCATGAGCTGCGCACGCCGCTTGCGGCCCTGATCGGCTTCATTGAGACGCTGCGCGGTCCCGCCAAGGATGACGCGGCAGCGCATGAGCGCTTCCTGGGTATCATGTTCGACCAGTCCAACCGCATGTCGCGGCTGGTCAACGATCTGCTGTCCCTCTCGCGGATCGAGATGGATGAGCACAGTCCGCCCACGATGGAAGTGGACGTGGGCAAGATCGTGCGCAATGTGGCCGCGACGCTGGAACTGCGCGCGGCGTCGCGCAAGGTGAAGCTGCGCCTGGAACAGCCGGATATCCTGCCGCCCGTGGTGGGGGATGAGGATCAGCTGAGCCAGGTGTTCCAGAACCTGATCGACAATGCCATCAAGTATGGCAAGGAACAGACGGAAGTGACCGTGGCGATCACCGCCCCCGTCAACAGCAAGGCCGGTGCCGTGCGGGGGCCCGCCATCATGGTGGCTGTCACCGACCGCGGCGATGGCATCGCCCGCACCCATCTGCCGCGCCTGACGGAGCGATTCTACCGCGTGGACCCGGCCCGGTCGCGCGCGCTGGGTGGTACCGGGTTGGGGCTCGCCATCGTGAAGCATATCGTCAACCGCCACCGCGGCCGCCTGATCATCGACAGCGAGGTGGGCAAGGGCAGCACCTTCACCGTCATCCTGCCGGCGGTAAAGGCGGTCGAGGGCAAGCGCGAGGCGGGTTGAGCCTCATTTACTCTCCGCGGCCCTCTTCTTCTCGGCGAACGCCTTGGCCTCGGGTGCATGCAGCCCGCCATCGGCCAGGAACTTCCACGACCCGTCCTTCTGCTTGCGCCAGATGGTGACATAGCGTGAGGGCGGCAGCTCCTCCTTCGTGCCATCGGACTTTACCTTGAAATAGCGGGCCTTGCCCCAGGTATAGCCCAGGGTGCCGTCATCTGACACCGCACCATCCACCGGGGCCCAGTCGATCTCCAGATCGGAGGTGAAGATCCTGGCCAGGTCGGCATTGTCGGTGCCCGGTACGGGGTCGTTCAGCATCGACACGCGCGCCTCGGCATATTCCATGAAGGCCTGGCCGGCCCCCACCTGTTTGGCGCGGGCGGCAAAGGCGCGGTCCGCCTCCATCACGGTCTGGGCGGGATGGCTTTGGGCCATTACCGGCCCCATCACCGGCATTGTCATGATTGTTGCGCAGGTCAGCGCACCGAATGCCCGCGAAATCGTTCCGGCCTTGCGCCGGCCCCTGTCCGGAAAACCCATGTCCATCTCCTTGCAGAAGTGAAATAATCCTGTGATTTCAATGGTGAAGGACACCGGGGCTGCTGCCAACGGCCAATGTGTTACGCGACTGTATCGCAAGCCCGCGCTGTGATCTTCCGGGGGCGGTGTCATCGAACTGTAACGCAGGTGTAGTATTTGCGTCTCTCAGCACAGCTATGGTCCCGGCACCCAGCAGGGACATGGACACATGATGAAGGTCGGCGTCACAGGACGCACGCCCTTCGGTGTGCCGCCCAGATAACCGGAGGCCCTTGTCGTGACCACCAAGAAGCTCGTCCTCGCCGCCGTCCTTGGCGCCGTTTCCTTCGTCGGCCTGGCCGGCGCCGCTGCCGCCCGCGACCAGATCCGCATCGTCGGTTCCTCCACGGTGTTCCCCTTCACCTCCACGGTTGTCGAGCGCTTCGGCCAGACCACGAAGTTCGGCGCTCCGATCCTGGAGTCCACCGGCACCGGCGGCGGCATGAAGCTGTTCTGCTCCGGCATCGGCGCCGATTTCCCGGACGCCACCGGTGCCTCGCGCGCCATGAAGGCCAGCGAGTACGACACCTGCCAGAAGAACGGCGTCGAGCAGATCACCGAGCTGGTGATCGGCTATGACGGTATCGGCTTCGTCCAGTCCAAGAAGGGCAAGCCCTTCAACGTGACCAAGGCCCAGCTGTTCGCCGCACTGGCCAAGGAAGTGGAAGTCAACGGTCAGGTCGTCGCCAACCCCTTCAAGACCTGGAAGGATGTCGACGCCTCCCTGCCGGCGATCGAGATCGAAGTTCTGGGCCCGCCGCCGACGTCCGGCACCCGCGACGCCTGGGTCGAGCTGGTGATGGAGCCGGGCTGCAAGGAATTCCCGGCCATCAAGGCCCTGGACGCCACCCGTCACGCCGCCGTCTGCAAGACCGTCCGTGAGGATGGCGCCTATGTCGAAGCCGGCGAGAACGATAACGTGATCGTGCAGCGTCTGGGTGCCAACCCGAACGCCTTCGGCATCTTCGGCTACAGCTACCTGGAAGAGAACCAGGACAAGCTGCACGGCCTGACGGTCAACGGCATCGAGCCGAAGTACGAGACCATCGCCAATGGTCAGTACCCGATCTCCCGCCCGCTGTTCGTCTACTTCAAGAACCAGCATTTCGGCGTGATCCCCGGCCTGAAGGAATTCCTGGCCGAGTACGCGTCGGAGCGTGCGATGGGCGACGAAGGCTATCTGGCCGACAAGGGCCTGGTGCCGCTGCCGGCCGACAAGCGCAAGATGTCCGAAGCCGCCGCGCAGAAGCTGACCCCGATGGCCAAGCCGGCGTCGTGATGTGCAGCCGGGTCGGCGCGGACTCTCGTGCCGACCCGGTGTATAAGCAGATGGCGGAACCGGCGGTGTCAGACCTGATGCCGCCGGTTTGCCGTGCAACCGGATCCCCCTGACAGCGGCGGATTAAAACCTATGTCAGTCACTTTGACCGTTGCCGTCCTGTTGTTCCTGTCGCTGGCTGGATTCTGGCTGGGACGCAACAGGGCCGTGGCAATTGCCGGCGGGCGCATCGCCAATCTGCACTCCGTCCCCAGTTATTATGGTTCCTACATGGCGCTCTGGGCCGGTCTTCCGGCCCTGGTGCTGATCCTGGCCTGGGTGGCGTTGCGTGGCGCCGTCATGGACTGGATCGTGCTGTCGTCGATGTCGCCGGAACAGCTGGAGGCCTGGGCGCGCGTCATGCTGGCGCCGGCCGAGCTGGAGACGCTGCTGACCTCCATCGCCGATGGCGCCTCTGCCCTGACCCAGACGCACCGCCAGTTGCTGCTGATCAATGTCGGCAATCTGGCCATCGGGCAGGCGCAATATGTGAATCCGGCCGTCATCGACGCCATCCAGCCGGCGGCGTCGCATATGACGCAGCTGCGCGGCCTGTCGGACTGGACCCTGTTCGGTGCCGTCGTGGCGCTGGCCGGCGGCGCCCTGGCCTACACCTGGTCGAAGATCAGCCCCGCTTTCCGGGCGCGCAACAATGTGGAACGCATCGTCACCACGCTGCTGGTGATCTGCTCCACCATCGCGGTGCTGACCACGGTTGGCATCGTGCTGTCGCTGCTGTTCGAAAGCATCCGGTTCTTCACCAAGGTGCCGATCACGGAGTTCCTGTTCGGCCTGCAATGGTCGCCGCAGACGGCGATGCGTGCCGACCAGGCGGGCTCGTCCGGGGCCTTCGGTGCCATTCCACTGTTCACCGGCACGCTGCTGATCGCCACCATCGCCATGCTGGTGGCGGCCCCGGTCGGCCTGATGTCAGCCATCTACCTGTCCGAATACGCCCCCCGGCGGGTGCGCGGCCTGGTGAAGCCGGTACTGGAGATCCTGGCCGGCGTGCCCACCGTGGTCTATGGTTTCTTCGCCATCCTGACCGTGGCGCCGTTCATCCGCGACCTGGGCGCCTTCTTCGGCATCCCCATCTCCTCGCAGAGCGCGCTGGCCGCCGGCATCGTGATGGGCGTGATGATCGTGCCCTTCGTCTCCTCCCTGGCCGACGACGTGATTAATGCCGTGCCGCAGTCGCTGCGCGACGGGTCCTACGGCCTGGGGGCGACCAAGTCGGAGACGATCAAACAGGTGGTGCTGCCCGCGGCCCTGCCCGGTGTCGTCGGTGCCTTGCTACTGGCCGTCAGCCGCGCCATCGGCGAGACGATGATCGTGGTGATGGCCGCCGGTCTGCAGGCCAGCCTGACGTTGAACCCGCTGGCCAGCGTCACCACCGTCACCGTGCAGATCAAGTCCATTCTGGTCGGCGACCAGGAGTTCGACAGTGCCAAGACGCTGTCGGTCTTCGCCCTGGGTCTGGTCCTGTTCCTGGTGACCCTGGCGCTGAACGTCGTCGCCCTCCGTATCGTCCAGAAATACCGGGAAAAATATGACTGAGATCGCAGAGCCGATGCAGGCAGCCCTCCCCGTGTCCTTCCACACTGGCGACATTGCAACCAGGCGACTGAAGGCGCGCTATGCCGCCGAACGACGCTTCCGCTTGTATGGCATCCTGGCGATCGTCTTCGCCTGCGCCATGCTGGTCATCCTCTTGTCCACCCTGCTGAAGGAAGGCACTTCGGCCTTCTTCCAGACGGAAGTGAAGCTGGCCGTTAGCATCGATGCCAGCGTCATCGATCCGCAGGGCACCGGCAACCCGGCCGAATGGGATCGCGGTGCCTTCCAGACCCTGGTGAGCGAAGCCCTGTACAAGGAGTTCCCCGAGGTCACCGGCCGTATCGAGAAGCGCGACGTGCGCGGGCTGATCAGCCCGGTGGCTGGCGTGCGCCTTGGCAAGATGCTGGATAAGGACCCGGCCCTGGTCGGCCAGACGGTGGAGATCTGGCTGCCGGCCTCGGACGGCATCAACCAGATCATGAAGGGCGGCATCGACCGTGATCTGCCGGAGGTGCAGCGGCCGATCAACGACAAGCAACTGGTCTGGTTCGATACGCTGGAACAGCGCGGCGACGTGCGGACGGCCTTCAACACCACCTTCTTCACGGCCAGCGACAGCAACTATCCCGAACTGGCGGGTCTGCTGGGGGCGGCCGTCGGTACCTTGCTGACCATGGCGGTGACCCTGTTCACGGCCCTGCCCATCGGTGTCGCGGCGGCGGTCTATCTGGAAGAGTTCGCGCCGAAGAACCGCTTCACCGAGATCATCGAGGTCAATATCAACAATCTGGCGGCCGTGCCCTCCATCGTGTTCGGTCTCCTGGGTCTGGCGGTGTTCCTGAACTTCTTCGGCATGCCGCGCTCGGCCCCGCTGGTCGGCGGCCTGGTGCTGGGCCTGCTGGTGCTGCCCACCATCATCATCGCCAGCCGCGCGTCGCTGAAGGGCGTTCCGCCCTCAATCCGGGAGGCGGCGCTGGGCATGGGCGCGTCGAAGCTTCAGGCCGTGTTGCACCATGTGCTGCCGCTGGCCATGCCGGGCATCATGACCGGCACCATCATCGGCATGGCCCATGCCGTGGGTGAGACGGCACCGCTGCTGATGATCGGCATGAACGCCTTCATCACCTCGGCCCCGGACAGCCTGCTGGACAGCTCGTCCGTCATGCCCGTGCAGATCTTCATGTGGTCGGACAAGCCAGAGCGCGGCTTCGTCGAACTGACCTCGGCCGCCATCCTCGTGCTGCTGGCCTTCCTGATCATGATGAACGGCGCCGCCATCTGGCTGCGCAAGAAATTCGAACGTCGGTGGTAAGAATGGACAGCATGACCTTGAACAAGCCCGTGCAAGCCGCCTCCACCCAGACGGTGAAGGTGTCAGCCCGCGACGTGAAGGTGTATTACGGCGCCAAGCGCGCCCTGCACGGCGTCAATGTCGATATCTACCGCAACGAGGTGCTGGCCATGATCGGCCCCTCGGGCTGTGGCAAATCGACCTTCCTGCGGACCCTGAACCGCATGAACGACACGATCGACATCTGCCGCGTCGAAGGCCAGATCCTGCTGGATGGTCAGGACATCTATGATCCGAAGCTGGACGTGGTGCAGCTGCGCGCCCGGGTCGGGATGGTGTTCCAGAAGCCGAACCCGTTCCCGAAATCGATCTATGAGAATGTCACCTACGGACCCAAGTTGCACGGCCTGGCCACCCGCAAGGACGAGTTCGACGCAATCGTCGAGACCTCGCTGAAGCGCGCCGGCCTGTGGAACGAGGTGAAGGACCGCCTGCAGGAGCCGGGTACCGGCCTGTCGGGTGGTCAGCAGCAGCGCCTGTGCATCGCCCGCGCCGTGGCCGTCAGCCCGGAAGTGATCCTGATGGACGAGCCCTGCTCGGCCCTGGACCCCATCGCCACCGCGCATATCGAAGAGCTGATCGACGAGTTGCGCGAAAGCTTCACCATCGCCATCGTCACCCACAACATGCAGCAGGCCGCCCGCGTCTCCCAGCGCACGGCCTTCTTCCACCTGGGCGACCTGGTGGAAGTGGGCGACACGGAAGAGATTTTCACCAACCCGCGTGACGAGCGCACCCAGGGCTATATCACCGGTCGGTATGGCTGATGCCTATCACCGCAGGTCAGGGCTCGCTCCGCTCGACCTGACCTGCGGGTGATCGCCGACCCGCCCCACAATCCGAGGACCCACGTCCATGTCGCCGACCGAACATACCGTCAAGTCCTTCGAGGCGGAATTGCAGCGCCTGTCCAACCAGATCGCCCAGATGGGCGGCGTGGTGGAGGCGCAGGTGGAAGCGGCCGTGCAGGCCGTGGGCCGCCGCGATGTTGAGGGCGCCACCAAAGTCATGCAGGGCGACGCCCGGCTGGACGAGTTCGAGCGCCAGATCGAACATGATGCCATCCGCATGCTGGCGCTGCGTGCACCGGTGGGCGTCGATCTGCGCGAGGTGCTGGCCGCCCTGAAGATCTCCGCCGATCTGGAACGCACGGGCGATTATGCCGCCAATATCGCCAAGCGCTCCATCGCGCTGGCCCAGCTGCCGGTCATGCGCCCCGCCGGGACCATCCCGCGCATGGGCCGCCTGGTGCAGGAGATGCTGAAGGATGTGCTGGATGCCTATATCGACCGCGATGTCGACAAGGCCGTGGCCGCCTGGCACCGGGACGAGGAGCTGGACGATCTCTATACCAGCCTGTTCCGCGAGGTTCTGACCTATATGATGGAAGACCCGCGCAACATCACGCCCTGCACGCACCTGCTGTTCATCGCCAAGAACCTGGAACGCGCCGGCGACCATGCCACCAACATTGCCGAGACGGTGCATTTCCTGGTCAAGGGCCAGCCGCTGACCGGTGCCCGTCCCAAGGGCGATAATTCCAGCTTCACCATCATCGAACCGGCCGAGGGCGAGGGCTGATCGCCCCCGCCCGCAACCGCCTAGCCCCCAGGGATACCGATGAACGCCGCCTTGAAGCCGCTGATCCTGGTTGTCGAAGACGAAGCCGATCTCGTCACTCTTTTGACCTACAATCTGGAGCGTGAAGGGTTCCGGGTCATCACCGCCGGTGACGGGGAAGAAGCGCTGCTACAGGCCGACGAGCGCAGCCCGCACCTGATCCTGCTGGACTGGATGCTGCCGCTGATGAGCGGGCTGGAGGTCTGCCGCCAGCTGCGCCGCAATCCCAAGACCCGCGAGACCCCGGTCATCATGCTGACGGCGCGGGGCGAGGAGGCGGACAAGGTGCGTGGCCTGAACAGCGGTGCCGACGATTACCTGTCCAAGCCGTTCAGCCCCACCGAACTGGTGGCCCGCATCCGCGCCGTACTGCGCCGCGCCTCGCCGGGTCTGGCGGAGGAACTGCTGCGCTTTTCCGACATCTCCATGGATCTGGCCGCCCACCGCGTGCGCCGAGGCGGCCGCGACATCCATCTGGGACCCAAGGAATTCGCCCTGCTGCGCCATTTCATGCAGCATCCCGGCCGGGTGTTCTCGCGCGAGCAGCTGCTGGACATCGTCTGGGGCCACGATGTCTATGTCGAGCTGCGGACGGTCGACGTGCATATCCGCCGCCTGCGCAAGGCGCTGAACGAGACGGAAGAGCAGGACGTGATCCGCACCGTCCGGTCGGCGGGATACGCGCTGGATACCAAGACGACGATGTGAGTGTTGGGGAGCGTTGAAACAATAACGGGCGCTGCCGTTGGCCGCGCCCGTTATTGTTTCGCAGATAAGCCCTGTTTCGTCATCCCGGCGAAAGCCGGGACCCAGGGGCCAGGCACCCGACCTGTCGGCAGCTTCGATCGACGCAGCGTCGAGGTTTGTCTTGTGGCCCCTGCGTCCCGGCTTTCGCTGGGATGACGGGGAGAGCATTACGAGCGGATATCACCCCAACTGCCGGCGCAGATGGTTCAGCACGTCGGTGCGGGTCAGCAGGCCCAGGAACAGAGTGCCGTCCATGATGATGGCCACCATGTTGCGGTCGAACAGGGCGCGCAGATCGGCCATGGTCGCCGTGACGGGCAGGGTTTCCAGCCGGTTGACCATGGCCGTATAGACCTTGTCGCGGAACCGGGCCGGGTCCTTTTCGACATGCAGCAGCAGGTCGCTTTCATCCAGGATGCCGATCACCCGCTCCCCCTCCATCACGGGCAACTGCGATACGTCGCTGATCCGCATGCGCTTGTACGCCGTCAGCAGCGTGTCCTCCGGCCCGACGGTGACCACCTGGCCCTTGTCGAAGCGGCGGGTCATCAGGTCGCGCAGGTCGTTGTGCCGGTCGCGCGGGGTGAAGCCGTGATCTTCCATCCAGGCGTCATTGAACATCTTCGACAGGTATTTGTTGCCCGTATCGCAGACGAAGGTGACGACGCGCTTCTTCGTGGTCTGGGCGCGGCAATATTTCAAGGCGGCGGCGAACAGGGTGCCCGACGACGACCCGGCCAGGATGCCCTCCCGCCGCAGCAGGTCGCGCGCGGCGTTCAGGCTTTCGGTATCGGTGACGTAATAGGCGGCCTTGGCGTACTGGAGATCGCAGATGGGCGGCACGAAATCCTCACCCACCCCTTCCACCACCCAGGAACCGGGCTCGTCATGCGTGCCCTTGTTCACCAGATCGGCGATGATGGAGCCGGCGGGATCGCCGATCACCATTTCCGTCTTGGGGCTGGCCTTGGCGAAGAAGGCACCCAGGCCGGTGAAGGTGCCGCCGGACCCGATGCCGGAGACCACCGCATCGATATCGCCATCCATCTGTGCGAACATTTCCGGCCCCGTCCATTCCTCATGCGCGCGGGGATTGGCCGGGTTGGCGAACTGGTTGACATAGAAGCTGCCGGGGATCTCATTCGACAGGCGCTCGGCAATGTCCTGGTAATAGGCGGGGTGCCCCTTTCCCACGTCCGACCGGGTGATATGGATCTGCGCACCCAGGGCACGGAGATTGTTGATCTTCTCCGTCGCCATCTTGTCGGGGATGACCAGGATCAGGCGATAGCCCTTGGCGGCGCAGACCAGGGCCAAGCCCAGGCCGGTATTGCCGGCCGTCGCCTCGATCACGGTGCCGCCGGGGGCCAGCGTGCCATCGGCCTCCGCCGCCTCGATCATCTTCAGCGCGATGCGGTCCTTGATGGAGCCGCCGGGATTCTGGTTCTCCAGCTTCAGATACAGCTCGCACGGGCCGGTATCGAAACGGGTGATGCGGACGATCGGGGTGTTGCCGATCATGGACAGGATGGCAGGCGCCGAAGCGGGCGTCGCGGACATGGGTATCCCCCCTGGGGCAATTGATTTTGCCACCAGGGAACCGCATCCTGGATTTCCCCGCAAGGGCTTGTGGAATTACGACATCAAGCTGCGGCGCGGGCGCCCGCAACGCACGATTCCGGCGCAAACGGCCGCCCATCCGCAGCGATCAAACCCGCCTGGAAAAGCTGTTCGACATTGTCGGCCAGATTCTGCGCGCAGGCCGGGCGATCCCAGCCTTCCAGCCAGTTCTGTTCCAGGAAGGCGAGGATGGCCGGCTGGCCCAACTCCACCTCCCACAGGATGCCCAGAAGCGAGGCCAGCGCCTCTTCCCGGATCTGGGCCTGCTGGTCCACGGCGATGGCGCTGTTGGCCTCGTTGACGCGGCCCGATTCCGGGCCGGCACCCAGGCCGAAATCGATCAGCCCGCGCCGTTCCGGCGGGGCGACCAGCCAATGCGCCACCTCATGGATCAGCACATAGGCTTCCGACCGGGTGCGGATGGCCCGACCATCATAGGAGAAGGCATCCTGCGGCGCCTCGTCGATCACGCCGATGCCGAAGGCGCGGGCCAGATCGACGGCCGCTGCGCGGTGTTCTTCCGTGTCCACGCCAAGTGCCACCAGATCGCGCGTGGCGGCGATACGGGCCAGCACCTTGGCCGTCAGGCTGCCGGGCGCCAAGTTCGCGGCCACGCTGTTCAGCGCCTGGGGCAGGGTTTCATCGGGGATGGTCGTCAGCTGCATGGGCGGGGAGGATAGCCGGTACCGGCCCGGCGTGAAGTGCCAAACCGTCGCGTCGGCTTATCCCCTGGCGCAGAGGTGGCGGGCGCATCATTGCGCCAGCAAAGCAAGGATATAGTCCTTGGCCGCATCGGCATTGCGGGCCCGCAGCGCGCCCCGCCGCCAGAGGTCGCACAGCCCGTGCACCTCCCCCCAAGCCCGCATCACCCGGTCGCGCAGCGCGATGCTGAAGCCGGGCGGGTCGTCGGGCTGGCGGAAGGCGCGTGCGGCCAGCCGCGTCACCTTGGCGACCGAGGGTGCCAGGGTCGGTTGGGTCAGGTAATCCTGGCCGGGGATGCCATACATCAGGGCATAGAGTGACGGGCGCTCCAGCGCGAAATCGACATAGGCACGGTAAAGCGGACCCGCACCGGGCCGGCCGTCGGCATCGAAGCCCTCCTGAATGCCGATCGCCAGCCGATCGAATCCCTGCGCCGCCAGGGCCAGGGTCAGTTCGTGCTTGTCGGCGAAATGACGATATAGCGCCCGGTGGTTCACGCCCGTGGCCGCCGCCACGGCGCGCAAGGACAGGGCGTCGGGGCCGTCCGCCTCCACCATCACCAATGCCGCCGCCAGGGATGCGGCCCGCAGGTCGCCATGGTGGAAGCTGTCCCGTCGTGGCGGGGTGGTGGTCAGGGCCGCTTGGGACTGACGTACCATTCCACCACCATCGTCGACACCGGATTGCCGGCCGCGTCGGTGATCTCCACCTCCACGGGGAAGCGCACCTTGCCCTCGGCCTCCAACTCCGCCCGCAGTTCCGCGCCAGGACGGCCGGTGCGGGCGGTGGCCCGCAGATCACCCTTGGCCAGGGTCAGGAACTGGATCGTGGCCTGGGCCGCCACGGGGCGCACATTCATCAGCACGGGCGCCATGGCCCCCGCCATCGCCCCACCGCTGGCGGTTTCGGCCAGCGTGAAGATGACGCCGGCATGGGGTGTGCCCAGATGGTTCCCCACCTCCGCCCGGTCGGTCACCCTGGCCTCGGCGATGCCATCGCCAATACTGACCAGATCGATGCCGCAATGGCGCACGAAGGGAAGGGAACCCACCATCTGCTGGCGGATCATGTCATAGACCATCTTGGGCCTCACCTTGAACAGCAGGGGAAGAACGGTTTTCAGCATGTCTTGAAGTCTCCGATGGAGACATTAAGCGAAAAGCGAACGATCGGTCAAGAAGGTTCCGTGAGCCGGCGGGTCGTTCAGGAGGCCCGGGCAAAGCGCCAATGGGTCAGATGAGCACAGGCCTCGCCGGCTAGGTCCGCACGCCGATCCGGATCGGCATAAAGTTCTGCCGGGAAATGGGCACGGACGGTGTCGGTGGGTATGTAATCCAGCGCGATCACCAACCGGTCCTGATCGGTGGCATTTTCCACCTGGTGCGGGAAGGCAAAGTCGCCGGTCCACAATGTGCCGGGCGGGAAGGCCACCTTCTCATGCCCGATCCAGGTGAAGGCGTCGGGTGCGGCCTGAACGGTCAGCAACAGCCGGCAGAACGGCAGATGCAGGGCCTGATTGTCGAAATGCCATTTCAGCATGCCGTGGGGCGGCTGGCGCAGGATATAGGCACCATGCGCGGTTCCGCCCAAACCGGCCATGATCCCATCCAGCACCGGCAAATGGGCCAGGGTAGGGGTCGGGGTGCCGGCCGGTATGGCATAGCTGGTGGGCATGTCGATCAGCGTGATGGCGGTCCAGCTGCCGTCATTGCTGCCGTAATGCCCGCGTTCCGCCACCGGCACGCTGTCGATGGTGGCCAGGGTCTGGCGGACCAGCTCCTGGTCGTCGACGGCAATGTCGGACGCTGCCGCCAGCATCAATCCACTATCCAGCGTCTGTTGCTGCCAGGGATGCAGGTCCGTCATGGATCACCGCCGATGGAACAGGGTGACGCGATAGGCCGGCCGGTCGGGCCCTTCCGGCATCTGCAGCGCCAGCTCCTCGCCCAGGAAGGCGGTGCGGTCGAAATCGGGGAAATGGGTGTCGCCCGGCGGGCTGGCCGCGATTTCCGTCAGATAGACGCGGTCGGCCAGGGCCAGGGTCATGGCATAGATCTGCGCCCCGCCGATCACCATCACCTCCTCCACCCCGGCCTCTTCCGCCAGGCGCTTGCCGGTCTCGATGGCGCTGTCCAGATCATGGACCACGATGGCGCCGTCGGCCGTGAAGTCGCGGTTGGTGGTCAGCACGATGTGCGGGCGGCCGGGCAGGGGTTTCGACCCGAAGCTCTCCCACGTCTTGCGGCCCAGGATCACCGGCTTGCCCATGGTCACCTGCTTGAAGAAACGCAGATCGTTGGGCAGCTTCCAGGGCATGCGGCCTTCATGGCCGATGACCCCGTTACGGGCGACGGCGGCGATCAGGGAAATGAACAAGACGGAACTCTCCGGTCGGTTGGGTGGATGACATTAACCGCCGGGCGGGCTAATGAAAACAGCCCTGCACAGCATATCCGAGAAACCGGAGCCGACGGTCGATGCGCCATCCCGAACAGCAATATCTGGACCTGATGGCCGACATCCTGGCCCGTGGCGATGCCCGCGTGGACCGTACCGGTGTCGGTACCCGGTCGCTGTTCGGGTCGATGATGCGCTTCGACCTGTCGGACGGAACGGTGCCGATCCTGACCACCAAGCGCGTCTATTGGAAGATGGCGGTCAAGGAGATGCTGTGGTTCCTGACCGGCGGCACCAATATCCAGCCGCTGCTGAAGGACAAGGTCACCATCTGGACCGACTGGCCGCTGGCGACATACCGCCGGGAGACGGGGGAGGAGATCAGCCAGGCCGCGTTCGAACAACGCATTGTCGAGGATGATGCCTTCGCCGCCCGCTGGGGTGAGCTGGGCCCCGTCTATGGCAAGCAATGGCGCCGCTGGCTGGGCCCCGACGGGCGCGAACATGACCAGATCGCCACCCTGATCAAGGGGTTGCGGGAAACGCCCGCCAGCCGCCGCCTGCTGTTCCATGCCTGGAACGTGCCGGAACTGGGCGGCATGGCCCTGCCGCCCTGCCACATGGTCTATCAGTACCATGTGACCAGCGACGGCCGCCTGAACGGGCTGATGTATCAGCGCAGTTGCGACGTGCTGCTGGGCCTGCCCTTCAACCTGACCGGGGCCGTGGCGCTGCAGGCCATGCTGGCCCAGCAGGCGGGGCTGCGGCTGGGTGAGTTCGTGTGGATGGGCGGCGACGTGCATCTCTATATGAACCACCTGGACGCGGCGCGCGAACAACTGTCCCGTGCCCCCCGCCCCCTGCCGCGCCTGACCCTGGCCCGCCGGCCGGACAGCATCGACGGCTATCGGATCGAGGATTTTGTGGTCGAAGGGTACGACCCACACCCGCCGATCAAGGCGGATGTGGCGGTGTGATGGTCTTGCATTATACGATAATTCTCGTATAATAGGAGCCAAGATGGGATGGCGCGTGGTCAAGGCCCGGGTTTTGCGTGATCTGCGCGAAGGCCGGTTCCTGCATGAGGCGCGCAACAGCATCGAGGTCAAGAACCAGCTGGCGATGGGCGAGGTGTCGGCGGGCTTCGTGCATGACCTGATTGCCGGCGCCACCGGCAACCACCATCGCACCAGCCCTCACCATGCCCATGCGGAAATCCAGGTCCACACGGTTGTGCGCAACGGCCGGTACATAAAGTTCTACTTCCTTGACCCGGATACCACATTCATCAGCGTCCATCGCTGAAGGCAGGCGGCAGTGAAGCTTTATGTCGAGGGCGAGAGGGGCAGGGCGGTTTGCCAGCGTGATGGGCTGGTCACCACCAGCTTCCATTATCGCGATGTGCCCTTCGATGATGGCAAGGGCAGCGTGCCCGATATTCTGGTCGGGGTGTGCGACCGGTGCGGGGACGTGGTGACCGTCCCGCCACAATCCACGCCCGCCATTCGGGCGGCACGGGAACGCTCCACGGTGCCGCTGGAGGCGCAGTTGCCCGCCATCTATCTGGAAACGCTCGATCTTGCCGCCTACCGCATCAATCCGCTGCTATCGACGGATTTCCGCAAGGCACTGCTGACCTACTATCTTCATGGTGCGGCCACGGAGAAGGAAGGGGCGGCGGGTCTGTTGGCCGACTGGCAATCCTTCCTCGACGCCTTTCCCGCCGCTGAAGGGCAATCGCCCCGCAAGCGCCTGTCCATGAAGATTTCCCCGTCGCTGTCACAGGAGATCGACAGGCTGATGGCGGTTACGGCGCTCAATAGGACGGATCTGATCAAGTCCGTGGTCGGCCGCATCCATAAGGACATCGTGCTGCCCGAACGGCCCAAGGCGTTGGCCGCATTGCAGCGTTTTGCCGGGGCGTCTGCCTGAAGGTACGCTCATTCCAATGGCAGTCTGCCTACCAAATAATCAATATTTTACAGTATGATGACGGTAATTTTCGTGGGAAGCTGGCGACCCTTTCGACCGGCCGGAGATGACCCGCGATGACCCGCCTGCGTTGCCTTGCCCTGTCGCTCTGCCTTGCCAGTGCCCTGTCCACCCTGCCCGCCACGGGGGCCTGGGCGCAGAAGGAAAGTGCGGTGATCACGGCGCTGCCCGTGGGCAAGGCCATGGTGTCGTCCGCCGATCCGCGCGCCACCGATGCGGGACGGGAAATCCTGCGCCAGGGTGGATCGGCGGCGGACGCGGCGGCGGCGCTGATGCTGGCCTTGACGGTGGTGGAGCCGGAATCGTCGGGCATCGGCGGCGGCGGCTTCATGCTGTACCACCCGGCAGGCAGCAAGGACACGTTCAGCTATGATGGGCGGGAGGAGGCGCCGGCCGCCGCCAGGCCCGACCGGTTCATGAAGAATGGCCAGGAGATGGAGTATGAGGATGCCCGCTCGGGCGGCCTCTCCGTCGGGGTGCCGGGCAATATCCGCCTGATCGAACTGGCCCATCAACGCCATGGCAAGCTGCCCTGGACGGCTTTGTTCCAGCCGGCGATCCGGCTGGCGCGCGATGGCTATGTCGTGACCCCGCGCATGGTCAAGTATCTAGCGGAACAGACGCCGCTGCTGAAGGTCTCCAAAGAGGCGCAGGAACTCTACTACCAGCCCGACGGCACGCCCAAGCCGGCGGGATCGGTGATCAGGAACCCCAAGCTGGCCGATCTGCTGACCCTGGTGGCGGAGCAGGGGGCGGATGCCTTCTACACGGGGCCGGCGGCCGACCGGCTGCGCGCAGCGGTGGCCAACTCGCCCCGTCATCCGAGTGCGATAACCGCCAACGACATGACTGCCTATCGCGCCGTATCGCGCCCGCCGGTCTGCGGCACCTATCGCGTCTATACCGTCTGCGGCATGGGTCCGCCCTCCTCCGGTGGCATTGCGGTGCTGACCATCCTGAAGCAGATGGAAGGCTATGACATTCCCGCCATGGGCAAGGACAGCGTGGAAGCCTGGCATATCCTGGGCGAATCGATGCGGCTGGCCTATGCCGACCGGGCCAAATGGCTGGCCGACCCCGACCATGTGAAGGTGCCGGTCGATGGGCTGACCGACCCCGCCTATATCAAGGACCGGGCAAAGCTGATCGAGCGCAAGAAGGCCATGCCCAAGGCGCTGCCCGGCACGCCCAAGGATGCGCCACGCGTGTCGGACATCCCGGATAACGAGATCCCCGGCACCACCCATTTCTCGGTCGCCGATGAATGGGGCAATGTCGCCTCCATGACCTCCACCATCGAGGATATCTATGGCTCCGGCATCATCGTCGACGGCTATGTCCTGAATAATGAGCTGACGGATTTCAACTTCATCCCCGATGTGGACGGGGTGCCCACCGCCAACCGGGTGGAGCCGGGCAAGCGCCCGCGCAGTTCCATGTCGCCCACCATCGTCTATGACCAGAACGGGCAGGCGGTGCTGGCCATTGGGGCGGCCGGCGGGCCGACCATCATCGCCCAGACGGCCAAGGCCATCGTCGGCGTACTGGACTGGAAGCTGGATGTACGCGCGGCCATCGCCCTGCCCACCTTCATGGGCAATGGCGACGTGCTGCGTATAGAGGCAGGCACGTCGGTAGGCGCCATGGCCGACACGCTGCGCGCCATGGGCCATCAGGTGCAGGTCGATGATTTCGGCGGCAAGCTGAACGGTATCGACAAGATGACTGGCCAATGGCGCGGCGGGGCCGACCCGCGGTCCAACGGTACGGCGGGGGCTCCCTGACGCCCGGGTGACAAACCCCTTTAAACCAGACGCGCGACCGCCTATATAGTGCCTTGTCGGGTTCGCCCGACTATGGGGATAAACGCGGTGTGGAATAGACGTTGCGGACCCGGGGGCGGTACCCGGCGCCTCCACCATTCACCTCCGGCCTGACGGCTGAAGGTTCATGGGGGCGAAACAGGATCGACGCGCGTAATAAAGGCATAGTCTTCCCTCGGCATGATACCGCCGTTATCGGGTCAAACCTTATAGATGCCAACGATAACTCGGCGTCTGACCTTCGCATGGCTGCCTAATTCCCCCTAAAGGGCGTTAGTCAGTTAGCTTAGTTCGCAGCCCGGGGGGAGCTGGGCAACAGAATCCCCCCACCTTATTTCTGATCCCTCAGGCGCCGGGCGCGGCCATCCGCCCGCTTGGGCTTACGCCGCACGTGCGGCGGGCCGGCGGTCGCCGGCCTGAAACGGCTCCCATGCGGCTCATTATGTCCCCTGTGCGGGCTGTTGCGTGAACGGCCCCTTTTCCCGCATGGCTGCATGCGGGAATGCTGCCAATTACGCCCGACGCTTGATTCTCCGTTCGTAATAGGCTTGTGTGGGGCCGATGGGGGACGGGTCGTGCCGTCATGTTCGTTGCCAGGGGTTCGAGTACCGATGTCGCAGGAAATGCTCCGCTATGACCGCATGGTCGAGGCCGCCAAGCGCGGCGTCGTCAGACAGGCCCTGCGTGAGGTTTTGAACCGTGGCGGACAGCTGCCCGGTGAGCATCATTTCTACATCACCTTCCGCACCGATGCCGATGGGGTGGATATTCCCGACTATCTCCGCGCCAAATACCCGACGGAGATGACCATCGTCCTGCAGTACCAATTCTATGACCTGACGGTGGAAAACGACCGGTTCTCCGTGACGCTCAGCTTTGGCGGTGTGCTGCGCCGGCTGCTGGTGCCGTTCATCACCATTGTCACCTTCGCCGATCCGTCGGTGAATTTCGTCCTGCAGTTCCAGCCAGACGACATGCCCGACCTGCTGGTCGATGAGGAGGTCGAGGCGGAGTTGGAACAGGCGGACGATGCGCCGGTGGCCGACGGGGACGGTGACGACCAGCCCAAGCCCAGCGGCACCGTGGTGGCCCTGGACGCCTTCCGCAAGAAGTGATCCGCCCATGGCACCGCGCCCCCAACCCCCTTTCGTCGCCCATATCTTGGAGCTGATGGAACCGTTGGGGCCGGTGGTGGCGCGGTCGATGTTCGGCGGCTGGGGCCTGTCGATCGACGGGATGAATTTCGCCCTGATCGCGGGCGAGGAACTGTATCTGAAGACCGACGAGCAAAACCGTCCCACCTTTGAGGCGCAGGGCCTGCCGGCTTTTGCCCCCTATGCCGACCAGCCCGACAGGAAGATGAACTATCACATGCCCCCGGCCGAGGCGCTGGAGGATGCGGACAGTCTGCTGCCCTGGGCCCGCGCCGCGTTCGAGGCGGCGTTGCGCGCACCGCGCAAGGGCAAGAAGAAGTAACCCCCTCCTACTTTCCGCACGGTCGTGCTTTCTTCCTTGACGGCACCGGCCGCTTCGGGCGTCCTGTCGGCCAACGATAATCCAGGCAAGGGGGACCCCGGAATGACCGATCATGTGCTGGTGAGCGACGCTGATGGCGTGCGCACGATCACCCTGAACCGCGCCGATAAGCGCAACGCCCTGACCGCCGCCATGTATTCGGCGATGGCCGTGGCGCTGAAGACCGCACCGGATGCCGGCATCCGCGCCGTACTGTTCCAGGGGGCGGGGGGGTTCTTCACGGGTGGCAATGATATCGGCGATTTCCTGGCCAACCCTCCCTCGAGCAATGACGCGCCGGTGTTCCAGTTCCTGTTCGCCATCGCCACCACGCCGCTGCCGCTGGTGGCCGCGGTGGAGGGCATGGCGGTGGGTGTGGGCACCACCATGCTGCTGCATTGCGACCTGGTCTATGCCGCACCCGACGCCCGCCTGCATGTGCCCTTCGTCGATCTGGGCCTGGTGCCGGAAGCGGCCAGTTCCATCCTGATGCCGCGCACCATGGGCCATGCCCAGGCCGCCCGCATGCTGATGCTGGGTGAACCGCTGGGCGCCGATGAGGCGCTGGCCACCGGCATCCTGTCGGGCATCGTGCCCTCTGCCGACCTGGCGGCGCATGCGCTGGCCAAGGCCAAGGCACTGGCCGCCAAGCCCGTCAATGCCATGCGCCAGACCAAGGCCCTGATGCGCCCCGGTCAGGCGGAAATCCTGGCCACCATGCAGAAGGAGGCCCAGATCTTCGGCGCCTGCCTGCGCTCGCCCGAAGCCATGGCCGCCTTCCAGGCCTTCATGACCAAGGGCAAGAAGTAAAGGTTGGGGGGCGAGCGGAACGGGGTGAGCCTGTGAGCCCTGGGCCCCGGCCTTCGCCGGGAGGCGATAACCACTATACAGTGGGTGACAGCACATAGCCCCTTGGTGGGAGTGGCGGCGGGGGCGGCGATGCGATAGAGCTATGCCGCCCTGCAACATGACCGGTGCTGACCCCTGATGATCCGTCGCCTTGCCGTTTGTGCCGCCACCCTGCTGGCCCTGTCCGGCCCCGCCATGGCCCAGTCCGCCCTGTTCGGGATGGAGACGACGAACGACACGGCGCCGTTGTGGGAAGCCAGCGTGCTGGCCGCCGGCGGCTACGTCGCCCATTACCCTGCTGCCTCGGAAGGGCAGTTCAAGGCGCTGCCCGTGCCCTTCCTGATCTATCGCGGCGACAATCTGCGCATCGGCGATGACGGTTTCATCCGTGCCCGCCAGGAATTCGCGGGCGGGCGGCTGGAACTGGATATCGGGCTGGATGGGTCGTTCGATGTGGACAGCAAGGACAACAAGGCCCGCCGGGGCATGCCCGACCTGGACCTGCTGATCGAAGCCGGGCCAAAGGCCACCTGGCATTTCCGATCCAAGCAGGATGATGTGCAGGTCGATCTGGGCGTGGAACTGCGCGCCGTCATCGCCACCCGTCTGATCGGGTTCGATTATGAAGGCATCAGCATCAATCCGGAATTGAGTTGGTCCGACCGCTCCCTGGGCGGGACTAAGCTGCGGGGCTATGCCTCCATCGGGCCGGTCTTCGGGTTCGACGGGGTGAACGACTATTTCTATGGCGTGGATGCCGCCTATGCCACGGCGACGCGCAGTACCTACAAGGCCGATGACGGCTATATCGGCACCAAGAGCACGCTGGGCCTGGCCTATCCGGTCAATGACCGGCTGTTGGTGTTTGGTGCTGCCCAGGTCGGCTATTATGGCGGGTCGGCCAATGAGGACAGCCCCCTGTTCCGCGACAAGACCAATTACAGCGTCGGCATGGGTGTGCGCTGGTCCTTCTGGCAGTCTGACGCGCGTGTACCCGTGGTGCGCTGATCCTGCTGCCCATTTGCACGGCACTGCCGCCTGATTGGGCAGATGCCGGGAGGCGGGGTGGTCGGAAAGCGTTGTCAGAGGCCGTTTTTACACTTGGCACGCGATTCGCAAAGATTTCATCGCACATGCATGGGGATATTGGGTAACCCCACCGGTTGGCGACAGGCGGGTAGCATGGTGTTGAAATTGGGGTCCCCGTTCCAGGACCTGGCTGGGAACCAACGCCCGGCAGCGGGGTGACCTGCTGCCGGGCGTTGTTTATTTCACCCGGTACAGCACATGCCGGCGCAGCGGATGGCCCGCCGCCAGGGACAGGTGGTCGAAATCGCCTTCCGGATCATGGACCATGCCGATCCGTTCCATCACGGCACGGCTGGCCTTGTTGCCAATGGCGGTGAAGGAGACGATGTTGGGCAGGCGCAGGACATGCAGCCCATAATCCAGCGCCGCCTTCGCCCCTTCGCTGGCCAGACCCTGCCCGTGCCAGGCAGAGCCCAGCCGCCAGCCGATATCCACGGCCGGGGTGAACCGTTCTTCGAACCGCACCGGCTGTAACCCGATCATGCCGACCAGGGTGCCGCTGTCACGTAGACAAGCGGCCCAGAAGCAGAATCCGTGCGCCTGCTCGTATCCGCGCTGCCGGTCGATGCTGGCCTGGGTCATTTCCCGGCTGATCGGGCCGCCCAGCCATTGATGGACCGCCGGGTCGCCATTGATGGCGGCGAGAACATCCAGATCGCTGTCGCGCCAGGGGCGCAGGAGCAGGCGGTCGGTCTCGATCATCAATCCACCATCCGCACCTGCGGCAGCCCGATGCCCGCCGCCACACGTTCGCGCAGCACGTCGCGGCGGAAGCGGTGCAGCTCCGCCGGGCGGCCGCCCGTGTGGGCCTCCTGCGATCCGGTGGCCTCCACCAGCCCGCCGGCCAGGACCAGGCGGCGGAAATTCTGCTTGTGCAGTTGCACGCCCGACAGCGCCTCCACCGTCCGCTGCAACCGGAACAGGGTGAAAAGCTGGGGCAGCAGGTCGAAGACCAGGGGGCGGTATTTCAACTTACCCCGCAGCCGGCCCAGCGCCACGGCCAGGATGCGGCGGTTATCCTGGGCCATGGGTGTGCCCATCTGGGCCGCCAGATCGGGTTCGTTCAGATGGCCATTGTCGAGACTGAGGCCCAGGCGCTGGCGGATGGCGCGGTCGCGCAGCGCCTCTTCCACCAGCCCGGCGCTGTAGAGCAGCTCATAGCGTTCCAGCACGCGTTCGGTGTCCCACAGCTCCTCCTCCGCAAACGTGGTGGAGACGCGTTCGGCGCGGGCGGCGGCGATGGCGGGGTCTGGCGCCGCCGCAATCCAGCGGGACAGGGCGGGCAGGATGGTGCGGGTCAGCAGGGCCGGGCGGCCATCGCGCCAATCCTCCCACGGGAAATAATCGTACCAGTCGTGCCATTCCGCCGCCCCGCTGCCCGACAGCGGCGCTTCCTGCACCAGCGCCATATAGCCGACGGAGACGACGCGGGCCCCGCCCTCCAACTCGCGCGGGTCGCGGTACTTGTCGCCGAACGTGTAAAGCTGTTCGACATAGCGCAGCGGCAGGCCCGTCTGTTCCTCCACCCAGCGGCGCAGACCCTGTTCCAGCGTGCGGTCGCGGTCGGCGGTGAAGGGACCGAAGGGTAGGGCGTCCTGGCCGGCGGTGGCATCGCGCTGTTCCGGCGTCGCCAGGTTGTGGGTCATGCGCCGCACCACCAGCACGCGCGGCACCTCATCCGTCACGGCGACGATGACGGCGGTCAGACCCAGCACTGTCGAGTCGGGTACGGGCACGGGCGGGCTCTCGTCCTCTCTGTCGGTCGGTCTTGGGCGGTCGGCTTCGAAAACAAAGCCGTAGTCGCTTGTAAAGCAATGGAATGCCGTATGCCAGCCCGTCGGCGGCATAAGAGTTTCAGATGTCCAAATGAACTGCCCGCCCCCCTTTTTCCCGTCACATAAAAGGAGCAAGGTACGGTCCGCAAACCGTGCCGGGGCAAATCCAGCCACACAACCGCCCCGACAAGATGCGGTCCATTGCGGGAGATACACCATGGCGTTCAAGCTCGAACAGCGTAAGTCCGAGCTGGTGGAACAGGTCGTCGCCAAGCTGCGCGGACGCCTTTCCAAGGACAAGGCCGGCCTGGCCGAGGGTTTCGTCAGGGCCTTCTATCGCAACGTGTCGCCCGACGACATGCTGCGCTCCACCGCGGATGAGCTGTATGGCGCGGCCATTGCCATCCTGCAGTTCGGCGGCACCCGGCAGAAGGGCGAGGCCCTGGTCCGCGTGCTGAACCCGCGTGTCGATGCCGATGGCTGGCATGCCCATCATACGGTGGTGGAGATCGTCAATGACGACATGCCCTTCCTGGTGGACAGCGTTTCGGCCGAGCTGAACCGCCACGGCCTGACGGTGCACCTGATCGTGCATCCGGTAATCCGCGTCAGCCGCGATGCCAATGGCCGCCTGACCGCCATCTGGCAGAATGGCGACGCGCCGGCCGATGCCATCGCGGAATCCGTGATGCATATCGAGGTCGACCAGCGCACCGGCGCCGATGAGCTGGAGGCCATCCGCGCCGGCATCGCCGGGGTCCTGGCCGATGTGCGGGCGTCGGTCACCGATTTCCAGGCCATGCGCACCCGCCTGACCGACACCATCGATGGCCAGTACGGGCCGGTGGCGGAAGAGGAGCGGGAGGAAGGACTGGCCTTCCTGCGCTGGATGGACGAGGACCATTTCATCTTCCTTGGTATCCGCGAATACCGCCTGGGCCGCGACAAGGATGAGGAGACGCTGGATATCCAGCATGGGCAGGGGCTGGGCCTGCTGCGCAATGACGAGGTCAGCGTCTTTGACGGTTTGCGCTATTTCTCCACCCTGCCGCCGGAGGTGAAGGCCTTCGTGCGCCAGCCGCGCTTCATGATGGTGACCAAGGCCAACAAGGACAGCACCGTCCATCGCCGCGCGCCGCTGGACGCGGTCATGGTCAAGCTGTTCAACGAGGCGGGGGAGGAGATCGGGGAGCGGCTGTTCGTCGGCCTGTTCACCAGCACCGCCTATAACCGCTCATCCCGCGATATCCCGTTCCTGCGCCAGAAGGTCAACCGCGTCATCGAACGTTCCGGCTTCGACCATCGCGGCCATGACGGCAAGGCGCTGGTCCATATCCTGGAGACCTATCCCCGCGACGAGCTGTTCCAGATCGGCGATGACGAGCTGTTCGACATCGCCATGGGCGTGCTGCATTTGCAGGAACGCCAGCGCGTGGCCCTGTTCGTGCGCAAGGACCCGTTCGAACGCTTTGTTTCCGCCCTGATCCATGTGCCGCGCGACCGGTACGACACCGACCTGCGCAAGCGCCTGCAGGGCCTGATCGAGAAGGCCTATAACGGCACCTCCGTCCAGGTGAATGTCTCGCTGTCGGAAAGCGTGCTGGCCCGCGTCCACCTGATCGTGCAGACGACCCCCGGCAAGGTGCCGGAAGTGGATGTGGGCGAGCTGGAAAGCCAGTTGATCGAGGCGGCGCGCGGCTGGCGCGACCGCCTGACCCAGGCATTGGTGGAGGATAAGGGGGAGGCTGCCGGCCTGGCGCTCGCCCGCAAATACAACGCCGCCTTGCCCGCCTCGTACCAGGAAGCCTATAGCCCGGACGAGGCGGTGGTCGATATCGCCCGGATCGAACAGATCATCGCCCAAGGCGGCATCGCGCTGAACCTGCACCGGTCGGTGGAGGCCGAAGCCCATCAGCTGTTCTTCAAGGTCTATCAGATCGGCGGCCCGGTGGAGCTGTCGCGCGTCCTGCCCATGCTGGAACATCTGGGCCTGCGCATCCTGGCCGAGGGTGGGCCGTTCGAGGTGGAGTTCCCCGGCGAGACCGCCAACATCTTCATGCAGGATTTCGACATGCGCACGGCCGACGGCCGCGCCGTGGAACTGGACCGGGTGAAGGCGGCGTTCGAGGATGCGTTCCAGCGCGTCTGGACGGGGGAAGCGCAAAGCGACGCCTTCAACCGCCTGGTCCTGCTGGCCGGCATGGATTGGCGCGAGGTCACGGTGTTCCGCGCCTATGCCAAGTACCTGAAGCAGGCCAAGTTCGATTTCAGCCAGGAATATATCGAGAATACCCTGGCCACCCACGCCAGGATCGCCCGCCTGCTGCTGGACCTGTTCCGCACCAGCCATGATCCGGCATTGCTGGCCAAGCTGGGCCGGGATGAGGTGGATACCAAGCGCAAGGGCCTGATCCTGGAGATCGACCACGCGCTGGACGCCGTCACCAACCTGGATGAGGATCGCATCCTGCGCCGGATGCTGAACATCATCCGCGCCACCCTGCGCACCAACTTCTTCCAGAAGGGTGCGGACGGAAAGGCCAAGTCCTACGTCTCCTTCAAGCTGGACAGCGGGTCCATCGACGATCTGCCGCTGCCGCGCCCGTGGCGGGAGATCTGGGTCTATAGCCCGCGGGTGGAGGCCATCCATCTGCGCGGCGGCAAGGTGGCCCGTGGCGGCATCCGCTGGTCCGACCGCAAGGAGGATTTCCGCACCGAGATCCTGGGCCTGATCAAGGCGCAGATCGTCAAGAACGCGGTGATCGTGCCGGTGGGCAGCAAGGGCGGCTTCATTGTCAAGAACCCCGTGCCGGCCTCTGCCGGGCGCGACGCGGTGATGGCCGAAGTCATCGAATGCTACAAGACGATGATGCGCGGCCTGCTGGACATCACCGACAATCTGAAGAATGGCGCGGTGATCCCGCCTGCCGACGTGGTGCGGCTGGACAGTGACGATCCTTACCTGGTCGTCGCCGCCGACAAGGGCACGGCCACGTTCAGCGACATCGCCAACGGCGTGTCGCGCGATTACGGCTTCTGGCTGGACGATGCCTTCGCCTCGGGCGGCTCGGCCGGTTACGATCACAAGGGCATGGGCATCACCGCGCGCGGCGCGTGGGAGGCGGTGAAGCGCCATTTCCGCGAACTGGGCAAGGATATCCAGAACGAAGATTTCACGACCGTCGGTGTGGGCGACATGTCGGGCGACGTGTTCGGCAACGGCATGCTGCTGTCCAAACATATCCGCCTGATCGCCGCCTTCGACCATCGCCACATCTTCGTGGATCCCGCCCCGGATGCGGCCGTGGGCTGGGCGGAGCGCAAGCGCCTGTTCGACCTGCCCCGTTCCTCCTGGGCTGATTATGATGCCACCAAGATCTCCGCTGGTGGCGGCATCTTCGATCGTGGGGCGAAGTCCATCCCGCTGACCACGGAAATCCGCGCCATCCTGGACATCCAGGGCGAGCGGGCGACCCCGGCCGAACTGATGCGCGCCATCCTGAAGGCCAAGGTGGAACTGCTGTGGCTGGGCGGCATCGGCACCTATGTGAAGTCGTCGGATGAGACCAACGCCGATGCCGGCGACAAGGCCAACGACGCTATCCGCCTGTCGGGCCGCGAATTGCGGGCCAAGGTGGTGGGCGAGGGGGCGAACCTGGGCTTCACCCAGCGCGGCCGTATCGAGGCAGCAACGGCCGGCGTGTCGATCAATACCGACGCCATCGACAATTCGGCCGGCGTGGACACGTCGGACCATGAGGTGAATATCAAGATTCTGCTGCGCGACGTCATGGATGGCGGCGGCATGACGCGCGAACAGCGCGACGTGCTGCTGGCCCAGATGACGGACGAGGTGGCGGAACTGGTCCTGGCCGACAATTACAAGCAGACCCAGGCCCTGACCATCGCCCAGGCGATTTCCGTGGAGACGCTGGAGGATCAGGCCCGCTTCGCCCGCACCATGGAAAAGGCCGGCAAGCTGTCCCGCACCATCGAGTATCTGCCCGATGATGAGGAGATCGCGTCCCGCGCCAATGCCAAGCGCGGCCTGACGCGGCCGGAAACGGCGGTGCTGCTGGCCTATGCCAAGATCGACCTCTATGACCGGCTGCTGGCATCCGACCTGCCCGACGATCCCGTCGTCGGCCGCGACCTGATGCGGTACTTCCCCAAGGCCTTGCAGGAGAAGTTCCCCGACGCCGTGGGCCGTCACCAGCTGCGCCGGGAGATCATCTGCACCGCCGTCACCAACGGCATGGTCAACCGCGTCGGCCCCACCTTCACCTGGGAGATGGTGGAACAGACCGGCCGCAGCGAGGGCGACGTGGCTCGCGCCTATCTGATTGTCCGCGACGCCTTCGGCCTGCGCCGGCTGTGGGACGCGGTGGAGGATCTGGATACCAAGGTGCCGGCCGCCGTGCAGACGGCGATGATGCTGTTCACCGGCCGGCTGATGCGCCGGGCGGTGCCCTGGGTCCTGGCCAACGGTTCCTATCCGCTGGACATCGCGGCCGAATGCGCCCGTCTGGCGCCGGTGGTGGATGATTTGACGGGTCACTTGCCCGACGTGCTGTCGCCGGCGGCCCTGAAATGGCTGGCGGAGACGGCGGGCAACTGGTCCAAGGATGGGGTGCCGGGCGATCTGGCCCGCCGCGTGGCGGCCCTGCCGCTGCTGGCCGCCGCCACCGACATCGCCCAGATCGCGGTGGAGGCGGGGCGTGACCCGTCCGACGTGGCCAGCCTGTATTTCGACCTGGGTGACCGCCTGGGCCTGGAATATCTGCGGGCGCGCACGGCGGAGGTGAAGACCGACAATCACTGGCAGCGCCAGGCGGTTGCGGCCTCGCTGGACGATCTGTTCAACCTGCAGGCCCGCCTGACGGCGCGCGTCCTGACCCAGAATCCGGGCGGCGACCCGTTCGATGCCTGGGCAGCCCAGCGTCAGGGCCCGCTGGAGCGGATCAACAGCCTGCTGGCCGACCTGCGCGGTGTCGCGGCGCTGGACATCGCTATGCTGGCGGTGGCCGGACGTCAGCTGCGCGGGTTGCTGGCGGGATAAATATGGCGGGGGCGGTTCAGGCCGCCCCCGTTCCCCGTTTCGGCGCCGGCCGCGTCGCCACGAAGGTGGCGGTGCAGCACAGCGTCAATCCCACGACGATGGGCACCCAAGGCTTCGTCGCCGTGAAGAACACGATCAGCCAGGACAGCGCCATCACCGAAACGGCGGCGATCTTCGCCCGCGTGGGGATGGCGCCCTGTTCGCGCCAGTCGCGCAAGGGCGGCCCCCAGCGCGGATGGTCCAGCAGCTTCTGCGCCTTCTCCGGATGTGAGCGAAAATAGGCCCACAAAGCCACCAGCAGGAACGGCGTGGTCGGCAGCACGGGCAGCACGGCACCCGCCATGGCCAAGCCTACGCAGACATAGCCCAGCGCCATATAGAAGGGCCGCCAGCGGCGGTTGCTCGTCGGCTCACTCATCCCGCCGCCTGTCACCAATCGCAAATCATTCGCAACAATGTGGACCGGGTGCGGGTGGTTGGCAAGGCTTGTCCCATGATAGAAACCGGCAACGACCAACGGAGATGCCCCATGCCCCGCGACATCCTCTATCTGCTGCCGCCCGATTTCCCCGACGAGAAATATCCCGGCCAGCGCTTCTATTGCGCCGACTGCATGTTCATGGAGGGGCTGCTGGCCCGGTTCCCGGAACTGCTGGAGAAGATCGAGCTGCGCCGCCACGATTTCCCGCGTCCCAGGGCTGAGGTCGTGGCGCTGGTGGGGGCGGAGAACCAGGGCCTGCCGTTGCTGATCTTCGGCGATGATGCCGATGATGGGCTGGAGACGGGCCGGCATGGGGGCTTGCGCTTCGCCGGCACAAGGGCTGCGATCATGAAGGCGCTGGCCGTGCGGCATGGGATCCCCCTGCCGCATCCGTAAGGATTGTCAGAATGGCAGGCGCGTGCCCTCTCCGGGCAGGCGCTCCGGCGTGCCGATGATGATCTCGTTGCCTTCCGGATCGGTCAGGACCAGGGCATGGCCGCCCTTCGTCTCATGGGTGGCCAGGTCGGGCAGGATGCCCAGACCACGCAGCCGTGTCTCTTCCCCCGCCGGGTCGGTTGTCAGCAGATGGGCTGCCTGCCGGCCCGCTTCCGGCAGTCCATCCCGTCCGTCGGTCAGGACCAGGCGTCCCCCGGCGGCCAGCGCAAACCAGGCCATATGATAGGGCTGCCCGGCGGCGTCATGGTCGCTGAACGACGCGATCTCATTGCCCAGCAGATGGCGGTAGAAGGGCACGCAGGCTGCCATGTCGCGGCAGCGGATGGCGATCGTGCCGGTGGAAAGCGACGGGGTCATAGATCACCTGTCGGTCTGTATTTGGAGTGGGAAATACTACCCTGTCGATGTCGCCCAAAAAAGAGGGCGGTTGGATTGCTCCAACCGCCCACAAGGTCGATCGCCGTGAAATGACCGGACAACGGCGATCGTAGAGGACCGTAAAGGGATCAGGCGCGGCGCGGCAGAGCCGCCGCCTCGCGTGCCAGGGCGGTGATGCCGGCCCAGTCGCCGGCCTTGACCAGATGGCCCGGCGTCACCCACGACCCGCCCACGCACATGACGTTGGGCAGGGCCAGGAAATCGGGTGCCGTGGCGGCACCGACACCGCCCGTGGGGCAGAACTTGATCTGGGACAGCGGCGAGGACACGGCCTTCAGCATGTCGATGCCGCCCACCACGGTGGCCGGGAACAGTTTCTGGTGCCGGATGCCGCGCGACAGCAGGTACATCATCTCCGCCGGCGTCGCCACGCCGGGCAGATAGGGGATGCCGCTATCCAGCACCGCATCGACCAGGGCCGGATAGGTGCCGGGGCTGACGATGAACTTGGCACCCGCATCGGCTACCTGCTTCACCTGCGACGGCTCGATCACCGTGCCCGCACCCACCACCGCACCCGGCACCTTGGCCATGATGGCGATGGCTTCCAGGGCTGCCGGCGATCGCAGGGTCACCTCCAGCACGGGCAGGCCACCGGCGACCAGCGCCTCCGCCAGGGGCTGCGCATCTTCCAGCCGGTCGATGATGATCACCGGGATGACCGGGGCCAGGCTGGCGATTTGGGCGATATCCATGCTCATCATGTCGTTCCGGTCAGGTGTTGGTGATGGGTGCGGCGAAGCAGGAACCGCCCTGTTCGGCGCCCAGGGCGGATGCCCGGAAGGCCCCGAACAGGTTGCGGCCCATGCCCCATTCATTGCCGGACAGGTCGGGGACGGTGACGGTGCGGGCGGCGAATTCCGCCGCGTCGACCAGCACGTTCAATTCCCCGGTTTCGGCATCCAGGCGGATGATGTCGCCGTCCTGCACGCGGGCCAGCGGGCCGCCGGCCAGGCATTCCGGCGTGATATGGATGGCGGCCGGCACCTTGCCCGAGGCACCCGACATGCGGCCATCGGTGACCAGGGCCACCTTGAACCCCTTGTCCTGCAACACGCCCAGGCCGGGGGTCAGCTTGTGCAGTTCCGGCATGCCGTTGGCGCGCGGGCCCTGGAAGCGGACGACGGCAATCACGTCGCGGTTCAGCTTGCCAGCCTTGAAGGCGGCCTGCAGATCATCCTGGCTGTCGAACACGGCGGCCGGCGCCTCGATGATCCGGTGTTCCGGCTTTACCGCCGACACCTTGATGACACCGCGCCCCAGATTGCCCGACAGCAGGCGCATGCCGCCCGTGCTGTCGAACGGTTCGGTCGCGGGGCGCAGCACCTTGGTATCGGCACTTTCCTTCACGCCGGGGCGCCAGGTGGCGACACCGTAATTGTCCAGGAACGCGTCCTGACGATAGGGCTCCAGCCCGCCATCGCCGGCCACGGTCTTCACGTCGCCATGCAGCAGGCCATTGTCCAGCAGTTCGGAAATCACGAACTGCATGCCGCCGGCCGCGTGGAAATGGTTCACATCGGCCACGCCGTTGGGATAGACGCGGGCCAGCAGCGGCACGGCGGATGACAGGTCGCTGACATCCTGCCAGTCGATGCTGATCCCCGCCGCCGCCGCCATGGCGACCAGATGGATGGCATGGTTGGTGGACCCGCCGGTGGCCATCAGGCCGATGATGGCGTTGACGATGGCCTTCTCGTCGATCACGTCGCAGATGGGGGTATATTCATCGCCCAGCGCGGAAATCTTCACGGCCCGTTCGGCCGCCGCCACGGTCAGCGCGTCGCGTAGCGGCGTGTTGGGATTGATGAAGCTGGAGCCGGGCAGATGCAGGCCCATGATCTCCATCAGCATCTGGTTGGAATTGGCGGTGCCGTAGAAGGTGCAGGTGCCGGGGCCATGGTAGCTCTGCGACTCCGCCTCCAGCAGCGCGTCGCGGCCCAGCTTGCCCTCGGCATAGAGCTGCCGGACCTTGGCCTTTTCCGGGTTGGACAGGCCCGACGTCATCGGCCCGGCCGGTACGAAGATCGCCGGCAGATGGCCGAAGGACAGGGCGCCGATGAACAGGCCCGGCACGATCTTGTCGCAGACACCCAGATAAAGTGCTGAGTCGAACATGTTGTGCGACAGGGCGATGGCCGTCGACATGGCGATGACATCGCGGGAGAACAGCGACAGTTCCATGCCGGCCTGACCCTGGGTGACGCCGTCGCACATGGCGGGCACGGCCCCGGCGAACTGCGCCACGGCCCCCACCTTGCGCACGGCATCCTTGATCAGGGCCGGATAGCGTTCCAGCGGCTGATGCGCCGACAGCATGTCATTATAGGCCGACACGATGGCGATGTTCGGCTCAGTGCCCGACTTCAGCTTGGCCTTGTCGTCCGGGCCGCAGGCGGCGAAGCCATGGGCCAGATTGCCACAGGCCAGCGTGCCGCGGCGCGGACCGCTGCCACGGGCGGCGCGGGTCTGCTCCAGATATTTGGACCGTGTGGCTTCGCTGCGGGCGATGATCCGGTCGGTGACGCGGCGGATGGCGTCCTGTGTCATGGTCGAAACTTCCTCTTTCGGGGGCCCCTTGCGGGGATCAGGGCGCCCACCAGATGGAAACGGGTACCTTGTCCTGGTGCAGGACGGAGCGGACGGGGGCCGCTTCGACCGGGCCGGGCTGCAACGCAGCCTCCAGGACGGATTTCTTCTTCGCGCCCGTGATCAGCAGGGCGATGGCACGCGAGCGCAGCAATTCCGGCAGTGTCAGGGTGATGCGCGCCGGCACGGCCCCTGCCGGGGTAACGGCGACCACGGCCAGTCCCAGCACACCGCTCAACGCCTCGGACAAGCCCGTGGCACCGGGGAAGAAGCTGGCCGTATGTGCATCTTCCCCCATGCCCAGCAGCACCAGATCATAGGGGCGCGGCATGGTGGCCAGCCGGCTGCTGGTACGGGCCAGGCCATCGGCGGGCGTGGCACCGACGCTTTTCAGGCCCACCACCGTGGCGCCCTTGGCCACCGCTCCCGACAGGGTGCGGCGCACCATGGCCTCGTTGCTGGCCGGGTCGTCCAGATCCACCCAGCGCTCATCCGACAAGGTCAGATAGACCTTGTCCCAGGGCAGGTCGAGCGTGTCCAGCCGGGCGAACAGGTCGGCCGGCGTCGTGCCGCCGGACAGGACCAGCGAGGCGCGGCCATGGGTTGCCACCGCATCGCGGATCACGCCCGCGACATGGTCGGCCAGCGCCGTGACCAGATCCGCCTTGTCGGCATGTTCGTTAATAGTCGGCATCGTTCCACCGCCGATCATCACGGGCCAGCAGCAAGGCGGCCGACAGGGGGCCCCAACTTCCGGCGGGATAGGGTTCGGCCGGCTGGTCGGTGTCCTTCCAGCCCTTCTGGATGGTGTCGATCCAGGCCCAGGCGGCATCCACCTCGTCCCGGCGCATGAACAAAGACGGGTTGCCGCGCACCGTGTCCATCAGCAGCCGTTCATAGGCATCCGGATAGCGGTCCTTGAACGTCTCCGCATAGGACAGGTTGAGGGGTACCGACCGCAGGCGCAGGCCGCCGGGGCCGGGCACCTTGGTCATGATCGACAGGTTCACGCCCTCGTCCGGCTGCAAGCGGATGACCAGACGGTTGGCCGTCAACTCCCCCGCACCACGCCCGAACACATTGTGCGGCACGGCCTTGAACTGGATGACGATTTCCGAATAGCGGGTGGGCATGCGCTTGCCGGTGCGCAGATAGAAGGGAACCCCGCCCCAGCGCCAATTATCCACCTCTGCCTTGATGGCCACGAAGGTTTCGTTGTTGGAGGCGCTGCCCAGTTCCTCGGCGTAACCGGGGACCGTCTTGCCCTCGATCGCACCCTGGCGGTACTGGCCGCGCACGGTGCGCGACTTCACATCCTGCGACGTGATGGGGCGCAGTGCGCGCAGCACCTTGATCTTCTCATTGCGGATCATGTCCTCCGTCAGCGACGACGGCGGCTCCATCGCCACAAGGCAGAGCAGCTGCAGGAAATGGTTCTGCACCATGTCGCGCAGGGCGCCGGCCTTGTCGTAATAGTCGGCGCGGCCTTCCACGCCGACCTTCTCCGCCACCGTGATCTGCACATGGTCGATATAGTTGGCGGACCAGAGCGGTTCGAACAGGGCATTGCCGAAGCGCAGCACCATCAGGTTCTGCACCGATTCCTTGCCCAGATAATGATCGATGCGGAAGATCTGCTCTTCCTGGAAGATGGCCCCAACCTCGTTATTGACCGTATTGGCCGAGGCCTGATCCTTGCCGATGGGCTTTTCCAGCACGACGCGCGTCTTGGGGCAGATCAGGCCGGCATCCTTGATGTTGCGGCAGATGGCGCCGAACAGGGCCGGAGAGGTGGCCAGATAGAAGACGCGGGCCTTGTCCCCGCCATCCTTCAGCGCGTCGGCCAGATGCGGCCAGTTGCCGCCCGGCTTGGTGGCGTCCAGCGCCACATAGGCGATGCGGCCCAGGAACCGGTCCAGGATGGCGGTATCGATATCCTCGGCGGGGACGAACTGTTCCAGCGCCTTGGTGATCTGGGCGCGGAAGGCTGGCGTGTTCTGGTCGGTGCGCGACACGCCGATGATGCGGCTGTCGTCGGTCAGCTGGTGATCGCGCTCCCGGTAATAGAGTGCTGGCATCAGCTTGCGCAGGGCCAGATCGCCCGTGCCGCCGAACACCACATAGTCGAAGGGGTTCACCTGCATCACATCAGCCATGGCACCCGGCCCGCCCGTCCCTTGATTTCCGGCCGTTTCCCGGCCCAGGCGGCGCGCGTCCCGCGCCGTCTTCTGCCTTGAATGTAGCAGAATTACCGATCAGGGCAAGGGGCGACTACGCACACTGTCCGCATTTCCGGCATTGGCGCGCATGTTTCTGACCCGCATGCTGCGCTGCGGCGTAACTTTACTACGCCTTTTGCCCTTTAAGAAGCATTTCGGTGACGCAACGGGCCAGGGTCTGCGGGCAATGGTGCCCCGCTGTTACCGCCGATATGGCAGCCTTGCCAAAAGCATGCGGATTTCGTGTAATTCCCTTACACGGCCTGTCGACCGGCTGATACCAATTCCCGATGCGTTTGCCTCATCGGGAACTGGTTCGGCGGCGCCGGCGATTGAGGTCGGTGATCGGTTGCGATCACCGAGACTTAGGTAAACTGGTTTGGGGAGCGCGCGACGTGCTTGAACGTATCCGCGGCATGCAGGCCGGTTTGCGCCGGTCCGAACAGAAGATCGCCGAAGTGGTGCTGAAGCGCCCGCATTCCGTGGTCAACGCCTCGGTGGCGGAGGTGGCGCGCGAGGCGCAGGTCAGCCAGCCCACGGTGGTGCGCTTCTGCCGGTCCATCGGCTGTGCCGGCTTTCAGGATTTCAAGCTGCGCCTGGCCCAGGATCTGGCCACGGGCACGCCCTATGTGCATGAGGAGGTGCGGCCCGACGATGCCGTGGTGGATGTGGCGGCCAAGGTGCTGAACCGTTCCATCGCGTCCTTGACCCGCGTGCGCAACCACACCAACCCGGAAGCGCTGGAAGAGGCGGTGCGTATTTTGACCGAGGCGCAGCGTATGGAATTCTACGGCTTCGGCGCGTCCGGCGTGGTGGCCATGGATGCGCAGAACAAGTTCTTCCGTCTGGGCATTCCCTGCGTCGCCTATACCGATTTCCATGTGCAGGCCATGTCGGCCACCCTGCTGGGCCCCAATGCCGCGGCCCTGGTCATCTCCCATACCGGCCGCACGCGCGAATTGCTGCGGTCTGTCGATCTGGCGCTGGATAGCGGGGCCAAGGTGGTGGCGCTGACCTCCGGCGGCTCGCCGCTGGCGGAAAAGGCCACCGTATCGCTGCTGGTCGACGTGGTGGAGGATACCAGCATGTATACGCCCATGGTCAGCCGCCTGGCGCATCTGGCCATGCTGGATGTGCTGCAGGTGGCGGTCGCGCTGCGCCGGGGCGTGACCCTGGCCGAAAGTCTGGCGCGGTCGAAGAAGACCATCCGCGATCGCCGGTTGGGGACGCGGGGTGGCGGCTGATACTGCTGCCCGCTTCCCAAGCCTGGATGGGCAACCTATGGTAAATTCACGCCTTCCACCCTAGCCCAGGCCCATCATGCCCCATACCCCGTCCGCCGCCGAGATCGCCGCCATCACCCATGCGACGCATGGCGACGTCTTCGCCATCCTGGGGCCGCATGCGCTGCATGATGGATCAGGGCGGGTGGCGCTACGGGTATTCCGGCCCGATGCAACCCGCGTCACGGTAATCGGCCCCGACGGGCTGGAGCGGCTGGACCTGGCCAGGCTCGATTCCCACGGCTTCTTCGCCGGCACCCTGAATGCCGATCAGGCGGCCGGTTACCGCCTGCGCCTGACGCGCGGGATGGACAGCTGGGACATCGACGATCCCTACCGCTTCCCGCCCCTGCTGGGGGAGATGGACCAGTATCTGCTGGGCGAGGGAAGGCATTGGCGGTCCTATGAGAAGCTGGGCGCGCATCTGGACGTGATTGACGGCGTGGCCGGCGTGCGCTTCGCCGTCTGGGCGCCCAGCGCGCGGCGCGTCTCCGTCGTGGGTGACTTCAATGGCTGGGATGGCCGCATCCATGTGATGCGCCTGCGGATGGGCGCGGGCATCTGGGAGATATTCATCCCCGGTGTGGGTGAGGGCGCGCATTACAAGTATGAATTGCTGGATGCCCATGGCCATTTGCTGCCACTGAAGGCCGATCCGCATGCGCTGGCGGCGGAGTTCCGGCCTTCCACCGCCTCCATCGTCGCCCGCATCGACCATCATGCCTGGCAGGATGGCGACTGGCTGGCCAAACGCGCGGCCCGCAATGCACGGTCGGCGCCGATCTCGATCTATGAGGTGCATCCCGGTTCCTGGCGGCGGCCGGACAAGGACGGCTATCTCGGCTGGCGCGATCTGGCCGCACAACTGGTGCCCTATGTGCAGGAGATGGGCTTCACCCATATCGAGGTGATGCCGGTGCATGAACATCCGTTCGACGGATCCTGGGGCTATCAGGCGCTGGGCCTGTTCGCGCCCACGTCGCGGTTCGGCACGCCCACCGATTTCCAGGCCTTCGTCGATGCCTGCCACAAGGCGGATATCGGCCTGATCATCGATTGGGTGCCCGGCCATTTCCCTACCGATGCCCACGGGCTCTACCAGTTCGACGGATCGCATCTCTACGATCATGCCGATCCACGCCAGGGCTATCACCCCGACTGGAACACGGCGATCTATAATTTCGGTCGCAACGAGGTGACGAATTTCCTGATCGCCAATGCCCTGTTCTGGCTGCGGCATTATCATGTCGACGGGCTGCGCGTGGATGCCGTCGCCTCCATGCTGTACCTGGATTACAGCCGCAAGGAGGGTGAATGGATTCCCAACCGCCATGGCGGGCGGGAGAACCTGGAAGCCATCGATTTCATGCGCCGCATGAACGCCTTGGTCTATGGGACCGAGGAAGGGCAGGGCGGCGGCGCCATCACCATCGCGGAGGAATCAACCGCCTGGCCCGGCGTGTCGCAGCCGGCCCATGCCGGCGGCCTGGGCTTCGGGTACAAATGGAACATGGGCTGGATGCATGACACGTTGAAATATATGCAGCTGGATCCCATCCATCGCCGTCATCACCATAATGACCTGACCTTCGGCCTGCTCTACGCGTTTTCCGAAAATTTCATCCTGCCGCTCAGCCATGATGAGGTCGTGCATGGCAAGGGGTCGCTGCTGGCCCGCATGCCGGGCGATGATTGGCAGAAATTCGCCAATCTGCGCGCCTATTTCGGCTTCATGTGGACCCATCCCGGCAAGAAGCTGCTGTTCATGGGCGGGGAATTCGCGCAAGGGCGGGAATGGAACCATGATGGGCAGCTGGACTGGCATCTGCTGGACGACCATGCCGGCGGCCATTGGCACCGCGGCGTGCGCGATCTGGTGCGCGACCTGAACCGGCTCTACCGCGACACACCGGCCCTGCATGAGCGTGACTGCGAGGCGGAAGGCTTCCGCTGGATCAAGGGCGGGTCGGCCGATGAAAGCGTGCTGGCCTATAGCCGGCATGGCTTTGGCGAGGGGGCGGTGGCCGTGTCGGTGTTGAATTTCACGCCTGTGCCGCGCCAGCGTTATCGTGTCGGCCTGCCCTTCGGCGGGGCGTGGCGGGAGGCGCTGAACAGCGATGCCGGCGCCTATGCCGGCAGCGGTATCGGCAATGACGGCCTGATCCAGGCCGACAACCTGCCTTGGGACGGCCAGCCCTGCAGTGCCGAGATCACGTTGCCGCCGCTGGCATGCCTGGTGCTGCTGCCGGCTTGACCCGGAACCCCATCGCGGTTATCCAAACCGGGCTCTGGCGGAGCCGACGGGCGCAAGCCCCGAAAACTAAGTGCCCCGGATCGGGTCGGGAACCCGTCATGGGAGCCCTTGGCATTGATCGACCGCAGCCGCCAGATCGCCCTTTTTGACCGCTATGACCAGCCGGCGGTGAATATCGCCGCCGTCGCTGATTGCCCGGATTTCGTGGCCCCGGCGAAGGATGCCGGCGTGCCGCCATTCGCTCGCGTGCTGCATGCCATCGGCCGGGCCAGCCTGGACATCCCGCAATTCCGCCTGCGCCTGATGGAAGGGCGGCTGAATGAGGTCAAGGACCTGACCCTGTCCTATACGGTGCTGGGCCGCGACCAGAACCTGAATTTCTCCACCATCCCCTATCAGCCGGATTTCCATTCCTTCCTGACGGATTATCTGGCCGACCGGGAACTGGCCCGCAACGCCGTGGAACTGCGGATCAAGCCGTTGACCAGCCGGGATTACATTTTCGGCACTTGCCTGCCCTGGCTGCGCTTCACATCGATCCAGCATCCCATGGCCCGGTTCGGGGATTGCTCCATCCCCAATATCGCCATCGGCAAGTTCCGCCATGCCGATGGCCGTGTGGATTTTCCCGTCGCGGTTCAGGCCCATCACGGCCTGGTCGACGGGCTGCATATCGCCCAGTTCATCGCCCGGCTGGAGGAAGTGCTGGCCGAGGCTGTCAACGACCCGACCCGATAGAGGTGGGGCGCTTACAACATGAGGATGTTCAGCATGAAGGACCGCCCTAACCGTCAGGGATTTGCCACCCGCGCCATCCATGCCGGCCAGCAACCCGACCCCACCACCGGTGCCATCATGGTACCGATCTACGCCACCAGCACCTTCGTGCAGGAAAGCCCCGGCGTTCATAAGGGCTATGAATATGCCCGCAGCCAGAACCCGACGCGCATGGCGTATGAGGCCTGCATCGCCGATCTGGAATCGGGCCATCGCGGCTATGCCTTTGCGTCCGGTCTGGCGGCGGAGGCGACGATTCTGGAACTGCTGGATGCTGGCGCGCATGTCATCGCGTCGGACGACCTCTATGGCGGCACCTACCGCCTGCTGCACCGGGTACGCTCGCGCACGGCCGGTTTGACGGTGAGCACGGTCGATCTGTCGGACCTGGCGGCGGTGGAAGCCGCCATCCGGCCGGAAACCAGGATGCTCTGGGTGGAGACGCCGACCAACCCGCTGCTGAAGCTGGCGGATCTGGAGGCCTTGGCCCAGCTGGCCAGGAAGCGCGGCCTGATCTCCGTCGCCGACAATACCTTTGCCAGCCCGTGGATCCAGCGGCCGCTGGAACTGGGCTTCGATGTGGTGGTGCATTCGGCCACCAAATATCTGAACGGCCATTCCGACATGGTGGGCGGCGTGGCCGTGGTGCGCGAAGCCGGTGAGATCGCCGACCGTCTGGCCTTCCTGCACAATGCTGTCGGCGCCATCCAAGGGCCGTTCGACAGTTTCCTGGTGATGCGCAGCCTGAAGACCTTGGCGCTGCGCATGGAGCGCCATAGTCAGAACGGCGTCCAGATCGCCGAATGGCTGGAAAAGCATCCGTCGGTGGCCAAGGTCCGCTACCCCTACCTGCCCAGCCATGCCCAGCATGATCTGGCCCGGCGCCAGATGCGGGCCGGCGGCGGCATGGTGACCATCCATCTGAAGGGCGGGCTGGAGCCGGCACGCCGCATGCTGGAGCGGACGGAGCTGTTCAGTCTGGCCGAAAGCCTGGGCGGGGTGGAAAGCCTGATCGAACACCCGGCCATCATGACCCATGCCAGCATCCCCGCCGACCAGCGCGCCGCCATCGGCATCGATGACGGCCTGGTGCGCCTGTCGGTGGGGGTGGAGGATGTGGCCGACCTGATCGCCGATCTGGAACAGGCGCTGCGGTAGAGATAACGGCGGCGGGGCAGGTGATTCCGCTTGCCCTGCAACCCCACCTTGCCCAAATCTGGTCTGTCGCCAGGGAGGGAACCATGAGCCTCTACGATACCGACTTCTATGCCTGGGCCAACCAGCAGGCGGCCTTGCTGCGCGCCGGCAAATTGGCAGCCGCCGATATCGCCCACATTGCCGAGGAGATCGAGAGCATGGGGCGCACGGAAAAGCGTGAGTTGGTCAACCGGCTGGCCGTTCTGCTGTTCCATCTGCTGAAATGGCAGTTCCAGCCGGGTTTGCGCGGTAGAAGCTGGACACTAACCGTCAAGGAACAGCGTCGGCAGTTACTACGGCACATGAAGGATAACCCCAGTCTGAAAGGCAGCCTGACGGAATCGATCGAAGAGGCTTATGGCGACGCCGTGATCGCGGCGGAGCGCGAAACGGGTCTCTCCGGTCAGACCTTCCCGGCCACCTGCCCCTACAGCTACGATCAGATGATCGATGATGGCTTCTGGCCGGAGTGATCTCCAGGCCCGAAATAAAAAAATGGCGCCCGGATTGGGGCCGGGCGCCAGTTGTTCAGCAATCCATACACATACCGCCTACATGGCGACTCACCATGTCGGGTTCAGGGTCGGACTTCCCAAGCGAACTCGACATGGCAAGGGGTGTTCGGCATGGCCGCGATGGGGTTCATCTGCAGCCATGTCCAGAATTCCTTGAACGCCAGCTGGGGACGGGCCTGGGCATAGGCACCAACACGACCCGCAACCCGCTCGCTCAGCGTCCGCGTTACCTCATCATAGGCGACTTCCGGTAGGCCGTGCGCAACCTGGACGTCACCCGTGCGAGGATCGGCAGCCCGAAAGGAGTGGGCGCCGTCACGAAACGCATATGCAACTCGGATTGGTTCGTCTTGATACATCCTGTCCGCCCTCCGCCGGAGCACGCAGTTTATGTACCAAATACCCGCCCGGACGGAAAGGAAAAATCCATTGCACGATACGCAGTGCAGCAATCCGTCTTTTGGCGAGCTTGGCGCGACAGGGTGTTTCAAACGGTGATGTCGAGGCTGATCGCTACTCGATCACGATCCGCGGCGCTGGTCGCGCCCCGCCCAGGCTGACCTTGTCCCAGACTTTGGCGGCGATGGTGCGATAGACCCTGGCGTGTTCGCTGTCGGGCTGTGCCGTGACGATGGGGGTGCCGCCGTCGCTGGTCTCGCGGATGGCGATGTCCAGCGGCACCTCGCCCAGGAAATCCACGCCCAACTTGTCCGCCTCGGCATGCGCGCCACCATGGCTGAAAATGTCGCTGCGGTGGCCGCAATTGGGGCAGCAGAAATAGGACATGTTCTCCACGATGCCCAGCACGGGCACGTCCACGCGCCGGAACATGTTCAGCCCCTTGCGCGCGTCCAGCAAGGCGATGTCCTGCGGCGTGGAGACGATGACCGCCCCCGCCAGCGGCACGTTCTGTGACAGGGACAGCTGCGCGTCGCCGGTGCCCGGCGGCATGTCGACCACCAGCACATCCAGCTCGCCCCAGGCCACGTCGCGCAGCATCTGCTGGATGGCGCCCATCACCATGGGGCCGCGCCAGACCATCGGCGTCTCCTCCGCCACCAGGAAGCCCATGGACATGACCTTGACGCCATGGCCGACCAGCGGCTTCAGCACCTTGCCGTCCACCGTCTCCGGCTTTCCCGACAGGCCCAGCATGCGGGGCAGGGACGGGCCGTAGATGTCGGCGTCCAGCAGGCCCACGCGCAGGCCATTGGCCGCCATGCCCACGGCCAGGTTGACGGCGGTGGTGGACTTGCCCACCCCACCCTTGCCCGATGCCACCGCGATGATGGCGCGCACGCCGGGAATGCCGATCTTGGCCGGGCGGGGTGGCGGGGCCGCCGCCGGGGCGGCGTGGCTGTGGCCCTTATGATCATGAGCCTTATGATCATGCCCGCCGCCGCCCAGCTTGGGCGGCGCGCGGTGGGCGGTCAGCATGGCGGTGACCGAGGTGACGCCGGGCAGCGTGTCCACGGCCTTTTCCGCCGCCTGGCGCAGCGGTTCCAGGGCGGCACCCCTGGCGGGGTCCACTTCCACGGCGAACGCGATGTTGCCGCCTTTCACGGTCAGGCCTGAAATCATGCCCAGCGTCACGATGTCGGCGCCCCTGTCGGGGTCCTTCACGCAACGCAGTGCCGCCAGAACCTGTTCCTCTGTGACCATCGGCATGGTTGAAAACCCCGTCTCATTCCCAATATCTGCGGTGACCGCGGGCCCAAGGGCCTTGTCTACCGTGCGCCGCGATATATAGGGTGGCGTGGCGTGCTTAGAAAGCGTCCTGTCCTTGCGGGCAGGCCTGTCGGTTTGGCAGTTTCGTGTTCGTCCAATCACCAAAGGGTCGGAAATATGCCCTGGAACAATCAAGGCGGCGGCAATGGCGGCGGACCGTGGGGCTCGCCCCCGGGCGGCGGCGGCAACGGCGGCGGTAACAACCCGTGGGGTCGTCCGCCGGGCGGCGGCGGGCAACAGCCCGGCGGCCCGGACCTGGAGGATTTGCTGCGCAAGGGCCAGGAGCGGTTCAAGAGCATGACGCCCGGCGGCCTGGGCGGCGGCAAGGGCATCATGCTGGGCGTCCTGGCGCTGGCGGTGCTGTGGGGCCTGTCGGGCATCTATCGTATCGAGCCGGACGAACAGGGCGTCGTGCAGCGATTCGGCAAATATGTGCGCACCGAACAGCCGGGTCTGCGCTATCACCTGCCCGCACCGTTCGAAACGGTGGACACGCCCAAGGTGACGCTCGTCAACCGGCTGGAGATCGGCTATCGCTCCGCCATCGACAATCGCCGCCAGGGTGGCGATGTGGTCGATGAAAGTCTGATGTTGACCGGTGACGAGAATATCATCGACATCGACTTCACCGTCCTGTGGGTGATCAAGGATGCCGGTAACTTCCTGTTCAAGATCCGCGAGCCGCAACTGACCGTGCAATTGGCCGCCGAAAGCGCCATGCGCGAGGTGATCGGCCGCACCGACATCCAGCCGGCGCTGACCGAGGCCCGCCAGGATATCGAGCAGCAGACCAAACTGCTGCTGCAGACCATGCTGGACGAATACCAGTCGGGTATCGAGATCAGCCAGGTGCAGTTGCAGAAGGTCGATCCGCCCGCCCCCGTAGTGGACGCGTTCAACGATGTGCAGCGCGCCCGTCAGGATCGCGAGCGTCTGCGCAACGAGGCCGAGGCCTATCGCAACGACATCATCCCCCGCGCCCGCGGCGAGGCGGAGCAGCTGATCCAGCAGGCTTCGGCCTATCGCGAGCAGGTGGTCAGCCTGGCCCAGGGTGATGCGCAGCGCTTCTCCCAGGTCCTGTCGGCCTATACCGTGTCGCCGGAGGTTACTGCGCGGCGCATGTATCTGGAAACGATGCAGGAAGTGCTGGGCGGGTCCAACAAGATCATCATCGATCAGGGCAAGGGCGGCGGCGTCGTGCCGTTCCTGCCGCTGAACGAGTTGACCAACCAGCTTCGCCAACAGACGCCGGCCACGCCGGCGGCGCCACGCCAGTAAGGGGGGACGGGATATGAACCGTAAACTTGTCGCCTTGGGCGTCGTCGCCGCCGCGACCGTCATCCTGGCCTCGGCCTCGCTGTTCACCGTCAAGCAGACGCAGCAGGCGCTGGTGCTGCAGTTCGGTGAATGGAAACGCACCATCCAGGAACCCGGCCTGCATGCGAAGATTCCCTTCGTGCAGAACGTGATCCTGCTGGATGCCCGCGTCCTGAACGTCGATCCGCCGGTCGAACAGGTGATCCTGGCCGATCAGAAGCGGCTGGAGGTCGATGCCTTCGCCCGCTATCGCATCACCGCGCCGTTGCAGTTCTATCAGTCGGTCGGCAATGATGTGGTGGCCGAACAGCGTCTGGCCGCCACGGTGAATTCGGCCCTGCGCCGCGTGCTGGGCAATTCCACCTTGCTGAACGTGCTCTCCAAGGAGCGCGTGAAGGTGATGTCGGACATCAAGGCGCAGGTGAACCAGGAGGCCGCCCGCTTCGGCGTGGAGATCGTGGATGTCCGCATCCGCCGCGCCGACCTGCCCGACGCCACCTCCCAGGCGGTGTATGATCGCATGCGGTCGGAGCGTGAGCGCGAAGCCCGCGAGGCCCGCGCCCAGGGTAACGAGCAGGCCCAGCAGATCCGCAGCCGGGCCGAGCGCGAACGTACCGTCATCCTGGCCGAAGCCCAGCGCGACAGCCAGGTGCTGCGGGGCGAGGGCGACAACCAGGCCATCCGCATCCTGGCCGAATCCGCGGGCAAGAACCCCGAATTCTACGGGTTCTACCGTTCGCTGGAAGCCTATCGGGCCGCGGTGAAGGGCGACAGCACGCAGATGGTCCTGTCGCCGGACAGCGAGTTCTTCCGCTATTTCAACGGCACGGCCGGTGTGACGCGGCGCTGATATTTCCCGTGATCGTCCTTTGACCATCCTCGTCATCCCGGCGAAAGCCGGGACCCAGGGGCAAAACGCCCGACCTTCCAGCTGCGTTGATCGACGCTGTTGACAGGGAGGTTCCTGCGGCCCCTGGGTCCCGGCTTGCGCCGGGATGACGAAAAGAGTTCAGGTTCCTGAAAGCCGCTATCTTGACCGACTTTCTGACAGCACTTGCCCTGGTGTTCGTGATCGAGGGCCTGCTTTATGCCATCGCGCCCGCTTCCATGCGTGACATGGCGATCCGCATCACCGGCATGGAACCGGCCCTGCTGCGCCGGATCGGGCTGGGGGCGGCCATCCTGGGTGTCATCGCCCTGACGGCGATCCGGGGGTAGAACCGCTTCTCCGCCCCCTACCATCCGCCTGTTACGAAGGAATGCTTCGCAAGGCGGGGTTTCACAGCCTATATTCCCTGCTGTCGGCGCGCCCCTCCGGGCCGGTGCGCCGGTACGCGCCCCGGGTGTGGCGCGGATGACCGGCCCCTGGAGATTGACGTGATCGACGCCTTCCGTTCCCGTCCCGCCCGCGTGCTTGCCGTGGCCACTGTCCGGGAAAGTGTCCGGGAAAGCCGGGTTGCCGGCCTGCTGTCGGCGCTGGCGGTGACCGCCGCCCTGATATTCGCACCCCCGGCGCTGGCCCAGCGTGGCGCGCCGGAGAGCTTTTCGGCCCTGGCGGAGAAGACCCTGCCGGCCGTGGTCAATATCTCGACCAGCCAGACCATCCAGAACAAGCCGGGCGGTCGCGGCGCCGTGCCCATGCCGGACTTCCCGCCCGGATCGCCGATGGAAGAGTTCTTCCGCGACTTCCTGGAGCGCCAGCAGCAGGGCCAGCAGGGTGCCCCGCGCAAGGCGCAGTCGCTGGGGTCGGGCTTCATCATCGATGCCACCGGCTATATCGTCACCAACAATCACGTCATCGAAGGCGCGGACGAGATCACCGTCATCTTCCAGGATGCCGACCAGACGGAGTTGAAGGCCAAGCTGATCGGTACCGACAAGGAAACCGACCTGGCCCTGTTGAAGGTGGAGACCAAGGCCAAGCTGACGGCCCTGAAATGGGGTGACAGCGATACACTCAAGGTCGGCGACTGGGTTGTGGCCATCGGCAATCCGTTCGGTCTGGGCGGCACCGTGACGGCCGGCATCGTGTCGGCGCGGGCCCGTGACATCGGCGCCGGCCGCTTCGATGATTTCATCCAGACCGATGCCGCCATCAACCAGGGCAATTCCGGTGGTCCGCTGGTCAACCTGACCGGCGACGTGGTCGGTATCAATTCCGCCATCTATAGCCGCACCGGCGGTTCCGTCGGTATCGGCTTTGCCATCCCGTCCGGCATGGCCCGCACGGTGATCGAGGAAATCCGCAAGGCCGGCAAGGTGCGCCGCGGCTGGCTGGGCGTGCAGATCCAGTCGGTGACGCCGGAAATCGCCGAGAGCATGGGCCTGGCCCATCACAAGGGGGCTTTGGTCGGCACCGTCACCGATGGCAGCCCGGCCGCCGCCGCCGGCCTGAAGCCGGGCGACGTAATCCTGACCTTCGACGGCAAGGAAGTGACCAACAACCGCACCCTGCCCCGCATGGTGGCGGGCACGCCGGTGGGCACCAAGGTCAATGTCGGCATCTCGCGCAAGGGGGCGGCGCAGAATGTGGCCGTGACGCTCGCCGAGTTCCCCGAGGATCAGGCTGCGGCGGCCGAGGAGGAAGGGCAGGAGGAGGAGCAGAAGGGCCCCGATGCTGCCCAGCAGCAGGTGGACGCGCTGGGCCTGTCCGTCTCCGCCATCACCGCCGACCTGCGCAAGCAGTTCGAACTGGCCGAGGGCGTGAAGGGCGTGGTCATCACCAAGGTGAACCCCAATGCCCCGCCGCAATCGCGCCAGCTGCGCCCCGGCGACGTGGTGCTGGAGGTCAGCCAGCAACCCGTTTCCAGCCCCACCGATGTGCAGGACCGCGTCGCCAAGGCCAAGCAGGCCGGCCAGAAGGCCGTGCTGCTGCTGGTCGAACGGCGTGGGGAGCAGACCTTCCTGGCCCTGTCGCTGGAAGGGGCGGCGCCGTAAGCGCAACGTGTTGTAAGGAATGGTAGAAGGGGTCGCCGGTCTTCGGCGGCCCCTTTTTCATTGTGCCGCATGGGGTTGCGCCGGGCGTGCCGGCGGCCTAGGGTCGGCATGTGGAGGAAACGCAGGGAAGGCGTTCATGAAGCTTGCCCGCAATGTGTTCGGTCTGGCCGGGTGGAGCGGCAGCGGCAAGACCACCCTGATGGCCCGGTTGATCCCGGCTTTGTCGGCGCGCGGGTTGAGCGTGGCCACCGTCAAGCATGCCCATCACGCCTTCGACATCGACCAGCCGGGCAAGGACAGTTACGTGCACCGCATGGCCGGCGCGCAGGAGGTGCTGGTGGCCTCCGCCAACCGCTGGGCGCTGATGCATGAGAACCGGGGCGGGCCGGAGCCGACGCTGGCCGAGCTGCTGACCAAGCTGTCGCCCGTCGATCTGGTGCTGGTCGAAGGGTTCAAGCGCGACGCGCATCCCAAGCTGGAGGTTCATCGCCCGTCCAACGGCAAGCCGCCGCTGTGGCCTGACGACCCGCGCATCGTGGCGGTGGCCAGTGATGCGGCCCTGCCCGATTGCTCGCTACCCGTTCTGGATCTGGATGATGTCGACGCCGTCGCCGACCTGATCCTGCGGATAACGGGGGCCCGGGGATGAGTGCCCAAGGCGATTGTTTCGATGCCGAATTCAAAATGCTGACCGTGGACGCGGCATTGCGGCTGATCGAGGCGCGCTTCAAATCCGTTACGGAACCGGAACAAATTTCGCTGGTGACGGCCCTGGACCGGGTGCTGGCGGCGGATGTGGTCAGCACGCTGGACCTGCCGCCCTTTGATAACAGCGCCATGGATGGCTATGCGGTGCGCCTGTCAGATCTGGGCCGGGTGCTGCCGGTTGCCGGCCCGGTGTTCGCGGGTGCCGTCGATGTCACCGCCCCGCCGCCCGGCACGGCCGTGCGCATCTTCACCGGCGCACCGGTGCCACCCGATCTGGATCTGGTGGTGATGCAGGAGGATGCGGTGGTGGATGGCGCCCTTGTCCGCCTGCCCGCCGGCCTGCCTGCCGGCGCCAACCTGCGCCGCAAGGGAGAGGATGTGGCGGTGGGCCAAGTGGCGCTGAAGGCTGGTCGCCGCCTTGGCCCCCGCGACCTGGCGCTGGCGGCGGGCCTGGGCCTGGACCGCCTGACCGTGCACCGGCCGCTGCGCGTGGCCCTGTTCTCCACCGGGGACGAGGTGACAGAGCCGGGTAGACCCCTGACGTCCGGCGGCATCTATGACAGCAACCGTGCCCTGCTACGCGGGCTGCTGGCCCGGCTGGGCTGCGTGGTCACTGACCTGGGCATCCTGGCCGATAATGCCGATGCCATCCGCGACGGGCTGGATGGGGCGGCCTGCACCCATGACCTGATCCTCACTTCCGGCGGCGTGTCGTCCGGCGATGCCGACCATGTAAAGGCGGTGGTGGCGGGGCTGGGCGGGCTGGAATTCTGGAAATTGGCGCTGAAACCTGGCAAGCCGCTGGCCCTGGGCCATGTCGGCCCGGCCGCCTTCGCCGGATTGCCGGGCAATCCCGTGGCCATGCTGGTCAGTTTCCTGGCGCTGGTGCAGCCGCTGATCCAGCGTCTGTCGGGCATGGGGGTGGAGCCCTTGCCGCGGCTGACCGCCCCATCCGGCTTCGCCCACGCCAAGAAGGGCGGGCGGCGGGAATATCTGCGCGTCACCATCGGGCCCGATGGCGTGGCCCGTGCCGATCCCGATGATGGTGCGGCCATGCTGCGCCGCCTGTCCCTGGCCGATGCGCTGGCGGAATTGGGGGAGGAGGTGACACAGGTGCGACCGGGTGATGCGCTGCGCATCCTGCCGCTGGGCCTGCTGGGGGCTTGATATCCAATCCGACCTCGGATAGGTTTTAGGTCCCGCTTCGACAGGAGTGTATATGTCCGGGATTGTCGTCATCCGCTGACCCGCCGCCTTGGCCGGTCAGTCTGCGCAGAAGCCCATGCTCGCCGCGCGCGTTGCGGTGGCCATGCATGGCCGCGTCAGCCCTTGTTGCTGAATGGAAGACGACATCCCGATCATGAATATCTCGAAGCCGGAGCAGCGGACGCTGCACGCATTGGCCCAGGGTGGCCGCATCAACCTGATCCGCAATGAAGCCGACTACCGCGACATCCAGGGCGTGGAATGCCTGACGCGCGACGGCTGGCTGCTGATGGACTGTACCATGGCCGTCTTCGCCAGGCTGAAGAGACGGCGCCTGATCGGCTCCACCAACAGCGGCCCCTATCGCATCACCCGTTACGGTCTGGCGGCCGTGCGGGCACAACTGGATAACCGCTGAAAGAGAAACCCCCGGCGCCGCGCCAACCGTCGATGCGGCGTCATTGCCAGAGGTTGGGCGTCACAGCCGTCATTGCCAACCGCCGCCATCGGTCCTTGACCGCGCAACCGGGGAATTCGTAGACAGGCGGTGGCGTTCTAACCCGAAGGGGACATTGCGTATGCGTTTCATCTGGTTTCTGGCCGTCGCTCTGTTGTTCGCTGCCCCGCCCAGCCCGGCACAGGATGCGCTGCCCGCCTATCAGATGGAACGCAGCACGGTCCATACGGTCCGTGCCAAAATGGGCCGGTCCTTCGACCTTTATGTCCGGGTGCCGCCCGGCTATGCCGATGCCAGGAATGCCGGCAAGCGCTATCCCGTCCTCTACATGACCGATGGCGGCTACACCTTCCCCGTCGCGACCGGGATCAGCGCCCTGGGCCACAGCCAGAAGCGGCTGGAGGAATTCATCATCGTCGCCATCGCCAATGCCACGGGCGAGCCGCCGGCCGATGCCCGCCGCCGCGACCTGACGCCTTGGGCCAGCGACAGCCAGCCGGGGTCGGGCGGGGCGCCCGCCTATCTGGATTTCCTGGTGACCGAAGCGATGCCGGTGATCGAGAAGACCTACCGCATCGACCCCGCCCGCCGCACCCTGGTGGGCCAGTCCTATGGCGGGCTGTTCGGCCTGTGGGTGCTGTTCACCCGGCCGCAGCATTTCAGCAGCTACATCCTGACCAGCCCATCCATCTGGTTCCAGGATTACCGCCTGCTGAAGCTGGAGGCCGATTTCGCCAAATCCAACAAGGATTTGAAGGCCAAGCTCTATATGGCGACGGGATCGTTCGAGGCGGCGAAGACCGGTGATGCAAGGTACAACAGCAATCGCGACATGGTGGCCGACCAGCAGGAGATGGCAAAGCGCCTGCGCGGGCGCAAATATCCGGGGCTGGAGGTGGTGTCGGAGATCAGCCCCGGCACCTATCACGAAACCACATTCCCCGTGGGCCTGATCCAGGGGCTGCAATGGCTTTACATCAGTCGGTAGGCACAAAGCCGGTCGCGGCCGGGTGCGGCGCCCAGAAATTGCATGCGAGCGACACACGTGCACCGCCGCCCGGATAGGGGTGGGTCCAGTGGCAGAAATAGCCCGGCATCAGGACGACGAGGCCCGGTTCGGGCGCGATGGCGGTGGCGGGCCAGGCGGACGGGTCCGCCACACCCTCCGGTGCTCCGACATGCAGGCAGCAATCCCCGGTTCCCCGCCCCGTTTGGGGGGGTATCCGCAGATAGGCGACAGCCACAACGAAGCACGCCCCATGGTGATGCGGCACATTGCGCCCCGCCCCGTCGGAGACGACACCCCAGGAATAGGTGGAGAAAGCGGGTGCCGAGAGGCGGGCATAGGGATGGTCCGCGTCTTCCAGCGATCGCGCATAGGTCCGGGCCATGGCCGACAGGGCGGCATGCAGGTCGATGAGGACCGGATCGGACAGGCGATGCGTATCGCGGATACGGCGCAGGCCACGGATGGATTTATGCTGGGCCTCATGCCCGCTGCCTTCCGCGGCCGTGACCAGCAGATCGGCGCACGCCTGTGCCAGATCCGGCCGGCCGCCGGGCAGATGATGACATTGCAACAGCGGATCATGCGCCGTCCATGGTGCGATCGCCCCACTGTCGCCCATCTGGTCCAGCAGCAGCAGGTAATTGTTCACCATGCCGGCATTGCCGAGGCCGGCAGCGAACAGCGTCTCATATTCCTGCCGGCGGGCCGACAGCGGGCCCAGGCCGGTGCCGATATCCCACCCCGCACACAGCGCGCCGTTCAGCACGGCGGTGGCCGCCACGTCGTGCCCGGCCTCACGCAACATGCGCGCATGCAATCCCACCGGTATGTCGAACTGCCGCTGCGTGGTGAAAAGCCGGCAATAGAGCCGCACCCCCTCGTCCCCGCGCCCGGTCTGGATAAGGCTGATGGCCATGTTCGCGATGCCATGGGCCTCTATGGCAGTTCTATCGGGTCCGGTGTCCATCATGCCTGAAACCGTGGATCCACGTGATGGCGGGTCAACCATCATTATAGCCAAGGGGTCCATATGGCGCCATGTCCCCGGAACCGGCCATTCATGCGCCGAACCCGGCTTGTCGGCGGGCCTGCTTGTTGATACCAACCCGTCATGATGACGCACCATATCAAGATCGCCCCGTCCATCCTGTCCGCCGATTTCGCCCGCCTGGGTGAGGAGGTGCGCGCCATCGATGAGGCGGGTGCCGATTACATCCATATCGACGTGATGGACGGTCATTTCGTGCCCAACATCACCATCGGCCCGGCCGTGGTGAAGGCGCTGCGCCCGCACACGAAGAAGATCTTCGACGTGCATCTGATGATCGCGCCCGTCGATAACTTCATCCAGGGCTTCGCCGATGCCGGTGCGGACATCATCAGCTTCCATCCCGAAGCCGGTGCCCACCCGCATCGCACGGTGCAGCTGATCCGCAGCTTGGGCAAGAAACCCGGCATCGTGCTGAACCCGCACACGCCCTTGTCCATGGTCGATTACCTGCTGGGCGACCTGGATCTGGTGCTGGTGATGTCGGTCAATCCCGGCTTCGGTGGGCAGAGCTTCATCGCCTCGCAGCTGGACAAGATCGCGGAGTTGCGCCGCCGCATCAATGCCGTGTCGCAAGCCCAGGGCGGCCGGCAGATCGATCTGGAGGTCGATGGCGGCGTGAATGTGGAGACGGCGAAGCAGTGCATCGCCGCTGGTGCCGATGTGCTGGTGGCCGGTACGGCCACCTTCGTGGGCGGACCGTCCGCCTATGGTACCAACATGCGCGCCCTGCGCGGCCAGAACGGTTGACCCGCCGTATGACCGGGGGCATGGCGCATAAAAGGTTCAAGCCGGGTGGTGGCGGCTGGTACCGCACGACCGGGCTGTACCAGATGATGGCCCTGTCCGGCCCCGCGCCGCAGCAGCTTTCCCTGGTCCCGCCTGACCCCTGGCCGGGCGATGCCCATCTTGGCCAGGACTTGCTGAACAACCGCTTCCGCTTCGCGGGCCAAAGCTTCTCCGGCGAATTGCCGCCCTGGCTGGAGGAGGGGGCGTCCGCCCCCTGGCTGGCGGAAATGCATGGCTTCGACTGGCTGCGCCATCTGCGCGCCACGGGCGGCGACGGGGCTCGCCGGCAGGCCCGCGTTCTGGTCAGCCATTGGCTGGACCTGTTCGGCAAGCGCTGGCATCCCGTGGCCTGGGCGCCCGATGTGCTGGCCACCCGGGTCGCCGCCTGGATCGGCCAGCATGATTTCTTCCTGGCCAGCGCCGACGACCAGTTGCGTGCCCGTGTCTTCGACAGCCTGGCCCGCCAGGTCCGCTATCTGGAACATACGGTGCCCGGCCGCCTGAAGGGTGTTGCCCTGGTGGGGGCGCTGAAGGGCATGGTCTATGGCGGCCTGTGCCTGTCGGGCCTGGGCCGTGTCACCGACCGCGCCCGCGTCCTGCTGAACCGGGAATTGCCCCGGCAGATCCTGCCCGATGGCGGGCATGTGGAACATTCGCCAGCCAGCCAGCTGCTGGTCCTGCGCCACCTGATCGATATGCGCGGCTGTTTTCGCGCGGTGCGGGAGGAGGTGCCGGAAGCGCTGCAGCATGCCATCGACCGCATGACCCCGACCCTGCGTTTCTTCCGTCATGGCGATGGCAGCCTGGCCCTGTTCAATGGCTCACAGGAAGGCGAGGCGGTGCTGATCGATACGGTGCTGGGCCAGGCGGATGCGCGCGGCCGGCCGCTGAAATCCACGCCCCATATCGGGTTTGAGCGCATTACGGCCGGCCGTACCTGCGTGCTGATGGATGTCGGCGTGCCGCCGATGCCGGGCCTGGACGAGCATGCCCATGCCGGCACCCTGTCGTTCGAGATGAGCATCGGGCGCGAACGGCTGGTGGTGAATTGCGGTGCCCATCCGGGCGACCAGGGTATGTGGCGGGCGGCATTGGCCGCCACGGCCGCGCATTCGACCCTTGCCATCGACGATACCAATTCCAGCGGCATCAATGAGGAGGGCGGCCTGACCCGCCGGCCCGGCGATGTGCAATGCCTGCGCCAGGACGGGGATGAGGGCACGCTGGTCGATGCCCATCATGACGGCTATTTCGACCGGGGTGGCATCGTCCACCACCGCCGCCTGTTCCTGGCCGAAAGCGGCGAGGATCTGCGCGGACAGGACAAGCTGACCGGCACGCCGGGCCATGAATTCGCCGTGCGCTTCCACCTGCATCCCGGCGTGCGCATGGCGACGCTGGAGGATGAGGCGGCGTTGCTGCTGCGGCTGCCGTCCGGTGCGCTGTGGAAGTTCCGGGCCACGGGCGCGGAGATTGAAACCACCGACAGCATCTATCTGGGCCAGGGCGCCGATCCGCGGCCGACCACCCAGATCGTGCTGCGCGGCGTGACCCAACTGGGCGAAACCCTGGTGAAATGGGGATTCCGCCGGGAAGGCAGCGACATCGATAGTTAGGCCGACCAGATCGGCATTTCACCCCGGGCCGGTCCAGATGGATCGGCCCGGCTCTTTTACATCCACCCGCATCATCCGCCAGGATCAGAACATCATGAGCATCGATCTCGTCCCCATCCGCCGCGCCATCATCTCCATCTCCGACAAGACGGGCCTGATCGATCTGGGCAAGGCACTGGCTGCGCGCGGCGTGCATATCCTGTCCACGGGCGGCTCCGCCAAGGCGCTGGCCGATGCCGGGATTGCCGTGACGGAAGTGTCCGACCATACCGGCTTTCCGGAGATGATGGACGGGCGGGTGAAGACCCTGCATCCCAAGATCCATGGCGGCATCCTGGCCCGCCGCGACTTTCCCACGCATACGGACGCCATGTCGGCCCATGACATCCCCGGCATCGACCTGGTCGTCGTGAACCTCTACCCGTTCGAGGCGACGGTGGCCAAGGGCGCGGATTTCGAGACCTGTATCGAGAATATCGATATTGGCGGCCCGTCCCTGATCCGCGGTGCGGCCAAGAACCATGATTTTGTGGCCGTGGTCACCGACGCGTCCGACTATGCCGAGTTGCTGAGCCAGTTGGAGGCCAATGACGGCCAGACGGCCCTGGCTTTCCGCCGCACCCTGGCCGCCAAGGCCTATGCCCGCACCGGCGCCTATGACGCCGCCATCTCCCGCTGGTTCGCGGGCCAGCTGGGCCAGGACTATCCCCAGCGCCTGACCTTCGGCGGTGAGCTGCGTCAGACCCTGCGCTATGGCGAGAACCCGCACCAGTCGGCGGCGTTCTACACGACGGGCGACCAGCGTCCCGGCATCGCCACGGCCACGCAGCTGCAGGGCAAGGAACTGTCCTACAACAACCTGAACGACACGGATGCGGCGTTTGAGCTGGTGTCGGAATTCGAGCGTCCGGCCATCGCCATCATCAAGCACGCCAATCCCTGCGGTGTGGCCGAGGGCGACAATCTGCTGGATGCCTATACGCGTGCGCTGGCCTGTGACCCCGTGTCGGCCTTTGGCGGCATCATCGCCATGAACCGCATCCTGGACGCCGAGACCGCCGAACAGATTGCCAAGCTGTTCGCCGAAGTGGTGATCGCGCCCGACGCCGATGACGCGGCCAAGGCCTTTCTGGCCACCAAGAAGAACCTGCGCGTGCTGCTGACCGGCTCCATGCCCAACCCGGCTGAGCCGGGCCTGTTCGTGAAGTCGGTTTCCGGCGGCTATCTGGTCCAGACGCGCGACAATGGCCGCATCACCCAGACCGACCTGAAGGTGGTGACCAAGCGCGCCCCGACCGAGGCCGAACTGGCCGACCTGCTGTTCGCCTTCCGCGTGGGCAAGCATGTGAAGTCGAACGCCATCGTCTATGCCAAGGCCGGCGCCACCGTCGGCATCGGGGCCGGTCAGATGAGCCGCGTCGACAGCAGTCGCATCGCCGCCTGGAAATCCGCCGACGCCGCCAAGGCCGCCGGCCTGAGCGAGGCCGGCACCCAGGGGTCGGTCGTGGCGTCGGATGCCTTCTTCCCGTTTGCCGACGGCCTGCTGGCCGCCGCCGACGCTGGCGTGACGGCAGTGATCCAGCCGGGTGGGTCGATGCGCGACGCGGAGGTGATCGCGGCAGCGGACGAGCGTGGGCTGGCGATGGTGTTCACCGGAATGCGGCACTTCCGGCATTGAGGTTTGGGGTGGGGGGCGGCTGGTGCCGCCTCCCCGCCTGTCAGATCAATCCTCCAGCGCCCGCAAGCGGAATGCCAATGCCCCGATGACGGCGCCCACGAGCGGAGCAATCAGGAACAGCCAGAGCTGGGCCAAGGCCTGCCCGCCGGCCAGCAGGGCCGGGCCAGCGCTGCGGGCCGGGTTGACAGAAACGCCTGTCACCTGGATGCCGACGATATGGATGACGGCCAGCGTGATGCCGATGGCGAGCCCCGCGAAGCCGGGGGCGGCACCCTTGCCGGTGGAGCCCAGGATGACGATCACGAACAGGGCCGTCATCACCACCTCGAACAAGGCGGCGGCCTGTAGGGGAAAACCACCCAGATAGCCTTCGCCCCAGCCATTCTGGCCCAGGCTGGCGCTGCTGCCGGCGATGGTGGCCAGGATGGCTGCGCCAGCCAGGGCACCCGCGAACTGGGCCGTCCAGTAGATCAGCATGGAACGCAGGTCCATGCGGCCCGCGACGAAGGCACCCAGGCTGACGGCCGGATTGACATGGCAGCCGGAAACCGGGCCGATGCCATAGGCCATGGCGACGATGGCGAAGCCGAAGGCCAGCGCGATGCCCAACTGGCCGACATGGGCACCGCCCAGCACGGCGGCACCGCAGCCGAACAGGACCAGGGTCAATGTGCCGATGAACTCGGCAATCCACTTGGTTTTCATCTGTTTCTTCCCGTTCAGTGACTGGGCATGGCAGCATCCGGGACAGGGATGTCCCCTTCTGGTTGTGATGCCGCTATCCATCAGTCGTTAATATTTTACGTTGGCGTGCGTGCAAGGTCAATTGGCGACAGTTTTACTGTCGGTGTTGCAGGAAATCAGCGCAACTGACGATATTACTTCGCCTTGCCGCAGGCTCGGTCCACGCCGTCTTCATCCAGCCAGCCGCTGAGCCCCTCCCGCAACTCCGCCAGCATCGGGTCCAGCAGGCGGAACAGCATGGCGGCGATCTCCGGGTGGCCATCCTCCAGCATGTCCGCCAGATTGGCGGCAACCATGGCCAGGCGGCCCGCGCCCAGCGCCTGGGCACGGTGCTTCAGACGCTGGGCGATCTGCGCCGCTTCCGCCCAGTGGGCCCGCGCCATGGCGGCGTCGATGGCCAGGATGCGGGCCGGAACGGCGGCCAGGAACTGCTGCAAAAGCTTCCCGGCCTCGTCCGCGGCACCTCCGAAGGGAGCCAGCAAGCGGCTGACATTCAGGATGGCCGGATCGATGTCGGGCCAGACATCCTGGCGCCAGTCCGGCATTCCCCAGTCGGCTGGAGAGGATGGCGAGGGGGTGGCGGAGCCGCCCAGAGGCAGGGAAACCCACAGGGTCGTGCCGGCCTCCTGCACCGAAATGCCCAGCACACCGCCCAGTTCGGCAGCGATCGAGCGGAAAGGAGCCATGGCCTCTCCTCCATCACCGGACGGCAGGGCGGTATCGGCCTTCACATGCATAAGGATGTTGATGACAGGGGCGACAATCTGTTCGACGACGATCCGTACAGGCCCGTCGCCAGCCTGCTTGAGGCTCCGGTCCAGCAGCCCGGCCAGGAGCTGTTCGAACGCCGCCGCCGGCCCGGCCAGGAATGCCGGCAAGGCCGGGTCAATGGCCAGGATGATTTCGCCCGGCTGGCGATTTCCGATCAGCCCGGCCAACATGTCCTTGAGATGGAAACTTGGCGGGTCGGCGGCGCAGGTGGCGCCCACTTTCAGGCAAAGCATGCAGGGTCCTGTGACAAACGGATCAAGCCCCGGAATCAGCTGCCGGCTGCCGGGATTTGAAAAGACGATGGGTGGGCAAGCCAAGGCAAAGCACATCACCGGCAGGCTTGCCGATGGGCGCGGACAGTCGTCGGCATCGGGCCGGTGACATGCCTGTTTCGATTTGTTTCCCCGGATGGCGAAAGCCGCGTGAGGGCCGGGTGCCGGAGCACGACCCTGATAGCGCTACCTTCGTGTTGAGGAGGTGTTTACCTTAATGGAAGGTTAAGGTCAATTATCTGGCATTTTATGGAAATGGATTGCTGTCATTCGCGTGCGGCGGAGGCAGATGCCCGATTCTGGCATGAAAATTGTTATCGATGTCATTTGGGGGGTGACAAACAAAAAGGGCCGCCCCGTCACCGGAGCGGCCCTTCCCTCAATCCCAGTCAATCAGCGGCTCAGTGCCCGCTGCCCGACAGGTTCTTCACGATCTCCTCGGTGACCTTCTTGGCGTCGCCCAGCAGCATCATGGTGTTGGGGCGGAAGAACAGTTCGTTCTCCACGCCGGCATAACCGGCACCCATCGACCGCTTGATGAACAGCACGGTCTTGGCCTTTTCCACATCCAGGATCGGCATGCCATAGATCGGGCTGGCCGTGTCGGTCTTGGCGGCGGGGTTGGTCACGTCGTTGGCGCCGATGACATAGGCCACGTCTGCCTGGCCGAAATCGCGGTTGATCTCGTCCAGTTCGAACACTTCATCATAGGGCACGTTGGCTTCGGCCAGCAGCACGTTCATGTGGCCGGGCATGCGGCCTGCGACGGGATGGATGGCGTACTTCACCTCCACCCCTTCCTTCTTCAGCAGGTCGCCCATTTCACGCAGCGCGTGCTGGGCCTGGGCCACGGCCATGCCATAGCCGGGGACCACGATGACCTTGGACGCGTTCTTCATGATAAAGGCGGCGTCGTCGGCGGAACCGGCCTTGAAGCTGCGGTCGATGGCGGCACCACCGGCGGCGGCACCGGCGGTGGCGTCACCGCCAAAGCCACCCAGGATGACGTTGATGATCGACCGGTTCATGCCCTTACACATGATGTAGGACAGGATGGCGCCCGAGGCACCGACCAGCGAACCGGTGATGATCAGCAGATTATTCTGCAGCGTGAAGCCGATGCCCGCCGCTGCCCAGCCGGAATAGCTGTTCAGCATCGACACGACCACGGGCATGTCGGCCCCGCCGATCGGCAGGATCAGCAGGAAGCCCAGTGCCAAGGCCAGGGCGACGATGACCCAGAACAGCAGCGGCGACTGGGTGAAGCACAGCAGCACGATCAGCACGACCAGCGCGATGCCCAGGCCGGCATTCAGCGTGTGCTGGCCGGAGAATACCAGCGGCTTGCCGCTGACCCGCCCATCCAGCTTCAGGAAGGCGACGATGGAGCCGGTGAAGGTGATGGCGCCGATGGCCACGCCCAGGCTCATCTCCACCAGCGAGCCGACATGGATGTCGCCGGCCGTACCGATATTGAAGCTTTCCGGGGAATGGAAGGCGGCACCGGCCACGAACACGGCGGCCAGACCAACGAGGCTGTGGAAGGCGGCGACCAGCTGCGGCAGCTGCGTCATCTGGATGCGCTTGGCGATGACCATGCCGGCGGCACCGCCGATGGCGATACCGGCCACGATCATCAGCAGACGCGTGAACTCCAGCGACTTGCCGGTCAATGCCGGCAGCGCCACCAGGGTGGTGACGATGGCCAGCGCCATGCCGATCATGCCGAAGCGGTTGCCGGTCTGGGCGGTTTCCGGGCTGGACAGGCCACGCAGGGCGAGGATGAACAGCACACCGGAGACGAGATAGAGAAGCGATGCGGTGACGAGCATGTATGGTTCCTCCCCGGTCACTTCTTGGCGGCGCCGGATGGCGCCTTCTTCTTGTACATGGCCAGCATGCGCTGCGTGACCATGAAGCCGCCGAAGATGTTGACGCTGGCCAGCACGATGGCCAGGAAACCCATCAGGGCGGAAAAGCCGTTATCGGCGGCACCCGTGGCGATCAGGGCGCCGACGATGATCACCGACGACACGGCGTTGGTCACGGCCATCAGGGGGGAATGTAGGGCCGGCGTCACCTTCCAGACGACATAATAGCCGACGAAGCAGGCCAGGACGAAGACGGTCAGGCCGATGACGATGAAGGGCATGCCGCCGGCATTGGCCAGCTGCGCCTCCAGCATGGAAATCTTGTTGGCCATCTGGACCGCTTGGTCGCGCGCGGCATCCAGGTTGTTCAGCAGCTCCGCGCCGCTGTCCGCATTGGCAAGGATCATCTTGTGGCTCCTCAGGCGGCGGGCTTGTTGAAGGCCGGATGGACCACGGCGCCGTCACGGGTCAGGCCCGTGCCCTTCACCACGTCATCCTCCCAGTTCATCTTCAGCACCTTGGCGTCCTTGTCGACGAACGGTGTGATGAAGTTGAGCAGGTTCTTGGCATACAGGGCGGAGGCGTCGACGGCGATGCGGCCCGGCATGTTGATGCGGCCCACGATCTTCACGCCATATTTCTCCACCACCTCGCCGGCCACCGCACCCTCGACATTGCCCCCCTGTTCGCAGGCCAGATCCACCAGGATCGCCCCCTGCTTCATGGTCTTCAGCATGTCGTCGGTGATCAGCACCGGCGCCTTGCGGCCGGGAATCAGGGCCGTCGTGATGACGATGTCCTGCTTCTTGATGGTCTCGGCGATCAGGGCCGCCTGCTTGGCCTGATACTCCTTGGACATTTCCTTGGCATAGCCACCGGCCGTCTGGGCCTGCTGGAATTCCTCGTCCATCACCGCGACGAAGGTGCCGCCCAGGCTTTCCACCTGTTCCTTGGTGGCCGGGCGCACGTCGGTGGCCGACACCACCGCGCCCAAGCGCTTGGCGGTGGCGATGGCCTGCAGCCCCGCCACGCCGGCGCCCATGACCAGGGCGCGGGCGGGGGGGACGGTGCCGGCGGCAGTCATCATCATCGGAAAGGCGCGACCAAACTCGTTCGCGGCCTCGATCACGGCGCGATAGCCGGCCAGGTTCGACTGGCTCGACAGGATGTCCATGCTCTGCGCGCGGGTGATGCGCGGCATGAACTCCATGGCAAACGCGTCGATCTTGGCGCTGGCATAGGCGGCCACCGTCTCCGGCACGCCATAGGGCGACAGCGCGGCGATCAGGATGGCACCCGGCTTGATAAGGGCCAGCTCGTCCACGGCCCCTTCGCCGGCGGCCAGCGGACGCTGCACCTTCAGGACGATGTCGGCACCCGACAGCGTGCTGGTCACATCCGGTGCCACGCTGGCGCCGGCGGCGGTAAAGGCCTCGTCGGTGATGGCGGACCCCAGGCCGGCCCCGGCCTCGACCACGACCTCGAATCCGAGCCCGATATATTTGCGGACAGTGTCGGGCGTGGCTGCGACCCGCAGCTCATGCGCCCGGCGTTCCTTCGGAATGGCGATTTTCATTCGATCCGATTCCCCCTCTTGAAAGTTCCTAAAGTCTCGGCAGGCGACCCAGGGTGCCGGCGCTCCATTTCAGGATTATGCCGGCTATCATTATGCCGCCGCACGATGACGCATCCGGTAATCTTTGTGAAGCTTTCCAGGGCCACCACGTCATGGTCGCAAAGCCAATTCCCACTGGATGGAAAGGAAGTGCCTGATCGGGCGAAAGGATCGATCGAGGCCATGGAAAGCGGGTTTTGTAACGGCAATCCGGTAATTCCGTTTCCGATCGTCAGAATCGCCCCAGGGAATAAGCCGTTAAGATATCAGCATTTTTATGGTAACCGGTTACCATAACTCGCGTAACGCCGTTACAGGATTTGGACCGGCGACCAAAGTCGTCCTTGCCAGCCGCAATGGTTTTGCCATGGACGCATGGAACGGTTGTTATGCGGTGAGGTTGGGGTACGGTTGCATCACGCCCTTGGCCGCCGGCGCCGCATGGGGCCGGAATGCGGGACTGGACCCGGCAATGAGGGTGGGGCAGAGTGTCGGCCGACTTGACCGGACCCCAAAAGCCCCATGACCGATCCGCAGCCCCCCGAAAAGCATCCCCTGGCCGACGCCGCCCGCACCCTGTTCAAGGAACTGACGGACGCGGGCCGCCCGGTCGTGGGCACCGGCATCGGCGAAGGGCAGATCTTCCTGCGCGTGGCCGGGCCCGACCATGGCGCCCCGGCGGAATATCGGGGCTATCCGGTTGTCGTGCTGACCGATGAGGGGATCAAGCGGTAACCTGTTTCGATCCAGGTGCAGATGACGCAGGACGGACCTTGACCGCATCCCCCTTCCGATCCAGAGTTCAAACAATTGTTTGAACGAACCAACGGGAGGAATATGGACATGCCCAAGGCCCTGCAATGCAAAGCATTCGGCCCGCCGGAAACGCTGTCGATCGAGGATGTGCCGTCGCTGCATCTTTCGGCGGGGGAGGTACGGATCGCGGTCAAGGCGGCGGCGCTGAACTTCGCCGACACGCTGATCATCGAGGGCAAGTACCAGGAAAAGCCGCCCTTTCCCTTTACGCCGGGCATGGAATGCGCCGGTATCGTGACGGAACTGGGCGAAGGGGTGCGGCACCTGAGGGTCGGCCAGCGGGTCATGGCCCTGTCGGCCAAGGGCGCCTTCCGGGAGGAAACGGTGGTGGAGACGGCGGGCGTCCTGCCCATTCCCGACCAAATGGACTTCACCACCGCTGCCGCCTTCCCCGTGGCCTATGGCACCTCCCATCTGGCGTTGACCGACCGGGCGCAGCTGAAAGCGGGGGAGACGCTGCTGGTGCTGGGTGCGTCGGGCGGGGTCGGGCTGACGGCGGTGGAGATCGGCAAGGCCATGGGCGCGCGGGTCATCGCCGCCGCGTCTTCACCGGAGAAGCTGGCCGTGGCGAAGGCGCATGGCGCGGATGAGGTGATTGATTACACGGCCGAGGACCTGAAGGCCCGGTTGAAGGAACTGGCGCCCAAGGGTGTGGATGTGGTGTTCGATCCCGTCGGCGGGGATTATTTCGACGCCGCCCTGCGCAACATGGCCTGGTGCGGGCGCATCATCACCATCGGCTATGCGGCGGGCCGCATCCCGCAGGTGCCGGCCAACCTGCTGCTGGTCAAAAACTGTGCGGTACTGGGCCTGTTCTGGGGGGCCTATCGCAAGCACAACCCGCAGCGCCTGGGCCAGAGCCTGATGGAGTTGCTGGCCCTGTGGGGGCAGGGCAAGCTGCGCCCCCACGTGTCGCACGCCTTGCCGCTGACCGACTATGCCACGGCATTTCACCTTTTGTCGGGACGCAAGGCGACGGGCAAGGTGGTGTTGACGTTGGGGTAGGGGTTGAGAACCACCTCTCCCGTCATCCCGGCGAAAGCCGGGACCCAGGGGCCAAGCGCCCGACCTCTCAGCAGCGTTGATAGAGGCAGCGTCGAGGTTTGATCCTGCGGCCCCTGGGTCCCGCCTTTCGCCGGGATGACGGAGTCGTAGGGGCTTCAATCCATCCCCCAAAAGCAAAACCGCCGCACCGGTTGCCCGATGCGGCGGTCTTATGTTCAGGCTTTCGCCCGAAGGACCTTACTGGATGCTCTCGCCATGCAGAGCCAGATCCAGACCGTCACGTTCCGCATCCTCATCAACGCGCAGGCCGGTGATGGCCTTGACGACGTAGAGGATGATGGCGGTGGCAACGGCGGACCAGACGACAGTGGCCAGGATGCCCCAGAGCTGCGTCCACACCTGGCCGATATTGCCTTCCAGCGCGCCAGCGGTCCCGCCGATGGCGGCCTTGGCGAAGACACCGGTCAGGATGGCGCCGACGATACCGCCAACACCATGCACACCCCAGACATCCAGGCTGTCATCATACTTCAAGGCATGCTTCAGCGTCGTGGAGGCGAAGTAGCAGATGATGCCGGCGGCGACGCCGATGCCCAGTGCACCATCAACACCGACGAAGCCGGCAGCCGGGGTGATGGCGACCAGACCGGCCACAGCACCAGAGACAGCCCCCAGCACGGAGGGCTTGCCCTTCACACCCCATTCCACGAACACCCAGGCCAGCGTAGCCGTGGCGGCGGCGACCTGCGTCACCAGCAAGGCCATACCCGCACGGCCATCAGCGGCAACCGCGGAACCGGCGTTGAAGCCGAACCAGCCCACCCACAGCATGGCGGCACCGATCAGCGACAGGACCAGGTTGTGAGGCTTCATGTCCGACGTGCCATAGCCCTTGCGCTTGCCCAGAATGATGGCGGCCACCAGACCGGCGACGCCAGCATTGATGTGAACGACGGTGCCGCCGGCATAATCCAGCACACCATCGCCCATCAGGAAGCCGCCGCCCCACACCCAGTGGCAGACCGGGCTGTAGACGAGCAGGGACCACAGTGCCGTGAACAGCAGCAGGGCCGAGAACTTCATACGGTCAGCGAAGGCGCCGGTGATCAGCGCCGGGGTGATGATGGCAAAGGTCATCTGGAAAGCGATGAACACCGATTCCGGAATGGTGCCGGAAAGGCTGCCAACTTCCAGGCCGGACAGGAAGGCCCGGCTCAGGTCACCGATATAGGCATTGCCGGGACCGAAGGCCAGGCTGAAACCGACAACAACCCACAGCACCGAGACCAGGGCCGCGATGGCGAAGCTCTGCATCGCCATGGTCAGGACGTTCAGCTTGCGGACCATGCCGCCATAGAACAGCGCCAGACCAGGGATGGTCATGAACAGCACCAGCGCCGTCGACGTCAGCAGCCATGCGGTATTGCCGCTGTCCAGCGTCGGGGTCGGTGCCGCGTCCTGAGCGAGGGCCACGCCCGGAACCAATGCCAGGCACGCCGCGAAAAGGGTCTTCAACATACGATTCATCTGGCTCCCCATTCTTGTGGGCACGGGGCCGACCGGCCGCCGCACACGCCGGGCATCCCTTATTCAAAGTCCGTGCCGTTGCGAAATCCGGCGGAATCCCTACATTAGAGGGGAAGAGGCGCCTGACCGGAATCCACGCAGTCACCCTGCGACTCCGGTCGGAATCACCTTGTTTGCACAAAAATTGTGCTGTTTCTGCCGGCGACTTTCCTGGAAAAACCGTTCACTTACAATGCAATGCTGGGTGGTGCACCATTCGGGGCACCCCGATTCAGCGGCTAAAAATGTGACAGATTAAAAAATAGGCAGACATTCGGGTGCATGCGGTAACCCAGGCCCGAACGGATAGCGTGCATCCCCTTCGCCTTTTCGTTGTCTGCCCTGCCCGGGATCGGTGGCGTTCCATACGTATCCAGGCGTGACCCGATGCTCCGCATATGACACCATCACCATGCAACATAGCCGCCGGTCGAAGCGGCCGGCACAATGCGAGATCCGGGGAGGATGGGGAATTGGTGACCAGTCAGTCCGAACAGCGTCTGGACCGCGACCTGCGGCAGGCGCCGCGACATGCACTTGCCCTGGTCCTGGCGGGCGGTCGCGGCAGCCGGCTGAAGCAGCTGACCGACCGCCGCGCCAAGCCGGCGGTGCATTTCGGGGGCAAGTTCCGCATCATCGATTTCGCCCTGTCGAACTGCATCAATTCCGGCTTCCGCCGCATCTCCGTCATCACCCAGTACAAGTCGCATTCCCTGCTGCGCCACCTGCAGCGCGGCTGGAATTTCCTGCGTGGTGAGATCGGGGAATTCATCGACCTGCTGCCCGCCCAGCAGCGTATTGATGAGACGAGCTGGTACCAAGGCACGGCCGACGCCGTTTTTCAGAACCTGGACATCCTGCGCTCGCACAAGGCGGAGTTCGTGCTGATCCTGGCCGGCGACCATATTTACAAGATGGATTACGCCAACATGCTGGCCAGCCATATCCGCACCGGCGCGGACGTGACCGTGGGCTGCATCGAGGTGCCCAGGATGGAGGCGACGGGCTTCGGCGTCATGCATGTCGATGGCGACAACCGTATCGTCAGCTTCCTGGAAAAGCCGGCCGATCCCCCCGCCATGCCGGGCAAGCCCGACATGGCGCTGGCTTCCATGGGCATCTACATCTTCAATGCCGATTTCCTCTACAGCCATCTGGAACGCGACGCGAAGGACCAGACGTCCTCGCGCGATTTCGGCAAGGACATCATCCCCTATCTGGTGAAGACGGCCAAGGTCATGGCCCATCATTTCAGCGAAAGCTGCGTGCGCAACCGCGCCCAGCCGGGCGTGGCCTATTGGCGTGACGTGGGCACCGTCGATGCCTATTGGGAAGCCAACATGGACCTGTGCAAGGTCTCACCCGACCTGGATCTCTATGACCGGGAATGGCCGATCTTTACCTATCAGGAACAACTGCCGCCTGCGAAGTTCGTGTTCGACGATGATGGACGACGCGGCATGGCGGTGGACAGCATGGTGTCAGCCGGCTGCATCACGTCGGGTTCCGTCATCCGCCGTTCCATCCTGTTCAACAAGGTGCGGGTCCATTCCTATTGCGAGGTGACGGATGCCGTCATCCTGCCGGAGGTGGAGATCAACCGGAACGCGCGCCTGACCAAGGTGGTCATCGATCGTGGCTGCCTGATCCCCGCCGGTCTGGTGGTGGGTGAGAATGCGGATGAGGATGCGCGCCGCTTCTACCGGTCGGAAAATGGCGTGGTCCTGATCACGCAGGAGATGCTGGACCGGCTGAAGGGCTGATCGGGTGATGCTCCCCGGGTCCGGGCAAGCCTCATTGCCCGGACCCGGGTCGGCGGCGACTGCCGCCGCGCCACCCGTGCGGCGTAGCCAAGACCCCGGATGGGGGCACCGGCGACTGAGGTAGGGCAAAAGCGATGAAGACCTATCCGGGCAGTTTCGTGCTGGACCCGCTGGGCAGGCGGGTCCCCCTGCATGGCAGGGCGGCCTTCGCGGCCCTGCATCGTGCAGGTGCCGTGGCGGCGGCTTGCCTGGATCATATCGCGCCCTTGATGCAGCCCGGTGTCACCACGGCGGCGGTCGATGCGGCGGTGGAGGCTTTTCTGCGGGCGGAAGGGGCGGTGCCGGCCACGCTGGGCTATCACGGCTTTCCGGCATCCTGCTGCATTTCGCCCAACCATGTCGTCAACCATGGCATCCCGTCCGACCGGATGCGGCTGAGGGCGGGTGACATCGTCAATGTCGATGTCACCGCCATCGTCGATGGCTGGTACGGCGATACGTCCCGCATGTATCTGGTGGGGGAGGTCGGGCCTAAACCCGCCCATCTGGTCTGTACCACTTATGACGCCATGATGGCCGGCATCGCGCAGGTGGCGCCCGGCCGGCACCTGGGCGATGTCGGCAACGCCATCGAGAAGGTGGGAAAGGCTGTCGGCTATTCCACGGTGCGCGACTATGTCGGCCACGGCATCGGCCGCATCTTCCACGACGCGCCCGACGTGATGCATTTCGGCAAGCCCGGCAAAGGCATGATGCTGGTGCCCGGCATGGTCTTCACCATCGAGCCGATGTTCAACCAGGGTGGTCCCGGCGTACGCACCCTGCCCGATGGCTGGACCACCATCACCCGCGACCTGTCGCTGTCGGCGCAGTTCGAACATACGGTCGGCGTGACGGAGGAGGGCGTGGAAATCTTCACCCGTTCCCCGGCGGGGATGGATTGTCCGGTGGCGCGAATGTGATGGTTCAAGAAGGTTTGATATATCGCCGGAGATATATAGAATGATGCTAAGACGGGTGGTGCTGGATACTAATGTGGTGGCGGCTGCCCTGCGCAGCGCCAGCGGGGCCAGCAACGCCGTCCTTACGCTCGTGGCAACGAGGCGATTGGTGCCTTTGGTGACGTCGGCCTTGTTCTACGAATATGAGGAAGTCTTGAAGCGGCCCGAACAGCGCCATGTTCACGGCTTCGATATGGATGCTGTTGATCGGTTCCTGAACGCTTTTGCATCAGCGGCGGAGCCTGTGGAGTTGCGGTTCCGCTGGCGTCCGCAACTGGGTGATCCAGGCGACGAAATGGTGCTGGAGGCAGCGGTTAATGGGCGGGCGGATGCGCTGATCACCCACAATGTCCGCGACTTTGCCGGCGTGACTGAAAGATTCGGCCTGCGGGTTGTTCCGCCTGGATTGGTCATCAAGGAGCATATGCAATGAGCAAGTCCTCTTACCTGCTTAAGTTGCCGGCCTCTGTTAAGACGGCCGCACAGCGTTTGGCGAAGGAAGATGGTGTATCACTGAACCAGTGGATCGCCGTCGCGGTGGCGGAGAAGATTGGCGCTGTCGAGATGGCGGTGGAGTTGCTGGCTCGTCGTGGTCATGGATCACAGCCGGAAGACATGCTGCCCTTTCTGCGCAATGCGGCGAATGAACCGCCATTGCCGGGCGATGGGAGGATGTGATCCGTTTCATCGCCGCATGAGGATGACCGGAACGATGGCCCCACTGACCAGCACGCCCGAGACCAGGAATGCCGCCCGGATCCCCGTCTCCACGACATCCGGTGCCGCCGCGGCCATGTCGGGTGTGCCGGTGGCCAGGGCGAACACGGGGCCCAGCGCTGCGGCCCCGGTGATCAGGCCCAGATTGCGCGACAGATTCAGCAGGCCGGAGACCAGCCCGCGCCCCTCCGGTGCAAGGCCGCCCATCACGTCGGTATTGTTGGCGGCCTGGAACAGGGCGTAACCGCTGGTCATCACGGCGATGGGCGCCAGATAGCCCGGCAGCCCCCAGCGCGTGCCAATGGCGGCCAGCAGCAGCCCGCCTGCGCCCACCCCCGCCAGCCCCGTTGGTACCATGCGCGCCGGGCCGAACCGGTCCACGGCCCGGCCGGACAGGATGCCGGCCAGGGCAGAGATGCAGGGCCCCAGGGTCAGGGCCAATCCAGCCGCCGCCGGTGACAGCCCCAGGGCGCGCATCAGATAGAAGGGCCCCGCCACCAGCATCGCCATCATCACGGCGGAAACCAGCAGATTGGCGGCCAGGCCTGCGCACAGGCCCCCGTCGCGAAACAGCGACAGGTGCAGCAGCGGGACTGTCGCCCGCCTTTGCCACAGCACGAACAGCCCGGCCAGCAGCACCGATGCGGTCAGTAGTGCCGCGCCCGATCCGCCCATTCCATTCCCCACACTCATGGCCAGCGCATAGGAAGCCAGGGCCGCCGCCAGCAGCAGCGTGCCGGCGAGGTCGAAGCCCTTCGCGCCGCCAGCGCCCCGCCCATCATCCGGCACATGCCGGCGGATCAGCACCAAGGCGGCCAGGCCCAGCGGTACATTGACCAGGAACAGCCCGTGCCAGCCGGTCACCGCAATGATCATCCCGCCCAGCGACGGGCCCAGCGCGGTGCCGACCGCGGACATCGACCCCAGCATCCCCATGGCGCGGCCCGTCCGCGCCCGATCCACCGTGCCGCCAACCAGGGCCATGGACATGGCCATCATGATCGCCGCCCCCATCCCCTGCAGCCCGCGGGCGGCCACCAGCAGGCTCAGCGACGGCGCCATGCCGCACAGGGCGGAGGCGATCGTGAACAGCCCCATGCCGGACAGCAGCAGCCGACGGCGCCCCAGCAGGTCGCCCAGCTTGCCGGCCCCGACGATCAGGGTGGTGACGGCCAGCAGATAGGAGAGCACCACCCATTGCACCTGCCCGAACGGCACATCCAGACCATCGGCGATGGCGGGCAGGCCGACATTGGCGATGCTGGTGCCCAGTGCTGACAGCAGGATGGAAAGGGACAGGCTGGGCAGGGCCCATCGGCCGCCCTTGTCACTATCATTGTCCATTGCCATCGCCCGCTCCGTCGCCCTGTCATCCACCTGGCCGACGCTATGGCATCGGGTGACATGGCGGAAGACGCAGTGGTTGCATTCAAATAGTGCATCGAACGCCATCTATGTTAGGCTTGGCACCCATGATCACGCCCGACCTGAACCTGCTGGTGACCCTGGATGTGCTGCTGGAGGAGGGCAGCGTGGCCAGGGCTGCCCGCCGCCTGCGTCTCAGCCCGTCGGCCATGAGCCGGGCGCTGGCGCGGCTGCGCGACGCGACGGGTGATCCGCTGCTGGTGCGCGCGGGCAGGGGGCTGGTGCCGACGCCGCGCGCCCTGGAATTGCGGGGGCAGGTCGGGCCCCTGGTCGAACAGGCCCACGCCGCCCTGCGGCCGGCCGCGTCGCTGGACCTGGCCCGCCTGGACCGGGTGTTCACCCTGCGGGCCAGCGACGGGTTCGTGGAGACGTTCGGCGCCGATCTGGTCACACGTGTGGCCCGGGCCGCACCCGGCGCCCGCCTGCGTTTCATGGCCAAGCCCGACCGGGATGCGGCCTCGCTACGCGACGGCACCGTCGATCTGGAAACCGGCGTCATCGGGCGGGAGACGGGGCCGGAGCTGCGCGCCCATGCCCTGTTCCGCGACCGGTTCATCGGTGTGGTGCGGGCTGGCCATCCGCTGGCCGGCAGTGTCGTGACGGTGCAGGATTATGCGGCGGCGGCACATGTCGCCGTCACCCGCGCCCGGCCGGACAAGGGACCGATCGATACCGCGCTGGAGGCGCTGGGCCGGGAGCGGCGGATCGCGGCCTATGTCGCGGGCTATGCAGGGGCATTGGCCGTGGCGCGGGGCAGCGATCTGGTGGCCACCGTATCGGCCCGGCACACGGCAGTGCTGCGCACCGGCATGGTGGGGTTCGCGTTGCCATTCGAGATTGCGGCCGTCACCGTGTCGCTGCTCTGGCATCCAAGGCTGGACGCCGACCCGGCCCATCGCTGGCTGCGCGGGATCGTGCGTGAGGTCTGCGGCGGCGATCAAGACACGCTTGCTGAAAGCCCGCGATACGTTCACTCATAGCTGGCGGTTGCCGCCCCGATCAACAGCCCGGACCCCATCATGCGCGTTCTTTTCGTCACGTCGGAATGCTTGCCCTATGTGAAGACCGGTGGCCTGGGGGATGTGGCCGGCGCCCTGCCGGCAGCACTCCGGGCGGAGGGCGTGGATGTCCGCATGCTGATCCCCGGATATCCGGGCGTGCTGGAGCGGCTGGAGAATATCAAGCTGCTGCGCGACCTGCGTGGCCTGCCCGGTCTGCCATCCGCCGCCCCGGCGCGGTTGGTCTCGGGGCGCGGCGTCGATGGTGGCACCGTCTATGCCCTGGACATCCCCAGCTTCTTCGGGCGCAAGGGTAATCCATACCTGGGGCCGGACGGCAAGGATTGGTCCGACAATCATCTGCGCTTTGCCGCCTTGGGCCGGGTGGCGGCGCTGATCGGGCTGGATGGCGATGGGGCCATGGGGCGGGGGGCGTGGAAGCCCGACGTGCTGCACGGCCATGACTGGCAGGCCGGTCTGGCCGCCGCCCATCTGCATTTCCCGCTCTGGCCGCTGGCGGGGGCCAAGCGGCCGGGCATGGTGTTCACCATCCATAATCTGGCCTTCCAGGGCCTGTACCCGGCGGAAACGGTGCCGACACTGGGCCTGCCCTGGGACGGGTTCACGCCGCAGGGCTTCGAATTCTACAGCCAGCTGTCCTTCCTGAAGGCGGCGCTCGTCTATTCCGACCGCCTGACCACGGTCAGCCCGACCTATGCCACGGAAATCCAGGGGGAGATTTTCGGCTTCGGCATGGATGGGCTGCTGCGCGCCCGCGCCGACGTGCTGCACGGCATTCTGAACGGTATCGACACAGCCGCCTGGGACCCCGCCCGCGACCCGCAGATCAGTTCCCGGTACGATGCCGCCACCCTGCCCGCCAAGGAGGCGAACAAGGCCGACATCCAGCGCGCCTTCGGCCTGTCGCCCGACATCCATGCCCCCTTGTTCGGCATCGTCAGCCGCCTGACCGACCAGAAGGGCATCGACCTGGTGGTGCAGGCCATCCCGCATCTGGTGGCGCGCGGGGCGCAACTGGCCGTGCTGGGCACGGGTGGGGCGGCGCTGGAACAGGCGCTGGCCGGGGCGGCCCGGCATTATCCGGGGCGGGTCGGGCTGGTGCTGGGCTATGACGAGGCGTTGTCGCACCGGTTGCAGGCGGGCGTGGACGTGCTGATGGTGCCGTCGCGGTTCGAACCTTGCGGCCTGACCCAGATGTATGCCCTGCGCTACGGCACCCTGCCGCTGGTGTCGCGCGTCGGCGGGCTGGCCGATACGGTGACTGACTGCACCGACGACGCCCTGTCCGATGGCACCGCCACCGGCTTCACCTTCGGCCCCGTCACGGTGCCGTCTTTCATCAACGCCATCGACCGGGCGCTGGCTTTGCATCCGCAGACGGACCGCTGGCGTGCGGTTCAGCGGACCGCCATGGCGCGCGACGTGTCCTGGGCGGCCAGCGCTCGGCATTATGTGGATGCCTACAAGGCGGCGATGGCGGCGGCGCCGTTGTAGGTCAGGGCTCGCCGTCGGCTCGACCTGACCTACAAGGTGACCGCATGCGCGCAGCCCATTTCGTGTGCACTCGGCGGATCGAACTCAGGTGCCGGGCCCTCATGTCCCGGCACCTCGTCGCCTGGGAAATCCGCCTGCTTCACCACACGGCTCCAGCGCGCGTCACGCGGACCGTCGGGCATGTGGAACAGCAGGTCGCAGCCCAGCAGGGTCGCCCGCCGCCGGGCCGTGTCCCGCTGTTCCCGGCGCAGGAAACCCAGATCCATGACCACGTCGCCACCAGCGCGCAGGGTGGCGCCCGCCATGTCCCAGATCAGCGTTTCGCAGCGCGCCAGCCGCTCGTTCAGCCAGCCCATATCGAGCGGCGGCACCATGTCCGGCACGAACAGCGCCGACATCCATTCATCGATGGAAAAGCGCACGGCCGGCAGATCCGCCGCCAGTTGCCTTGCATAGGCGGATTTGGCGGCCCCTTGCGGCCCATGGATCAGGTGCATGCGCGCCATCAGCCCGACCTGTCGGTAAGTTGGCAAAGGGCTACTTCTTGCCGACCAGGGTGCCGGCACCGCCCTCGGTGAAGATCTCCAGCAGGATGGCATGCGGGACGCGCCCGTCAAGGATCACCGCGCCCTCCACCCCGCCGACCACGGCGTCGATGCAGGTTTCCAGCTTGGGGATCATGCCGCCCAGGGCCGTACCATCATTGATGGCGGTGCGCGCCTCCGACACCGACAGTTCCGGCACCAGTTCCTTCTGCTTGTTCAGGAAGCCGGCCACATCGGTCAGCAGCAGCAGGCGCGAGGCGTCGATGGCGGCGGCGATGGCGCCGGCGGCGGTGTCGGCGTTGATATTATAGGTCTGGCCATCCTCGCCGATGCCGATGGGGGCGATGACGGGGATGAAGCCGGCATGGCGCAGCTTGTGCAGGATCTGCGGGTTGATGCGGAACGGCTCGCCCACGAAGCCCAGATCGACCACCCGTTCGATATTGCTGTCGGGGTCGCGCTTGGTGCGGGTGGCCTTGCGCGCCTCGATCAGGTCGTCATCCTTACCCGACAGGCCGATGGCATCGCCGCCGGCATCGTTGATCAGGGCCACGATCTCCTTGTTGATGCTGCCTGACAGCACCATCTCGGCGATCTCCATCGTCTCCTTGTCGGTGACGCGCAGGCCGTCGATGAATTCCGACTTGATCTGCAGCCGGTCCAGCAGCTTGCCGATCTGCGGGCCGCCGCCATGCACCACGATCGGATAGGCGCCGACCTGCTTCAAAAGCACGATGTCGTTGGCGAACTGGCGGGCCAGTTCCGGGTTGCCCATGGCGTGGCCGCCATACTTGACCACGATGATCTTGCCGTCATAGCGGCGCATATAGGGCAGCGCCTCCGACAGGGTCTGGGCCTTGGCGAGCCATTCCTCGCGGGTCAGCGTCGGGGTGACGGTAACGGTCATGGGCGGGGGCTCCGGTCGGGGGCTTCAGGGCCAGGGATTGTGACGGGCAAACGGCGTCGTGTCTAACACCTGGGGCGGCATCGGGCAATGCGCTAATCCACGGGGTAGCCCCACTGCGTGCTTGCGGGATTGTTCGTGATATGTTCCCATCTAGCATCCTGTGCCGAATGGGGGCGATCATGGCGGGGAAAACGGTGCTGTACGGTGCGGCGGGCTGCGGTTCGTCGGTGGTGGAAGCGGCCTTCACCCTAGCGCGCGAAGATTACGAATATGTGGAAGCCGAATATTGGGCCGCCTCTCCCGCCGTGGACGCGCTGAAGGCGGTCAATCCGCTGGCCCAGGTGCCGACCCTGGTGCTGCCCGACGGCACGGTGATGACGGAATCGGTGGCCATTCTGCTGTGGCTGATGGAACGGCATCCGGGCCTGCTGGGGCCGGGGCCGGGTGACCCGCTGCGGCCCACCTTCCTGCGCTGGCTGGTCTATCTGCCGGCCGCGATCTATCCCATGTACACGGTGGGCGATGTCGCCGACCGCTGGGTCCAGGGGGAGAAGGCGGCGGCCGAACTGAAGCAGTCGACCATCGACCGTACCCTGTTCTGCTGGGCGACCATGGAGACCGCGTTGAGGCCGGTGGCCGGGTCCTGGCTGCTGGGCACGCCCGAACTGACGGCGCTTGACCTCTACATCTCCATGATGACCCGCTGGCGGCCCCGGCGGGATGAGATTCGCAAGGTGGCGCCTGGCATTGTCGCCGTGGCGGAGCGGGTGGACCATGATCCGCGGCTGGTCGATCTCTGGCGCCGGCATTTCCCGGACAGCTATACCGATCCCTAATCCCGGTCCGGTGCACCCAGCGGGAACAGGTGGCGGTAGGGACGGCCACCATCCACCGCCTTGGCCACGGATGGGCGGGCCAGCAGGCGGGCGCGATAGGCAAGCAGGTTGGGGAAATCCTTTGCGATCTTGTGTGTCCAGTCGGCATAGAACAGCGATGGGGCGGCGGCGCAATCGGCCATGCTGAACGTTTCGCCCACGGCCCAGGTGCGGCCGGCCAGGTATTTCTCCAGCCAGGGATAGGCCCGGTCCAGCTTTTCCACCGCCAGGGCCATGCCGTCGCGGCGTTTGGTCGGGTCGCCGGTCAGGGCGCCATCCACGGCATGCTGGGCCGCGTTCATCACATGCTGGTCGAAGAACCGGTCCATGAAACGCACATCCAGGGCTGCCATCGGATCGGTGGGTAGCAGGCGGACAGGGCCGGGATGGTTCAGGTGCAGATACTCGATGATGACACTGGTTTCCGCCAACTGCCGCTCGCCATCGACCAGCAGCGGGAATTTGGCGATCGGCCAGCGCTTCCGCCATTCCGCCGCGATATCGGGATGGTCGGGGCCGAGGCAGCGGAACTCGAACGGAGTGTCATTCTCATATAGCGCTATCAGCACCTTCTGCGTGTAGGAGGAGAAGGGGTGGCCATAGATCACCAGCGACATCGAATGGTCTCCTGATTGGATCACCCATTCTAACCGATCATACCGCCTCGCGCACCCAATGGCCCGGCGCCACCTCCCGCAACTCCCCCGGCTTGTCGCAGCTTTCGCGGACCTGGGCGGCCAGCGGGGCCAGGCTGTTGCCGGCGCCGAACGGGCTGCCCACTTCCGGTACGGCGGCCAGCAGCAGGCGGGTGTAGGGATGGCGGGGGCTGTCGATCACCTGTGCCGTGGGGCCGCGTTCGACGATGCGGCCGCGGAAGATCACCGCCGTCTCCTCCGCCACATACCGGGCGGTGGCGATGTCATGGGTGATGTAGAGCATGGCGATGCCGCGCTCGCGTTTAAGCTCCCGGAACGTGTCCAGCACCGACAGGCGGATGGACACGTCCAGCATCGATGTCGGCTCATCCGCGATGATCACCGACGGGTTGACGGCCAGCGCCCGGGCCAGGTTGACGCGCTGGCGCTGGCCGCCGCTCATCTCATGCGGGAATTTGGGGCCGGCCACCGCCGGGTCCAGGTCCACGGCGCGCAGCAGGTCGGCCACCGCCTCGCGACGCTGGGCGGGGGACAGGTCGGGCCGGTGCAGGGCCAGGGGCCTTGTCAGATGGTGTTCGACATTGTGGGCGGGGTTCAATGCGGCAAACGGGTCCTGAAATACCATCTGCACGGCCGAGCGATAGGCCAGCAGCGCCTTGCGGCCCGACAGGCTGGTCACGTCGCGACCGGCATGGAAGATATGGCCGGACGTGGCGGTCAGCACATGGGTCAGCAGCTTGGCGCAGGTGCTCTTGCCCGATCCGCTTTCCCCCACCAGCGCCAGAGCGCGGCCGGGATAGAGGCTGAAATCGGCGCTGTCCAGCGCGCAGAACGACCCGAAGCGCATGGTCAGGCCGCGGGCCTCCAGCACGGGGCGGGTGCCCGGTTCCGGCAATCCGTTCATTGCGGCGTCTCCTTCATGCGCACCAGCGTCTCACCGGGTCTTGGATGCAGCGGCGGGATGGAGGCCCAAAGGCGGCGCGTGTAATCCTGCTGCGGGGAGGATATCATCGCGTCGGGGGTGGACAGCTCGATCAACTCCCCGCGCAGCATTACCCCCACCCGGTCGCAGAACTGGCTCATCAACGCCAGATCATGGGTGATGAACAGGACGGAGAAGCCCAGCCGGTGGCGCAGCGACGCCACCTCCTCCAGCAACTCCCGTTGCACCACCACGTCCAGCGCCGTGGTCGGCTCATCCATCACCACCAGCTTGGGCTTCAAGGCCAGGGCCATGGCGATGACGATGCGCTGGCGCATGCCGCCGCTGAACTGGTGCGGATAATCCGCCATACGGTCGGGCTTGATGCCGACCATGGTCAACAGGTCGGCGGTGCGGGCTCGGATCTCCGCCCTGTCCCTCACCCCGTGCGCCTTGAACATGTCGGCGAACTGGGCTGACACGCGCAGCACGGGGTTCAGGGCGTTCATGGCGCTTTGCAGCACCACCGACAGGTCGCGCCAGCGCCAGGAGCGCAATTCGCGGTCATTCAGGGCCAGGACATCGGTGCCGGCCAGGCTGATCGACCCGCCGGTGATGAAGGCGGGCGGCCGGTGCAGGCGGGCGATGGCAAAGGCGACCGTGCTTTTGCCGGAACCGGACTCTCCAGCCAAACCAAGCACTTCACCGGCGCCAATGTCGAAAGTGACGTTTTTGACGGCGCGGGTCAGGCCGTTGGGCGTGGCGTAATCGACGCTGAGGTCGCGGACGGACAGGATGGGCGCGCTCATGCCGGACCCCCTTGGCTGGTATTGGTGCGGGTCAGGGCCGCCAGTACCTTGGCCGGTACCCGCAAGGTCCGCAGTCGGGGATTGGCGATCTCGTCCACCGCGAAATTCACCAGCGACAGGCCCGACCCGAAGATCACCAGCGCCAGACAGGGGGCTGCCATCTCCCACCACGCCCCCACCTGCAGCGCCGAGGTCGATTGCGCGTGATAGAGCATGGTGCCCCAGGACACGACCATGGGATCGCCCAGGCCTAAGAACTCCATCGTCGCCTCGGTAATCACCGAATAGAGGATGGAGCCAATGAAGTTGAAGCCGATGATGGAGATCAGGTTGGGCAGCAGCTCGAACGCGATCACCCGCCAGGCCGGCTCCCCCAGCATTTCGGCGGCCAGGATATAGTCGCGCTGGCGCAGGCTCAGCGTCTGGGCGCGGGTGACGCGGGCCCCCCATCCCCAACTGGTCAGCCCAATGATCAGGGCGATGACGAAGGGTCCCGTCTGGCCGATGAAGGCGGCCAGAACCAGCATCAGCGGCAGGTTGGGGATGACGAGCGATATGTTGGTGAACAGGTTCAGCACCTCATCCACCTTGCCGCCGAAATATCCGGCGGTGACGCCCACCGCCGTGCCGATGACCGTGACCAGCAGGCCGGCCGCGAAACCCACCATCAGACTGGTCTGCGTGCCATGAATGGTCTGGGACAGCACGTCCCGGCCCATGCGGGTGGCGCCCATGACATGGTCCACCGATGGGGCTTCATGCGGGCTGGCCACGCGCTGGTTGATGTCGAACGGGGCCACCAGGGGAGCGGCCAGGGCGATCAGGATGAAGATGCCCACGATGGCGGCGCCGATGGCGGCCTTGCGGTTGGCGAGCAGGGTGTTGAGCAGGCCGCGCATGGATCAGCCCTTCCGCAGACGGGGGTCGAGGGCGACGTAAAGCACGTCGGCGATGAAATTGGCGGTCAGCATGGCCAGAGTCATGATCAGCAACTGGCCCTGGATCAGCGGATAATCGCGCGCCGTGATCCCCTGGAACAGGGTGTAGCCCAGGCCCGGATAGTTGAAGACCACCTCCGTCACCAGCGCCCCGCCGAACGCCGCGCCCAGCGTCATGGCGAAGCTGGTGACCGTGGGCAAGAGCGCGTTGCGGGCGGCATAGGCCATGCGCAGGCGCCGGTCGGACAGGCCCTTGGCCGTGCCCAGCACGATATAATCCTCGCCCAGCAGGTTAATCATGCTGTTGCGCATGGTGATCAGGTAGCCGCCGACCTGGGCCAGCGCCATGGTGACGATGGGCAGGAAGGCATGTTCGAAGACGGAACAGAAGAATTCCAGGCTGAAGCCGGGATCGATCTCCGGCGCGTACGCATACCCCGTGGGGAATACCTGCCAGTGGATGGCGAAGATGAAGAGCGCCAACAGGGAGGTGACCAGCGGCGGCATGGCCTGCATCATCAGCGCGATGGGCGCGCCGATACTGTCGAATGCCCCACCCCGGCGCCAGGCGGCCAGGATACCGGCCAAGCTGCCGATGGCGAACGCAATCAGTGATGAGGTCAGGACCAGCATCAAGGTCCAGGGCAGGGCCCGCCACAGCACCTCATTCACCGTCAGCGGATGGAACTTCACCGACAGGCCCAGGTCCCAGGTGAAGACGCTCCTCAGGTATGTCGCGAACTGCGCTGGCCAGGGCTGGTCGATGAAGCCGAAGGTCTCCTTCAGCGCGGCCAGAGCTTCGGGCGGCAGGGTACCGCCCGCCTGGGCGAACATGATGTCCACCGGATTGCCGGGCATAAGGCGCGGGATCAGGAAATTGAACGTCGCGGCCACGATGAAGGCGGCGATGTAAAATCCGATCCGGCGGAGAAGAAAGGCCATGTTGGGTCCTCTCCCGAAACCGAAGATCTGCTGAAAAGACGGGGAATGTGGGTTCGATGGCGGGCCGGACGGCCGCTATGGGTCAGCCGCCATCCACAGGCTCCAGGGCCAGCAGATGGAGAAGCCGCTCCGGCGTGCCGTCGAACACGTCGGGCCGGGCCACCGGATTATCGGCGTTGAACCAGCCCTTGAAGCGCTTGGTGTTGTATTCGTACCAGATCGGATTGCTGAATAGCGGCACATAGGGGCTGTTGGCCGCCAGGATCATCTGCACCTTGTCCATCGCCTTGCGCTGTTCAGTGGGATCGATGGTGGCGACAAACGCGTCCAGGGCGGCGTTCAGTTCCGGATCGTTGAAGCGGGTGGGGGCGGACCGGGTCTTGCCGCTGAAGCGGGAATGGAAGCCGGTATCGTAGGACCGGTGCGGCGTCTCACCGGTGAAATAGCCATTGATGGCCATGTCATAATCGCCCTGGATCAGCTTCTGCGCCCAGCTGGCCGGCTCCGGCGTCGATACCCGCGCATTGATGCCGATGGCGTTCAGCCCTTCGACCACCAACTGCGTGGTGTTGACCCAGTCGGTCCAGCCATTGGGCGCCAATATGTCGAAGCGGATGGGCTTGCCGTCGGGATTGTCGACATAGCCGTCGCCATCCACATCGCGGAAGCCGCTTTCGGCCAGCAGCGCGCGGGCACCATCCTTGTCATACTTGGCGAACTTGCCGAACTGGCGCTCGGCATCCTGGTTCATCCAGTCCTGATAGAGACGGCCCAGGCCCGAGGCATACTCATTAACGATGGGATAGCCATAGCCGGCGATATCGACGATGGCGCGGCGGTCCATGGCCATGGAAACGGCCCGGCGGAAATTCACGTTCCGGAAGGCGGCACGATTGCCAACATTCGGACTGTCGAAATTGAAGTTCACGGCCACCGTGCCGCCGGGCGGGAACCAGTAGCGGTGATGCACCGGATCGGCGGCAACATAGGTGCGCTCGATATCCGGCATGAAGGCGCCGAACCAGTCCAACTTGCCATTGCGGGCGGCGGCCAGCAGCTGTTCGTTATTGCCGATCTGCGGGAAGGAAAGGCAATCGACCTTCAGGCTGGCGGCGTCCCAGTAATGCGGGTTGCGGCACTGGACATAAAGCTGGTTGGTGAAGCGCCGCACCTCCGTCATCGGGCCGGTGCCCACAGGATCGGGGTTGGTGAAGGTGACGGGGTCCGCCACCTTCGACCAGATATGTTTGGGCACCACCGGGATGCGCGCCAACTCGAACAGGCTGTTGGCGTTCACCCGCTTCAGGGTGAAGACCACCGTATGGGCATCTAGCACCTCCACGGCCGCCAGGCGTTCCCAGATGTCGAGCGTGTCCAGGCCCCGGTACCGCTTCAGCATCTCATAGGTGAAGACGACATCGTTGGCCGTGAAAGGCTGCCCGTCAGACCATTGCACGCCGTCGCGCAGGGTGAAGGTCAGCTTCAGCAGGTCCTTGGAGAAATCGTACCCCGTGGCCAGCCGGTAATGCGGGCGGCCATTATGCAGGGTGTTGAAGATGATCAGTGGCTCATACGCGAATTCCCGCGCGGAATAGAGCCGCGTCGTCTCGTTATAGGGATTGAAGTTGCGCACCCAGCCGGTGGAGAAATTGGCCACCACGGTGACGGTGGACGGGTTCAACACAGGTGCTGCCTGGGCCAGCGCCTGTGTAGAAACCGCCGTCGCCGGCAGCAGGGCCGCGAGTGCGGCCAGAGTGCGCAAGAACTTCATCCCGTAAATCCCTGTTTGCCGGCCGGCCCATTGTTTCGAGCCTGTTCCGTTGGCACCGACTGTCGGGCAGACAGACCCGACAGGGCTAGCACGCAACTTCGTTGATTTCGTCGTTCACCGCCATTATCGGCGGGGTTTTGACAGCAATTGGATGGATTGTTACCCGACAACCCATCCAATTGTTCAAACGCTTCACACCAGTGCCAGCAAGGCGGCGATTTCTGTCAACGCCGCATCCACATCAACCAGCGCCCCCGCCGGCGGCAACGGCCGGGCCAGGCGGGAGGCCGCGGCGTCGGTCAGCGGCTTCACCGCGGCGGCGATGGGCGTCCATTCATCGACATCGCCATGGCTGGACAGCACGATATCCACGCCCGCCGCTTGCACGGCGGCCGCACGCTCGGCCAGCGTGCCGCCCAGGCTTTCCATATAGATGCAGTCGGAGATCAGGACGCCGTCGAAGCCGATGCGGTCGCGGATGATCTTCTGAACCGCGTCTCTGGAGATGGTTGCCGGGTTGTCCGCATCGACGCCAGTATAGACGACATGGGCGACCATGGCCCACGGCGCGGTGCGGTTCAGTCGGGCAAAGGGCAGGAAATCCGTGCGGTCCAACTCACCCAAGTCGGTATCGACGAACGGCCGGTCCTTATGGCTGTCCACGAGCGCCCGCCCGTGGCCGGGGATGTGCTTGATGATGGGCGTGACGCCGACAGACGCCATGCCATCCATGAAGGCCCGGGCCAACACCGTCACGGTCTCCGGATCGGTCCCGAAGGCGCGTTCGCCGATCACCGGGTCGGCCCCGGCCACCGGCACGTCGGCCAGCGGCGCGCAATCGACCGTCACGCCGTGCTGGCGCAGCAGGCTGCCGATGGCAGCGCCATTCAGGCGGGTGGCCCGCAATCCGGCCAGCGCATCCTTTGCATACAGGCGACCGAAGGCGGCCGGCGCCGGGAAGGCGGGCCAGACCGGCGGCTCCATGCGCTGATGCTCGCCCCCTTCGAAATCGATCAGGATGGGCGCATCGGCGCGGCCCACGGCGGTGCGGAAATCATCGCACAGGCGGCGCACCTGATCCGGGCTCTCGCAATTGCGCTTGAACAGGATCAGGCCCAGCGGGTCGGCATCGCGATAGAAGGCCTTCTGATCAGCACTCAGCACCGGGTCGGGGGCGCCGAAGATGACGGCCAGCGGCCGCGACGAAGCGGGGGAAGCCATGATGCCTGCCTTGCACGGATTGTCGGGGAAGGGGGCGGGGCAGCGACTGTTGCGCGAATGCCCGACGCTCGCGCAAAGCCTTGATCCGCCCCGCCGATCCGATCAAGCCCTCCTTGCCGGATCAACGAAATTGACGGTATGGTGGCGTGCATGTGCGGGGGATGTCATCGATTGTCCCTGGTGAACACACCAAAACCATGGAACAGCACAAGGCGCACAAAAGACGCCAGGGGGCATGCAAGGTGGGATTGTCCAGACTGGATGTAAAGGCGGCCCTGAAACTTGGCGGACCCCTTGTCGCTGTGCTGGTGGCGTCGCTGTTTTTCATGGCCCTGGCGGTTGATGACAAGGTCGATATTCAGATCGTCAATGCCAGCCGCACCGTGGACCGTGAACTGGGCACCCTGGTCCAGAATGCCCGCAGCCAAAGCTCCGCCTTTGCCTCGACCAGCTTCATCGGCTATTCCGTGGGCCGCTATTACGGGTTCGCGTCGGCCTTTCAGCAGATATCGCCCGATCCGGAGCGGGCGGCCGCCATCCTGCGCGCCGCATATCCGCCGGGCGACGCGGCACCGGCCGATATCCCCGCGGCACTCACCGCCTATGCCGCCGTGCATGACCGGTTCCATGCCAGCTTCCGCGACCTGCTGGCCTCCACCGTCTTCGACGATCTCTACCTGATCGACCGGTTCGGCCGCGTCGTCTATTCCTTGCGCAAGGATGCCGCCTTCGGCGCCGATCTGGCCGCCGCGCGGCAGCGGGATTCGGCCCTGGGCGGCCTGTTCCGCGAGGTGATGGGCCGCATTCCGCAGGCACAAAGCCCCGAACAGGTGATGGTGCTGACCCAGCCGCTGCCGCTGGACCAGAGCCACGGCATGCTGCTGGGCCGGCCCGTGGTCCGCCACGGCACGGTGGAAGGGGTGGTGGCCTTCCGTCTGCCCATCGCCGCGGTGCAGGAACGGCTTGCCGGCATCGCCCAGGACGGCATCGGCTTCGCCCTGCTGGACCCCGCCGGCAACATGGTGGCCAGCGCGCCGGCCGCCGACCGGCTGAAAGGCTGGACAAAGCAGGATGCCAGCATGCTGGCGGATGGCGGCTGGCGCTATATGGTGCTGTCGGATGGGGGCACGCTGGCGGGCGGCCTCTCTTATATAAAGTGGCTGCTGCTATTGGCCGGTGCCGGTGCCATCGCCCTGTTCATGCGCGCCTTGCGTGACCCTGCACCCACCCCCGTGGATGCGGCCTCCCTGCCCATCGGCCCCTCGGCGCCGTTGGATGTGGCCCCGCCCTTGGCGGTTCCAGCCACCCTACCCGAACGGGTGGAGCCGGCCCCGATTCCCACCCCCGCCCCGGTGGCGGAGGAGGCGGAGCATCACGACCATGGTGAGGAGGGCGACCATGCCGCGGCATTGGATGCCGATGAAGGGTACCGCCGCTGCATCGTGGACGTGATGACCCTGGCGCTGGATTACTGGCAGAAGGCCAAGCGCAAGGGCAAGATCGAGCTGGCGGAGGAAAGCGGCCTGTGGCGGGTCTATATGGACCGTTCCTCGCTCCAGACCCGCACGCTGGACAAATATCTGCTGGTGGAAACGCTGCCCCGCAACCCGCGTTGGCGCGACGTGGTGCGCACGGCCGAATATGTGTTGCGCCATTGCGGCGATCCCCCGGCGGAGCGCGACGCGCTGTCGGTCGCGCTGGGCCGCATGAAGCAGCATCTACGCCAGGCTGAAAGAGTGTGACATGTCCCGTCCCCGCGTTTCCCGGATGATCCATGCGGTCGATCCCTATGAAGGATTCGACTATCAGGCCTATCCATCGGACGTCCAGGGCTGGGGCTCCGATCATGAGATCTTCGCCCATGCCATCGTGACATACCGTCCGAAGACCATCGTGGAGGTGGGGACCTGGAAGGGCCGTTCCGCCATCGTCATGGCAAATCTGTTGAAGCCGCTGGAGATCGAGGCGGAGATCGTCTGCGTCGACACGTTCCTGGGGTCCACCGAACATTGGATCAATGAGGATTACTATCCCCATCTGGGCCACAGGCACGGATATCCGACGCTGTATTACCAGTTCCTGGCCAATGTCTGCCATGCCGGCTTCCAGAATACCATCACGCCCTTTCCGATCAGCAGCGAGCATGCGGCGCGTTATTTCATCAAGAAGCAGATCCAGGCCGACCTGATCTATCTCGACGCCGGCCATTCCTATGAGGAAGTGCTACGGGAACTGCATGCCTATTGGGAATTGCTCAATCCCGGTGGTGCGCTGATGGGGGACGATTTTGTCGCCACCTGGCCGGGGGTCATCAGGGCTGTCACCGAATTCGCCAGCATCATCAAGGTGCCGGGGCAGCACTATAAGGGCAAGTTCATCTTCACCAAGCCGATCTGAGCCAAGGTGCCGCCCGCCGCGTCGCGACAAGGATTTGACCATCCTCATCGATCCGCGACTCCAGCAGAGACAATGTAATGTTACAGTTCCAACCAGAAATCGGAAACAAAATTCCGTCTTTTTCCGTCATTTTCGGCGTTCTGCCGGAACCGACCTTTCGGAAATCCCGCATTCCGCTTTCCTGAAGCCCACCAGCCGGGACCAACCCGACATTTTCGGGCCACCCGCAACGGAGATCCGTGCCAGCGACACCGCGAAGGCACGACGCGAACAGGGCTTTACTCGAGGAGGCACAGGTCATGCAGTTCAAAAAGATGCTCATGCGCGGCACCGCCAGCGCGATCGCCATGATGGCCATCGCCGCGACGGCCCATGCGCAGGGCGCGCCGGCCGCCGGCAGCAGCGGCGGTGAGATTGAAGAGATCGTGGTTACCGGCATCCGCGCCAGCCTGGTGCAGTCGCTGAACACCAAGCGCTTTGCCGACGCCATCGTCGATGCCATCTCCGCCGAGGATATCGGCAAGTTCCCGGACAAGAACGTGGCGGAAAGCCTGTCCCACCTGCCGGGCGTGCAGGTCGATCGCGATTTTGGTGAAGGCGAGCGCGTGGCCATCCGCGGCACCGACCCGGCGCTGAACCGCACGCTGCTGAACGGCCAGACCGTGGCGTCGACCGACTGGTTCATCCTGGATGCGCCGGGCCGCACCTTCAACTATGCCATGCTGGCGCCGGAAGTGGTCGGACAGTTGGAGGTCTACAAGTCGCCGGAAGCCCGCATCGACGAAGGCTCCATCGGCGGCACCGTGATCCTGCACACCCGCCGTCCGCTGGACCTGGACCCGCTGACGCTGAATGCTTCGCTGGAATATGCCTATAATGACCGGTCGGACAAGGGGTCGCCCAACGCCTCGGGCTTGTTCTCCTGGTCCAACGACAGCTCCACTTTCGGCGTCCTGGCCTCGGTCACGCATCAGGAGCAGGATATCCGCCGCGACGGGTTCGAGAGCCTGGGCTATCCCACGGTGACGCTGGCCAATGGCCAGAAGGCCATCATGCCCAACGTCATCAACTCCGCCCTGTTCGAACAGAAGCGCGAGCGTACCGGCGGCACCCTGGCCATCCAGGCCAAGCCCAGCGACAATCTGGAAATCAACGCCACCGGCCTGTATGTCAAGGGCACCTACGATAATCTCAACCAGAGCCGCTATTACTTCAACAATTTCCGGGGCACGCCGAACAACGCCGTGGTCAAGGACGGGGTGGTCGTTTCCGGCTCCTATACCAATGCCGGCACGCCGACGGCGGGCCTGATGCTGCTGGACGCCATCGCGCGTGAAAGCACCATCGAGACCTATGCCACCGACCTGAAGCTCGACTATACGGGCGACGCGTTCAAGGCCAGCTTCCAGGGCGGCTACACCAAGTCCACCGGCGGCACCAAGCAGCAGTACTTTGGCGAGTTCGAACAGCTGGTCGGTTACAGCTTCGACATTTCCGGGACCAACGGCCTGGCGTCCGTGACGCCGCAGATCCCCTCGACCAGCAATGCCGGCACCACACTGGGCTTTGCCCAGCTTCGCCAGCAGCCGACCTCGGACGAGGAGACCTATGCCCAGGCCGACTTCGCCCGTGACGTGGAATGGGGTCTGCTGTCGGAGGTGAAGTTTGGCGTCAAGTATCGCACGCATGAGACCACGCAGGACGCCAAGCTGCGCCGCGTCAATGGAGCGGCGACGCCGGTTGATGGCTTCGTCGATGGTTCGACCCCGTCGGGCTATCTGGGTGGCATCAATGTCAATGACACGATGAAGAACTGGAACACCGTCAGCGCGTCGAAGCTGAAGGAATGGTTCCTGTCGCGCCCGGCCACGGGCTTCGTCGATGCCGCCTATTTCGATTATCTGCCCTCGCAATTCTCCGTATCCGAAGACATCTGGGCCGGTTATGGCCAGCTGGGCTTCGAGACGGAAGGCTTCCGTGGCAATGTCGGCGTCCGCTATGTCCATACCGACCAGACCTCGGAAGGTCGCCGCGACACGATGGGTGGCCAGTTCGGCCCGCCTATCGTCCCGGCCTCCCAGATTCAGGCGATCAAGCTCAACAAGAGCTATGACGATTTCCTGCCCAGCATCAACCTGACCTTCGATCTGGATGACAAGACCATCCTGCGCCTGTCCGGTTCGCGCGTCATGGCGCGTGCCAACTATGCCGACCTGTCGACCTTCCTGGAGACCAACAACACCCTGCACACGGCCAGCGGCGGCAACCCGGACCTGGATCCGTACCGCGCCAACAGCTTCGATGCCTCGCTCGAATATTATCTCGACAAGGTGTCGCTGGTGTCGGCCACGCTGTTCTACAAGGATATCGGCTCCTACATCTATCGCGCCACCGGCACGGAGATGCTGATCAACACCGATACCAACCCGCTGACCAACCCCGGCGGCACAACCATCCCGCAGGCCTTCGAGGTCAGCCGTCCGCGCAATGGCGGCTCGGCGGAAATCAAGGGCTTCGAACTGGCCTATCGCGGTGATCTCTACGAGAATTTCGGTATCGAAGCCTCGTACACCTTCGCCGACAGCGAGACGGCCGACGCGTCGGTGGCCCTGCCCTTCAGCTCCAAACATTCCTTCGCGCTGACGCCGTACTATGAAGACGACATGTTCAGCGCGCGGGTGACCTACTCCTACCGCTCCAAGTATTTCCGTGAGGTCAACCGCGCCACGTCGGTGATCAATGACAGCTATAACCAGCTCGATGCGTCGCTGACCGTGAATGTGACGGACCAGATCGCGCTGACCGCCCAGGCCCAGAACCTGCTGGACGAGACGCAGTACCAGTATGTCGGCAATCCCGACATTCCTTATGCTGTTTATAAGAACGGCCGCCGCTTCTTCGGTGGTGTGCGGTTCAGCTACTGAGTGTGGGTGACGGGGGGCCTCAGGATTTCGAGGCCCTCCTGGTTACTCGCTCCCTTGTGAGGCAACTCCCGACCTTGCCCGGTCATCCTTACGGATGGCCGGGTTTTTGTGTGTGGCATTGCTGTTGGTTCGCCCCCGTCAGTGCGATCCGCCCTCCAGATACGCGGCCCGTACTTCCGGATTGGCCAGCAGCTCCGCCCCGCCGCCTTCCAGCACCACCTGTCCCTGGGCCAGCACATAGGCGCGGTGGGCCAGTTTCAGGGCGTGATAGGCGTTCTGTTCGACCAGCAGGATGGTCATGCCGCGCGTCCTGTTCAACTCGGCGATGACATCGAAAATGCGGCGGATGATCAAGGGCGCCAGGCCCAGCGACGGCTCATCCAGCAGCAGCAGGCGCGGCCGGCTCATCAGCGCGCGGGAGATGGCCAGCATCTGCTGTTCCCCGCCCGACAAGGTGCCCGCCCGCTGGTCCCGGCGCTTGGCCAGAATGGGGAACAGGTCCAGGCACCAGGCGGCGTCTTCGTCGAAATGCGCCGGATTGCCCAGGGTGGCACCCAGTTGCAGGTTTTCGAACACCGTCATGCGTGGGAAGATGCGCCGCCCCTCCGGCACCTGGGCGATGCCCAGCTTCGCCGTCTCGTGCGGGGGCAGGTCGTTGATGACCTGTCCGTCGAACGTGATGGTGCCGGATGCGGGCTTGGGCTGGCCGCAGATGGTCATCAGCAGGGTGGATTTGCCCGCACCATTGGCGCCGATCAGGGTGACGATCTCGCCTTGTTCCACCCGCACATCGACGCCGCGCAGCGCCTCGATGGGGCCGTAGTTCGTGCGGACCCCCGTCAGTTGCAGCAGGCTCATGCCCGGTCTCCTTCGCCAGCGGCGATGTCCTGGGCCACGACGGGCGGCAATTCCTCCTCGTCCGGTTCGCCCAGATAGGCCTTGATCACGCGCTCGTCGTTGCGGATCTGCTCTGGCGTGCCCTCAGCGATCTTGCGGCCGTACTCGACCACATGGATGCGGTCGGAGATGCCCATGACCAGACCCATATCATGCTCAATCAGCAGGATGCCGATGCCGAACTGTTCGCGGATGCCGCGCAGCAGGTCACCCAGCGCCCCGGTCTCCTTCGGGTTCAGGCCGGCGGCCGGTTCATCCAGGCAAAGCAGCAGCGGGTTGGTGTTCATGGCCCGCGCAATCTCCACCCGGCGCTGCACGCCGTAGGAGAGGTTGCCCGCCTCCTCATCCGCCACCGATGTCAGGTCCAGGCGTTCGATCCAGAAACGGGCCCGGTCGATGGCTTCCTTCTCGGCCGCGCGCCAGCCCTTCAGGCCGATCAGGCCGGCGACACCGAAGGCCGACTTCTTCATAAGCCCCACATGCTGGGCGACCAGCAGGTTCTCCAGCACGGTCATGCGCGGGAACAGGCGGATATTCTGGAAGGTGCGCACCACGCCATGGCGCGACACCTGATATCCGGCCAGGGTCTGGAGCGACACCGGCGCGTGGCCCGGCCGGTTCAGGGACAATTCACCCGAGGTCGGCTTATAAAAGCCGGTCAGGCAGTTGAAGATGGTGGTCTTGCCGGCCCCATTGGGGCCGATCAGGGCGGTGATCTGGTTGGTTTCGGCCGTCAGGTTGACGCCATCGACGGCCACCAGACCGCCGAACCGCATGGTCAGGCCCGTGACGGACAGCAGGGGTTGGTCGGTCATGCCGCTTCTCCCTTCTGGCTGGAGAGGCGGATGGTCGGCACGCGTTGGGACAGCAGTCCGCCCGGCCGCCAGACCATGATGGCGATCATGGCGATGCCGAACACGATCATGCGGAAATCGGCGAATTCCCGACCCACTTCCGGCAGCAGCACGATGAACAAGGCGGCGATGACCACGCCGATCTGGCTGCCCATACCGCCCAGCACCACGATGGCCAGGATCAGGGCGCTTTCGATGAAGCCGAAGCTTTCCGGCGAGACGAAGCCCTGGCGTGCAGCGAAGAAGCAGCCGGCAAACCCGCCCATCATGCCGCCCACGGCATAGGCCGACACCTTGGAGGCCACCGGATTGATGCCCAGGGACCGGCAGGCGATCTCATCCTCGCGCAGCGCCTCCCACGCCCGGCCGACGGGCAGGGCGCGCAGGCGCTTGATCACCCAGGCAGCAACCAGCACCAGGGCCAGCGCGATCAGGTAGAGGAACATCAGCCGGTGTTCGGTGGCGAACGCAATCCCCGTTACTTCATGGAAGCTGGTCAAGCCTTCCGGCGGACGCCGGTCGAAAGAGAGGCCGAACAGCGACGGGCGCGGAACGCCGCTGATGCCGGCAGGGCCGCCGGTGAAGCTCTGCCAGTTCAGGATGACGATGCGGGTGATCTCCCCAAAGCCCAGGGTGACGATAGCCAGGTAATCTCCGCGCAGGCGCAGGATGGGCATCGATAGCAGGGCGCCGAACAGGGCCGCGATCAAACCGGACAGCGGCAGGCAGACCCAGAAGCCCCAGCCAAGCGTCGTGGACAGGATGGCGAAGCTGTAGGCGCCGATGGCGTAGAAGGCGACGAAGCCAAGGTCCAGCAGACCGGCCAGCCCGACCGTGACGTTCAGCCCCATCCCCAGCAGCACATAGATCAGCACGGTGGTGCCGACATCCATGATGTAGCGGTCGGAAAACGGCATGAAGGGCAGGGTGACGGCGAACAGCGTGATGCCGATCGCGAAGCCCTTGGACAGTTTGGCCGTCAGGGCGTCGTCGCGCTTGGGCTTGGTCCCGGCGGCCAGCTTGGGCTTGGCAGCCCGGCGGGCGGCCAGCGCATCACGCGCGATGGCCAGAACCAGGCTGCCGGCCAGCACGATCAGGCCGGACCAGAAGACCCATTCCCAGCGGGTATGGACCACCAGCCCCTGGTCGGTGGAGATCGTGTGCAGGCCGATGAAGGGCACGGCCAGCACCATGGCGACCAAGGCGGCGATGAGGCTCGCCTTGATATGGTTTTGGATGGGCGTCGCCATTCTCACACCTTCTCGATATCGGGGCGGCCCAGCAGGCCCGTGGGCCGGAAGACCAGCACCAGGATCAGCACGGAGAAGGAGGCGACATCCTTGTAGGCGCCGGACACGTACCCGGTGAAAAACGCCTCGATCAGCCCGATCAGCAACCCGCCCAGCATGGCGCCCGGCAGGCTGCCGATACCGCCCAGCACGGCGGCGGTGAAGGCCTTCATCCCCGCCAGGAAGCCGATATAGAAGTCGATCACGCCGTAATACATGGTGACCAGCACGCCGGCCACGGCGGCCAAGGCGGCGCCCATCACGAAGGTCAGGCTGATGGTGCGATCGACATTGATGCCCAGCAGACCGGCCATGGTCCGGTCCTGCTCGCACGCCCGCTGCGCCCGCCCGAGTGCCGTGCGGTTGATCAACTGGGTGAACCCGACCATCAGGGCCAGGGTCAACAGGATGATGAATAGCTGGATATAGGAGACATTGACGGCGAACCCGTCGCCCTGCCACAGCGTCACGCCGCCATTCATGACGGGTGCCAGCGGCTTGGGCCGCGCGCCCTGCGTCTGCATGACGTAGTTCTGTAAAAGGATCGACATGCCGATGGCGCTGATCAGCGGCGCCAGCTTCGGCGCGCCACGCAGGGGGCGGTAGGCCACCCGCTCCACCGTCCAGCCATAGGCGGCGGTAAAGGCGATGGCCATCACCAGCACCAGCAGCAGCGCCAGCGGCACCGAGGTTACGCCGGCGGCCGACAGGATGGAGAAGGTGGTGACCGCCACGAAGGCGCCGATCATGTAGATCTCGCCATGGGCGAAATTAATCATGCGGATGATGCCGTACACCATCGTGTATCCGATGGCGATCAACCCATAAATGGCGCCCAGGGCGAGGCCATTGATGAGGTATTGGAGAAACGTCCCCAGCGCTGACGCGTCCATGTGCCCCCAGTCCGAATTGGCCGGCGGCCCCCATTCTGTTTCGGGAGGGCTTGACGCCGGCGAAGGTGCGCCACCGTAACGGATGGGGGCGGGGGGCAGCAAGCCCGCAAAACCCGGCACGGGTGCGGGAATTATCCTTTTGCCGCCACGGCTTCCTCATGCACGCGCAGGTGCAGCAAACCCAGGTCCAGCAATGGGGTGGAAAGCCCGTGCGAACGGGCGCGGGCCGCCATGTCACCCAGGATATGTTCGGCCTCCGTCCGCCCGCCGCGGCCCACATCGCGAGCCATGGAGGCATTGACGGTGCTGGCCCTATCCGTCAGCTGCCCGCCATATTCATCCAGCAATGCTGTGCGCGGGGCGTAACCCTCGGCTGTCGCCACGGCGGCGCATTCGGCGAACAGGGCCCGCATGAACGCCGTGCCGCCCGGTTGGCGGTTGATGGCCCCGATCGATCCGCGCATCAGGCAGGTACTGCCCGCCAGGCTGGCCAGGAAGAAGAACTTCTCCCACAGGTCCAGCATGATGTCGTCGGAGCGATGCCAATCCACGACCGTGGGGCGGAAAGCGTCGGCCAGGGCATCTACCATCGACTGCTGGCTTTCATGACGGGCGCCGAACACCAGCTTGTGAATGGTCGACAGGTGGCGGACCACCCCCTGGTCGTCCAGCGTGATGGGAATGTGGCACAGCCCGCCCAGCACGCGCTCCGCCCCGAAGGCGGTATCCAGCCGCTGGTAATGCCGCACGCCGTTCAGCAGCGGCATCAGGATGCTGTCCGGCCCCATGGCGGGCATCACGCTCTCGATCGCGGCGTCCAGGTCCCAGGCCTTGCAGGCCATGACGACCAGATCATAGGGCTTGCGCGGCCTGGTCACGGTCTGGGCGGGGATGCGGATATTGCCGTGCGGGCTTTCCACCCGCAGCCAGTTTTCCATCAGCTGCGCCTGGCGGCGGGGGCGCACCAGAAAGGTGACGTTGGCCCCACCTTCCATCAACCTGCCGCCGAAATAGCCGCCGACCCCGCCGGCCCCCAGGAATAAGATGCGCATTGTCCGTCTCCCGTCGATTCGACCATGAAGCCCGCAAAATCAGCGTCAAGGCCAGGGTCTGCTCCATTTTCGGCAAGGGCGAATAATGCCGACCTTACGCTGCCAGCGCACAGACCTACACTTCTGAACTCACTCAAGCTAAAGGGATTGTCATATCCAATCACATAGAGGCAGACTATCTTTCAAGACGTGCGGGGACCGATGGCAATGGCCGATCCCGGCGCACGGATGGGGTATCCGGGGCAGGGCGGCGGGGCCTGGCCAGGGATGTTGGGCGCAAGGTGTGGATGAAAGCGACGTTACCGCCTGAACAGGCCGAGACGGACATCCTGCCGGAAAGCGGGATCACGGGGACGGCTGCGGTGGCGCGCGTGCCGCTGCGCAAACGCCTGTCCTTCAAGCAGGCGCGCAACACTGCGCTCGTTACCTTGATGCTGGGCATGGTCCTGTCCACGGCACAGATCACCATCGACCTTCTGGACATGGAGCGGCAGTCCGACCAGCTGGTTCGCCAGGTCCTGTCGATCATGCGCGAGGCGGCGGCAGAGTCCGCCTATTCCTTCGACCAGGCGCTGGCCGACCGCGTCGTCACCGGTCTGTTCGAATATAAGCCCATCTATCGCGCCGTCATTCTGGAGGATTTCGGCAACCAGCTGGCCGCCCGTGAACGCCCCCAGGCAGAAGGACAGCTGAAATGGCTGGCAGAGATGCTGCTGCCGGTGGAGAAGACCTTCTCGATTCCCCTGGTGATCGAGCGCCACAACCAGAATGTGGGGGAGCTGCGGGTTTCCATTGACCGGTTCCTGATCGCCCAGGAATTCTTCCGCCGCTCGGGCGTGGTGCTGTCCACAGGCATCATCTGGACGGTGGCGCTGGCCCTGATCCTGGTGGTGATGTTCTATTCCACCCTGACCAAGCCGTTCCTGCGCATGTCGTCGGTGATCGCGGAGATCAACCCGATGCGCCCGGCCGACAAGCTGTTGTCCGTGCCCAAGCGGCACGAGGATGATGAACTGGGCCTGCTGGCCAAGACCATCAACGAGGTGCTGGTCCAGTTCGATCATTCGCTGGTGGAGCGGGTGCGGGCCGAGCAGGCGCTGCGCGAGCGCGAAACCCGTCTCTCCGGCATCATGGACAATGTCGCCGACGGTATCATCACGCTGGACGAGGATCTGCGGATCGAGACGATGAACCAGGCCGCCGAGGACCTGTTCGGCTATGCCGACGGGGAAGCGGTGGGCCAGCCGTTCGTGACGCTGATCGAGGAGCGGGACTGGACGCGCGTGGCCGTGGCCCTGATGGCCTGCCTGCGCCGATCGGAGGAGGAGCAGCGCCCCGACAACCGAGCCGAGATCCAAGGGCGCCGCCGTAACGGCGAAATGTTCGCCATGGCCTTCGGCGTCAGCCAGATGCGCCTGGGCGACCGGCGCACGGCGATCTGCGTGGTGCAGGACATCACCCAGCGCAAGCGCGGCGAACAGGCGCTGCGCGAGAGCGAGGAGCGGCTGAAGCTGGCCGTACGCGCCACCCGTTCGGGCGTATTCGACAATTCCTATACGAAGGGCACCTATTGGTGGTCGCCTGAATTCATCGAGATGCTGGGCTATGACGCGGTCGACGCGATGTATGCCAACAAGCTGTTCGACGGCCTGCTGCATCCCGATGACAAGGACATGGCCCAGAACCAGATCGAGCGTTACCTGAACGGGGAGGTGGGCGATTACCTGTCGCTTTACCGCCTGCGTCACCGCGACGGGTCCTGGGTCTGGATCGAAGCCCGCGGCCAGGCCATCCGTGACGATAGCGGTCGCCCGCTGCGCTTCACCGGCACCATGACCGACGTGTCGGACCGCAAGCGGTTCGAAGAACAGCTGATGTATGTCAGCACCCATGACCCCCTGACCGGCCTGCCCAACCGCACCCTGGTGCAGGACCGGTTGCAGCATGCGCTGGCCCATGCCGGCCGCAAGGGCACGACCGTGGCCGTGCTGCTGCTGGATATCGACCGGTTCAAACTGGTCAATGACAGTCTGGGCCATCAGGCGGGCGACAAGCTGTTGCGCGCGCTCGCCCAGCGCCTCAGTTCCTGCGTGCGCGCCGCCGACACGGTGGGGCGCTTAGGTGCGGATGAATTCCTGATCGTGGCGGAGGATCTGCCCGATCCGCAGATGGCGGCGCGCGTGGCGGAGACCATCCTGGTCAGCCTGTCGCGCCCCTTCGGCATTGACGGGCAGCAGCTGTTCGTGACGACATCCATCGGTATTGCGCTGTTCCCCGGCGACGGGGCGGATTTCCATGCCCTGATGCGCGATGCCGATACGGCCATGCACAATGCCAAGGCGTCGGGCGGCAACGGCTATCGATTCTTCACGCCGGAGATGAACGAGGCGGCGGTGGCCCGCCTGTCGCTGGAGCACTCGCTGCGCGAGGCGCTGGAACTGGGGCAGTTCTTCCTGCATTACCAGCCCAAGATCGCCATGAGCACCATGCAAGCGGTGGGCGTAGAGGCACTGATCCGCTGGCAGCATCCGGAGATCGGTATGATCCCGCCGGGCAAGTTCATTCCGGTGGCGGAAGAAACCGGGCTGATCGTGCCGCTGGGCGATTGGGTCATGCGCGCCGCCCTGGCCCAGATCCAGGATTGGCGCCGGCGCGGCTTCGCGCCCATCCCCGTGGCCGTCAACGTCTCGGTCCGCCAGATCGCCACGCCGATGTTCGGCGAACGCGTTTTTGCGCTCTGCCAGGAATATGGCGTGCCGCCGGAACTGCTGGAGATCGAGATCACCGAGACGGCGATGATGTCCAACCTGGCCTATATCGCCGATACGCTGAACGAGATCCGCGATCGCGGCATCCGAATCGCCATCGATGATTTCGGCACCGGCTATTCCTCGCTCTCTTATCTGCGTCGCCTGCCCATCACCACCTTGAAGGTGGACCGTTCCTTCGTCAGCGAGGCGCCGACCAATGCCGATACCGGCGCCATCGCCGCCACCATCATCGCTATGGGTCGCCAGCTGGGCCTGAAAGTGGTGGCGGAAGGGATCGAGACGGAGGAGCAGCTGGAGTTCCTGCGTCTGCATCATTGCGACGAGCTGCAGGGCTTCTTCTTCTCCCGGCCGCTGCCTCCGGGCGACCTGGAGACCCGCTTCCTGCAACCGGATGGTGTGCTTGAGACGGCCGGTTGACGTAAACGTCACAAGGGGTTGAGGGGCATTTTCGTCATTCGCAAGTGCAAAATTTCCCGTATGGCGGGAGCGTTGCCTTAAAAACGGGCGTTTGACCGCCTTGCCTCAAATCCGATCAAGCCATTGGAAACTGGACAAAAAATGTGTCTTTTTTGCCAATTCGGGCATCAAACGAACCCTTTGGAGACATGGAGCGCATAGAAGCCTTGACGTCCCCACATGGCGGCCTTTACGACAAGGTTACGCGAAATTCCCTCGGCTCCGAAAAGGGGTCGGCCGCCGGCCCGAAGCCGGGGAATGATAAAAATGGGATGCGAGGAGGAAACGCATGGCACGGAAATCGACGCCGCAGGTGCGCATGGATCGCCGGGTACTTGCCGGGGTGAGTGCAGCGGCCATCCTGGCCCCGATGCTGGTGGTGGGCAGCGCCCAGGCCGTCAGCTTCAACCGCGGTGAGTTGAGCGGCAGTTTCGATACGACCTTGACCATGGGCGCCTTGTTCCGCGTCCAGGGCCGTGATCCGGACCTGATCGGCGTCGCCAATGGCGGCCGCGCCCATTCGATCAATGGCGACAATGGCAACCTGAACTATGACAAGGGCCTGGTGTCGTTGGCCGGCCGTGCCACGCATGAGCTGAAGCTGAATTATGGCAACCTGGGCGCCTTCGTGCGCGGCACCTACTTCTATGACGTCGTGAACGCCAAGAAGTCGTCCAGCAACGGCGCCCGTACCAACCGCTTTGCCTTCAATTCCGACACGGTGGAGCGCATCGGTCGCGATTGGGACCTGCTGGACGCCTTCGTCTATGGTGACTTCGCCGTGGGCGACAGCTCCAACCTGTCGGTCCGTCTGGGCAAGCAGGTGCTGAGCTGGGGTGAAAGCACCTTCATCCAGAACGGCATCAACTCGATCAACCCGCTGGACGTGTCCGCGCTGCGCGTGCCGGGGTCGGAGCTGAAGGAAGGCTTCCTGCCGGTTCCGATCGCCGATATCAGCTTCTCCTTCAATGAGAATGTCTCGCTGGAGGCCTTCTACCAGTTCAAGTGGGACAATACGGAGCCAGAGGCGTCGGGCTCCTTCTTCTCCACCAATGACGCGGCGTCTCCCGGCGGCGACCATCTGTTCATCGGCTTCGGCAACTATCTGTTCCGCGACGATCCCAGCCAGGGTGCGGTGGCCGGCGGCAATGTCTTCCCGGTGGACCGCTATCCCAACCCGCTGCTGAACGGTTTCCGTGGCGTGCAGTCGCTGACCCCGTTCGGCACCGTCGTGCCGCGCAGCAAGGATGATACGCCCAGCGATAATGGCCAGTATGGTTTGGCGCTGCGCATCTTCTCCGAAGAGCTGAACAATACCGAGTTCGGCTTCTACTACACGAACCTGCATTCGCGCGTGCCGGTGCTGAGCAGCCTTGTCGGCACCTTGCAGCAGTTCCAGGCCAGTTCTTCCACCTTTACCCAGAACTCGTCCTACCGCGCGGAATATCCCGAGGATATCCAGCTTTTCGGCGCCAGCTTCAACACCACCATTCCGTTCGGCATCTCGTTGCAGGGCGAAATCAGCTTCCGCAAGGACCAGCCGCTGCAGCTGGATGACGTGGAATTGTTGCAGGCGACGCTGGCCGCCCCGTCCATCCTGGGCTCCATCGCCCAGGGCCAGGCTGCCGGTGCCACCGCCGGCCGCGCCCAGGGTAGCGCCACCTTCAACAGCGCCGTGGCCGCCGCCATCGCCAGCAACCCGGCCCTGGCACCGTTCGCCGGCCGTACCTTCGAACAGATCCAGGCGATCAACCCGACCGTGGCGGGCGCCATCAGTGCTGGCATCGCCGCCGCCCCCGGTTCGCCGGGCGGCACGCGTGCCGCGTTCGAGACCGCTGGCGCCACCGCCGGCGCCACGGCGGGTGCCAATCAGGCGGCGGTGGCTGCCGCCGGCCTGTTCAACACCAACCAGATCGTCAAGAAGATCGGCGTGATCCAGGGCACGACGGCCGCCGCCGTCACCGCCGATCTGGCCGCCCGCTATTTCGGCAAGCGCATCCAGGGTTGGGAGGAATTCGACGTCACCCAGGCGCAGATGACCGCCACCAAGGCGTTCGAGCGTGCGTTCGGCGCCGACCAATGGGTCGTGGTTACCGAGGTGGGTGGTACCTGGATTTCCGACATGCCGGACAAGAGCGTGCTGCGCCTGGAAGGTCCGGGCACGGTCGTCGGCGGCAACCCGGCCTTCGTGGGCCGTGGCGGCATGGCGGATCTGGCCACCGATGGCTTTGCCGATGCCTTCTCCTGGGGCTATCGTGCGGCCATCCGCTTCGACTATCTGAACGCCCTGCCGGGTGTGAACCTCTATCCCTCCATCTCCTGGCAGCACGACGTGAACGGCACAACGCCGACGCCGCTGGGCAATTTCGTCGAAAAGCGCAAGGCCGTCAGCCTGGGTCTGCGCGCCATCGTGCGAGAGACCATCACGGTCGACTTGTCCTATTCCAACTTTTTCGGGGCCGGGAAGTTCAACCTGATCAACGATCGCGACTTCGTGTCGGCCAGCGTCAAGTACTCTTTCTGACGCAATTCCCGACTAAACAAGAAGCAAGCGATCGAGGAGGAAACGCATGTTCCGTATGAAATCCGCTCTGCTGGGTGGCGTCGTCGCCCTGGCCTTCAGCCTTCCCGCCCTGGCGCAGACCGCTGCCGACCTGGGCAAGACCTTGACCCCGATGGGTGCCGTCAAGGCCGGCAACGCCGATGGCACCATCCCGGAATGGACCGGCGGCATCACCAAGCCGCCGGCCAACTGGCAGAAGGGCACGATCGAGGTGGACCCGTTCCCCGAGGACAAGGTCCAGTTCACGATCACGGCCGCCAATATGGCCCAGTATGACGCCAAGCTTCCCGACGGCCTGAAGGCCCTGTTGAAGCGCTATCCCGACTACAAGATCAATGTCTACCCGACGCGTCGCAGCGCCTCGTACCCGGATCGCATCTATAAGGAGACGATCGCCAACGGGTCGCGCGCCAAGCTGGTCGATGGTGGCAATGGTGTCGAGGGGGCGAAGGAAGGCGTGCCCTTCCCGATCCCCAAGGAAGGCGTGGAGGCGGTGTGGAACCACCTGCTGCGCTATCGCGGCGAGGCGACGGAGCGCAATGTCGGTCAGGTGAACCCGCAGACCGACGGTTCCTACACCATGATCATGCTGCATGAGCAAGTGAAGTACCTGTACCAGGCCCCCGGCGGGGCGCCGGCCAACACTTCACTCTATTTCCTGCAGGAAGTGACCAGCCCGGCCCGCCTGGCCGGCGAAATCCTGCTGGTGCACGAGACGATCAACCAGGTGAAGGAAGCGCGTTCGGCCTGGACCTACAATCCCGGCCAGCGCCGCGTGCGCCGCGCGCCCAATGTCGCCTATGACAATCCCGGCACGGCGTCCGATGGCCTGCGCACCACTGACAATTTCGACATCTTCTCGGGCGCGCCCGACCGTTACGACTGGAAGCTGATCGGCAAGAAGGAGATGTACGTTCCGTACAATTCCTACAAGCTGCATTCCAAGGACACCAAGTACGACGACATCATCAAGCCCGGCCATATCAACCAGGATCTGGCTCGCTACGAACTGCACCGTGTCTGGGTCGTGGACGCGACCCTGAAGCAGGGCACCAGCCATATCTATGCCAAGCGCCGCTTCTATATCGATGAGGATAGCTGGCAGATCCTGGTCGCCGACCATCTTGACGCCCGTGGGGAGATGTGGCGCGTGGCCGAGAGCCATCCGGTGAATTACTATTCCATGCCGACCTTCTGGTCGACGCTGGACGCTCTCTATGACCTGCAGTCGGGTCGTTATACGGCCATCGGCCTGGACAACCAGGAAGCACCTTACAAGTTCGAGGCGAAATACACCGACGCCGACTTCTCCCCCGACAGCCTGCGCCGCGCCGGCGTGCGCTGATCCTTGGCGATGGCAACGGGCCGGCCGGTGGCGAACCGGCCGGCCCTTTTCCGTCTCTTGGGCCGCGTTAACCAAACCGCACCCGGTGATCCGATGCTCCGTTCCTCTTCCGCCCTCCGCCCTCTGGCCGCCAGCCTTTGTCTGCTGGCGCTCGGGTCCTTGCCAGTGGCAGCGCAGGAGGCGGCAGCCCCTGCGCTGCGTCCGGCGGTGATCGCGCCCCTGGCCAGCCATTCCCTGATCCTGGGCGCGGCGCGCGCCGGTGAACGGCTGGTGGCTGTGGGCGAGCGGGGGCATATCCTGCTATCCGACGATAATGGCAAGTCCTGGCGCCAGGTGCCGGTACCGGCCAATGTGGCGCTGACCGGCGTCCATTTCGCCGACGCCAAGCGCGGCTGGGCCGTGGGACATGACGCGGTGATCCTGCGGAGTGAGGATGGCGGTGAGAGCTGGAAGGTCCAGCATGCCGATCCAGACCTGGAACAGCCGCTGATGGATGTGCTGTTCAGTGCCGATGGTCAGCATGGCATCGCGGTCGGCGCCTATGGCCTGTATCTGGAGACCGCCGATGGCGGTGCGACCTGGGCCAGCCGGCAGATCAGCGAGAATGATTTCCATTTCAACGCCATCCTCGCCCCCACACCGGAAACCCGTCTGATCGCGGGTGAGGCGGGAACCCTGCTGTTCAGCGCCGATGCCGGCGCCAACTGGACGCCGCTGGAAAGCCCCTACCAGGGCTCCTTCTTCGACGCGCTGGCGCTGGCTCCGCAAAGCTTCCTGGCCTATGGGCTGCAGGGCAATATCCTGCGCAGCGATGATGGCGGCAAGAGCTGGACTGAAATCGACAGCGGCACCAAGGCCGGACTGATGGGCGGAGCCGCCTTGGCCGATGGTTCCGTGATCCTGGTGGGCGCCCAGGGCTCCGTGCTGACCAGCGGCGATGGCGGCCGCACCTTCAGCATGATCCGCCGCGCCGACCGTGTTGCACTTGCCGATGCCATCCAGGCGCCCGACGGTACCGTCATCCTGCTGGGTGAGAGCGGACCCATCGCCGCCCGGCCCTGACGCCCACGCCGCTCTGCCCCGATCCCTTGTTACCCAAGGCGAACAGACCATGTCCCAGTCCCCCTCCTTCCTGTCACGTCTCGAACATTGGACCTTCCGCAACCGGGTGCTGATCCTGGTGGTGTTCGCGATCCTGACCGCCTTCATGGGTTGGCAGGGGTCGAAGCTGCGTGTCGTTGCCGGGTTTGAAAAGACCCTGCCGCTTGAACATCCCTATATGCAGACCTTCACCAAGCATATGAAGGAGTTCGGCGGCGCCAACCGCGTCCTGGTGGCCTTGTCGGTGAAGGAAGGCGACATCTATACGCCGGAATTCATGACGCGGCTGAAGCAGGTGACGGATGAAGTGTTCTTCGTCCCCGGCGTGGACCGCGCCAGCGTCACCAGCATCTTCACGCCGAATGTCCGCTTCATCGATATCGTGGAGGACGGGTTTGCCGGGGGCAATGTCATCCCGGCGGAGTTCCAGCCCAATGAGCAATGGCTGCCCATCGTCCGCGAGAATGTCCTGAAATCCGGTCAGGTGGGGCGCCTGGTGGCGGAGGATTTCACGGCAGCACTGGTCAGCGTGCAACTGGTGGAGAAGGACCCGCGCACGGGCGAAAAGCTGGACTATATGGCCGTGGCCAGTCAGTTGGAGAGCATCCGCGCCAAGTTTGAGGATGACAAGATCCAGGTCCATGTCATTGGCTTCGCCAAGGCCATGGGCGACATCGCCGACGGTGCGAAGAGCGTGGTGACCTTCTTCGCCATTGCCTTCGTCATCACGGCCATCCTGGTCTATGGCTATGGCAAAAGCTGGATGATGACCTTCGCGATGCTGGGCATCTCGCTCTGCACCGTGATCTGGCAGTTCGGCCTGTTGGTGTTGCTGGGCTATGGCATCGACCCGCTGTCGATCCTGGTGCCGTTCCTGGTGTTCGCCATCGCCATTTCGCACGGTGTGCAGAATGTCGGCACCATCACGCAGGAGATGGGCAAGGGCGCGGACGCCTTCACGGCGGCCCGCATCAGCTTTGAACGGCTGCTGGTGCCCGGTGCCTCGGCCCTGGTCACCGATGCCCTGGCCTTCGTCACTATCGCCATCATCCAGATCCAGATGATCCAGGAACTGGCTGTCTCGGCGTCGATCGGCATGCTGATCATCATCATCACCCATCTGTGGGTGCTGCCGGTGGTGCTGTCCTTCCTGCCGCTGGGGACCAGGTACCAGGCCCGCGTGTCCGGCCAGGTGGACCGGTTCGACCGCGTCTGGGGCTGGTTCGCCGTGTTTGCGCGGCCCAAGGGGGCGATCATCATGGTGCTGATCGGGCTGGGCGTGTTCGGCATCTCGCTGTGGGAGCAGCGCAAGATGACGGTGGGTGATACGGAGGCCGGCGTGCCCGAACTCTGGCCCGACAGCCGTTACAACCGCGACGCCCAGCTGATCGTCGACCGGTTCGCCATCGGTGTGGATATCATCCAGGTCATCGTGGAGACCAAGGCCGACGGCTGTATCGAATATGATATCATCAAGCAGGTGGATGATTTCACCTGGGCTATCTCCAATGTTGATGGCGTGCAATCGACCATGTCCATGGCCACCGCCATGCGTACTGTCAATGCCGGCTGGAACGAGGGCAACCTGAACTGGCGCGTGCTGCCGCGCAATTCCCAGGTCCTGGTCCGCACCGTGACCCCGATCGAGACCTCGACGGGCCTGCTGAACTCAAACTGCTCCGTCATGCCGGTGATGATCTTCACCAAGGATCACAAGGCGGAGACGATCCAGCGCATCGTTGATGCCGTGGAGCAGTATAAGAAGGACAATCCGTCCGATACGGTCAGCTTCAACCTGGCCACGGGCAATGTCGGGGTGATGGCGGCCACCAATCAGGCGGTGATGACGGCGGAAAAGCCGATGCTGCTGCTGGTCTATGCCACGGTCGTGCTGTTCTGCGTCATCACCTTCCGCTCCGTCGTGGGGTCGCTGGCCACGGTGCTGCCGCTGATTGTTGTGTCGATCCTGTGCAACGCAATGATGACCTGGCTGGGTATCGGGCTGAAAATCTCCACCCTGCCGGCGGCCGCCCTGGGTGTGGGCATCGGCGTGGATTACGGTCTCTATATCTTCAATCGGCTCCAGTCCTATCTGAAGCATGGGTTGAACTTCGCGGAAGCCTATTACCGCACGCTTCAGGAAACGGGCAGTTCGGTGCTGTTCACGGGCCTGACCCTGGCCGTGGCCACCTTCACCTGGATCTTCTCCGACCTGAAGTTCCAGGCCGACATGGGCGTGCTGCTGACCTTCATCTTCCTGGCCAACATGATCGGTGCGGTCGTGCTGCTGCCGGCGGTGGCGGCCCTGCTCTACAAGGTCTTCCCCAAGCTGTATGAGGCGGAAGTGCGCCGGGCGTCCAAGCGGACCTTTGCGGTGCATTGATCAGGGTGATTTGAGTGCAGGAGGGCCGCGACGGGTGACCGTCGCGGCCCCTTTTATTTTGTACCGTTTAGCCGAGCGGTCGGCCCAAATCCGGAGTGTTGGGAATGGATGTAAAGCCGCTCGCCGAAATCATATGCGTTCTAAACCGCGTCAACACGCGGGGATACAAGTTCGATTCCGATACGGAATGGACATCGGCAATTACGAAGAGCCTGTTCGCTTTGGGGCGACACAAGAAATACACGGTGGCCCGTCCTGGGAAATGGGGCTGACTTTACGATCTCACTTGGCTGGACTACAAGGACTGGAATACACGGCTTCTGCACCGCATCCCGCTTGCTGTTGAAAGTGAATGGTATCCCGACGTCATCAGCCTGCGAGTTGACTTCAACAAGCTACTTTTCGGTCAGGCTGAATTGTCGGTGATGATTTTCAGTGATTGGGTCACTGCCAAGTCACACGCCCGCGGTAAGAATTGGGATTTCAACCATCAGATCGGGATTTTTCGCGCGTCAATGAAGACTGCGAAAGTCCGTGATGGTGCGGGATTTTTATTCGCTTGTTATGAATATAATTTGACGGGGAAGGTCAGAGGAGGTTTCCGCTATGCCTACGCGGAGAGCGCCGATGAGTTTAAGATTTGGAACGGTAGTGACTGGGAGGATCTGCATTTCCCTGGATGCTGAATAGAAAATAGGCCGCGACGGTTGCCCGCCGCGGCCTATTCTTTACTTGCCATGCCCGGAAGATCAGAACCCGATCTTCAGATGTGCGGTCAGGGCATGATCGGTGCGGTCGCCGCCGGCGAAATGGCCATTATAGCCGACCGCCACCGCAACATTCTCCGCCGTCTCATGCACCAGACCGGCACCCAGAGCCAGACGGCCGCGCTTGCCCGCACCCGGATCGGTCACGGCCAGTTCGCCATTGGCGAAACGGCCGGTGATGGCGCGGCTGTCGCCCTGGAACTCGTACTCATAGGCTATGCGGACCTGCGGCACGAAGCTGGTGCCCACACCGCTGATCTGGCCGCCGACGCTGCCCAACAGACTTTCGGCGTCGAAATCGTCCCAGGTCAGGGCCAGCGGACCCGCCCCTTCGTCCATGAAGCCTTCGACCTTGCTCTTGGCATAGCGCAGGCCGATCACCGGACCCATGGCGAAGGAACCGGCGACCGGTGTGAAGCCGACCGTCGTGCCCAGCGCATAGGTGTTGCCCTTGTAATCGCCATGGGCATTGGCGAAGGGGTTGAAGCGGGTGGCGCGGTCCGACTTGTAGTCATCGAAGCTGTAGGACAAGGTGGTGTCCATCCAGAAATCATCGGCTGCCGCCGTGATATAGGCGGTCAGGTTATAGGCGGTGGCGTCCAGCTTGGCATAGGCATCGTCGGTATCGACATTCAGGTTGCCATAGCTGAAGGCCACGCCGGCGACCACATGCTGATCGACCTGATAGTCGACGCCCAGGCCGGCATTGAAGCCGTCATATTCATAGCCGAACTGGCCGCGCACCGCGTCCCGGTCGCCATCGACATAGGAGCCGAAGACGAACATGCCGAACCGGTCATCCTGACCGGCCTGGGCGCCGATGACATTGACGGAGCCCTGGCCGGTGCGGGCACCGGCCATACGGGCCGACACGCCCTCGTTCGCCAGATCCAGCAGGCGCTGGGCGGCGTCGGTGCTGATGGCCAGGGCCGCCGGCGCCTCATAGGTGGCGGACAATGTGCCATAGGCATACTGAGCGATCATCTGGTGGGCGGCAGCGGTGGGGTGCAGCGCGTCGAAGAACACGGAGCCGGCGGCACCCGCCGCCGTGGCGCAGACACCCGTGGCCACCAGCGACCCGCCCGGCCCGATCGGGGCATAGCAGGGCGTGGTGACATTGGTGAACCCGTAGGAGGAGGGGGAGGCGACCAGACCCTGGAACAGGGTCTGCACATCCACCACCGTCACGCTCGCCCCCTGGGCGCGCAGCGCGTTGGCCGAGGCCTTGATGGCCTGGGTATGCAGGTCCGACACGGTGTTGGCGCTGGCCTTGTCGGCGGCCGACAAACCGCTGGTCAGCGGGATGGAGCCCAGCGGCGGCAGGTTGAACAGCACGAACTGGCGGGCACCGGCGCTGTACAGGCGGCTGGCCTGGGTGGTGATGGCGCCCGTGGTGGCGGCGATGGCAGTCTGCGCGGCGGCCGTCGGGTTGGCCTGCGGTGTGGTCAGCACGGCGATATAGTCGTTGCCGCCGATCCAGATACCCACGGCGCGGCTGGCCGGGATGGCGGTGCCACCGGCCAGATAGGCGTCAACCTGCGCCGTCAGGTCGATGGCGGTGGTGCGGGTGGCGCGGGCCCCGCCAAAGGCGCGGCTGCTGGTGGTGATGCCGGTCAGCGTGCCCAGATTCTCCAGCCATACCGGGCCGTTGGAGAAGCGGCCATCGACGTAAGGCGCGCCGGGTCGGCTGGCCGGGCTCAGGTTCTTCAGATTGTCAGTATCGCTCAGGCTGTCGCCGAACACGACCAGCGAGGAGATGTCCAGACCCTGGGCCTTGGCGGCCGGGGCGTCCATGGCGATGGCGGATAGGGACAGCAGCGCGGCAAGCGCGGTGCCGCCCAGAAGACGGTTGCTCATCAATATGTTCCTCCCATGGTCGGGCTTGTATGCGATGCCCGATTCAGCACGGTCATGACCCTAGCCAATGCCGACGGACCACGGAAGGGGGTGACGTTACGTAAGGGGCCGCCGCTTATGCATTATTCCAGCGATTGCGGCCTTGATGACACAACCATGTCAGTTGACGCCGCTGGTGGGTATCCTGATCGGCAACAAAACGGGCGACCCGATGGGCCGCCCGTCAAGGATTTGCCTCACAAGTTTCCGGCGGCCTTACAGGATGGAAGGGCCGTCGAAATAATTGCCCACACCCTTCAGCGTGAATGGGTCGAAGCTGCCCAGTTCCACCAGCTCCTGACTGGCGGAGCTGAAATAGGACACGGGCGCGATCGACCCGGGCGTGTAGGGCGCGAAGTCACCCACCGCCGCGACAATGATGTCCTCGATCCCGTCGCCGTCGATATCCTGGGTACCGACGAAGTCCCAACCGAAATCCAGCTTGAAGACGGTCTGGAAATAATCGATGCCGGCCATATAGCTGGTGGCGATGTCGAAGGGCGGATGGATCCAGACGCTGAATTCGCGCGTGGACGCGTCGAAGAACAGTATTTCGTCCACGCCGTCACCGCCCGCGAAATTGCCCAGCCCGGCCACCGACACGGTGCCGTCGCTGGTGATGCCGCTGACGAAATAGGCGTCGGACAGGTCGTTCTTCACATAGAGTGCGCCCGTGCTTTTATCCTTGAACAGCACATCCACGCCACCGCGCGCATCCAGGTTGCCCAGGGCCACGAACTCGTTGTTGCGGTCCTGATTGTCCCAGATCACATAGACATTGCCCGTGTCGGTATCCAGGCCATAGATCTGCTTGGCCGGCTCGGCGAAGCGGCCATTGTCGGGGTGTGGTTCACCCACGGCGATGCCTTGGCTGTTGACACCGGGCACCAGGACCTCACCGGCGGTGTTCATGATCACGCCGCGCAGCTCGACCGTGATGTTGGACAGGTCCAGCGTGCCCCAGGGGGTGGTCAGGGCCGTGGGCTGCATGATCGGCATCGAGATCGGCTCGACCTCCGCCGGGGCGCCCGACGGCGGCGGCGCCTCCAGCCCGTCACCGCAGTAGGGGAGGAGGTAGGAATAGGTAGGGATGCGGAATTCGCCTTCCGGGTTCGGATCGACGATCACATTCGGCGTGTCGCTGTACAGCAGGTACGAGGTGAAGATCACGTCGTTGCGGCCGTCGCCATTGGCGTCGGCGATGCCGGCCAGTTCCGTCACGCGCTCCACCCCGAACATGCGGGGCGTGGGCAGTGGCAGTTCCAGCTTATGCTCGACCGGCGTCCCGCCGCCCGGCTGACCATCGAACCAGGCGAAGCTGCCATCGTCACGGCCGACCACAATATCGTCCACACCGTCGGACGACAGGCTGCCGGCCAGGACGGTGTTGACGCCATTTGTGTCGATCCCCGGCAGGGGGATCGACATGCCGGTCAGCGACCGCAGGGTCAGACCGGACTTGTCGAAGGTGAGAATCTGCGAACTCATCGCACGCATGCCTCTTCTTATGACGGTCAGGTTCCGCCAAGGGGGAACCGCTCGCCGTCTGAATTGCCAGCCCCGGTAAGCAATGGATAAACCCGCCCCGAGCAGGGGTCAATAAGTTGCTTAATTCGGAATGTTGAAATACGACATCACTGTACAGGGGGGTGTGGTACCCCGTTGGAATTGCTCAAAATCTATGATTAATGCCGCAGCCTGCCGGAACCCTGTGCGATGGATTGCACGCGACGGCGGGCGCGACTCGCGGAAAAGGACGCATCATCTCAATTGTTTCAATCGTTTCCGCTTTGCAAAGAAAAAGGCCCCGCCGGGTTGGCGGGGCCTTTGAACCGTGGCGCGTCGGGCCGGTGACTGCCGGTCCGCCAAGACTCACACGTTGAAGCGGAAATGGAAGATATCGCCGTCCTGGACCAGGTATTCCTTGCCTTCCATGCGCATCTTGCCGGCTTCCTTGCACCCGACCTCACCGCCCAGCGTCACATAGCTGGTGTAATCGACGGTTTCGGCCTTGATGAAGCCGCGTTCGAAATCGGTATGGATGACGCCGGCGGCTTCCGGCGCCTTGGCCCCCTTGCGCACGGTCCAGGCGCGGGCTTCCTTGGGCCCGACAGTGAAGAAGGTCAGCAGGCCCAGCAGGCTGTAGCCGGCACGGATCAGGCGGTTCAGGCCCGGTTCCTCCAGCCCCAGCGACGACAGATATTCCAGCTTGTCCTCGTCGGGCAGCTGCGACAGTTCGGCCTCGATGGCGGCGGAGATGACGACGCTGGCGGCACCCTGGCGGGCGGCCATGTCGGCCACCTTGGCGGACAGGGCGTTGCCGCTGCCGGCCGACGCCTCTTCCACGTTGCAGACATAGAGCACGGGCTTGCCGGTCAGCAGCGCCATCTGCTTGAACATGTCGCGTTCTTCATTGGCGACCTCGACCGAGCGGGCGGGCCTGCCCTCGCGCAAGGCCACCAGCACGCGCTCCATCAGCTCGGCCAGGGCCTTGGCATCCTTGTCGCCGGCCTTGCCCTTCTTCTGCAGGGGCGGCAGGCGCTTTTCCAGGCTGTCCATGTCGGCCAGCATCAGCTCCGTCTCCACCGTCTCCGCATCGCGGACGGGCTCGATCGAGCCTTCGACATGGGTGATGTCGCCATCCTCGAAGCAGCGCAGGACATGGACGATGGCATCGACCTCGCGGATATTGGCCAGGAACTGGTTGCCCAGGCCCTCACCCTTCGAGGCACCCCGCACCAGACCGGCAATGTCCACGAATTCAAGCTGCGTGGGCACGGTCTTCTGCGACTTGGCGATCTCCACCAGCTTTTCCAGGCGCGGATCGGGTACGCCGACGCGACCGACATTCGGCTCGATCGTGCAGAAGGGATAGTTCGCGGCCTCGGCCGCCGCCGTGCTGGTCAGCGCGTTGAACAGGGTGGACTTGCCGACATTGGGCAGGCCGACGATACCGCAGTTGAATCCCATGGGACGATGCTTTGCCGAAAAAGGTTCAAGGATTGGTCCCGGTTATGGGCGATTTGAGGCCGGAATGCAAATGACGGGGGTGCAGGGCATCCCCGTCATTTGGCCGGCGAGCGTTTGCATCACGACCCCAACTTGTCACCGCGTTTGCCTGTCACCGCCACGCTGCCGCCAAGATTGACCCGCCAAATCGGGTTGGGAAGGGGTTCGTCCTTGCCTTGGCCCCCGGCGGTTTGGCACTAGAGAGCCACCGATCAAGGGTCGAAGCGGCTTGGGATAGAGAATGATGAAGCGCAGCCTGGGTTTGATGTGTCTGATGCTGGTCGTGGCCGGCTGCCAGACGAAACCGCCGCCGGCCCCGCCCCCGGTGGCGGAGGCACCGCCCCCCCCGCCCCCGCCCAAGCCGCGCATCATCACCATGGAGGACAGCGATCTGGCCGGCTTCCAGGGCGCGTTGCGCGAAATGGGGACCAAGGGGATCGATGTTCCCGTGGGCTGGGCCAACCCCATCACCGGCAAGCGCGGGGCCGTGAAGGTCCTGCGCGACGGCTATGACGGCCAGAACCGTCCCTGCCGTGAATTCCATTCCGTCGTCATCCTGGAGGAGATGTACCAGCATGCGACCGGCTTCCTCTGCCGTCAGCCCGACGGTGCGTGGGAGGTGGTGCAGGCCAGGGACTATCCCCTCTACCGCCACGGTTCCTGACGGGCCGTTTCATCCGGGGAAGTGTTCATGCGTCGTCCGATCGTCATTGCCACCACCGCCGGCCTGCTGCTGGCAACCGCCCTGGGGGCCACCTGGTGGCTGGGCCGTGACGGCGGCGAGGGTGCGCGCAATGATCCGGCCGGCATCTTGATCCCCGTGAAGCCGGAAGGCCCGGTGCTGGTGGACAAGCCGCTGGTTTCCGGCCCCGGCACGGTGCTGCCCATGGCCGACCCGGACCAGGGCGTATTGTCTGAAAAGGGGCTGAAGGAGATCGACGCCTTCTTCAGCGCGACCAACAGCCGGGCACTGCTGGTCTGGCACGCGGGTGCCCTGCAGCTGGAACGTTATGCGCCCGACGTTCAGGCCGGTGACATGCTGGATGGTTCCGGGCTGGTGCCCGCCCTGGTGGCCCTGCTGACGGGGCAGGCGCTGCGGGACGGCGCGCTGCCGGGGCTGGAGACGGGGATTGCCAGGTGGCTGCCGGAATGGGCCGGTGATGATCGCGGCCGCATCACCGTGCGCCAGTTGCTGGCCGGCACCTCCGGGATCACGGTGCCCGCCGCGCCCCCGGCCGGCGAAGCCATCGCCTGGACCCTGTCGGCCAAGCTGGATTTCGAACCGGGAAGCCGCTTCGCCCCCAATGATTTCGAGGCCCAGGTGCTGGCCCTGGTCCTGTCGCGCGCTGCGGGCGTGCCGGCGGCGGACCTGCTGTCCGACAAGCTGTGGCGGCCGATGGGGGCGCGTCCGGGGCAGGTATCGGCCGGCGGCAATGACGGGGCGGCCTATCTTCATTGCTGTGTCCGGGCCACGGCGCGCGACTGGCTGCGGCCGGGCCTGCTGCTGCTGGAAGGTGGCATGGCGGGGGCGACCCAACTGGTGCCCACCCCCTGGCTGGACCAGATGGAGCGGCCCAACGGCCTTGTCCGCCATGATGGCTGGCGCGTGCGCCTGGGCTGGCCGTTCGAGGCCAAGAACGGCAATGGCGCCAGAAAGCCCTTCACCGATGGTGACACGATCTTCCTGTCCGGGACGGATGGCGCCCGGCTCTACGTTTCCAAGGGACGTGATCTGGTGGTCCTGCGCTTAGGCCCGCCCATGGCGGATTGGGACGAATCGGCCCTATCCAACCTGGTGTCGCGGTCGCTGACCATCCCCCCGGCGGCATTCCGGTCCCAGAACGGCATGAAGGTGGGCCGGGCGCGCGACCTGAATGGCCAGATCGAAATGCCGCCCATTACCAAGCCGCCGCCCGTGCCGAAGGTCACGGTGGAGCCGCTGGGCCCGCCGCCGGGCGGTCAGTGACAACCCGGCTGGGAACAGGCGATCAAGCGCCATGCCAACGGTCATTCCCCATGACCGTTGGAGGCTGGCAACCGCCAGCCCGCGACCACGTGGTCGCGTGAGCCAAGCCGCCGGATGGCGGCGCCCGGCGCCTGAGGGCGCACTTACTTAGATTTAAAGGCCCGCAACTGTTTATTGAACTCGGCGGCCAGCTTCTCCATGCGGGTGGAAGCGTCGTTGTATTTCTTGGTCCAGTCACCACCCGCACGGCCCTTGCCCTCGAATTCCAGGCAGGACAGATATTCCTGGGTTTCGGCTACATAGGCCTTCACCGCCTGCTGGGCGGCGATCATGTCGGCTTCTGCCGCGGTCGCCCCTTCGGGCAGGGTGGGCGCATCCTTCAATGTGCATTCCGCATGGGCGGCACCGACAAACCCGAACGCCGCCACGGCAAGCACGGCCGCAACCATTTTCTTCATCGTAAAAGCCCCTTGTTCATCGCCACTTATCGTTTACGCACTTCGACTTCATTGGCTTTTTGTCGGCGGGCGATGGGGTCCCGCCGGCGCCCCTCCCTACAGGGCTTAGGTGACCGATCTTATCGGTAATTTCTTAATAGATGTTTGCGGCCGGGCCGCTTCCTCTGAATCCGCCGCCCATGCGGCAGATACGCCTACATTTTCGTTACAAGCTCGGTTATACCTATGCGAAAGTATGCTGGGTCGGCAAGGGTCATTCCCGTCAACCCGGTAACGGAGTGGGTTTTAATAAAAATGTCCCAATTAACTACTCATTCCATTGCGTGTATTGGTTAACGGGCCCTGTTCGCCGGGTTCGGTAATGTGCCGTTAAAAATGTACGGCACGGTCGTTCGGGAATGTAGTTTTTCGCTTGTGCGGAATTTGCGGTTGGTCAAAGTCACGCGTGCGGTAAAGGACAGGAGAGGTTCAGCGAGATGAGCACTATCAATCGGACCATGCGCCCGGCCGGCAAGGCTGCGCCTGCTGCTGCCGGTTCCGCCGGCGGGCTGGGTGGCCTTTTCGGCAACTGGTCCATCAGTCGCAAGATCACCTTTTCGATCGCCGTGCCGGTCATCATCGGCCTGGGTGCCGTGATCGGGCTCAGCGCCTCGTCGATGAGCGACGCGATGCTGGACCTGTCGCAACGGTCTGAAAGCCAGGTCACGGAGATGATGGCGGCCCAGATGGCCGCCGCCGTGCGCTTCAAGAATTCCGATGCCGTGGCCGACAGCTATGCCGACCTCGCCACCGCCAAGGGCACCAGTCTGGCCGCCGTGAAGGTGGTGGACGCCGATGGTGAGGTGCTGAACGAGTACCCGACCAAGGAAAAGCCGCTGCCTGCCGGCATGCAGGGCTTCGATTTCACCAAGGCCAAAGTCGACAAGACCGTGGCCGAGGTCAAGGTGCAGGATCTGGGTGATTTCCTGATCGCCCAGGCGCCCGTCCGTGCCGGTGCCAACCGCGATCAGGTGGGTACGCTGACCGTGGCCTGGAGCCGGGCCAACGTGCAATCCTCCATCTCCACCGCCGTGATGGGCAACCTGCTGATCGCCGTGGTCGTGCTGGCGGTGCTGATCGGCCTGCTGGTGTTCATGCTGCACAAGATCGTCGGTGCGCCGTTGAAGGACATGCAGTCCGCCATGTCCAAGCTGGCCGGCGGCGACCTCAGCGTGGCCATTTCCGGGCTGGGCCGTGGGGACGAGATCGGTGCCATGGCGCAGTCGGTGCAGGTCTTCAAGGACAACGCCCTTGAGGTCGAGAACCTGCGTCGCCGCCAGGAAGAGGCCGAGCGTCAGGCCGCTGTGGAGAAGAAGGCCTCCATGGAGAAGCTGGCGTCCGACTTCGAGAATTCGGTGAAGGGCGTGGTGGCCGAGCTGTCGGGTGCCTCCAGTCAGGTGCAGTCCACCGCCGAGGGCCTGTCCGCATCGGCCGAGGAAAGCCGTGCGCAGACCAGCGCCGTTGCCGCCGCGACCCAGCAGGCGTCTGCCAACGTGCAGTCGGTGGCCAGCGCCACCGAGGAACTGGCCGGCTCGCTCGCCGAGATCTCCAATCAGGTCAACACCTCGGCCCGCATCGCGCGGGATGCCGCCAAGACGGCCGAGAAGACCAACGGCACCGTGCAGTCGCTGGCCCAGCGGGCCCAGTCGATCGGCGATGTGGTGAAGCTGATCAGCGACATTGCCAGCCAGACCAACCTGCTGGCGCTGAACGCCACGATCGAGGCGGCGCGCGCCGGTGAAGCCGGCAAGGGCTTCGCCGTCGTGGCCTCGGAAGTGAAGTCGCTGGCCAATCAGACGGCCAAGGCCACCGAAGAGATCGCCAGCCAGATCACCACGATGCAGGACGCCACCAAGGAGGCCGTCGACGCCATCGTCATCATCAGCCGTACCATCGCGGAGATCAACGACATCTCCGAAATGGTCGCCGGTGCTGTCGAGGAGCAGGACGCCGCCACCAAGGAGATTGCCCGCAACGTGCAGCAGGCCTCGATGGGCACGATGGAAGTCACCCGCAATATCGAGAGCCTGGAGCAGGTCGCACATCAGACCGGTTCCTCGGCCACCGACATGCTGGGCGCCGCCCGTAACATGGCCCGCCAGTCCGGCGAGCTGGGCAACACCGTGGACCGTTTCCTGGCCCAGGTGCGTAGCGCCTAAGGTAAAGGGTGCGTAGCGCCTAATGTAACGGGTGCCCAGCACCCAAGGTGTAAAGGGTGCGCAGCGCCTATCCAGGGCTGTTTATGTCCTGTCTTACCGCAAGCCCCCGTCCATCCGGACGGGGGCTTTGCGTTTCCAGGGATATGCTGTTTGCGATCCCTGTTTGGGACCCTGGGGCTGCGGGTACCGGGGTGAGGGCAGGGATCGGTGGAACCCGATTGCGGCCCGCTTCTCCTGGCGGCCGGCAAGAAGGGGCCAACCAGGCCTGGAGAAGGCCCGTCCGACTTGCTAGAATTGGTTAACCAATGGTGATGCCGACAGGGATGCCTGGGAAGATGCGGCTGGCTTTGATCGGGATATTGCTGCTGACGGCAACCCTTCCGGCGTCGGCCTTTCCCTGGCAGGAGGATGGGGCTGTTGCGGCCGCCACCTCTGGCCGGGCGGAGGACAATCCGCGCATCGGCACCATCATGCACGATCTGGCTGCGGAACTGGCGGCCGATCCCGCGATGCTGGCGGCCCTGCGCCGGGTCAGCCGCGACAATGACAGCGTGTCGATCGACACCATCATCCAGCGCGACGTTGCCTGGCGGCTGCAGGCCAAGCGGGGTCGGGGGGCGCTGCTGGATATGGTGATGGGCGGTACCCTGTCGCAGCGTCTGGCGCTGATGCGGTTCCCGCGCCAGGCGGTACTATCCGATCTGATGCTGACGGATGATCGCGGCCTGCTGGCCGGCGCCACCCGCATTTCCAGCGATTACGACCAGTCGGATGAGGCCAAATACATGGTCCCCAGCACCACCGCCCCCGGCATGGTGCATGTGGAAAGCGCCGCCTATGACGAATCCGCCGACGATTATGTCGTGTTGGCCAGCATCCTGCTGGTCGATCCGGGTGACGGAAGGCAGCTGGGCGTGCTTTGTGCCAACTTCAATCTGGCCGCCTTGCAGCGGGACTAGTGTCTATCAGGCGCTTTCAGAAGCAGCTGATAGACACTAAGCCTTTGGTTTATCGTGTGATTGTTTCAAATGATTTCATTTGCAACAATCACACTCTAGGGGCGGGAGTTCCGCCCCCGCCAGATCAGCCCTTCGCCTCGTTGCCGCCATTGCTGGCCGACCAGGCTTCCGGCGCGTGCAGGAACTTCTCCACCTCGCCCAGCGTGTGGGCATCGAAATAATTGCCCTCGCGCGCCGTGCGCAGCACGTCCCACCAGGTGGCCAGGGCGTGCAGCTTCACGCCCATCTCGGCCATGGTCGTTTCCGACTGCGGGAAGATGCCGTAATGGAAGACCACCCAGATATGCTCGACGGTGGCGCCGGCATCGCGCAGCGCATTGACGAAATTGATCTTCGATCCGCCCTCGCTGGCCAGATCCTCGACCAGCAGCACGCGCTGACCTTCCAGCAGCTGACCCTCGATCTGGGCATTGCGGCCGAAGCCCTTGGGCTTCTTGCGGACATACAGCATGGGCAGGTCCAGCGCGTCCGACACGAAGGCGGCATAGGGGATGCCCGCCGTCTCCCCACCCGCCACGGCGTCGAACGCCTCAAACCCGGCCTCGCGGCACAGCTGGTCCTTGGCCGCATTGATCAGGAAGCGCCGCGCGCGTGGGAAGCTGATCAGCTTGCGGCAATCGATATAGACGGGGCTGGCGCGGCCGGAGGTGAAAATGAACGGCTTTTCCGCATTGAACAGGACCGACTTGGTCTCGATCAGGATACGGGCCGTCTGGGTGGCGGCGGTGGCGGCGTCGATCATGGCATTTCCCTGCGCTAAGGGTGTGGAAGGCGTAGGTCAGGTCGAGCCGGAGGCGAGCCCTGACGATCAGTGGCAAGGCTCAAACGAGGCGCCAGTCGAGGCGCTCGCCGGACCGGAAGGGCAGGACAGCGTTCTTGCCATCGACATCCAGGATGTCGGGCACGATCAGACCGCTCTTTTCCAGCGTGATGGTGTCGGCATTAGGTTCCAGCCCGTAATAGGCGGGGCCGTTCAGGCTGGTGAAGGCCTCCAGCCGGTCCAGGGCCGCTTCCTCGTCGAACACCTGGGTATACAGCTCCACCGCCGTGGCGGCGGTATAGATGCCGGCGCAGCCACACGCCGTCTCCTTGGCGCCGATCGGGTGCGGGGCGCTGTCGGTGCCGAAGAAGAACCAGGGTTCGCCTGACGTCGCGGCCGCGCGCAGGGCCAGCCGATGCGTCTCGCGCTTGGCGATGGGCAGGCAATAGAGATGCGGGCGGATGCCGCCGGCGAAGATGTTCGATCGGTTGATCATCAGGTGGTGGGCGGTGATGGTGGCGGCCAGCTTGCCCGATGGACCATGCTTGCGGACGACATCCACGCCCTCGGCCGTGGTGATGTGCTCCAGCACGATCTTCAGGTCGGGATGGCGCGTCATGATCTGCGGCAGCACGGTGTCGATGAACACGGCCTCGCGATCGAAGATATCGACCTTCTGGTCCGTCACCTCCCCATGCACCAGCAGCGGCAGCCCGATCCTGGCCATGCGGTCCAGGCAGGGGGCGACCTTGTCCAGGTCGGTGACGCCATGGGCGGAATTGGTGGTGGCATGCGCGGGATACATCTTCACGGCGGTGAAGATGCCGGCCTTCCTGCCGGCTTCCAGATCGTCCGGATCGGTGCCGTCGGTCAGATAGGCGGTCATCAACGGCTGGAACCGGCTGCCGGCGGGCAGGGCGCCGACGATCTCGGCGCGATAGGTTTCGGCCTGCGCGGCGGTGATGACGGGGGGCACCAAGTTGGGCATGACGATGGCCCGGCCCAGTTGCGCCGCCGAATGCCCCAGCACGGCGCGCAGCATGGCACCGGTGCGCAGATGCAGGTGCCAGTCGTCCGGGCGGCGGATGGTCAGGCGTTGCGGGTTCTGGGTCATGCGCGTCGGGTCCTTGGGGCCAAGTGAGCGATGTCTAGGGCCAAAGCCGCGCCGGCTCAAGCGTCGCTGCGGAAGCCCGGGTTTGCGCGCGGGGCGGGTGGGCCGGCGATGGACATTGACCGGCCCTTTGAAGGGGGCATAGGCTGCTTCATCGGCCTTTACGGGCCTCCAGCGGACAGCCTTTGTTGACGCGTGCTTCCCGCCGCCCCTTGCGGCCTCTCATGACCGCCTTTCTGGCGGTGGCGCTAATGCTGCCGGCCCATGGCGCCGGGGCCGGGGCCGGGGTGGGGGATAACCCGGTTGCCGCCAGCGCCTTCAATAATGTCAGCATCGTCTGCGGTCCCTTGCCCTTCGTCTCCGACGGGGCGGATTGCGGGTTTGGCATCGGGGCGGAACTGGCGCGAGCGGCCTGCGCCAAGGCCGGGCTGACCTGCAGCTTCCAGCAATTCCCCTGGCCCCGCGCCCAGAAAGAGGTGGAGATGCGCCAGGCCGACATCCTGGTCGGCCCGTTCCGCACCCCGGAACGCGAAGCCTGGATGGAATTCAGCCGGGAGCATTTCTATGTCGACCAGATGTGGCTGTTCTGCCCGGTCCCTGCCGACGGCGGGCCCATGCCGGCGGAGGAGGGAATTGTCCATATCGGGGTCCCGCTGGGCTGGGTCGTGGGTGGTGGGCTGGCCCAGCGGCCCGGCATCACACTGGAACAGGTGCGCACGGCCGATATCGCCCTGAATCTGGTCCTGTCCGGCCGGCTGGATGCCGCGGCTTTGCATGCCCGCGCCGTGGCCCGGTTCCAGGATGAGCATCCCGGCGCCCGGTTCCTGCCCTTGGGGCGGCCCTTGTCGGTGCAGCGCTCCTATATGGGCTTTTCCAAGCCGTTTGCTGACACGCTGGAACGCCGCATGTTCGAGATGGCGTACGAGTCGCTGCTGGCGGACAATATCTACGCCGAGATTCTGGCCCGCAACAAACCCTTCCCGGAGATGCGGACAGAAGTTGCCGCGAGGGGCCATCAGTTCCCGCCGGTACAGTAGTGCCAAGCCCGTTCGGCGCGGTGCTGACCGGCGCAATCGCCCCCTCCGCCCCGTTCGAACCCGGCCTAGGATGCACACCGTTGATCCATAGCGGAGGATGTCAGCGATCATGTCCGACAAGGAACATCACTATCCCGTCACCATCACCTGGACCGGTAACCAGGGTACGGGCACCAGCGCCTACCGCGCCTATAGCCGCGACCACCTGATCAATGCCGGCGGCAAGCCGGCGATCCCCGGTTCGTCCGACCCGTCCTTCCGCGGCGATCCCGCCCGCTGGAACCCGGAGGAGCTGCTGGTCGCCTCGCTGTCGGCCTGTCACAAGCTCTGGTATCTGGGCCTGTGCGCCGGGGCCGGCATCGTGGTGACGGCATACGAGGATCGGGCCGAAGGCTGGATGGTGGAGGAGGCGGGTGGGGCCGGCCAGTTCACCCGCGTCCTGCTGCGTCCCCGCGTCACCCTGGCGCCGGGTGCGGACCTGGAAAAGGCCGCCCATCTGCACCACACGGCACACGAGATGTGCTTCATCGCCCGGTCGGTGAAATTCCCTGTGGACGCAGAGCCCGAATTCGTCAGCGGCTGAAGCCGACCCTCACCACCAGCCCCTTGGCCCCACCCAGCACCAGCTGATGGCCCAGCCTGTGGGCGATCTGGTGGCAGAGCGCTAGGCCCAGCCCCAGGCCGCGCAGCGCGATGCCGGAACGTTCCAGCCGCCCGCCGGGTTCCAGCACCAGGGCCCGGTCGGCGGGCTGGATGCCCGGTCCATCATCGGCCACGAGCAGTGTCGGCCAACCGGCGCGGCGCACACCGATTAGCACGCGGCGGCCGGGTGTGGCATGGATCAGGGCATTATCGATCAGGGCGCGCAGCATCCGGTCCAGCATCACCGGATCGGTTTGAACCGACAGGCTGGTCGGCACCAGCCGGATCTGCTTGCCCGCCTTCGCGGCCTTCTGCGCCATCTCCCCCGTCACGCGCGCCAGCAGGGGGCCCAGCGGCACCGTCTCCGCCTTGATCCGGGCCGTGCCGGCTCCCAAGGCCGCCAGGGTCAGCACCTGGTCCATCTGGGCGGCACCCATCTCCAGCGCTTCCTCCAGCCGGTCGGCCAGTTCGACCTGCTTGGGTTCCACCAGCTTCATCTGCAGAAGGTTCAAGAACAGGCGCATGGCCTGGAACGGCTGGCGCAGGTCATGCCCGACGGAGGACAGCAGGCGGATCGGGTCGATGGGGGCGGGGGCGGTCATGGACGGATGGTCTTCCTGTTCCGGTCCCTCGACAAACCCGCGTCGCCATGGCTTGCTGGCGGGGTGCGGATCGGGGGAGGTGACGATGCTTGAAAACTGGCTTGCTTTCACGGTGGCGTCCACGGTGCTCTTGGTGATACCCGGACCGACCGTGCTGCTTGTCGTCTCCTATGCCCTTGGTCAGGGGTGGCGGGCGGCCCTGCCCATGGCCATCGGCGTGGCGCTGGGCGATTTTACCGCCATGACCCTGTCCATGCTGGGCATTGGCGCCCTGCTGGCCACATCGGCCACCCTGTTTACTGTGGTGAAATGGGCGGGTGCCGCTTATCTGGTCTGGATGGGGGTGAAGCTGTGGCGGGCTGGCGGCACCCTGGCGGCCCAGCCGGTGACCACCCGGTCGCGGGCCCTGCGCATGGTGGCCCATGCCTGGCTGGTCACGGCGCTGAATCCCAAGAGCCTGACCTTCTTCCTGGCCTTCCTACCGCAATTCATCCGGCCGGAAGCGGATTTCCTGACCCAGGTACTGCTGTTCGAAGCGACGTTCCTGGTGCTAGCCTTCCTGAACGCCTTTGCCTATGCCGCCCTGGCGGCGCGGTCGCGGGCCCTGCTGGGCAGCCCCCGCGCCCTGCGGCTGGTGAACCGCACCGGCGGTACCATGCTGATCGGCGCCGGGGTCGCGGCGGTGACGGTGAAAACCTGAAGACGGCTTTCCTGCCGATGCGGGATTCTCCTCGTGTGTGCAGAGCTACTCCATTTCCGTCATCCCGGCTAAAGCCGGGGTGACGAGGAGAGGGGCGCTCCGAATCTCACGCGAACGCCGCCGGCTTGGCGGCGGCCGCCCTGTATTCCGCCTTCATGCGCGCCACCAGCTCCGCCACCGGGGGCGCGTCATGGATGGTGCCGATGCCCTGGCCGGCGGACCAGATATCCTTCCAGGCCTTCTTCTTCGACCAATCCTCGATCGACAGGTTGGGATCGGCGGCGCCGCCGGAAATGGCGTTCACGTCGATGCCGTTGGCGGCGACGCTGGGGCCCAGATAATTGCCGGGAATGCCGCTGAACATCGGCGTATAGACGATGTCGGCGGCGGCATGGTCGATAATCATCTGCTTATATTCCGCCGGGGCATTGCCCTCCGCCGTGGCGATGAAGCGGGTGCCGACATAGGCGAAATCGGCCCCCAGCACCTCCGCCGCGCGCACCTGAGCACCGGACGAGATGGCGCCGGCCAGCACGATAGCCCCGTCGAAGAATTCCCGCACCTCCGACAACAGCGCGAAGGGAGAGGTAGTGCCTGCATGGCCGCCGGCCCCGGCCGCCACCAGGATCAGGCCGTCCACCCCCGCCTCCACCGCCTTCCGGGCGTGGCGGATATTGGTGACGTCATGGAAGACCAGACCGCCATAGGAATGGATGGCATCGACGATGCCGACCGGCGCGCCGACCGAGGTGATGGCCAGCGGCACCTTATGCTTGACCAGCAATTCCACATCGCCCTGAAGGCGGGAGTTCGACCGATGGACGATCAGGTTCACGCCGAAGGGTGCCACCGGCTTGTCCGGATTGGCGGCGGCATCATCCGCCAGTTCGGCGGTGATCCGGCCCAGCCATTCGTCCAGCTGTTCGGGCGTGCGGGCGTTCAGGCTGGGGAAGGTGCCGACGATCCCGGCCTTGCATTCGGCCAGCACCAGGTCGGGATAGCTGACGATGAACATCGGCGAGGCGATGACGGGCAGCGACAATTTTCCCTGGAACAGGCTGGGGATCGGCATCTTCGGTCATTCCTCTCAGGTAGGCGCCTTGGGCGCGATTGTTTCCCGTTGCTTTTTAGCACGCTCGTTCGCCCCCTGCCAGAACCCCGGTGGCGGGCGCATGGCCGCTCCCGCTTCGGTCGGCGTTGCGTCGGGCGGGGCGGGCGTTGCATTCTCCGCGCGACTTGAAATCCAAGGGCCGGATCCATGCAGGACTTCCTCTCCATCCATCCGCAAGTGACGGCGGCGCTGAAGGCCGGCAAGGCCGTCGTGGCGCTGGAATCGACCGTGATCAGCCACGGTCTGCCCTATCCCGCCAATGTGGAGACGGCGAACGCGCTGGAGGCCGCCATCCGGGCGGAAGGGGCGGTACCCGCCACCATCGCCGTGCTGGATGGCCGCATCCGCGTCGGCTTGGATGCCGAGGATATCGAACGTCTGGCCCAGCCGGGCGTGCGCAAGGTCAGCCGCCGCGACTTGGCCCTCGCCCTGGCCCAGGGTGCCGATGGCGCCACGACGGTGGCCGCCACCATGATCGGCGCCGCGCTGGCCGGCATCTCCGTCTTCGCCACCGGTGGCATCGGCGGCGTGCATCGCGGCGTGGAGACGACGCTGGACATTTCCGCCGATCTGGAGGAACTGGCCGCCACCGACGTGGCCGTGGTCTGCGCCGGGGCCAAGGCCATCCTGGACCTGCCCCGCACCCTGGAATATCTGGAAACCAAAGGTGTGCCGGTCCTCGGTTTCGGCACCGACCGGTTCCCCGCCTTCTATACCGCGGCCCTGCCGCTGCCGGTCGATGGCCGCTGCGATTCGGCCGATGAGGTGGCGCGGGTTCTGCGCGCCAAGTGGCAATTGGGCCTGGGCGGCGGTGTGGTTATCGGCGTACCGATCCCGGCCGATGCTGCCCTGGATGCCGAAGCGGTGGAGGCCGCCATCGCCCAGGCCGTGGGCGAGGCCCAGGCGCAGGATGTGCGCGGCAAGGCGCTGACGCCGTTCCTGCTGAAGCGCATGGAGGAACTGACCGGTGGCGCCAGCCTGACCGCCAACCGCGCGCTGCTGCTGAACAACGCCCAGGTCGGGGCCCGCATCGCGGTGGCCTATGCAAGGCAGAAGGGTGAGTTCGTGCTGCCCAAGAAGGTGGTCACGGCCAAGCGGCCGCCGGGTTATTGAGGGGAGGCGGGGGTGCCTTTGGGCACCTTCGTCATCACTTTCCCTGGCGTCACCCCGGCGAAAGCCGGGGCCCAGTGTAAGGCGCGGTCAGCGCCGATATAACCCTTATCGCGGCAGACGCCGCTCTACGCCTGGGCCCCGGCTTTCGCCGGGGTGACGGTGGTATTTGTTGGCACCCTTTGGCCCAAACCGACGCGGAAATTGTGCTTGAGGGCCATCACCCCGCCAACCGCCCCGCCGCCGCCGTCAGATCGCGCAGCCGTTCCGCATCCTCGTCCCGCCATTGCCCCGGCTTCAGGCGCCAGCCCCAGTTGCCGTCGGGCAGGCCGGGCACGTTCATGCGGCCGTCGGTGCCTAGGCCCAGTACGTCCTGTACCGGCGTGATGACCAGGTCAGAATTGACGCCCAGCGCGAACCGGATGAAATCCCAGTGCAGGTCGCGGCCGTCGGTATTCAGGTACGACCGGATGCGCTGTCCCAACTCCCCGTCCAGCCCGCCGCGCGAGGCGACCCAGCCCAGGATCGTGTCATTGTCATGCGTGCCGGTATAGAACACCGAATGGGCGGCATAGCGGTTGGGGTCATAGTTCCAGGGCTCAAAATGGTCGCCCCATTCAAATGGCAGCACCCGCATGCCGGGGAAGCCGAAATGGTCGCGCAACTGTTCCACCGCCGGCGTGATGACGCCCAGATCCTCGGCGATGATCGGCAGTTCCCCGAACTTGTCCTTCAATGACTGGAACAGTTCATAGCCCGGCGCCGGCACCCAGCTGCCATGGATGGCCGTTTCCTCATGCGCCGGGATTTCCCAATAGGACTCGAACCCCCGGAAATGGTCGATGCGGACCATATCGACGGTTTCCAGGGTCCGGGCTATGCGCCGGTGCCACCACGCAAAACCTTCGGCCCGGTGCGCGTCCCAGCGGTAGAGCGGGTTGCCCCAGCGCTGGCCCGTCGCGCTGAAATAATCGGGTGGCACGCCGGCCACGATGGTGGGCCGACCCGATCCGTCCAGTTCGAACAGGTCGCGGCGTGACCAGACATCGGCGCTGTCGCCCGCCACGAAGATCGGGATGTCGCCCATGATGCGGATGCCGCGTTCATTGGCGTCCTTCTTCAGTTTCATCCATTGCCGGAAGAACAGGAACTGCTGCACCTTCACCTTCTTGATATCGAAGGACAAGGTGTGCCGCGCCTCCCCGATGCCGATCGGGTCGCGCGTCGTGTACAGCACGTTCCAGTCCAGCCAGGCCCGTCCCTGGTGGCGTTCCTTCAGCACGGTATAGAGCGCGTAATCATCCAGCCATTCGGCATCGTTGCGCGCCCTGAACAGCTCGAAATCGCCCCATGCATCATCGCTGGACGGGCGCTTCAGGAAGTCGCCCGCCACGATGTCCAGGGCCGCCAGCTTGGTCGCCGCCACCCCGTCATAATCCACACGGGCCCCCTCGTTCCCCGGCAGCCTTTCCAACAGGCTGGCATCGGCGAAGCCATCGGCCACCAGATCGTCGAAGCTGATCAGCAGCGGGTTGCCCGCGAAGCTGGACAAGGCTGAATAGGGGCTGTTGCCCAGGCTGGTGGGGCCCAGCGGCAGGATCTGCCATACGCTCTGCCCCGCTGCCTGCACCTGTTCCAGGAAGGCACGAGCCCCGGGACCCATATCGCCGATGCCATGCCCGCCGGGCAGCGAGGTCGGGTGCAACAGAAGGCCGCTGGCGCGCTGGATGTTCATGGTCGGGCGGGTCTTTCCATGGGGCCGGAAGGGGCCGTGGGGCCCCATGATTTCGCATGCCATGTTGCATTGCAACAGTTGCGCGGAGGCACAACGCTGTTACTCTCTTTGAGTGTAGATTGTGACGGGGTGCCAGATGCCGGAATCGCCGCTGCCAAGGGGGATTGGCAAGCAGGGTGGACAGGCGGTGAAAACCGCGCTGGACCGGTTGTTCGACCATGTGAACCGCGTGATCCTGGTGCGCCAGCACCCGATCACCGGCCTGCTGCCGGCCAGCACCGCCGTCACCGTCCATGGCAACTATACCCATGCCTGGGTGCGCGATAACGTCTATTCGATCATCGGCCCCTGGGCCCTGGCGCTGGCCTATCGCCGCCGGGGCGACAGCACGGCGCGCGCCCGCCTGCTGGAACAGAGCGTGGTCAAGACCATGCGCGGCCTGTTGCAGGCCATGATGCGCCAGGCGGCCAAGGTCGAACGGTTCAAGCAGACCCAGGCACCGCTGGACAGCCTGCACGCCATCTATTCGGCCAGCACGGGCGAGGCCGTGGCGGCCGATGATGGCTGGGGCCATCTGCAGATCGACGCCACCTCGCTGTTCCTGCTGATCCTGGCGCAGATGACGCGGTCGGGCACCACGGTCATCTACACGATGGACGAGGTCGCCTTCGTCCAGAACCTGGTCCATTATATCGGCCCCGCCTATCGCATCGCCGATTTCGGCATCTGGGAGCGCGGCCGCAAGATCAATGACGGGGCGGTGGAACTGAATGCCAGTTCCATCGGTATGGCCAAGGCGGCGATGGAGGCCATGCAGGGCCTGGATCTGTTCGGGGAGGATGGCGGCCGTGTCGCCGTCATCCAGGCCGTCCCGGACGAGATCGCCCGGGCGCGGGCCACCGTGGAGGCGCTGCTGCCGCGCGAATCCGGATCGAAGGAGGTGGATGCGGCCACGCTGGGCATCATCGGCTGGCCGGCCTTCGCCGTCGATGCGCCCGATCTGGTGGAGCGCACCCGCAACGAGATACTGACCAAACTGGCCGGCCCCTATGGCTGCAAGCGCTTCCTGACCGACGGGCACCAGACGGTGATGGAGGACCATACCCGCCTGCATTACGAGGCCGGGGAGCTGGAGCGGTTCCGGGGTATCGAGAGCGAATGGCCGCTGTTCTACACCTATTTCTATGTCACCGCCCTGCTGACCGGCGATGCGCGCGAGGCGGCTGTCTGGCGGGAGAAGCTGGAATCCCTGCTGGTGGAACGTGGCGGCGACGCCCTGCTGCCGGAACTGTTCATCGTTCCGGAAGAGGCGGTGGCGGCCGAACGCGCCCATCCCGGCAGCCAGAAACGCGTACCCAACGAGAATGTGCCGCTGCTCTGGGCGCAGAGCCTGTTCATCATGGGCCTGCTGATCGATGAAGGGTTCCTGGCGCCCGGTGATGTCGATCCGCTGAACCGCCGCGCCAAGCTGAAGCCCAAGCCGCCGGTGCCGGTGCGCCTGGTGGTGCTGGCAGAGGATGATAAGGTCCGCGCCCAGCTGAAGGAACAGGGCGTTTCCTGCCAGACCCTGGCCCAGGCCGGCGGCTTCATCAATATCTGCCATGTCGATGTGCTGGTGGGGGCATTGGCGGAGCTGGGGCGGTGCGAGGCGCTGGGCCTGTCCGGTCGGCCACCACGCCGGCTGGGTACGCTGATCACCGCTTGCGGCTTCCGCTTTGCCGGCCAGCCGGCGGTGATCGTGCCGACCTTTGTCGATGAACAGGACGGGTTCTACTTCACCTATGATCACCGGTTCCTGGTCGACCGGCTGTTGTCGGAAATCGCCTATATCAACCGCACCTGGACCTTCACCAAGCCGCCTTTGCTGGTCTTCCCCGTGTCCAAGGGAATGGCGGCGGGGGAGGGCTTTGCGGAACTGGCCAAGATCCTGGCCGATCTGGTGGGCGGACGCGTGCCCGACCTGATGGTGCGCGGCAGCGACCTGATCGATGCCTATGGCGGGGCGCGAATCGTCGGGTTCGACGAGATCGCCCCTTCTTGTCCCGTCAAAGCCCGGCCGGTGCGCGCCTGGGCCGGCGACGACGCGTTCGATTTCAAGGCCCCGCCGCCGGGCGGGGAGGATCGTCGCTGGATCGAGGAGGGAGACACGCCCTGGCTGGCCAAATCGCTGGCGGGCGAACGCCGCGCCGACTGGCACCTGCTGATGCTGACCCTGCTCTGGGACCGGCAGGGGCGCGACTTTGTGCCGGAGGGCGGCGTGGCCCTGTGGCAGCGGGCGGAAAACCTGTACCGTGCCGCCGGCCATGCCGGCCGCTGGGACATCGTGCGCCCGCTGGCCTGGCTGCTGAACCGCCATGACGAGCGCCTGCAGGACGCGGTGAAGGAGATCGTGGTCCGCCAGAAGCACGTGATCCTGGGTGCCAGCACTGTGGACCGGCCGCTGGCCAATGCCGACATCTCCAACCGCCTGGCCACCATCGGCGGCGACCCCGCCACCTTGATGCTGCGCGAGGAGATGCTGCTGTTCAGCGGCACGCTGATCAAGGCCAGTCCGGAACTGTTCCGCTACACCCTGTCGCTGCGCCCGGCCGACCTGCTGGGCCTGCTGATCCGCAGCGTCGGGCGGCAACGCGGCCTGTCGGATGCAGCGGCGCTGGAGGTTTTGAAAGCCGACGGGCCGCACGCCATCCTGACTCGCCTGCGCCGCCTGATCTCCCGCTGCCCCGGCATGACGGGGGATTTCTGCCTGCCCGTGCTGTCGCGGGGCAGCGGCGTGGGCAACCTGGAATTCGCCATGGAGGGGGATTACTGGACGGCACCGATGCTGACCGGTGGCGACTGGTGGGGCTGGCGCGACACCACGGGCACGCTGCTGCCCGTGCCGGATGCTTTCTTCCGCCGGGTCTGGGGCCTGCTGCGCCATGGCGATGGGTTGATCATCGCCGATCCCAGTCATCAGGAGATGCGCCTGGACAGCGCCACCCTGCGCGCCGACCGCACGCCCGGCGAACGCGACTTCGCGCGCGAGGTGGAGGCGCGGCTGGACCGCATCATGAACCCCGAATACCGGCAGCTGACAGTGGAGGCTTTGTGGGCCGTGTCGGAGATGCTGCTGGTGGACAGCGACGTGCGCCTGCCCGGCCTGATCTCCACCGACCGCATCATTGCCACCGCCGTTGCCCGCCATTGGCAGCAGCTGCATGCCGGCCAGGGCGACCCCAACGGGGCGGCCGCCTGGAAAGGTTTCTACAACCTGTCCCCGGTGAAGGCGGCCGAACATTTCGCTGTCAGCGCCCTGGTGCTGGCCGGGCTGGAGGGGAAGGTCCCCGACGCGGCGTAAGCGTTCGGGCGGCCCCATGATAGACGTTATTCCCCGCCTTCCCGGCGGAGGCCGGGACCCAGGGGCCACAGGAGCAAACCTCTATGCAGCGTCGATCAACGCAGCCGATAGGTCGGGCGTATGGCCCCTGGGTCCCGGCCTTCGCCGGGAAGGCGAGTTTGTGATTTCGATAAGTTGGCGTGGGGATCAATGAATCTCTACGCCCTGTGATCTGCGGTCTCACTCGTCGCTCAACAGCGCTTCCATGATCGTCGCCGCGCGGCGCAGCGTGTCCGGACCCATGGCCGCGATGGCGGCGGTGATGCGCTGCCGGGATCGTTCCGCTTCATCCGTCAGCGCAGGATTTTCAGCGAACCCGAGAATCCGGTCCGGCGTGGTGTCCAGCACCCGGCAGATGCGGATCAGGGTCGCATAGTCCGGCGCACGGGCATCCTTGATGTAATTGGCATAGCGCGGCTGGCCAATGCCGACGCGGCGGGCAACCTCACTGTCCGTGAGTCCGAGTTCTTCGGCGCGTCGCCGCAACTGCTGTCCTATGCCTTCCATGATGCATGGTTTGACCTGCGCGCCAGCATCGCGCTATCAACTATTTGAGATTAAAAATAATCACAATTTGTGATATACGTTGCTTGTATGGCGGGCGCCGGGATTTGCCTGGGGAACGCCTCTCCAATGCATTTGGATTGCGCAGGTACTCCCATGAACAACCTCGCTAAAACCCTGATCAATCTCACCCTTGGCGGCATGCGGGAAGAGAGACGTCGCTACCTGCTGGACGGAATGATGCGCGAGATCGGCTTGCGCCGGCTGGTCTGGTCGGCGCTGGAGGAAATGGCTTTCCGTGAAGGCCTGACGCTGGAGCATGTGATTGAACACACGATGGCCGCCAGTCCCGACGCCCTCCCGGCCGATGCGCTGGAGATCTGTGCCATCCGCTATTGGCAGAGTGCGGCCGGGCGATAAGGGCTTGTCTTTGCCTGCTTCATCAGCTTTGATCTGGCGCGCAAGTGCGCCATTGGAGTAGTATGCCCTGATGGTGAAGACCGTTCCCGTCAGCGTCATCGAAACGCCGGAGTTCTTGTCTTCCACCCGCAAGTTGCTGGGGGATAAGGAGCGGGCGTTGCTGGTGGACTACCTCGCGTATCATCCCTTGGCGGGGGATGTGATCCAGGGAACGGGTGGTGTGCGCAAGCTGCGCTGGGGGTTGGAAGGACGTGGCAAGCGGGGTGGTGCCAGGGTGATTTATTTTTTCACGAAGCCGGCATGCCCCTGTTCGCGTTGACCGCCTATGCCAAGAACGAACAAGCCGATTTGAGCCAGCAGGACCGGAACGACTTCCGGCAATTGACCGCGCTGCTGGTGGATAAGTGGAAATGGAGGAAGACATGAGCAAGGTGGCAGACAGCGTCCGCCGGGGCCTTGAGCAGGCCGTCGCCTTTGCCGAGGGCGTGGCGGATGAAAACGCATATGGCGTCCATGTGCCGGAGCGGATCGACGTGAAGGCCATCCGTGCAAAATTGGACATGACGCAGGAGGAATTTGCCGGTCGTTTCGGCTTTTCGGTGAGGACGCTGCGTCATTGGGAACAAGGCGCGCGCCAGCCGGAAGGACCGGCACGAGCCTATCTTCTGGTCATCGACCGCGCGCCACAAGCGGTACAGGCGGCGTTGCACGCGGGATGAATTGCGGCGTTCCAACCGGAATCTCGTCTCCCGGACAATCCCCCGGTTGACCATGCCGGTGCGTGCCGGAAAACCTGTGTCCGGTTTTCCTCAATCCGGTGCCCCGATGACCGCCTTCGTCTACCCCGTCCATGCCTTCAACCGGATCGACACCGCCCCCGTCACCCTGACCGGCACCATCGCCCGGCTGGAACCGCTGGGCATGGAGCATCTGGATGCGTTGTGTGATGTGGGTCTGTCGGGCGATATTTTCCGCTGGTACCCCACGCCGGTGCGCAGCCGTGACGAGATGGCGGCCTGGATCGGTTTCGCCCTGGCCGAACAGCAGGCCGGGCGCATGCTGCCCTTCGTCAGCATCGAGCAGGCGACGGGTCGGGTGGCCGGCTCTACCCGCTATCTGGCCATCGACCGTGCCAACCGGCACGTGGAGATCGGTTACACCTGGCTGGGCAAGGGGTTCCAGCGCTCCGGCCTCAACCGTGACGCCAAGCGCCTGATGTTGGCGCATGCGTTCGACGCCTGGGGCTGCATCCGGGTGGAGTTCAAGACCGATAGCAACAATATCCAGTCGCGCACGGCGCTGGCCGGCATCGGCGCCGTGGAGGAGGGCACCTTCCGCAACCATGTCGTCCGTGCCGATGGCAGCCTGCGCCACAGCGTCTATTTCTCCGTCACCGACCGGGAATGGCCATCGGTGCGGGAGCGGTTGGCGGTGGGCTGAACCTCACCTCACCACGATGGTCTGCGCCGACTGCACCAGTTCCGCCGCGGAGACATTCTTGGGCGGGTTCTGAAGGCCGGCCGCACAGCCCGGCCGCGCGTCGATCTGTGTAATCCAGCGCGACAGGTGGGGCAGATCGTCGATGGCCACCCCCGACCAGTCATGGGTGCGCGCCCAGCACCAATTGGCGATATCGGCGATGGAAAAGTCCCCGGCCAGGAACTCATGGTCCTTAAGGTGCCCGTCCAGCACGGTCAGCAGGCGCTTGGTCTCCTTCTGGTACCGGTCGATGGCGGGCTGGATCTTCTCCGGGAAGTAGCGATGGAAGACATTGGCCTGCCCCATCATCGGCCCCACTCCGCCCATCTGGAACATCAGCCATTGCAGCACGCGGGATCGGCCCTTGGCGTCGGTGGGCAGCAGGCGGCCCGTCTTCTCCGCCAGATAGATCATGATGGCGCCCGATTCGAATACCGTGAAATCCTCCGCCCGGTCCACGATCACCGGGATGCGGCCATTGGGGTTCATGGCCAGGAACCAGGGTTCCTTCTGCTCGCCCTTCGACAGCGATACGACATGGGTATTATAGGGCAGCTCAAGTTCCTCCAGCGTGCAGGAGGCCTTGTGGCCGTTGGGTGTGGCGGCGGTGTAGAGGTCGATCATGGCATCTCTCCCAGGGTCTTTGCCCCATCATGCGCGCCTGGCGGCCCACGTCAAACCCTGCCGGTGCCGCGCCACCGAACATCGGAGAGGTTTACATATCCGTCTGATTGCAGGACCCTGTGCATCCAACCCGTTGCAGGAAGATGCCATGAGCCTGATCACGGCAAAGGCCACGGCCAGGGCCATCGCATCCCCGCTTCGGGCCGGTGCCCTGCGCCTTCTCGACCTTGTCCTGCCGCCGCGCTGCCTGGCTTGCGGGGCGGAGGTGGGGGTGGCCGGTGCCTTGTGCCCCGTCTGCTGGCAGGGCATTTCCTTCATTGCCGCCCCGCATTGCGCCCGCTGTGGCCTGCCCTTCGATTACGATCCGACCGGGGAGGGGGCGGCAAACCTGGTCTGCGGCGCCTGTCTGGCCCGGCCGCCGAATTTCGACCGCTGCCGTTCGGTCTTCGCCTATGACGATGCCAGCCGGGCGCTGCTGCTGGGCTTCAAGCATGGTGACCGCACCGATTGCGCGCCATCCTTCGCGCAATGGCTGGCGCGGGCCGGTGCGACGCTGCTGGCGGAAGGTGATGTGATCATCGCGCCCGTGCCGCTGCACCGGTGGCGGCTGCTGAAACGACGCTATAACCAATCGGCCCTGCTGACGCTGGAACTGGGGCGGCTGACGGGCAGGCCCGTGCTGCCCGACCTGCTGATCCGCCGCCGCGCCACGCCCAGCCAGGGCGGGCTGAGCGCCAAGGGCCGTGCGCGCAATGTGGAAGGCGCCTTCGCGCTGAACCCGCGCTGGCGCGACCGGGCCAAGGATGCGCGCATCCTGCTGATCGACGATGTCTTCACCACTGGCGCCACGGTGGGCGAATGCGCCCGCGCCCTGCGCCGGGGCGGGGCGCGGGCTGTGGATGTGCTGACACTGGCCCGTGTGGTACGGCCGGTGACGCTCGACGCGGTGGGGGAGGCCGGTTGAGCCTACCCCCCTGTCCCTGGGCGCTGACCGTGCGGCAAGGGTGCCTTGCAACGCATCGCCTTTGCCACTTGCCCCGGCTTGTTCATATTATGGTCAGCAAACCGTCACCCGCGCAGGGAACCCAGCCGCCATGTCCGCACCCAAGGTCGAGATCTATACAAGCCCCTGGTGTGGTTACTGCACCCGTGCCAAGCGTCTGCTGGACAGCAAAGGCGTGGAGTATGTCGAGATCGACGTGATGGAGCAGCCGGCCCGCCGGTCGGAGATGACCGACCGCGCCGGCGGCCGCACCAGCGTGCCGCAGATATTCATCAACGATCAGCATATCGGCGGCTGCGACGACACCCATGCCCTGGAGCGTGCCGGCAAGCTGGACAGCCTGCTGGGCATCGGGGCCTGACCGTCATGGCCGACACGCTGCGCGCCGCCCTGGTCCAGGTCAATGCCGGTCCGGAAATCGGGCCCAATCTGGAACAGGCCGGCACCTTCGTCCGCCAGGCCGTGGCGCAGGGGGCGCAACTGGTCTGCCTGCCGGAGAATGTTTCCCTGATGGCGCAGGGGCGCGACAAGATCCTGGCGCGGGTGAAGCCGGAGGAGAGCCATCCCGGCGTGCCCTTCTTCCGCGACCTGGCGCACGACACGGGCGCCTGGATCATGACCGGCACCCTGGGCTGCCTGCTGCCCGACGGGCGCGTGGCCAACCGCGCCTTCGTGATCGATCCGGCAGGCGACATCAAGGCCCGCTATGACAAGATCCACATGTTCGATGTGGATCTGGCTGGGGGCGAAAGCTATCGCGAAAGCGCCACCTACCGTCCCGGTGAGGCGGCTGTCGTCGCTCCCACGCCCTGGGGCGGGCTGGGTATGAGCATCTGCTACGACGTCCGCTTCGCCTATCTCTACCGGGCCCTGGCCAAGGCTGGCGCGTCGATCATCACCGTTCCCGCCGCCTTCACGGTGCCCACGGGTCGGGCGCACTGGCATGTGCTGCTGCGGGCCCGCGCCATCGAGACGGGGTGCTTCGTCCTGGCCCCGGCCCAGACCGGCCTCCATGATGGCGGCCGCGGCACCTATGGCCATTCGGTGATCATCAGCCCCTGGGGCGAGGTGCTGGCCGATGCGGGTGAGGAACCGGGCGTGATCATCGCTGACCTGGACTTGTCGAAGGTGGCCGAAGCGCGGCGCATGGTGCCCAGCCTGGGCCATGACCGCACATTTACCGGCCCCTGACCTTGTCCCAGCGCTGGAAAATTCTTGTCGAATTCAACGGCACGCCCTTCCTGGGTTGGCAGCGCCAGGACCATGGCCCCTCCGTTCAGGGCTGCCTGGAACAGGCGGTGAGGGGCTTCGCGCAGGAGAGCGTGACCGTCCATGCCGCCGGCCGCACCGACAGCGGCGTGCATGCCACCGGCATGGTGGCCAGTTTCGACCTGGAAAAGCCGGTCACCGCCGACAAGGTGCGCGACGCGCTGAACTACCACCTGAAGCCCAACCCCATCGCCGTGCTGAAGGCCGAAGCGATGGAGGGCGATTTCCATGCCCGCTTCACCTGCATCGGCCGCTCCTACCTCTACCGCATCACCAACCGCCGCTCCCCTTTGGCACTGGATGCCGGCCGCTCCTGGCTGGTCAGCCACCCGCTGGACGCCGAGGCGATGCACGCGGCGGCCCAGCGCCTCGTGGGCAAACATGATTTCAGCAGCTTCCGCGCCTCGCTCTGCCAGGCGGCCAGCCCGGTGAAGACGCTGGCTGAATTGTCGGTGACCAGAGAGGGGGAGGAGGTGCGGATCGTGGCCCGCGCCCGTTCCTTCCTGCACCACCAGGTCCGCAACATGGTCGGCACCCTGAAGCTGGTGGGGGAAGGCCGCTGGAACGCCGATGACGTGTCGGCCGCCCTGGCCGCCCGCAACCGCGCCGCCGCCGGCCAGACGGCGCCACCCGACGGGCTTTATTTCACCCGCGCCTATTATCCCGGTGACGAATTTGCCGAACCCATCACCGACGGGCCCAGCGCCCCATCTTCCACCAGCGGATAGGCGCTCGCCTCCGGCAACTGGTAATGCCACCATTCGAACGCGTAGTGCTGCCAGCCCGCCGCCGCCATGATGCCCAGCAGCAGCGACCGGTTGCGCTGGGCCTCCACGCTGACCGTGGTATCGGCATGGAAGGCCATGGGCCGCATATCGTCGAAATCGGTCCCCATCTCCAGTGCGGTGCCGTCGGGGTGGGCCAGCGTCAGGTCCACTGCCACGCCGCGCCCATGGCTGGACCCGATGCGCGGATCGGCGATGAAGGTCGGGTCGGGTAGGGCGTTCCACAGTGCCCATTGCGCGGCGGGCGGCCGGTAGCCATCGAAGATGCGCAGCCGCAGCCCCTGCGCTGCCGCCAGCCGGACGGACCGGCCCAGCGCCGCGGCGGCTTGCGGATGCAGCAGGCAGAGGGCGCGCGCGAAGATCGGCCTTCCCGTCAGATTATCCGCGCTGGCATAGCGAAGGTCGAGATCGATATCGAAATCCGGCGGGGCGATGGGCACGAACCGCATGGGTCACCCTTGTTGTTGATCGCACCCTTGATAGCGAATGACGTCGCCGATGGATATATCCCCCCATCCCCGCTTTGATCCCCCGCCCGATCTGATTTGATACCGGGCGAGGGCAGGGGGGCCGGGGCGTCACGCGATCCGTTCGACCAGGATGGCGGTGGGGAAGTTGGCGTTGGTGGCGTCGCTGTAGATGAACAGGCCGGTCGTGCTGCTGAGGGCCGCGCCGATCGACCAGTGCTCATGGCTGACATTATTGACGGCGGGGCCGGTCGGGGTGGCCCAGCAGGCCACGCCATCGGTGTCGGACAGGGCCGGTGCCATGCCGCCTTGCGGGCCGGGGCCTGGAAGCTGTTCGGGCCCCGGCGTCACGGTCTGGCCGGGCTGATGATGGCATGGCGCCGAACAACGGTATATCCCCCCCCTCCACCGGTTTGATGCCAGGTGGGGTCAAGGGGGCCAGGGGAGGGTGGAGAGGATGGCGGATGCCTCCTGCGCACAGGTGGTTTGGCGCAGGGCCTGTTTGGCGGCGAGGCGGACCCTTTCGATGGCGCTGCCGCCCACCGCGAAGGCCGCCGCTGCCGACAGGATCGCCGTGGCGACCGCCGGCAGGTCGGTCGCGGGGTCGCCGGTATCGGGCGCGGTGACGCCCACCTCCGCGCAAATCCAGGGATAGGCCGCCGCCGTCAGGGGCGCGCCCGCGGCATGGTCGGCCAGCAGCCGGGCGGCCTCCGCCTGCTTGGCGGTATAGGCCAGCATCTGGCCGGGGCCACCCGTGACCAGGGCCGAGCGGCGGTGTTCGGCCTCCGCATCCACCAGGGCCAGGAATTCGTCGAGCATCATTGCCTCCACCTTGTCGTCAATATTGCACATGGATGCGCAGGGTCGAGCTGCTGCCCGCCGCTATGCGCGTCACGGTCACGCCCTCCGGATCATCGGTGCGCACCTGCACCGACGCCCCGTCCACGGGCCGGAACATCTCGTAGGCCGAATAGGAAAGGGTCAGGCTGTCCACCGAGGAGGAGGCGTTGGCCAGCACCAGCGCCAGATCGAACGTGGCATTTCAGCCGGCCACCCAGCCGGCCTGGTTGAAGATCGCGGTCGAGGAGAAGCTGGCCGGTGCCGCCTGATTGGCCGATCCCGCCATCACCCCGTCGCGGATCGCCGTCAGCATGTCGGCCTTGGGCCCCGTCCAGGTGGTGCCCGTGGTGCGGCTGTACCAGGCATTGTCGGTGCCGCCATGGTCGGCCGCCCGGTTGGAGGCCACGATGCGGCTGGCCCCGCCCGACGCCATGCGCCAAGTACGCCGCCCGTCGAAGGAGACCAGCATATGGACGGTGCCCAGGGTCGAGGCTGTCACCCCATCGATCTGCTTCCAGCGCCGCGCATTCAGCACCATACCGGAACGGGCAGGAGAGGAGCCGTTTAGGGCAAGGTCCCTCCTGCCTGACCAGGGCTCATCGGCGGCCGCCGATCAGGTTGACGCGGGTCGGTGATACGGCCAGCCCGAAGGGAAGGCTCGTATAGCCCTCACCGAGCGTGCCATTGGACTGGATATAGTAGAAATTGCCTGGGATGAGGCCGGAGAAGCCGCCCAGGCAGGCGCCCGGCATGGCCACCAGCACCGTGCCATCCGCCGCCGCCGCCGTCATGGCGAGACCAATATATCGCTGGTTGCGCCAGGCATGGGTCGTGCGGTGGACATAGAGCGCGTTGCCCACGGTTTGGGCCGACACCACCGTACGGATGGAGGGGATCAATGCCGAGGCATAGCCCATATAGCCGCTGTCGCTGAAACTGCCCCCAGGATCCATGCCGCCGCTATCCAGCTGTCTTTGGCTATTATCGTTACCGCTGGATGCGATGTAGAGGACCACGCCGTAAATGGGATGGGTGGTGATGTGAAGGCGATGCACAGTGCTGCCATTTGACGCGGTTCCATTCGCACCCCCGGAACTCATGCTGGTTGTGAAGATGTCCACCCGGCGTAATCCAAGATTTTCTCCCAGCATCAGAAAGATATAGGGTGAGGTCGGGTGGGCCACGGCCCGGCTGCTGGGACGTTCGCCCTGCCCGCCGACGGTGAGGCGGGCGCCGACATTGATGGTGCTGCCGCTGCTGCTGAAGACGCGCCCATAGAGGGACGAGGTCGATCCGTCGTGCCAGGCATAGAGGCCATAGACCCGCTGCGTGACGCTGCTGTAGCAGACCGTGCAGCCTACCAAGCCGAGAGTGACGCCACCCGTCTCCAATATCTGCTGGCTGCCCACCAGGCCCAACGTTTCGGTCAGGACGGAGAGCATGCCGACATTCTGGGTGCTGATATAGATGAGGTAGAGGCGGTTCTCCGCGCTGTTCCAGCAGAGATCACTGCGGTCGAAAAGATGCTCGGCCGGCGCTGTATAGAATTGATAGGCGTTCTGGAAGGTCACCGTCCCGGCGGAATAGGAAAGGCGCACGATCTTGGCCGCCGTCCTGCCGGGAGTGGGATAGGTCAGATAGATGCTGTTGGTGCTTTCCACGAAGATGGCGGAAATATATTCGGAGACGCCGCTGTTACCTTCGACATCCGTGACAAGGGCGCCGGTGATCGCGCCGAAATTCATCCCGGTCAGCATCTCACCACCATAGACCGGCGTGCCCACCACTGCATGGATGTTCGATCCCGTCTGCAGGAGATAGATGCACCTGTCGGCGGACGGCACGTAGAACACCCCGCGGCACTGATAGTTCAGGCTGCCGATCTGGGTGAGATTGGCCGTCGAGGCGTCGCGCGTCCGCATCTTCTCCAGCTTGTAGGTCACCGGATTGACGCAGAGGAAATCGCCCGCCGACAACGCCTCCTGCGCGGTGAAGGGGGCCGGGTTGTTGATGTTAGGAATATATTCCAGGCTGGTGCCGGCATCATTGACGCGCAGCGTCTTGCCCGCCGCCCCGGTGAAGGCGGGCAGCACCGCGCCCAGGCCAGCCGGAGTCACGGCGCGGGCCGTGTCGGTGCGGGTCTGTACCTCCGCCCCGGTGGCCAGTTCGACCAGGCCGGTCTGTGTTTCCGACGCGGTGCGCGACAGCAGGGTGGCCGGGGTCACGGCCTTCTGGGTGTCAGTGCCGGCCGCCACCTCCGCCCCCGTGGCCAGGCGCAGGATGCCGGTGACGGTGGCCGACGCGGTTTCCGGCAGGGTGGTGACGGACCAGCCATTATTGGCGGCGTTGCGGACGCGCAGCGTGCCGTCGGGCGCCACCCAGACCTTGCCGGCACCCACCGCGCCGGGATCGGCGGACTGGATATAGAGCCGGGATTGCAGGTCGGCCAGCTGCTCCGACATCGTCCCCGCCGTGGTCGATGCCGACGTGGCCGAGGCTGCCGCCGCCTGGGCCGAGCCGCTGGCCTGGGTGGCGCTGGTCTCGGCATTGGTCACCACCTCTTCCGCCACCGTGGCGAAATCGGTGGTCAGCACGTTGTTGATGGCTGTCTGCGGCGCCTTGGGCGGGATCAGGGCCACGCGATGGCCGTCACCGCCCATGCCGCCCGGATTGGTCGAGGCGTTCCAGTCGGCCGTGTTGTAATAGCCGTTCTTGAGACGGGTATGCGCGGAAGAGAGGGGCATCAGATGAACTCCTGAACAGGATGCGGGCGCCGGCCGGCGCGTCGATGGTCGGTGAAGGGCGTGCGCTTGGGACCGCCCATGCCAAGCGGCACAGGGGGGCGGGGCGTCACACGATCCGTTCGACCAGGATGGCGGTGGGTAAGTTGGCGTTGGTGGCGTCGCTGTAGATGAACAGGCCGGTCGTGCTGCTGAGGGCCGCGCCGATCGACCAGTGCTCATGGCTGACATTATTGACGGCGGGGCCGGTCACCGCGCTCAGGTTGCGGGGTGGGCCGGCGGGGCGGAAGGCGTTGTTTTCCCATGTGTTGCCATTGTTGCGGGTGATGTCCCAGGTCAGGTCCTGGATCACCGCCCGGTGCGCGTTGGCGCCAAGATCGAACAGGGTATAGAAGGCGGTGAGCGCCTGGGTGCCCGGCCAGACGATGCAGGCGCCGGGCCGGCCGGAACTGGCCGCCCCGGACCAGCTGGGGCTGAGGATGTAGCGGCCGGTGGCATTGTCGGCCGAATAGCGCAGGCAGGCCCCGATGTCCGACCCGGCGGAGGACATGATCAGCCAGTAATTGCCGACACCCGATGCCAGCCGCGCGCAGATGATGGCGGCGGCGCCCTCGGTGGAGAGCTGCGTGGTCCCGCCATTGGCGAGCGTCATGGCGGCGACATCCATGTCGATCTGCCGATAGGATAATCGTCCGCTGTTGGCGGTATCGGCGAGGAAGATGGCGGCCCAGCTGCTGTTCAGCGCCAGCACGTCATGGCAGCCGAAATTCGCCGAGGTGCCGGGCGTGACCAGGACCGGTGACTGGCTGAGACTGGTGCCGTTGAAGCCGATCAGCCGGGCATGCATGCTGGCATTGCGCCCGATGGCCAGACAATGCGTGCTGCTGCCCGGCACCTTGGACATGCGGATATCGCGCTCCGAACTGGACATGCCCCAGGCCACCGCGGTGCCGGTCGGGGTGCAGGCCCCGGTCGACAGGTCGATGGTGAAGCCGCGGTGGACCGTGTCGGTCAGGGTCGCCCAGCAGGCCACGCCATAGGTATCGGACAGGGCCAGCGCCATGCCGCCCTGCGGGCCGGGGCCCAGCAGCTGTTCGGGCCCCGGCATCACGGTCTGGCCGGCAATGGTCAGGACGCGCACGCAGAGCGTGCCGTCGCGGCTGTAGGACCACAGCGCCTTGTCGGCCCGCGATGTCGGGCTGATCTGGTGGTTGTGCAGGAATGTCGTGTCCAGCACCTGGCGGGGGGAAAAGGCCGTGCCCGAGGGCCGGTCGGCGACCATCAGGCCCCAGGCCCCGGCCGCGCTCGCCTTGTCACGCAGCCAGACCAGGACGGTCTGGCCGGGCTGCACCTCGTCCAGCAGCGCACCCGTGGCGCCGCGGATCTGGAAGGAGAGGCTGGCGCTGCTGTTGGTGATGTTGAAGATCGGCCCGCCCGTATGGGGCATGGTCGTCGCGTCGGGCAGGTACACCGCCCGGCCGGGCAGGGTGGGGGTGATGCTGAGGCTGCGGCCGGTGCGGCTGGACAGGGTGACATCGGCCGACAGGCCGAGGGCGGCATGGCGGTCATAGGGATCGCTGGCGATCACGTCGATGAGCCAGGTGCCGGCGGCGCTGGACCGGTCCAGCAGGCACAGATGCGCGGTGTCGCCGGGGTCCAGGTGGCGCAGGACCGTGCCGGCGGCGTTCTTCACGGTCAGCACCGCGCCGGTGCCGGCAGGGGGCTGGGTATTGGTGATGATGAAGACCGGGCCGCCGGCACTGAGCAGGGTGGTGGCGTCGGGCAGGGTGACGTCGCGGCTGGCGGCACCGGGATTGAGGCCCTGGACGCGCGGCGATGTGCTGGTCAGCGTCAGGGGGCCGGACAGCGTGACCGCCGCCGCCCCGCCGCTGGCCGCCGCCGCCGCGGCCACGGCATTGTCCGCCACCTCATCCGCCACGGTCACCAGATCGTCGACCATCACGGGGTGGGTGGCCACCTGCGGCGCCTTGGGCGGGACCAGGACCAGCCGATGGCCGTCGCCGCCCATGCCGCCGGGGTTGGTGGCGGCGTTCCAGTCGGCGAGGTTATAATGGTTGCCGCGCAGGCGGGCCAGGGCGGGGCTGTCGGTCATCAGAAGGTCTCCCGGAAGAGGCGGGCGCCGGAGGCCCGCCAGTATTCGCCGAATGTCACGCCTTCGGGCTGCACCTGGCGGCACAGCATGGCGCGGTCATAGGTGGTCATGGCGCCCAGGCCCAGCGGGTCGATGTCCAGCCACAGCTCGCCCGTCTCTCCCGCCTCGCGCTGGATGCGGTTCAGGCGGATGCCGTCGGCTTCGGGCAGGCTGGTGAAGGACAGGCGGGTTTCGCGCACCGGCGATCCTTCCACGCCCAGCTCCACATCGCCCTCCGTCACCTCCAGCACCGACACGGTGCGCGGGCTGATGGCGATGGGCCATTCCGGGGGCACCGACGGCTGCCAGACCTGCATGGCGCCGATGAAGCCGATGGATAGCGGCTCGGGATTGGTCTGGTCGTCGAACTCGATCTCGATCCGGTCGGCGCCGATGGTGGCCGGCAGATATTCGAACACCTGGCTGGGATAGCGGCCGTAGAATTCATCCTCCGGCTTGCCGGTGAACAGGCCGAAATCGTACCAGGACAGTTCCGCCGTGCCGGCCACGGCCTGTTTCATGTCGCGCCAGGCGCCGGCATGGCGCAGGGTCGATCCCTCATAGGCCGACCAGCGCATCAGGCCGGTGCGGCTGCCATTATGGCCGGCGATCACCAGCATCTGCACCGGCTGCGGCCGGGTCCAGGTCAGGGTCAGCCTGGTGTTGGCCAGATTATTGGCGGCGGCGATCAGGCGGGTGCCCGTGGGGCGGGTCTTCACCAGCTCGCGGCTGTTGGCCCAGGAACCGCCCGACAGGGTGGCGGACGGCACACGGTTGGAATGGCCGATCAGGATCAGGGGGGAAATGCTCATGGCGACACCCACAGTCGGTAATCGGCCGCGCCACCGCGCGGCCGGGGGATGACGGAAAGGACACGCGCCGCCTTGGGCGTGCGCAGGCCGGGATAATCCAGCGTGACCTGGACGATCGATCCGCGCGGCACCACGTCGCCCAGGGCGCGCAGGTCCAGGAAACGGACCGTGCCGAAGGCGGCGCGGCGGGCGGCCTCTGTCGCCGCGTGGCTGGCGGAGCGCAGCGGCGTTTCCATGAACAGCGGCTGGGCCGAGGGCCGGGCGCCGGCCGGGGCCGACAGGGCGGCGGCGGTCTGGCGCCATTCCTGGCCGGCATAGGCGCGGCGGGTGGCATCGGCCGCCCCCTGCACCTCCTGTGCGCTGTGCACGCGCGGGCAGCGGCCCCAGGCCAGATCGATGCGCGACGGGGCCAGCCCGCCCTGGCTGGGCCAGCCGTTGGACAGGCGGGCCGACCCGCGCACGATGGTCTGGCGGTTGAACTCGGTGACCGGCGTGGCGCCGGCCGGCACAGAAAGCGAGCCCATGTCCAGCTGGCCCGACGCATCTTCCAGCCACCAGGCCAGCGACCGGCTGGCCATGTCGGTCAGGGCCTGGCGGATGGTGGTCTCACCCGTCCAGCACCAGCCGACATCATAGGGCAGCAGCGTCGCCAGGGCGGCCACGGACCCGGGCCGGATGATGGTATCCGGCGCGCGCAGGGCCAGCTTGCGCAGGGCATGCGCCACGGTGCGCGACCCGGCCTCGTCATAATCCACATCCCAGCTATAGGGGAAGGCGGCCAGGGCCGATCCCCCCACCTGCACCAGGCCGGTGGCGGCATCGACGCGGAACTGGCCCGTGGCGGGCGTGCCTGTCACCTTGGCCAAGGCCGACCCGCCCACCCAGCCGGCGCGCACGTCGGACAGCGATGGTGCCAGGCGCCAGGAATGCAGGCCGGAAACCAGGCCCAGATAATCGCCCTCCACCCCGTCCATCACCCCGATACCGAAGGGGATGGGCCGGCCGGTGCGTTCGCTGCCGCCTTCCGCCCCGCCGGTGCCGGCATAGCGGCTGGCCAGCGCCCGGTCGTACCGCGCCTCGCGCCCGCTGATCCGGCCGATCAGCCGGGTCTTCAGGGGCTGGGCCTCGTTGCACAGGCCGTTGACCAGCACGGTCATGGCGGCCGGCGCCTGGCCCGGCGATCCCCGGCGGACCAGCACGGGATGGCCTTCGAACAGGTAATCGTCGGGGAAGCGGGCATTACCGGCCCCGCGCGGCAGGCCGGCGGTAACGACCGTCAGGTCCCCCACCTCCAGCGTGGCGGGGCTGCCCAGCTGGTCACCGCACAGATGCTGGCCCAGGACGGGGCCGGCGGCCAGGTTGGGCAGCCATTGCAGGCCGCCCGTCCGGAACCCGTTGCGCGCCTCGGTGAAGCGCCAGACCTCGATCGCCCCGGTGATGCTGTTCCAGGCGGTCCAGTCGACCAGATGAAAGATGCTCATCGTGCGGTCCTCCGGCGGTCGGCGGCGGTGTCGCGGGCCTGGTTCAGCAGGGATTCCAGCCGGTCGATCATGGCTTCATAGCCACGGCTATCCAGGTCGATCTGCTGGCGATCGGCGACCGTGGACTGGTGCAGCAGCCCTTCCAGCAGCGCCTCCACCCGCTGCGTGCCCAGGGCGGCCTTGTCCGTCATGGATGCGGGCACACGGCCGGTATCATTGATGGCGCGCAGCAGCGGCGCGGTCTCCGCCGTCACGCTGGGCGCCCTGGTGACGAACTCACCCCCGGCCAGGGCGATGAAGCCGCCGTCCTGATAGCGGGCCAGCACGCTGTCCACGCCATACAGGCCGTTGCCGACGATGCCGCCCTGCTGGTACCCGGACAGGCCGATCTGCTGGGCGATGGCGGTCAGGTATTCCAGGCTGCCGTTCACCACCTGGTCGCGGAGCAGGCCGATGGGGCTGCCGTCGGGTCGCTTCCAGGTCAGGACATCCTGGTCGCCCAGCTTCGATGTCATGGCGACATTGGACAGCAGGTCCATGCGCACCTGGGTGACGCTGGGCTTGTTGACATTGGCGGGCTGGCCGGCCGGTGCCGCCGGGACCTGGGCGGCGGGCGGGGCGACCACGGGCGTGGCCTTGGCCTGATCCACCTTGTCCTGGGCGTCGCGGTACTGTTTCAGCGCTTCGGTCACGGTCAGCACGCTGTCATTGACGATGCCCAGGGCCTGAAGCTGGTCCTTGGCCAGGTTCACCTGCTGGGTGGCCAGGTCGGCCTCCCGGTCGGTGGCCTGGGCCACCCCGTCCAGCAACGATGCCGACAGGTCCAGCGCCTCGCCCCAGCGCTCCGTGCCCTCGTACAGCGGCCGCACGGCATCCAGGAAGGCGCGGCGCGCCTCTGGCAGGGCCTGGGCCGCCGCCAGCCGCTCCTGCGCCGTCAGGCTGGCATCATTGGCCAGCGCCGACAGGCGGCGCAGCTCGTCCTCCGCCAGCTTGGCCTGATCTTCCGGGTTCAGGCTGGAATATTGGCTGGACAGCTGGTCGGCCTTCAGCGCGTCGCGCAGCCCCTCGCCGGCTTCCTTCCAGCTGTCGGCCAGATCGCGGGCGGCCTCCATCGCCGCCGCCAGCTTGTCGCGGGCCTGGTCGGCGAAGCCTTGCAGGATGTTCACCCGTTCGGCCGCCAGCGCCCGTTCCAGGGTCAGCAGGTCGGCGCCATGCACCTTGGCCGCTTCCGCCCGGTCGCGGGCCGCCTGCCGGTCGAAGGCGGCCAGGGCCCCTTCGGCCGTGCCGGCCTCGTTGGTGGCGGCGAACAGCCGGTCGGCGAAGCCCTGGTTCACCGCCGCCGCCTGTTCGGCGAACTGCTTCAGGATGGCCTGGCGCTCCAGGCCGATGGCCTTGTCGAAGCTGACCAGATCGGCGCCGGTGGTCCGGGCGATCTCGGCGCGTTCCTGCGCCACCTTGCGGTCGAAGGCGGCCAGCGATCCGGCCAGGGTGGAGGTATCGGTGCCGGCCGCGAACAGCCGGTCCTGGATGGACAGGTTCAGGGCCTTGGTGCGGTCGATCACGGCCTGCACGGCCTGGGTCATCTCGCCAGCCAGCACCTGTTGCAGCTGTACCAGCTGTTCGTAGGTGTAGCCGGCCGCCTGGGCCGCCGCGAACTCGGCATTCTGCCGGCGTTCCAGCAGCAGGATTTCCGCATTGTCATTGCCGGCCACCGACAGGGCGAAGGAACGGTCGGCCAGGCCGCGCGAGATTTCCGCCTGCCGGTCGGCGAATTCCTTTTCGATCTTCAGCCGCTCGGCCGCCGTGGCCTTGTCGAAGCTGATCAGGTCGGCGCCGGCGGTCTTGGCGAGTTCCGTGCGTTCCTGGGCCGTCTTGCGGTCGAAGGTGGCCAGCGCACCTGTCAGGGTGGAGGCGTCGGTGGTGGCCGCGAACAGCCGGTCCTGGATCGACAGGTTCAGGGCGTCGGTCTGTTCCAGCACGGCATTCACCGCCTGGGTCATCTCGCCCGCCAGCACGCTGGCCAGCTTGGTCAGCTGTTCATGGGTGTAGCCGGCCGCCTGAGCCGCTTCGAACTCGGCATTCTGCCGGCGCTCCAGCAGCTTGATCTCCCCATCGCCATTGCCGGCCACGGACAGGGCGAAGGCCCGGTCGTCCAGCCCGCGGGAGATTTCCGCCTGACGGTCGGCGAACTCCTTCTCGATCTTCAGCCGTTCGGCGTTCGTGGCCTTGTCGAAATCGACCAGGTTGGCGCCTGCCGTCTTGGCGATCTCGGCCCGTTCCTGCCCGACCTTGCGGTCGAAGGCGGCCAGCGATCCGGCCAGGGTGGAGGTGTCGGTGGTGGCCGCGAACAGCCGGTCCTGGATGGACAGGTTGGTGGCGGCCAGCCGGTCGGCGAATTCCTTCTGGATGCGCAGCCGTTCCGCATTCGTGGCCCTGTCGAAGCCGGCCAGATCGGCACCGGCCTGCTTGGCGATCTCCGCCCGCTCGGCGCTGGCCTGCCGGTCGAAGGCGGCCAGGGCGCCGGCCTCGGTACTGGTGTCGTTGGTGGCCGCGAATTCGCGATCCTTGAAGGACTGGTTCAGCTTGGCGATCTCGCCCGTGGTGTCGATCAGCCCGCCCATGGCCCGGCGCGCGGTTTCGGCCGCCTCGGGGAACCTGGTGGCGAATGTGTCGATCACTTCCTGCAACTGGTCCTTGTCCAGATTGCCATTGCCCAGCATCTGGGACAGCTGTGCGGCCACGGTCTGGTCCACGAGGGCGGGATCGGCGCCCACGGCCAGGGCATCGCGGCGCCCCTGGTCCAGGGCCGTCTTCAGGTCGCCCACCTGGTTCAGATGGCCACGTCCCGTCGCCTCGTTCAGGGCGCGGTCCTGGCTGTCGGTGAAATCCTGCTTCAGCTTGCCCTGGGCCTTGGCCAGGCCGGTGGCGATGGCGGTCTGCGCCTCCTCCGCCGTATAGCCCACCTCCTCCAGCAGCGGCTTGTACGCCTCGAACTGCGCCTTCACCGCCACCATGGCGGTCTCCAGCCGGGTCATGGGCGGGGTCGCCTCGCCGATACCGACCAGCCCCTCCACGTATTTCTTCAGGGCCGCGTCGGCGGTGGCCAGCGCCTCGGGGAACAGGCGGGCCGTGGTGTCGTGGAAATTGCGCACGGCTTCCGTCTGGGCCAGCACCTCCTGCTTGGCAGCCACGGCCACCTGGTTCTGCAGGCCATAGCCCTGGGACAGCGCGGCCATGCTGTCCTTGAAATCGCGGACGAAATTCAGGTCGGACGTGGCTTTCTCCAGATCGGAGAAGTCGATGCGGCCGAGCGCGTTGGAAATCTCCTGCGGCAGGTCGGTCTGGCGCAGGCCTTCCACCAGCTGCCCGGTGACGAAGGCCACCAGCTTCTTGGCCCCGGCCTCGTCATCGCTGAAATTGGTGCGCGCCGTGCTGTTCAGCCCCGTGGCGAACAGCCCGTCGCGATCGCCCGCCCCCACGGCCAGCGTGCCGGTGATCTGGCGGCCGAAGGCCTGTTCCAGCTTGTTCTTGATATCCAGCACCTGCTTGGCCATGGATGCTGCCTGGTCGCGGTTCTCCTGGCTGAACTTGGAACCGGTGAAGCCGCCGATGGCGACATTGTCGTTGCCCAGGTTGATGACGGCATTGCCTTCCTTGTCGGACGGCTTCTTGCCGAACAGCGACCCGATGGCCCCGCCCAGCAGCGACCCGATGACCGACCCGCCGGGGATGGGCAGGAAGCTGCCGGCGATGCCGCCGATGGCGCCCCCGATGGCCCCGCCCTTGGTGTTGCCCTTGCCGATGCCCAGCGCCCCCAGCAGCCCCGCCGCCGTGGCGCCCAGGCCGATCCCGGCCAGCCCGCCGGTGACGCCCGTGGCCAGGTCGGCGGACCCCAGGAAGGTGCCGCCGGCCCCCAGCAGGCCGTCAGGGCCGCCGGCCGTGCCGAACAGCTTGGCGCCCAGCTTGGTGAAGCCTTCCTCGAACCCGTCCAGGATGCCCGACAGGCCGGACAGCATGTCGCCTTGGGCGGCCTGCGCGCCCGGCGTGCCGGCCACGCCCGTGGCCGCCTGCTGTGCCGCACCCGCGGCCCCACCCAGCAGCCCGGCCGCCCCGCCCAGCACGCCCGTGACGATGGGCAGGGCGATCTTGTTCTTCAGCGCCTCGACGGCGATCTGCTTGAACAGGCCCTTGAACCAGTTCTTGATACTGTCGCCCTTGCCGGTGATCTGGTTGAACATGGCGTCGGCCCAGCCGCCGGCGATGGTGTCGGCCTGCTTCTTGACCTCTTCGGCCTGGGCCTGGGCGGCCTTCTTGGTCTCTTCCAGCTTATTCTTGGCGGCCTTCTCGGTGGCATCCTTGGACGCGCCCTCGGCCTCCGTCTTGATCATGTCGGCGCGGTCGTCGAAGGTCTTGTTGATGCGCGCCACGGCGCCGGGGTCGTTCTCCTTGCCCTTCAGGGCGATCGAGCGCTCCAGCTCCAGGTTCAGAAGCTTGCGTTCCTTGGTGATCCGGATGATTTCGGCACGCGCTTCGGCCGTGCCCTCGCGTTCCAGGGCCGCGATCCTGGCCGCTTCCTGCATCTCCGCGGTCTGGCGTTCCAGGGCCGTGACTTCGGCCAAGCGCTGTTCGGTCTGTTCCTTCACCGCATCGGCGCCGGACCGGGCCTCGTTCTCGATGGCCTGGCGGCTTTCGGCGTAGCGGGCGGTGATCTCCGCGCGGGCCGTTGCATCGGCCTGATGCAGCTCGGCATTTTCCTGAAGCGCCAGCTTCTCCAGCTTGCGCGCCTTGGTCAGTTCGATGACCTTCAGCCGCGCCGCATCGGTACCCTCGGCCTCCAGCTTGGAGAGGGCGGCCATATGGGCCGTGGCGTCGGCATGGAAGTTGGACATCTTGATCGCGTCGGCATCGGCGACGGCCTTGCGCCTGGCGGCGGCGGCGATCTCGTCCTCGGCCTTTCGCAGGCCGTCATTGGCGCGCGTGCGCAATTCCGCCGCCGTCTGCGCGGCCAGCGACATTTGCGCGCCGTCGCCCGACGCCTTGGCCTGTTTCTCCAGCGCGTCGGCCACCTTCTCCAGGGCGGCCGCCTGCGCGACGGCGGCGGTGCGGATCGGGTCCTGGGTCTGGCCGTAGGCGTCCAGTGCCTCGGTCGCGTCATTCCACGCGCTCGTCTGCTTCAGCGCGGCCTCACCCGTCATGGCGCCGTTCAGCAGGTTGAGTTTTTCATAGGCGCCGCCGACCTTCTCGCGCGTCTCGGCGGCTTCGTTGCCGATAGTGCTCATTTTCTTGGACTGGCCATCGATGGTCACGACGGCATCCAGCACCTCCTTGGCCTTGCCGCCGGCCCTGGACAGGGCCGCGTAAAGCGCCTCGACATCGCCATCCTTCTGGAACTGGCGGAACGCGGTCAGGCCGGCATCCGGTGGCGGCTGGTGACGGGAATTCAACGCGCCGCCATAGACCTTCGCGAACAGGGCCTCGATGGCCTGCTTCTGCGCGGCCAGTTCCTGTTCCCCGGTGGCGATGACGTCGGTCAGGCCGCCCTTCATCAGGGTCCGGCGGGCTTCCGTCGCGGCGGCGATGCGGTTCATGAACTGGTCGATGCCGTCGCCGGCGCGGCCCAGCGTGGGCTCCATGGCGCGCAGGGCCTCGTCCATGCTCTTGAAGGCGCGGGTATTCTCCTGGCTGCCCTTGATCAGTTCATAGAGCCCGACCCCCAGTGCTGCGACGGCGGTGGCGATGGCCAGGATCGGCAATGCGGCCTGGGCCACGGCCAGGACGCGCGTTGCGGTGGTGGCGGCGGTGGTGGCGGCCGTCGTCGCCTGCAACGGGGCGACCAGCCCGCCCAGCGCGCCGGCGCCCTTGCCCACGGCTTTCAGGGCGTTTTCCATATCGGCCAGGATGCCGACGACGTCCGCCCCCCCTGACAGGATGGACTCGAAGACCGAGTCACCCTCGCCCAGCGTGGCCAGGCGGTTGTTCAGCGTCTCCACGCCGGCATTCAGTTCCGCCAGACCGGCGGCGCTGTCGCGCGCGGCCTGGGTGCAGGCCTGGATACCGCCGCTGGCGGCAGCCATGGCCTGGATCTGCTGCGCCACGCCCTGGGCGGTGACGCCCAGGGCCTTCAGGGCGGCATCCGTGCCCTGGATGCTCGTCAGGGCGCCGGAGACATCCACCTGGATAGTAATATTGTTGGGACCGCTCATCGGTTCAGCTCCTCCTTGGCCGCGGCCTCCATGACGCGCAGGCCCCACCAGAGATCGGGACTGGCGGGGATTTCCATCCCCGCCAACCCGGCGGCCGCACCTGCATAGTCCAGGCCCAGCCACGCGACGCCGCCCCCCATTCCACCCAGGGCGGCGACACGCCATTGCGTGGCGACCACGCGCCACGCCATGACGATTTCCCAGCAATCGGGGCGGACAGGGCAGATGTCCGCGGCCATTGCCGCCGGAGCGGCCGTCCGGAGATCGTCGGCGAACCGCGCCGCCACATCCGGCGGCATGCCCGACCGGGTCAGGTCGGCCAGCAGTTCGTCATCGACCCGGGGGGCGGCGACGCCATGGCGCCGCCGGCCCCAGAACCGGGCGGCCTCACTCAGTTTTTTTCGCGCCTCGCCTGCACCGCCACACCATCCAGGCCGCGCTGATAGGCCACCAGGATGGCGTTGGTGATGGCCGGATCGTCCAGGGCGACGGATTTCGCCTGTTCCCACGGCACCGGCTTGCCGTCGGGCGTCTGGAAGCCCTGGACATCGATGGTGGCGTCGCCCGCCAGGTCGCGGCTGCTGACCGCCGCCGACAGGCCCAGCTCCTTGAACGTGCCCATCAGGCGGTGGGTCACGGTGCGGCCGGGACGGCCGGCATCGGGCAGCTCCACCTCGATGGGGAAGCGGAAACTGTTGGTCTGGTCAAGGACATAGCCTTCCTTGACGGCGGCCGGCTTGCCCGGCTCCACCCCGGCGACCGATGCCATGTAGGCCTTGTCGAGCGCCGCCACCAGGCGGGCATCGTCCAGCACCTGGTCCAGCACGCCCTCGTCAAAGCCGATCTCGTCGCCGCTGCGGTCGGTCAGGCCGGACAGGTCCTTCAAGGTCAGGCGCAGCCGCTCGCGCCGCTGGTCGCGCTGACGTCCGGCGCGGGCCAGACCGGTCAGCAGCTCCTCCTCCTCCGAATTGGGCAGCGGCTGGAACCGCGCCAGCAGGCGGCGGGTCTCGAACTGGCCGGGGATCGACGGGTTGGGAACCGGCACATGCACCGGCCATTCGTAATGACGGGGGGCAAGGATCAGGCCCATGGGGAAAACCTCTCGCGGAATGGATGGGTCGGAATGGATGGGGTGACGTGGGTGAAAAACTTCTCACCTCCCTCCCCGCCTCTTCTCTCGCCTTCCCGGCGAAAGCCGGGACCCAGGGGCCAAAGGCACCCCCGCCCTCCACGCGATATCGGGAGCAGGCGGCGATGTCGGGCTTGTGAACCTGGGCCCCGGCTTGTCGCCGGGGAGGCGATGAGAGGGTGAGGGAAGAGAGAGAAAGCCGGGGGAAACCGGGGCTAGCCGCCCCGGTCCCCCTCAGCCACAAATCAGGCCGGCGACTGCCGGCCCGCGCCACGTGGCGCGTAAGCCAAGGGCGCGGATGCGCCCGCCCGGCGCCTGAGGGAACAAATCAGACGGGCACACATCAAACCGGCGCCGTACCGGACCACAACTTGAAGGCCGCACCGCCGGCCGCGGGCCGCGTGAAGCGCACCGGGACGGAGAAGGCGACATTGCCGTTCAGGTCCTGGTGGCTGACGCGGCCCACCTGCACCGCATCGGCCGTGAAGCCGACCTGGGTGCCGGCGGCGGTGTAATGCACCAGCTGGAACGCGACCTTGGCATCCAGCATGGCCTCGATATTCAACGTGCCCAGCGCCGGGGCCAGGAAGGTCAGGGTGCCGGTGGGGTTGAACGTATTGACCTCCGCCCCGGAATAGTTCGGGCGGTTGGAGAAGGTGGCGGCGTTGCCCAGGTCGATCTCCAGGCTTTCGAACGCGATATCCACACCGCCCAGCTTCACGATCGGCGTATATTCGTCGCTGATCACCGAGGGCGCGCGGTAGGTGGAATAGTTCGGCACCTCCGGCGGGGCGCTGGCCGCCGACGGGGCGGCATAGGCGCCCTTGCCCTGCACCGACAGGATCGGCACCTGGCCGTTGGGCAGGCGGATGGAACCCCCACCCATCAGGCCGGCCAGCACGCGCAGTTCCCCGTCACGATAGAAACGGCAGGTGAAGCTCTCCTGGCCGGTCAGGGTGGGGGTATATTCCACGCGGGTGGTGGCGACGATGGTCTCGTCCAGGCTCATCAGCCGGGCGGCCGTGCCCCAGTGCGGGGAAACGGCGGCAGCCGTGGGCGGGCACAGCGGCACCTCGAACGCCACCGACTGGTGCAGGTTGGTGGTATAGGCCTCGCGCGCGGCGGCCTGGCGGCCATCCAGGGCCAGCTCCACCTCGCCGCCATCCATGGGCGTGATGGCGCCGTTCATGGTGATCAGCGCATCGGTGGCGGCCAGCGTGGCGGCGGTGCCCTTGGTGGTTTCGGCGGTCAGGAACACGACCTTCGTGTCCCACTTGTAAGGAACGGCCATGGATCAGCTCTCCTCAGCTTGGCGTCCCCGGCACGACGGGCGCGGGGCTTGGGGTTGGGGTAGGGGGGCTCTGGTGCAGGGCGACCGGGGACGGGTCCGCCCCCGGCCAACCGGCCTGGAACGGGCCCTGCGTGGCCTGCAGCAGCGTCCGCCGGCCCCGTTCATCCACCCGATATCGGGCCATAGGAACAATCTCCTCAACTGGCAGTCCGGGTCCGGTCCGGGCGTCTCGTCCGGTGGATGGAAGGTGCCAGGAAGACAGCCGGTTCGCTCCCCCGACGGGCGCGGGGATTTTTTAGGTTTAAATTCCGTCCGGCGTGGGATCGAAGCGGGGGAAGGGGGGATCAAGGGGGGTGGGGGAGGGGCTTCCGGCTATCGACCGATGCGTGTGTTTCTGATAGGTAATCAGCGCTATCTGGTATTGATCCGACGTCGCCCGCACAGGGGAAAGATGACGCTCCACCGGACAGGAAATCAGCGCATGGCCGCCGGCGCCGGTGCCGGCATGGCTGAGAACCGGTGGGAGGCGTTGACTTAAATGGCAACACTTGCCATGTTGGAAAGGCAGAACGTTCTGCACCCCTACGAACCGGAGCTGGAACGGGACGAGCAGGTAGAGCGTTTGCTCTACTGCACGGGCGGCTTTCTAACTTGGTTTTCGGATGTGCTGCCGACGCTGGGGAAGGATCGCGGCTCTCTAACGCCCGAGGAACAGGTGGATCGGCTGTTCTGGGAATTCGTGACGGGCAAGCCGATTGTTTATGGTCAGGGAGCCAGGAATCTGGAGCCACAGGTCCATGCCGTATGGGAGTTGAAGACCATCGACGTGCGGATTTTCGGATGGTTTGCCGCCAAAAGCACCTTCATCGCTGTGAACGGCGCCCTGCGGTCCACGCTGGTTCCAGCGTCCAGATACACACCCTATATCGAGGAGGCGAAGAATGTCCGGAACAGCCTTGACCTTGACGAACCGAAATTCCTCGCCGGTGGAGCCTTGAGAGATGTCCTTTAAGTCGAAGATCGACAAGCGCCGCCAGACCTATGTCCGGATGCTGGGCGAGATCGCCCACGCCCTGAATCAGGCGCTGGACGAGGAGCATGAGCGCCGCGGCCTGACCCAGGCCGACATCGCCCGCACCCTGGGCAAGCAGAAATCCTTCGTGTCCCGCAAACTGTCCGGCGACACCAACATGACGCTGGAGACCCTGGCCGACCTGGCCTATGCGCTGGACCGTCCCGTGCGCGTGTCGCTGCCGTCGCGGCAGCCGGCGGAGGGGGGGAATTATTGGCGGCGGATCAGGATTGGGGCGGGGGAAGGGCGCGTCACGCCATTGGATGCCAGTGAACAGCCGATAGTTGGCCATGCGTTCAGCCATCGTCCCTTCTGGAGCGTCAATCCAGTGAAGGTTCCTGAACATGCGTGAGGGATTTGCCGTCCATGCAGTCTTCTGTGACGATATTCGTACTGAACAGGACGAACGGCCCACACTTGTGGGAATTCACATGCAAGGGGTGAAGGTGAATGGTACTGCGCCTTCCGCTCTGCCCCAAATATTCCTGGGTGTTTGGGTCACCTATCCGACAACACCTGCTCCGGAAACGATCAGGATCGTGGCCAAGGGTGACACATTGGAAAATGACCCCTTTGACGTCACGCTTCACCCCCGACAGGAAGCCGAAAGCCGAGGCCCGGCTAGTACCGATATGGCAGTCGAGTTCATCACCAACCGCTGGGCGCCGGCGTTCTTTAAGGCAAACGGCACACTGACCGTCGATGTATTTGTCGAAGGGGTCGAGATTTTCTCTATGGGTTGGCCGGTGATCATCGCCCAATCCACTAACCCGTTGGTTCCCCCGGCGATAAAGCTCCCCACCTGACCCTCACCGCCCCCACTCAAACAACGGCAGCGGCGCCACCGCCTTCTTGCCCTTGCCCCGCCGCACCCCCGTCACCCGCACGCCCTTCAGGTACCGCTCGATGGTCTTGGGATCGCGGTAAAGCTTGCGGGCGATATCCCTGACCGACCAGCCCTTGATGCGCAGCGCGCGGGCGTCCAGCAGGGCCAGATAGTCCGACGCTGCCGGCCAGTGCAGGTCCAGCGCCCCATAGTCGGCGCGCAATGCCGCCACGCCGCGCCGACCCAATATCCGCACCATCTCATGGTCCGGCCCCGGATGGGCGGGGAAGCGGGCGTCCGTGCCCCCGTACCGGCGGATGAAGGCCAGGGTGCGCGCCAGCCCCACCATCCGCAGCAGCGGTTCATAGCTTTCCGGCAGCACGGGCAGGCTGTCGCGCCGGCGCAGCCGCTCCTGCTCCTTCAGGGAAAGGTCGGCCCCCGCCATTTCTCACCGCCCCGGCCGCACGGCGCGGCCCCCGGTCAGCGGCGCGGCCTTGGCCATGGCCTCGGTCACCAGCGGCTTGTCGCCCTGGCGGCGGCCGATGGCCTCGATCATGGCGACGGCATCCAGGATCTCGCGCAGATGGCCGCCGGTGCGGGCCAGCACCACCTCGGCCACGCCGTCGCCCACCGGCACCTCGCACAGGTCGGCCAGGATGCCGGCCACGAAATCGCGGTCCTGGGCGCGGGTGCGCACCACCTGGCTGATGCGGCTATAGACCTGGGGGAAGCGTTTCAGGCGGCGCTCCGCCTCCTCCATCCCCACCACGATGATGCCGGCCCCGGTCACGTCCGACAGGTCGCGCAAGCTCTCCAGCGTGTCGCGCCGGCCCAGCACATGGTCGATCTCATCCACCACCAGCGGCCGGGCCGATGTGGCCAGCGCGCGGGCCGCCAGCTCGAAATTGGCGGCATTGCCGCGCTCGGGCACCTGGCCCAGCCCCGCCGCCAGCTCGGCCAGCAGCGAGGCCGGGGTCCAGTGCGCCTTGGCGCGCAGATACACGCCCCCCTCATCGGCGGCGTAATGGCGGGCCAGCGCGGTCTTGCCATGCCCCGCCGGCCCGCACAGCAACAGCCAGGACGCCTCCCGCGCCCCCCGCCGGGCCAGGGCTCGCACGGCCTCGTCAAAGGCGATGGAATTGGATGTGGTGGCAAAGACGGGCTTCATAAGCCGCTCCTGCATGGGTGGATGTTGTGGGGTGTTCAGGGGGGCAGGGGTGGCATCTCGCTGCCCCCCGCCCCCGCCTTTTTCGCGTTCCTCTTCCATCGCTCCTCGCCTCCCGCTTTTTTTCGCCTTCCCGGCGAAGGCCGGGACCCAGGATCACAAGCCCGACCCCTCAACCTGCTCCCAGCGACGTGGCGGAAAGGGTTGATCCTGGGGCCCCTGGGTCCCGGCCTGCGCCGGGAAGGCGAAAAAAAAGCGGGAAGGCGAAAAGAGCGTACAGGCGATGGAAGACGGAGACGGCAAAGCGGAACCGCGACAAGGCGGCAAAGCGGTCCTCAACCGGTCCCGATCAACCGGTCCGACAGATCCGTGCCATGCCGCCGGTCATGGTCCTGGAAGGCGCGGGCCAGGCGGGCATCGCCGGATGCCGCCGCGGCCAGATAGGCCCGATCATGCGCCGTCACCGCCTCGGGATGGGCGGCACACCAGCCATACATGGCCAGGTCGCTGGCGAAGAAGGCCGGGCGCTCCCCTTCCGGAACCGCCGCTTCCGGAACCGCCGGCCCCGCCACCACCCCCTCGATCAGCGGCCTGTCGTCCCCGGCATCGCCCATCTCGGCCAGGATCTCCGCCCGCCTGGCCTCCACAGGCCGCAGGCGGCGCTTGGCGCGCTCCACCCGCAGCCGGTCGAAATAGGGCCGGACATTGCCCCCGGCCTCGGCCACGGCGATCAGCACGCCCGACAGGCTGCGCACCCACACCCGCGCCGGGTCATGGATGTCGAAGCCCACCTGCACCTCTTCGCCATGGTGGTTTTCCAGCTCGGCATGGAAATAGGCATTGTTGAACAACGCCACCTCGCCCCGTCGCACCCGGCGCACCAGATGCGGGCGGAACAGGTCCTCGGCCTCCGCCGGCGCCAGCCGCACCGGCGTCCAGCCCTTGTCCAGATGCGCCTGCCAGGCCTCGTCGGGCGACAGGTGCCGGCGCTTGCCCGTGGCCTCGTCGCGCACCCGCGCCAGGCCGGTATGCGGCGCGGCGTTATAGGCGGCCACGCAGGCCGCGGCCCAGCGCAGGAACTCCCCCCATTCCTGCAACAGGCCCGAGGCGCCGTCGCGCTTGATATCCTGCTCAATGCGCCGGGTGATGCGCCGTCGCGCCTCTGCATCCATGTCGGCCCCGCGAAAGCTGGGCAGCGCCTTGGCCGGGCGGATGAACAGCCGGTCCCAGCCCTTCTCGATCTGCCCGCGCGCCTGCGGGTTGCCGGGCCGGCCCAGCTCATGGGTGGCGCCCAGCCGCCCCTGCAACCCCGCCAGCTCCCCGGTATTCAGCCTGGAGCGGAAACCGGCGCCATTGTCGGTATAGGCGATGGCCCACAGCCCGGCCTTGCGCGCCGCGTCGGCATAGGCATCCATGACGGTCCAGGTGCTTTCCGACAGGCCGGCCGACCAGCCGATCACCCGGCGCGTGGCGACACAGCGCACCACCGTCAGTTCCGGGGCGAACGGCCTGCCATGGATGGGGTGGGCCACGTCATGCTTGGCCGTGAACCCGTCGGCGATGACGATGTCCAGCGGCTCCAGCCCGTCGGTCCCGCGCCGCACGAAGGGCCGGATGGATTTCAGCGCCGCCGGTCCCAGGCGGCCCTTGTTGCGCTCCACCGCCGGCAACCCGGCCAGAAACCGCCGCGCCTGGCCCTCGCTGGGCGCCACCACGCCATCGGGCAGCACCAGCCGGGCGATGGCATCGGGCACCGACGGTTTGGACGGCAGCCGGTATGCGGCCAGCAGGGCCGGCCCCCAGGCGGGAATGCCGGGCCCGGTGGCAACATCGCAGGGCGCCAGCGCCTGGGCCGAAAACCCGCCGCGCCGCCACTGCCCCCACCAGCGTTTCAGGGTCGGCACCGACAGCGTGCGCGCGCCCTTGGCCCCCGCCTGCCCCTTGGCCCGCCCCGCCCTGGCATTGGCCAGCGGCACCAGCTGCGCCAGCGCCTCAGGCAGGGTGCCGGCCTGGGCCTGGTCGGCCAGCACGCGCAGCGCGGCGTTCACCCCGCCCTCGACCGCCATGGCGCGGGCCTGGACCAGGATGGCGGCGCGGGCCTGCATGCAGCGCCGCCGCCAGTCGGCCATCTGCCCCGGCAGCAGCACCGCCGCCCCCCGCCCCGCCGGCAAGGCGGGGCTGAGACCGGTTCCCGCCGGCAAGGCGGGGCTGAGACCGGTTCCCGCCGGCAGGGCGGGGCAGGGCCCATCACCGCCCAACGCCGGCTTCCCCGCCCGCTTCTCTGCCCCCATCCCGGCCCCGCCGCCCCGTCGGGCGGTCGTCTCGGCCCGGTCGCACCGGCGTTGCTCGTCCAGATGGTGGCACAGCACGGCCTCGCGGATGGCGGCGGGCAGCCGGGCCAGGGGGAAGCATTTGGCCCTTCCGCCACGGACGGGCTTGGTGGCGCTGGGCCATTTCTCATGGGTGGCCCGCATGCGCACGGCGCGTTCGGTGACCTTCAGCACGCGGGCCAGCAGCTTTGCATCGACCATGGTGACCGGCTCCGTCCCCCCGTCCAGCAGCGAGCGCCGCCGCCTGACCATGCCGGTCTCGCCGGCTTGCCCCGTCATGCCCCACCCCCGTCGCGGCCGGGGGTGCGGGCCGGCCGGATGGCATGCAGCCGGCCGCCATCGCTGCCATAGCGTTCAGCGAACAGCTGGCGCGGCTCCAGCCCGATGGCCGCGGCGATGGCAGCCTCGGCGCGCAGATTGGGGGCATACATGGCCTGCCCGACCGCGCGGGCGGAGATACCCAGCCGGCGGCCGATGGCCGCGAAGGAGGTGGCATGCAACCGCAGCCGCCCCTGCACCCAGATACTGCGCTCCCGCACATCCCGCGGCACGACCGCTGCCCCTTGAGATAGACTTCCCATGTGACGTCACTCCCGAACACCAATAGGAATTTAACTCACATATAGGATCGCAATCGTCAACGACAAAATTCCCATTTCCGACTTAACGCCCATACAAGCTTCCGCCCTCTCCCCAAGAGCCCACCCCGCCCCAGGCCCCCCACCCCAACCCGGAATCGCCCACCCCGCCCCTCCCCAATTCCGCCTTCCCCGCCAAAGGCTATAATTCCTATATCTCTCCCATCCTCACCCCGAACCTCCTCTCCCGCGCCAGGGTGGAGGAGGGAGCGTCAAAGCGGGTGGTGGGGGACAGATGTTCTGGCCCCGCGAAGATCGGCCTTCCCGTCAGATTGTCGGCCGTGGCATAGCGAAGGTCGGGATCGACATCGAAGGCCGGCAGAGCAATGGCCACGAGCCGCATGGGTGGCCCTTGTCGTTGCTGTTGGGAGCTGGCAGCCCTTGACCATATGGTCACGTGTGCCCAAGGCGCCGGATGGCGGCATCCCGCGATTGAGCGAACATGAAGCGGAACGGAATGTGCCAATGATCACGCTGGGGCTGGATACGGCGACAAGCGCCTGTGCCGTCGCCGTATGGGAAGCGGGTTCTGGCCGGACATTGGCTGTCATGGCGGAGACCATGCAGCGCGGCCTGGCGGAGAAGCTGGTGCCCATGGTGCAGGCCGCTTTGGAAGAGGCCGGGATCACGTTTGCCCAACTGTCGCGCATCGGCGTCACGGTCGGGCCGGGCACCTTCACCGGTCTGCGTGTGGGCTTGGCCGCGGCGCGCGGCTTCGCGTTGGCCGCAGGCTGTCCCCTGGTCGGCGTGACGACGCTGGAGGCCGCGGCGGCGGGTCTGGATGCGCAGATGCGCGCCGGCCGCACTCTGCTGGCGGCAATCGAGAGCCGGCGTGACGACCTGTTCGTGCAGCCCTTCGCCGCCGACCTGACGTTACTGGGGGAACCGGCGGATGTGCTGCCGCCCGACCTGCCAGCCTATGCGGCGGCGCATCTGCCCCCCGGTCCCCTGCTGATCGTGGGTGATGCGGCGGCGCGCGCGGCCGCGGCTTTGGGTGCCTGGGCGGGGGATGTGCGGGTGGTGGAGACCACGGGTGCGGCCGAAGCTCTGGCCGTGGCCCGCATCGCGGCCGCGCAGGATGCGGCGAGCATCGCGGCGCGCGTCGCCGATCCCTTCTATCTGCGCCCGCCCGACGTCACCCTGCCGAAGCAGGGGTAACGCGCATGCTGGACACGGTCGACATCGTCCCTGCCGGTCTGGCCCATGCCGGCGTGCTGGCCGCTCTGCATGCGCGGGCCTTCGCCGATCCAGCCCTGTCCGGCCCCGCCTGGGACGAAGGCGCCTTCGCGTCGCTGCTGGCCGCACCCGGTGTCGAGGGCTTCATCCTGACCTTGGGCGGAGAGCCCGTGGCCCTGTCGCTCTGGCGCCATGTGCTGGATGAGGGGGAGTTGCTGACCCTGGGCACCGACCCGGCAGCGCGCAGCCGCGGGTTGGGCGGTGCCCTGCTGCGTCACGGGCTGGCGCGTCTGGCGATGGTGGGCGTGGTCCGGGTCTTCTTAGAAGTCGCTGTCACAAATACAGCGGCGGTCCGAGTCTATGCTTCCGCCGGCTTCACGAATGCCGGAAGACGGCGCGGTTATTATCGACATCGTGAGCAATCGATTGACGCACACGTCATGGTGACTGATCTGGCCTAGTCCGGAATGGTTAAGGCTTCTTGACCAAAAGCCGCTGAACCCCTTCCGGACTCGCGGGATTCTCCGGTTGCGGATCGGCAACCATATAGCCGTGTTCCCGCAGGGAAGCCGGAACATTGCGTGATGGTTCGCCAAAATTCATCCTGACTTCAATGGTTTGCCCGGAATGCATCCGTTCCACGGCAAGTTTCGTACGCACGAATGTCATGGGACAGACAAGAGAGGTTATGTCGAGGAACTGGTCTGGTATGTTTGTCACGATGATCGATTCCTTTGGTGTCGTGCCAAATCGATATTGCATGATGTTGAAATACGACTTATATCACGATCGAGTTTTTTGGTTGGAGCAATGATACATGACCAACGCATCCTCCTCGCCCGAACTTTTGTCTCTCACGACCGAAATCGTCGCGGCCCATGTTTCCAACAATACAGTGGCAATCAACGATCTTGCGTCGCTGATTGAACAGGTTTACCGCACATTGGCCAACATCGGCACGGAGCCGGTGGTGCAGAGCGAGAAGCCGCAGCCGGCCGTCGCCATCAAGAAGTCAGTCACGCCGGAATATATTGTCTGCCTGGAAGATGGCAAGAAGCTGAAAATGCTGAAGCGCCATCTGAAGACGGCATACAACATGTCGCCGGAAGAATATCGCGAGCGTTGGGGCCTGCCGCCGGACTATCCGATGGTCGCGCCGAATTATGCCAAGCAGCGTTCGCGTCTGGCCAAGCAGATCGGTCTGGGTACCCGCGCCCGCCGCGCTGGCGAGGACGAGTAAGTTTCTCTCCCGCCTCGGGCGGGCAGGGTTGAGGGGACAGGGGGCGGCCCACGGGTCGCCCCTTTCTCGTTCCGGGTTCGCCGTTTTCGCCCCCTCAACCAATGTGATTTGCGCATGGCACCGCTTCGCACCTACCCGCAGACCCGTTAGGTCTTTGAAAGTTGCGGGACAAGGGCATGAAACTTTCGTGATCCACCCGCGCATTGTGACACAGTGGGTTGACCCGCCTGCAGCAGTTCGTGTTATGCCAATGGTCGAAGGCGGCGACCGTCACGCCCGATGCACCCGTGAAAGACGGGACAGGGGACGGGGATGGTTGCGGGCGTTCCCCCGTGCCGGCTACCCAGAATATGTGAGAGCATGGCTGACATCATTTCCACCGAAGCCCTGATTTCCGGTGAACTGCGTTCCGGCAATCTTGAGGTTCGTCTGGCGGATACCGCCGCCGAGGTCGCCGCAGCCCAGCGCCTGCGCTACCGCGTCTTCTATGAGGAGATGGCGGCCAAGCCCTCGCCCGAGATGGCGGCCCAGCGGCGCGACTTCGACATGTTTGATGGGCTGTGCGACCATCTGCTGGTCATCGACCGCAGCCTGGGTGATGGCACTGATGCGGTCGTGGGCACCTACCGCCTGATCCGCCGGGCGACGGCGGCCCGCGCCGGTTCCTTTTATTCGTCCGACGAATACGATATCTCCCGGATCGAGGAATATCCGGGCGAGGTGCTGGAGTTGGGCCGGTCCTGCGTGGATCTGGCCTATCGCAGCCGCGGCACCATGCAGTTGCTGTGGCGGGGCATCGCCGCCTATTCCGCGCATTACGACATCAAGCTGATGTTCGGCTGCGCCAGCCTGCCGGGCATCGATCCCAAGGCCCTGGCCCTGCCGCTTTCCTACCTTTACTACCATCATCTGGCGCCGCCGGCGCTGCGCCCCGTGGCGCTGCCGCATCGCTATGTCGAAATGGCGATGATGGACGAGCATGATATCGATCCTCGCCGCGGCATCAATGAGGTGCCGGCCCTGATCAAGGGCTATCTGCGCGTCGGTGGCTTCGTGGGCGAGGGCGCGGTGGTCGACCATCAGTTCAACACCACTGATGTTTCCATTGTCGTGAAGACCGACATGATCACCGACAAGTACCTGCGCCATTACGAGCGCCGGGGCTCGTCGCTGATCTGATCCCAGCAACCATGATGGCGGGCGGGTAGGAATGGATATCGGCTCGACGCTGCTGGGATTGTCACGGTTGACGGTCTATGCGCTGTTCACCCTGGCCTTGATCCCCGTGCAGGTCGTCTTGCTGCGCCTGTCGCCGCGCAACGGCGCGGCCCGCTTTCCCCGCTTTTATCACCGGATCTGCTGCCGCATCCTGGGGCTGGAGGTGGTGGTAAAGGGCGCGCCGGCCCATGAAAGGTCGGTGCTGTTCATCGCCAACCATTCCTCCTATCTCGACATCCCCGTCCTCAGCTCTGTCCTGCCGGCCAGCTTCATTGCCAAGTCGGAGGTCGATGGCTGGCCGGTGTTCGGTCTGCTGGCGCGCCTGCAACGCACCGTGTTCGTGGATCGCACGGCCCGCCACAAGGCTGATGAACAGCGTGACACGATCCAGGGCCGTCTCCAGTCCGGCGACAATCTGGTGCTGTTCCCGGAGGGCACCAGCAGCGACGGCAACCGCACCCTGCCCTTCAAGACGGCCCTGTTCGCCGTTGCATCGACCCGCATCGCGGAGAAGCCGCTGATCGTGCAGCCGGTCAGCGTCACTGCCACCCATCTGGACGGCATTCCCCTGGGTCATGTCTGGCGCCAGCTCTATGCTTGGTACGGCGACATGGAACTGCCGCCGCATCTCTGGCGGATGATCCGGGCGGGGAAGCTGTCCGTGACCGTGGAGTTCCACGCGGCCCAGTCGCTGGACACAGTGGGGTCGCGCAAGGCCCTGGCGGAGGTCTGCTGGCAGTCGGTGGCCAGCGGGGTGGAACGTGCGGTTACCGGTCGGGCGGCGTGAGTGGTGTGGACTACCGTCTCTTGAGATGAGGCGGTAACGCTCCTCCATCGCCCCCTGGCAGACCCTAATCCCCTCTGCGCCGCTTCAGCAGCACATAATAGGCCCCGCCGCCGCCATGCTGGGGCTGCGCCTGATGCACCGACAGCACCAGCCGCCCCACCTCCGCCTCGCGCAGCCAGCGCGGTACGGACAGGCGCAGCACCCCCTCTCCGCGTGGCATCTGGCCCTTGCCGGTGATCACCAGCACCATGCGCCGCCCGGCGGCATGGGACCGGCGGATGAAGCCGATCAGGGCGTCGTGCGCTTCGCTCTGGGTCATGCCGTGCAGGTCGACGCGCCCGTCGATGCCCATGCGCCCCTTGCGCACCTTCTCGTCCGTGCGCTTGTCCACCCCGGCCACCCGGCCCAGGGGGGAGGGGGCCAGTTGCACGCTGACCCGCGCCTTCTCCGCCAGCGGTACGGTGCGTAGCATTTCGGCCAGACGCTCCGCCGGTGCCTTGATGGCGGGTGCCGCTTCCGTGACCCGTGGCACCGGCATGGGCGCCTGTGGGACGGGGGCGGGGAGGGGAACCTTCTTCGCCGCCGCCGCCTTGCGGTGCTTGGATACCAGGGGGGCCGCGTCGCGGACCACCATATGCCACAGCGCCAGCTCGTCCGCTGTCGGCAGCTTGGGTCGGCGTCCGCTCATGGTGCCCCCACCACGCCCATCGCGCGTGCGCCATCATCAGGATGTGGGGACAGGGGGCGGGACAATCCGGGGGCTTTCGCAGGGTAGGGGATAGGCAGCAGGTAGCATCCGCGGCCCGGCCGGGCAATGGAAGCCGGGACATGGGTTCCATCCGCGATCAGGGCAACCGCCGGCCCGCGCTTTAGGGCTCCAGCGACCGTGGCAGCCGGCCGGCGCCCAGCTTCTCCGCGAACTGCCGGCCCAGGTCGCCCAGCGTCACCCGTTCCAGATGGGCCAGCAGCACGGACCGGGCCTCTGCCAGCGCCATGTCCAGTGCGCCATTGACCGCCTGCTCCACCAGACAGTCGGGATTATCGACAGAGGGGCCCAGCGCGAACAGCTGCGGCTCGTCCAGGGCGCGATAGATGTCCAGCAGACTGATCGCGTCCAGCGGCCGCGCCAGCACCCAGCCGCCGCCATGGCCCTTTTCCGATCGGACCAGCCCGTGTCGGCGCAGGCCGCCCATGGTCCGCCGCACGACCACGGGGTTGGTGTTCAGCATCTGGGCCAGCATCTCCGACGTGGCTGCCCCCGCCAGCCGGTCCATATGGACCAGGGCATGCAACATGCGGGAAAGGCGGCTGTCGTGGCGCATGGCTTCTCAGATAGCCCAGACGGGGTCACGTAACAAGCGGAGTTGCGAAACGTCGCGATGTGTGTTTCATGTAATTTATCAAGTTACATGAAACTGGTTTGCTTGGAAGGAGCCCTTCATGCTTCACGACGTGATCATCATCGGCGGCAGCTTCGCCGGCCTTTCGGCGGCATTGCCGCTGGCCCGCGCCCGCCGACGGGTGTTGCTGGTCGATGCTGGCAGCCCGCGAAACCGCTTCGCTGCCCACTCCCACAATTTTCTGGGACAAGATGGGGTGCCCCCGGCGGAGATCATGGCACTGGGTCGCCGCCAGCTTGCTGCCTACCCCACGGTCAGTTTCGCCGATGATATCGCGGAAAGTGCCGAGGGACAGGTGGACCGGTTCACGATCGCCTTGCGGTCCGGCGCCGTCCACCGCGGCCGCCGCCTGATCCTGGCCACGGGTGTGCGCGATGAACTGCCGCCCCTGCCGGGTCTGGCGGAACGCTGGGGCGTCAGCGCCCTGCATTGCCCCTATTGCCATGGGTATGAGGTGGCGGACCGGCCGCTGGGCGTCCTGGCCACGCAGGCCGGGGCCGACCAGAAGGCGCTGCTGATCGCCGACTGGGGCCCCACGACCCTTTTTACCCAAGGTCACGACGCGCCGGAGCCGGAGCTGGCCGCACAGCTGGCCACGCGCGGCGTGACGGTGGAGGTCACGCCCATCATTGAACTGCTTGGCGCGGCGCCGGATCTGTCGGCGGTGCGGTTGGCCGATGGAAGGGTGCTGCCCCTGGCCGCCCTGTTCGTCGCGCCGCAGACCAGCATGGCCAGCCCGCTGGCCCAGCTGCTGGGCTGCGCGTTCGAGGAAGGGCACAGCGGCCCGACCCTGCGCGTCGATGCGTTCAAGCAGACCAGCGTGCCCGGCATCTATGCCGCCGGCGACGCCACCATGGGCATGCACAGCGCACCCCTGGCCGCCGCGTCCGGCACCCTGGCCGGTGTCGGCGCGCATCGGTCGCTGCTGGGCTGGGATTGAGCCGGGGCCATGTCATGGCCCCGAAGGCCGGCGACCGCCGGCCCGCCGCACGTGCGGCGTGAGCCAAGCCGCCGGATGGCGGCGCCCGGCGCCTGAGGGAACGCTTGACTAAGGCGTGCTCAGTGCCGCGGGCAGGCAGCACCGGATGGTGCTGCCGGTCTGCCCGTCGCTGTCGATCTCCACGGTGCCGCCATGCAGTTCGATGAAGCTCTTGACCAGCGACAGGCCCAGGCCGGCACCCGACGATCCCGCCGCTCCGGCGGAACCGCGCTCGAACCGTTCGAACACGCGGTTCTGCTCGTCACTGGCGATGCCCAGGCCGGTATCGCTGACGGCCAGCACCACCCGGTCGCCACGGCGTTCCGCCGACAGGGTGATGCGCCCGCCGGCCGGGGTGAACTTGATGGCGTTGGATACCAGGTTGAACAAGGCCTGCTTCAGCCGCTTCTCGTCGCCTTCCATGGCGCCGGTATGTTCCGCCACCTCCACCCGCAGGTCCAGTCCCTGCTTGCGGGCCCAGTCGCGGGTCAATCCTGCCACGGAATGCAGCAGCTGGGGAATGTCGAACCGTTCATGTTCCAGCACCATGAACCCGGCCTCGATGGTGGCCAGGTCCAGGATGTCGTTGACCAGCGACAGCAGGCGGCGGCTGGCCTCCAGCACGCCCTTGGCATATTCCTGCTGGCGGGTGTTCAGCGGCCCGAAATACTGGTTATGCAGGATCTCCGCGAAGCCCATGATGGCGTTCAACGGCGTGCGCAGCTGATACGACACGTTGGCGATGAATTCCGCCTTCAGCCGGTCGGCCGCTTCCAGCGCCTCGTTGGAGGAGCGCAGGGCCGTCTCCACCCTGTCGCTGTCGCTGACATCCAGGCAGGAGAACAGCACCGCCCCGTCGGGCAGCGGCACCAACGCATAGCGCAGCACCGACCCGTCGACCCGGCGCATGATGCCGGCATCGGCGGCGCGTTCCAGCAGCTGCCCCACCAGCCTTTCCCGTTCGGGACCCCAATCGCCGCCCCGGTCCAGGAACGGGCGGACATATTCGACCAATCGGGTGGCATGCGGCTCTGCCCGCACCAGATCCGGCCCTACCGACCAGAGGCGCTGGAACGCCGGGTTGCATAGTTTCAGGCGCCCGTCGCCGCCAAACACGGCCACGCCCTCGGCCAGATTGTCCAGCGTCTCCTGCTGCACGGCCATCAGCGTGTTGTAGGAGGATTGAAGGGCCAGCGTGTGGGTCACATCCTCTGCCACGAACATCAGCCCGCCGAACGGGTGCGGCACCACCAGGGAGCGCAGCGTCCGCCCGTCGGGCAGATGCATCAGCTCTTCCATGGGTTCGATCAGCGAGGTGAACAGGCCCAGCTGCTGCTTCTTCCAGCGCGGGAAGTCCGCCTCCTCGGTCAGCTTGCGCCGGGCGCGCAGATCCTCCAGCACCTCGCCATAGGTCGGCTCGTCCGTCAGCCAGCCGGTATCCATGTCCCACAGCCTTGCATAGGCATGGTTGTGGAACTTGATGCGCATGTCGGGGCCATAGATGGCGATGGCGGAGCCCAGCTGGTGCAGCACCTCGCCATGCGCGTCGATATGGCGGGTCAACTCGTCCTTCAGCCCGCGTTCGGTGGTGCGGTCCACGGCCATGCCGATCATGCCGCCCTGGGGCAGGGGGATCTCCGTCAGGTGGAACAGGCGCCGGTCGCCATCCACGACCAGGAACCTTTCCTCGCCCTGTGCGACGCCAGCGTCGCGCGCCCGCATCGCCAGGTCACGCGGGCCACCGAACAGGCCGCCACCCGGCAGTTCCCGCCCGCCCTCCAGCACGCGTTCCGGCGTGCTGTCCAGCAGATGGGCGTAAGCCGCGTTGCACCAGTCCAGATCCAGCGACGCCCCGCGCCGCCACAGCGGGATGGGAAGGGCCGACAGCAGCGTGCGCAGCCGCTCCAGCTCCGCTGCCTGGATATTGTGCAGTTCCTGCCGGCGAAGCAGGTCCTGACCCTGGGTGGTGATGTCGCGCAGCCAGAGCAGGTGCAGGGAGGTCCCCTCCGGCCCCTCGCCCCGCCGGCCGCTGGCCTGGAAGAATTTCGACCCGTCGGCCAGCCGCACATTGATCTGGAAGGGCTGGCCGCTATCCACCAGATGCCGGAAGGACCCGTGCAGCGCGGCGGCATCGCTGGGCGCCAGGGCCTGTTCGACATCATCGAGCCGGCGCACCTGTTCCAGCCCCAGCAGGCCGGCAAATCCCGGCGCCAACGCCAGATCGCCCGTCACGCTCAGCGCGAACCAGGGGTCGGGTGATGCGTCCAGCAGGGCCAGCAGGCGGCCATTCTCCGCCTTGGCCTCCATCAGGTCCAGATCGCGGCCGCGGCACCAGGCCAGCAGGCGCACGAACATCGACGCGACGGTCAGCAGCAGGGCCAGCATCAGCAGGCCAAGCACGGGGGATTGCGCCTCCCACAAGATGGGAAGCAACATCCAGCCGATCCCGGCCAGACCCAGCAGGGCCGCGGCGGTGATGGCGATGACATGGGCGAAAGCGGGCTTCACGGTGGCGCAGTGTAGAAGGGGGAATCATTGAAATGCAAGGGCTGGCACCGTCTCTCGGCGGAACAGGCATGAGGTGTCGCGCTTGACTGCGCCCCGGCCCTCCCCACATAGCAAGTCATCTTTCCCGAAAGCCCCCTTGAGTGAGCCTGATGAGCGGCAATCCAAACCCCCACGATCCCGTCCAGTGGCATGGCACCACCATCCTGTCCGTCCGCAAGGGCGGTGAGGTGGTGATCGCCGGCGATGGCCAGGTGTCGATGGGCCAGACCGTGATGAAGTCCAACGCCCGCAAGGTGCGCCGTCTGGCCGGCGGTTCGGTCATGGCCGGCTTCGCCGGTGCGACGGCCGACGCCTTCGCCCTGTTCGAACGGCTGGAAGCCAAGCTGGAACAGCATCCGGGCCAGTTGACCCGCGCGGCGGTGGAGATGGCCAAGGACTGGCGCACCGACCGGTACCTGCGCCGTCTGGAGGCCCTGATGGCGGTGGCTGACAAGGATGTGTCCCTGGTCATCACCGGCAATGGCGACGTGCTGGAACCCGAAGACGGCATCATCGGCATCGGTTCCGGCGGCTCCTATGCCCTGGCCGCGGCCAGGGCCCTGGTCGACATCGATAGTTTCGATGCCGAAAAGATCGCGCGCCGCGCCATGAAAGTCGCCGCCGACATCTGCGTCTATACCAACCATTCCGTCACGCTGGAGAAGATGTGATGAGTGCCACTGCCTTCTCCCCGCGCGAGATCGTTTCGGAACTGGATCGATATATTGTTGGCCAGAACGAGGCCAAGCGCGCCGTCGCCATCGCCTTGCGCAACCGCTGGCGCCGCCAGCAGCTGTCGGGCCAGATGCGCGAGGAAGTGTACCCCAAGAACATCCTGATGATCGGCCCCACCGGCGTGGGCAAGACGGAGATCGCGCGCCGTTTGGCCAAGCTGGCCCAGGCGCCGTTCGTCAAGGTGGAGGCCACCAAGTTCACCGAAGTGGGCTATGTCGGCCGCGACGTGGAACAGATCATCCGTGACCTGGTGGAAGCCGCCATCGCCATGACCCGCACCCGCCTGCGCCAGGAGGTGATGGCCAAGGCCGAACTGCATGCCGAGGAGCGCGTGCTGAACGCCCTGGTGGGGGAGGGGGCCAGTGCCGAGACCCGTGCCAAGTTCCGCAAGCAGCTGCGCGAAGGCACCCTGAACGACCGAGAGATCGAGGTGCAGGTGGCCGACAATGCCGCCGCCGGCCTGCCGACCTTCGACGTGCCGGGCATGCCGGGCGCGCAGATGGGCATGGTCAATCTGGGCGACATTTTCGGCAAGGCCTTTGGCGGCGGCCGCACCAAGACCCGGAAGATGAGCGTCTCCGAAAGCCATGAAGTGCTGATGGCGGAGGAGAGCGACAAGCTGCTGGACAATGAGAAGGTGGTGGCCGAGGCCATCCATGCCGTCGAACAGAACGGCATCGTCTTCCTGGACGAGATCGACAAGATCTGTGCCCGTCAGGAACATCGCGGCGGCGACGTGTCCCGTGAAGGCGTGCAGCGTGACCTGCTGCCGCTGATCGAGGGCACGGTGGTGTCCACCAAGCATGGTCCCGTCAAGACCGACCATATCCTGTTCATCGCGTCGGGCGCCTTCCACATCGCCAAGCCCAGCGACCTCTTGCCGGAATTGCAGGGCCGCCTGCCCATCCGCGTCAACCTCCAGCCCCTGACCCAGGCCGATTTCCGCCGCATCCTGACGGAGCCGGAATGCAGCCTGATCAAGCAATATGTGGCGCTGTTGAAGACGGAGGCGGTGGAACTGGTCTTCACCGACGACGCCATCGACGAACTGGCCCGCCTGGCCGCCGACATCAACCGCACCGTGGAGAATATCGGTGCGCGGCGCCTGCACACCGTGCTGGAACGCCTGCTGGAGGAGATCAGCTTCGCCGCCACGGAGAAGAGTGGGGAGGTGATCACGGTGGACGCGGCCTATGTGCGCGCCCAGCTGGACGGGCTGTCGCAGAATACGGATCTGTCGAAGTTTATTTTGTGAGTAAAGGTGGGGCGGCGGCTCCTGAACCGCGCCGGGATTGTCGGCGGCAAAAGTTCGTGAGTCACGCCGCCATTTGCTGAGTGCTCACGGCATCATGAT